>JAXLYT010000059.1:0-79284 GCA_046351295.1 Byssovorax sp.
AAGACGATGGCGAAGCAGCGCCACAAGTTCGCCGAGGGTGTGTTCGCGAGCGAGGCGCCCATCGCCCCGAAGACGGGGAGCGCGCGGGAAGAAGACGCGTATGTCGTCACCTTCGTGTCAGACATGAACAACGACAGGAGCGAGTGCCAGATCTTCGATCTGATGGACATCGCGAAGGGCCCGATCGCCCGGGTGCTCCTGCCGGAGCGGATCGCGAGCGGCACCCATGCTTGCTGGGCGCCGGCCGAGGACCTCGTGCGCGCGGGCTGAGGCCGCTCAGCCGAGCAGATCGATCGCCTGCCCGACGCCCTTCTCGCGCGCCTTTTCGTGGATGAGCCGCGCGAGCGCCAGGTCTTGCAAGGCGAGGCCGGTCGAGTCGAAGATCGTGATCTCCTCGTCCGACCGGCGTCCCTCGATCCGCCCGGCGATCACCTGGCCGAGCGTCCCGGCGATGGCCTCGCGCGAGAGCTGCCCGTGGTGGAGCGGCACGTTCACCTCGCCGCTCTCCAGGGCCTGCTCGGCGTCGTCGATGAAGATGCGCGCGTCCTTCAAGATCCGCGGGTCGAGCTCCTGCTTGCCGGGCGCGTCGGCGCCCATCGCGTTCACGTGCGCGCCCGCCTTCACCCACGCCCGCTCGATCACCGGCGCGCGCGAGGGCGTGGCCGTGCAGACGATGTCGCATGCGGCGGCCTCGGCGATCGTCCCGGCCTTGCCGCCGGCCTCGGCTGCGAAGCGCTCGGCGGCGGCCTGCGACGAATCGGCCGCGATCACCGCCAGATCGGAGAAACATGCGCGGTGGGCGGCGAGCAGGGTGCGGGCCTGCACGCCGCTGCCGATGAAGCCGAGGGTGCGCGAGGTTTTGCGGGCGAGGTGGCGGGAGGCCACGGCGGCGCCGGCGCCGGTGCGCACGGCGGTGAGCCAGGTCGCGTCGAGGATGGCGAGGGGCAAGGCCGTGTCGGGGTCGCTCAGCACGTAGAGGCCGATCACCGAGGGGAGGCCGTGCTTCTTCGGGTTGTCGGGGTGGGAGTTGATCCACTTCACGCCGGCGGCGCCCGCCGAGTACGAGGGCATGGCGCGGAAGTCGCCGCCGTGCTGGGGCAGGCCGAGGTAGACCTTGGGTGGCATCAAGGTCTCGCCGCGGCCGTGGGCGGCGAAGGCTGCTTCCACCGCGGTGATGGCCTGCTCCATGTCGAGCAGGCCGCGCACATCGCTCTGGGTGAGCACGAGGGTCTTCATCGGCGCTCACGTACCACGCCTCGCGGCGGCATGGTTCTTTCATTGATCCTCGGCGAGGTGCCGCGCCGCGGCCCAGCTTTCCGGAGATCCCGCCATGGCTCACGTTCCCCGCGCCCATGCCTCTCACGCGCTCCGCCTCCTCCGGCGCGATCGCTTCGTCATCGCCGCAATCTTTGCCGGGGCGATCGTCGGCTCGGCCTGCGAGGGGACGGTCGTGACCACCTGCACGGTGGATGGGAAGACGTACCAGGTCGGTGACAGCTTCCCCTCGCCGGACGGGTGCAACACCTGCACATGCGCGGAGAACGGCTCGGCGATGTGCACCGCCATGGCATGCGTCATCACCTGCGATTACGGCGGCAAGACGTACATGGCCGGGGAGACCTTCCCCGCGACCGACGGCTGCAACACCTGCACCTGCGGGGACGACGGCGCGGTCGCATGCACCGAGAAGGCATGCGCGACCTGCGTGTACGCGGGCAAGACGTACGAGCCCGGCGAGTCGTTCCCGGCCCTCGACGGCTGCAACACCTGCACCTGCGGGGAAGACGGCGCGGTGGGCTGCACCAAGATCGCCTGCGCGTGCGACCCCGACAAGGAGTGGTGGCGCAAGTACGTGAGCAAAGATCCCGCGCAGTGCATGGTCATCGACTACATGTGCGAGCCCAACACCAAGGCCTTCAACAACGACTGCGGCTGCGGCTGCGAGCAGGATCCGAGCTGCCCGGAGTACGTGGACTGCATGCCGCCGACGCCCTGCGACATGGACAAGATCCACGAGGACTGCCCGTACACCATCATCGCGCTCTGACGGCGCTCGGCGCTCGCGCGCGGGCATGAGAACGCAGCCTCGCGGTAACTTTCCACGCATTGATCGGGCCGATTTCGTGCGCGTACCATGCGCCCCGCGCGAGGCCGCCGATGCAGGCGCCCGTGTCGAAGGAGCTCCCTCATGCGTCGTCTCACCTCGCTCACCTGCCTCGCCGCCGGCCTCCTCTGCGCCACGTTCGGGAGCACGGCCCTCGCCGGGGCCGCCACGTTCACGGCCCGCACGGGGCGCTTCGCGGCCGGATCCGGCGCGATCGAGGGCGCCGCGGCGAGGATCGCGGGCGAGCAGATCCCCGGCGCCTCGGCGCTCTCGTTCGACGGCGGGCGCGTGGTCTCGCTGCGGAGCGGCGAGCGCGTCGTCAAGCTCGCGCAGGTGCACCAGGGCCTGCGCGTCGTCGATCGCGGCGTCGCGGTCGTGTTCGGCGCCGGCGGGGAGGGGAGGCTCGTCAGCGCCGCGCTCGAGGACGAGCTCCCGGCGTCGGTCGTCCCGGCGATCAAGGCGGACGACGCGGCGAGCATCGCGGCGGCGCGCACCGGCATGCCGGCCGATCCGGCGCGGGCCCTCCTCGCGCTCTTCCCGACGCCGGACGGGGTCAAGCTCGCCTACGGCGTCGACAGCGCGCCGCGGCCCGGCGTGCCCTCGATGCCCGTGGTGATCGTGGACGCCGCGAGCGGGGAGATCCTCTCCGTGTACGACGCGGTCCGGTCGCTCAACGAGGCGTCGGTGTACCCGAGCAACCCGGTCAAATCGCCGGACCTCGTGAAGACCACCCTCCCGGTCGCCGCGGACAAGATGACGCTCGACAACGAGCGCGTGCAGTCGCTCACCTGCATCGACAAGCACAGCCTGAAATCGATCCCGGGCTTCCCGATCAAGATCCACTCGTGCGATCTGCTCCAGATCGCCGCGCCCGACGCGAACGGCGACTACCCGATCCCGCCCGGCGGCGACACCGACCCGGAGGACGCCTTCGCCGAGGTGTCGATGTTCTACCACGTCAACCGGGCCTACGATTTCTTCCGCGGCTATGACGACAAGCTCGATGTCAACGCGGGCACGCCCATCCCCACCGTCTCGAACCTGCGCTTGCCGGACGGCTACCAGACGCAGGATCCGTCGAAGCTCTCGGACCCGAACCTCCCGCTCGTCCCCTTCCAGAACGCGTTCTTCGCGCCGGAGAACCCGCTCTTCTCCGCGGTGTTCGGGATCAACGGAGGGGCCATGTGGTTCGGGCAGGGGCCGCTCAAGGATTATTCGTACGACGGCGATGTGGTCTATCACGAGTTCACCCACGCGGTGGTCAACGTCACGCTCAAGCTCGCGGGCACGTCGCACATGGATGCGTTCGGCGCGAGCGCGTCGCCCGGGGCGATGAACGAGGGGCTCGCGGATTACTTCTCCTCCGCCCTCACCGGCGATCCCGACGTGGGCGAATATGCCTCGCAGGATTTCGCGCCCGGGTCTCCGGCCATCCGCTCGCTCACCGCGCCCGATAGCTGTCCCTCGGATGTCGGCGGCGAGGTGCACCAGGACGCCACCATGTTCTCGGCCTCGCTCTGGGACGTGCGCAAGACGCTGACCGCGGAGCAAAAGCCCCTGTACGACGGGGCGATCTTCACGGCCATGAACAGCTCCCCGACGGGCAACCTCGGGTATGAAGACTTCGCCAAGCTCGCGCTCTCCGCCATCGAGGCGAGCCCGCTCGGACAGCCGATCTCCGACGCGCTCTCCGCGGCCTTCACCGCGCGCGGTTTGCTCCCGCAGTGCCAGCGCATCCTCGAGTACAAGGGAGATCCGTTGAGCGGGCCCAAGGCGCTGAGCAACCTGTGGTTCGCGCCGGGGACGCAGACCAACGGCGTGAAGACCTCCAGCGGGTACACGCCCGGCGTCGTGCAGGTGCACGGCGCGTTGCCGGAGAATACCGCCAAGCTCACGGTGGGCTTCACCAAGGTGGAGATCGGCGGCGGTGGATTCGGCACCGGCGGGACGCCCTTCGCGCCCAAGGTGCTCGTGCGCTTCGGATCGGACCCGATCACGTTCACCTACAAGCCGCTCAAGGCCAACGAAGACGTCAAGGTGATCGATCCCATGAAGGGCAAGGCCGGCGCGTTCACCGGCGAGATCGACGTGCCCGCAGGGACCACCTCGGTCTACGTGATGATCGCCTCCGCCGGGCAGCTCGACGGGGCCTACACCAAGCTCTCGCTCACCACCGAGGTCACGCAGCCCATGGGCACCGGCGGCGCCGGCGGGAGCATGACCACCACCACGACCACGGCGAGCACCACCGGGGCCGGTGGAAACGGTGATGGATCGGTGGAGGTCGGCGGCTGCGGCTGCTCGGTGCCCGCCGAGGAGCACGACGCGCCCGCCGCCCTCTCGGCCCTGGCGATGCTCGGCCTCTGGGCCGCCCGGCGCAGGTCGCGCTGACCGCAGCTCGCGCTGACCAGCAGAAGCCCGCCTCGCAGCGCGCTCGCGCGGTGCTAGGCTCCACGGCCCATGGCCTTCGTCGCCGCCGGCGCCCCGCCCTGCTGCACCGGCTGCGACGAGTACGACCGGTCGGACGGGATCTGCCGGCTCCTCGCCGATCCCACGATCGACAACCGCAAGCGCCTGCTCACCATGCCCTGCGACGTGCAGAAGCTCCTGCGCCTGCGGTTCCGCGCGCACGGTGCCCAAGGGGAAGACGTGGCCGGCGAGGCGGTGCTCACCTGGCTCTCGCCCGGCTGGGACCCGGACGACATCTCGGCGAGCTACGGCAAGGCGCCGCGCGACGCCCGGCTCTGGCTCACCTCGTGGCCCTACCTCTACCTCGGCCGCAACGCGGTGCGCCGGATGCAGCGCGAGGGCGCGCGGCAGATCGTGGGCGCGCGCGAGGAGGTGGTCGAGCCGCGCGCGGTCGACCCCACGCTGGCGATCCGCGCCGAGCGCGCGATCGAGAAGGTGCACCGCGTCGATCCGGTGGGGTACGCGATGCTCCTCGATTTCCTGCACGATCGCTTCGACGCCGAGGCCTGGGCCGCGTCGCTGTCGCTCTCGGCCGCGTCGGTGAGCGATCGCAAGTACCTCGGCCTCTACCGGTACGCGGTCTACTTCTACGAGGTGCTGGAGAGCCTCGCGCCGCACGAGGCGGCGATCGCCCTCGGCGCGCGGCGCTTCTCGCCGGGCGATCCAGGCGAGCACACCGCGCTCGCCGCCGTGCGAACGACCCTCGGCCAGCCGGCCCTCTCGATGGCGCGCTTCCGGCAGCTCTACCGCGAGGGCGCGGTCCGGTCGCTCGCGATGCTCGCCGCGCCCGAGGCCGTCGGTGCTGAAATCATGGCCACGCTGGGGCCCTCTTTCAGGCGGGTGCTCCGTGTCGAATGAGATGAAAATGCAGAGCGTCTGGTTCAAGATGGAGGCGTGGTGATGTCCGCGCGATCGACCCCCGGCTCGACGGACGAGGCGCCGCTGCGCCGCCTGCTCGGCGAGCCGCTCCGCGCGCCGGGGGCGTCCGCGGCCGATCACCTCGACCCCGAGCTCCTCACCGTCCACGCGGCCTCCGAGCTCGATCCGGAGGACGCGCGCGCCGTCGATCGGCACCTCGCCGTGTGCGATGATGGACGCTGCCTCGTGGTGCTGCGCGAGGTGCTCGCGGGCTTCTCGCTGGCCCGCGACGCGCTCTACGGCGCGCCGCCGGAGGAGCCGCCGAGCGAGCCCGCCCCGCGCTCCTCGCAGCCGGTGGGCCAGCACATGATCGCGTGCCGCGAGGCGCTCTGGGCGTCGTTCGAGGCGCTCGCGCAGGAGGAGGGCTGCTCCGTGGACACGCTGATCGGCGAGGCAATGCGGTCGTTCGTCCAGCAGCGCAGCCGGCCCCGGCCTCCACACGGGGTCACCGTCACCGACGCACCCGGGCCGTCCAGCGAGCGCAGCACCTGGGTCGAGCGCAACACGCCCACGTCCTCCCGCGCGCTCTTCGCCCAGAGCGCATCGCTCGCACCCCTCGATCCACCGCGCGAGCGCAACACACCCACGCTCCAGCGCACCTACCTGCCCGCTCCCCGCCCGCCGCGCCGAGGCACGGCGCGCCTCTCGCCCGTGCCCCCGGCCACCGTGCCGCCCCGCCTCTCCGTGGTGGTCGACGGCATCCGCTACGGGGTGAACAAACCGCGCTTCGTGATCGGCCGCGGCCCGCTGTCGAGCGACCTCGCGATCCAGGACCCGGACATCTCGCGGCAACACGCGCTGATCGAGCTCGTCGACGGCCGCTACCACCTGGTCGACATGGGCTCGACCAACGGGATCGAGCGGCAAGGCGAGCGCGTGGCCCGCTGGCCGATCGCGCACGGCGATCGGGTGCGCATCGGCGACCACGAGCTCGAGTTCCTCCTCGATAGCTGAAATCGTCCCGCACCTCCGAAGCGGCGCAGCGGCCGCGGCCCTTCCTGATCGAGGCGGCCGAATCGAGCCGCCGGAGAGGCATGGAATGGCACCGCTTTCCCAAGTCCACGGCGCGCCGGGGTCGAGCGACCCGCTGGCCAAGCACCCGCGCACCTTCCAGTGCCGCGACACGCTGTGGGAGGGCCTCGAGCTGCTCGCCGCCGATCTGGAGTGCTCGATCGACTACGTGATCAACGAGGCACTGAAACAGTACCTCCGCCAGCGCGGCGTGCGCCACGACCGGCCCCTGCCCCCCGGGTGGCGCAGCGCACCCGCGACGCTCACACCCGCACAAGGAACGCTCGCGCCACCTGCTCCGCCGCCACCCTCGTCCCTACATGGAGCGCGCACGCTGTCGCCCCCGGCCCTGCCACCGCTGCCGCCTGCGCCACCGCAGGCACTGCCACCGCAGCCGCCCGTCGCGCCGCCGTGGCCGCCGCGTCCTCCGCTTCCTCCACCTCCACCCCTGGTCGGTCTTCCCCATGTTCCTCCGCCCCCTCCGCCCCCGCGACCTCCTGCGCCGCCGCTGCCCCCACCGGCCCCTCCAGCACCGCCGCGCTTCGCTCCCCCCACGCCGCCGAGCCCGCCCGCTGCCCGCCCGGTGCTCGCTGCCCCGCCTCCGCCGGCGGCCGCTGCTCCGCAGGGTCCGGCGCTCTCGGTGATTTACGGGGGGCAGCGTTATGCTGTGGGGAAAGCGACGTTCGTGATCGGGCGGGGGAAGCAGAGCGCAGATCTGGTGATCAAGGATCCGAATGTGTCACGGCAGCATGCGCTGGTGGAGGTGCAGGGCGGGCAGTATTTCATCGCGGATATGGGGTCGACGAACGGGGTGGAGATCAACGGGACGCGGGTGGCGCGGAAGGTGATCGAGGAGGGGGATGTGGCGCGGATTTGCGACCACGAGGTGCGGTTTACGTATCGCTGAGGGGGTTCGCTGGGGGGATGACCGGTGCGTCGAAGGGGGGCGTTGTCGGCAACAGGTACGGTGGCGGAGGCACCGGGCGAGCGGACGCAGGGGCCGGAACCGCGGCTCGCGCGAGGATTCGCCGGGCCGGAGGGGGTGCGCGCAGAGTCTACAGGGTGCGGTGGTCCGGTAGAGGATGCGCGGGCGGGTTGGGGGCCAGATCCGGTCGTCCCCTGGCGAGGTGCTGTGCCTCGGGGCGAGGTTAGGGATCGGGCGGATGCGCTCGCAGGGGTGGGTAAGATAAGGACGTGTGGTAAACGGGCGAGATGGGCGAGACAGGTGTGCCGAGGCGAGCTCGACGGACCTGTCGAAATCGACCAGAAGGGGTGGGTGGGGATTGCTACCGGGCGAAAAGAGGCGGATCATCGACATCGCTTCCGGGCGGGAGGTCCGTTCGGGGGCGAGGAGCGAGCTGTAGAAAATAAGGAGCTGGGGAAGGCAGGTCTGGATAGTTACGCCTGTGGGCGGATTCGGTAGGTCGGCATATGGATGGCCCGCTGCTCCGCCATGAGTTCGGCCGGAGACAACGCTGGCAGTGCGTTACATGAAGGCTGTCATTCTGGCTCCGGTTCTGGCCCGTTCCCGTTCCCGTTCCCGTTCCCGTTCTCCGGCCTTCACCCCCTGGCCTTCGCCATCCTGCCTCCACCTGCGAGAGCTCCTTCATGCCCTTCGACCATGAGCGCCTTGACGTCACCAGCTCGCCCTCGACTTCCTGATCCTGGCAGACGACACCATCGAGCACCTGCCTCGCGGCCGAAGCCACTTGGCCGACCAGCTCGGGCGGGCCGCGACGTCGATCGTGCTCAATATCGCAGAAGGAGCGGGCAAGTTCTCCAAGCCGGACAAGCGCCGATACTACCTGACCGCGGTTGGGTCTGCGACGGAGTGCGCGGCGGTCTACGATGTGCTCTTGCGCCTGAAGCTCACGACGACGGAGCGTCACGCCGAGTGCAAGACGATGCTGGAGAGGATTGCTTCGATGCTCATCAAGATGGCCAAAAACCTTCAGGGGAGCCAATGAGCCGGGCCCAGAACCAGAAATCGGGAACGGGAACGGGAACGGGAACGGGAACGGGCCGGAAAGAGGCGGGGTCTTGCTCTGGTCCCGCGTGGTGTTCCTCGGCGCGCGCAGCTCGGCCGAGCAAGCGGCTGTTGCCGGCCGCGCTTCGCGCGGCGGCAGACCCGCGAGGCGTCCGGCTGACGACTCCGGACCTCAAAATTCGTTGGAAGGAACGGCGTGAGCACATGGCGATCTCTTGTGCATGGAGCGTCGTCATCCGGGCGTCACGACATCCAGGCCGATGAGCCACTCTTCAGGTGGGATGGTTCTCGGTAGGGCGCCGTAGGGGCAGCCAGCGTCTCGTAGGTGCTCCGGTCCGGCTGCCGACGGCTGCGGCTTGACCCACGGGAGCAGTCGTCGCGTGGAAGGTGTTGCTTGGCGGGTTGTCAGACGAGCCGAAGCGGGTACAATGGGGCCATGGAATCGCACATTTCCTCCCTCGAGGCAGCTCAGACATTCCCGGACGTGATCGAGCGGGTCCGGTCGCGCGGGGACGTGTTCGTCGTCGAGTGCGAAGGAGAACCGGTCTGCCGGATCGAGCCGATCGCTCCTGCGCGGGGCACAGTTCGGGACCTCGTCCGGCTGCTGCAAGCCGCACCACCTCCGGACGACGCCTACCTCGACGCCGTCGACGAAGTTGCGGGGAACCAGCCGGTGCTCCCGGAGACCCCGTGGGAGCCCTGATCGACTCCAGCGTGCTCGTCGCCGCAGAGCGCGGAAAGCTTGATCTCGAGCGTATACTCCACGACTACGGGGACGAGCCGGTGGCCATCGCGACAATTACGGCGTCGGAGCTCTTGCATAGAGTGCACAGAGCGGTTGAATCGTCGCAACGTGCCCGACGAGAAGCCTTCGTCGAACGGTTGCTTGCGGAGCTGTCTTTGGTCCCGTTCGATCTTGTAGCCGCGCGCGTGCACGCTCGCCTCTCCGCCGAGCTTGCGTCAAGAGGATCGCCTGTCGGCGCACACGACCTCTTGATCGCGGCGACCGCGCTCGCGGTCGGATATGATGTTGCAACCCGAGACGAGCGCAGCTTCCCGAGAATCCCAGGTGTCAGGGTGCTTCGCTGGTGAGGGCAGCGCCCGAGCATGAATCCCGATGCCAGTGTGCTAGGCTCGGATCATGATCGACACGTCGCCCGTTGCGAACGCCCGCTACCACGAGCTCCTGCGCGCCATGCCGCCGGAGCGCCGGCTGGAGGTCGCGATGGGCCTGACCCAGACGGTGCGTGAGCTCGCGTTGGCCGGTCTCCGCGACCGGCACCCGCGGGCCGACGAGCACGAGATGCGGGTCCGGTTGACGGCTCGCCTCTACGGCCGCGCCGTGGCGTTGCGGCTGTTCGGCGCGGTGCCCGACGACACCGTGTGACGGCGGGGAAGCGCGAGTATGACGATAATCGCGCTCGACGTTGCGCTGCTCGTCGCGGCGGCCTTCGACGCGGTCGGGTGCGAATACTTCCTGGGTGGCACTGTCGCCAGCTCTCTATAGGGCGAGCTCCGCGCGACCAAATACATCGATTTCGTCGTCGCGATGCCGAGGGCGCGCGTGATGGCGTCCCTCGACACGCTGGGCATCGACGAGGGGTGGGAGCGGATGACGAGCCGAATCTCGCGAAGCATGTCGCGCCGGCACGTGCTACGTCGCACCGGGTGTCGATGAAGCGAGCGCGAGGACCGGTGGGCACGGCGCGGGGTCTGGCCGCGGCCGCGGGGCTGCTCGCCCTCGACGCCCTCCTCGGCGCCGCGGGCGTGGCCTGCGCGCCGCGGGCGGAGGAGCAGGCTGCGGCGCTCTCGGCCGGCGATCCCCGCTTGCGCGACATGGCCCGGGAGATCGCGGCCCGGGGCGACCAGGCGGCCACGAAGGCGGCGCGCGCCCGGCTGCTCGCGCTTGCTCGCGGGGCCCGCGCGGACGAAGCGCAGCTCCGCCCGATCCTCGAAGCGATGCGCGAGCTGGGCGGCACGGAGGTCGTGTGGCTCTGCGTGCAGCTCGCGGAGGACGAGCGCTTGCCCGTGAGCGCGAGGGCGCTGGCGCTTTCGGTGCTCGATCGGGACGCCGCCGGCCTGTCGCCTGCGCTGGACGCGCGGAGGGCCGCGATCGTGGTGCGCCTCGCGCACCCGGATGTCCATGTGGACGAGGGGCCGCCGCCGAAGACCAACATCGAGGCGGCCGCCTACCTCGGTGGCTACGCGCGGTGCGCGGTGGAGGGCCTCATGGGCGGAGCCGCGGTCGCCGGGAGCGGGCAGATCGTGCTGAAGGTGGAGGATGACGTGGTGATCGACGCGCGCTGGGAGGGACCGCAGCCGGCGAGCTACGCACGCTGCGTCGAGGACTCGGTCCGGGCGCGCCGGCTCGTCCTGCCCGAGGGCGGGAACACGGTGGTTTTGAAGGTCCAGATCGATTGAGCTCGGCGGCGGGACGGCCTCGTCGTGGGGCCTCGCTACCCCCGCCGGCGCCGCCGCTGGACGATCGTTGCAGCGAAAGCGAATGCCGCGACCGCCATCGCCCCCGACTGCTCCTCGGGCACGATCGAGCACGCGCACGACCCGCCGGTCGCGGCCTTCGGCGCAACCACCGGAGGCGGGATCAGGCCCAGATCCGGCACCGCCTGCTTCACCATCGCGGTGAGATCGATCCCCCCGCGGGACACGTAGGCGATGTTCGACGCGGCCTTCGGGCTCGTGTTCACGGCCACGCCCGGCGGCGGCCCGCCCCACATCCCCCGTCGAGGGCTACTGCACGTGATCGGCCCCGTCCATGGATGCCTGATCACGTAGCGCGCTTGAAAGTTGTTCGACGGCGCCGGCTTCGCGTCGTGGTCTTGCTCCGGCCGGCCGGGCGTCTCCCGCCCGCCCATGATCGCGGGCGCCTCGCGGAAGATCAGGTCTTGCCCGAGCGCCTCCTTGCTGTAGCGCGTGTGCAGCCGCGTCAGCGTGAAGCCCCAGGTGTTCGCGGGCGGCGGCCTCCACCAGCCTTGCCCGGGCGGGGCCTCTTCCAGGTCGAAGTGCACGGTGAACCCGAGCGAGCCCACCTGGTCGTGGCGCACGCCGAGGCCGCCTTGCCGGAAGGGGTATTCGGCGCAGGCCACGAGCGAGCTCGGGAGCGAGCCCTTCGCGGCGGACGCGTATTTCTGCGGCTTCTGGGGGCCCTGGAAGTCGAGCGAGATCTTGAGCGTCCCCTTCGGGCTCGCGGCGCGCGGCAATTCGTTGGTGTAGCAACGAACGAAGCTCGGCAGGTAGCGATCGACGAGGCGGCGGCCTTGCTCCGAGAAGGCGCCGGTGGTGCTCACGTCGCTCAGCGTGACGACGGGGCGGAGGCGCGCGTCGGTCGCCAGGTTGGGCGGGGGCTCGGCCGTGCCGAGCGCGTCGGCGCCGAGCGTCACCATGTCGCTTGGGCCGAGGTTCGGGCCGGGGCAAGGGTCGCAGGAGCCCGCGTCCCACGCGTACTCCGTCACCACGGCGCCGGGGTGCTTCTCCATCGTCGCGTCGAAGAGCGCGGCGTAGAACGAGCCGAAGCGATCGCGCACCTCGTCGGCCACGTCGAGGTTCGTCGGGATCGTCACGTTCGGGTAGTTGGCGAGCTCGTAGCGCTTGTTGCGCGCGAGCACGTGAACGACGATCTCCTGCTTGCCTGCGCTGTTCAGCAGGCCGAGGCGCACCGGGAGGCTGAAGTCGTCGGCGTCGTAGTGGAAGCGGAGCGGCGAGAGGACGGCCTGCCCGTTCTCGAATTTCACCTTGGCGCTGATCACCTTGGCGACGAAGAACTTCATCCCCTTGGCGACGTAGGGGCGGAGGACGGGCTCGGCGCCGTCGGGGATCTTGTAGCCGTTCTCGTGCAGCCAGGTGTCGAGCCCGCCCGAGTCGCGGGCGCTCAGCACCACCACCTCGTACTCGCCCACCACGAACTCGGCCTCGACCTTGACGCCGAGATCGCGATCCGCCGCGGCGGCCGCGGGCACGGCGGCCATGGGCGGCGGGGCGAGGCTCTTTTCCATGCGCTCGCGCGCCGGTTGCTCGTCGGGGCAGGGGTTTTGCTCCCAGTATTCGACGAGGCGCGGCGACGCCATCTGGTCCACGCGGGAGAAGATCTCGCGCGGCAAGGTGCGCACGTTCTCCTTCTGGAGGACGATCGGCACCGGGACCACCATCGCGAAATCGCTCGGCGGGCCCTTGTAGTTGTTCTGCATCGAGAGGACGGTGCGCTGCCCCTCGCGCATGAGCACCACCATGGTGGCGTCGTTGGTGAGCTGCTCGCCGCCGGTGTTCACGTAGAAGCCGCAGAAGGCGGGCGCCGCGGTCGGGGCGAGCGCCGCGCCGAGCCCGATCGCGCTCGCGAGCAAGAGGGCACGGGGACGAGAGGGGATCATCGGCTCCTCCGGAAGGGTAGGTAGCGCGAGGGTACGTGGGCCGCGCGCGGCCGCCAAGGGAGGGCGGCGCGGAAGCGCGGTCACGCCGGGTCACGCGCCCGAGCGGGCGCGGATCCCGGGGGTCACCGACATTCGACGGAGGTCATGTCGATTTCGGTGGGACGACGCGCGGGGCGCCGTGTCTCCCTCTCGACCCGCGGCGAGCGCGGGAGGTCACGGCCGCGGACATCGGCCGGACGTTCTGGCTCCGCTGACGCGGCGTCGCCGTGTCCGGATCGAAACCTTGAAGAGGGTTCCCATGAAGCTTGCGTCATTCCACCGTGCCTGGTTCGCCCTGCTCTCGACCTCGCTCTCCGCCGGGTGCGCCCTCGGCGAAGCTCCCACACCTTCGGAGGACGGAGACGTGGGGTCGGCCGAAGAGGCGATCTCGCAGGGCAAGTACGCCGACACCGTTCATGACCCGCTGGCCAGGGCCGTGGTCAAGGTCTACGGGAGCGGCAACTGCACGGGGACGCTCATCACGCCCTATCACGTGCTCACGGCGGCGCACTGTTATCAGAGCGGCGCGTTCCAAAGTCCACCCGATGGGACATGCGTCATGGAGGACGCCAGGACCGGCCAGATCGTCGGGACCGCGGGCTGCGGCGGTGTGCAGGTCGTCAACGACAAGGGACAGCCGAGCGGCCCTGTGATCGCGGTCCGCAAGGTGGCCCTCAACACGCTCGCGCAAGGCGGCAACGTGTGGCCCGGCGAGATCGGAAACGACATGGCGATCCTCCGCCTCGCGTCGAGGATCGCGCGGACCCCCGTTCGCCCCTGGCTCGAGGGCGCCCCGTCCGACCCCGGGCCCGGCTACTGGGGTCAGGCGCCGATGCGTTACTACGGCTTCGGCATCACGAATTCGCTCGCCACCTGCGACGACGTCTACGCGCTCCGCGCGAGCGGAGGGACGCCCGCCTTCGAGCTCCGGTTCGAAGATCAGAAGAGGCTCGACCTCGACTACCCCGTCGACAGCTTCAACGTCTACGCAGCCGAGCCGAGCTTCATCGCCTACTGGAACGTGGCGAACGCGGCGGGAGCCCCGCTCTTCGGCGACAGTGGAGGCCCCCTGTTCATGAACGAGCCCGGCACCGGCACGACGCGCGTCGTCGGCGACCTCTCCGCGCTCGACTGCGGCGGCAACACGCTGCGCGAAGCCTGGTCCCGGACGATCGGTCACCTGAACTCGCTCGCCATCGACAAGTACGCGCGCGTCACCGATCCGCTGACGAAGCAGCGGCGCTGGTTCGGCGACAACCTCCCGTGTGATCCGGTGACCACCAACGGCTGCTCGTGCAACTGGAGCGTCGACCCCGACTGCGACGGCGTCCCGTCGGGGACCATGCCGGGCGTGCTGCCGGAGGAGATGGACAACTGCCCCCTCACCTACAACCCGGGCCAGGAGAACACGAACGGCGGGTCGAAGGGCGACGCTTGCATGTACGACTTCGCGCTGCCGAGCACGGTGACCTCCGAGGGGGTCACGACGACGTCGATCAAATTCGGCTGGAACCTGAGCGACGCCGACTGGTTTCAGCTCGAGATCCAGTGGGCCGGAGGCTACTGGGCCGTCGGCCCGAAATTCGGACGCGAGTCCGCCTGGATGACGGTCACGCTGTCGGACCTGGTGGCCTATCAGGATGTCGTTTATCACGTGTGCGCGGGCCGCGGCCCCAACGCGGGCTGCACGCCGGACGCCACGGCGCACACCTACAGCCCGTCCCAGAACGGGTCCGGAGGATCGACGGGCGTGAACCCCTGCCCCGCCGGGTTCATGTACTGCGGCGCCGTCTGCAAGAAATCGTGCCAGCAGTTGATCCAGTAGGTGACGGCGCGAAGGCTCGAAGGACGAGCGCGCCACGGCGCCGGCGGCGTCACCGCTGCCCGAGCTCGCGGTGCCGGCGAGCATCACCGAGGGCTCGTCTTGCGATAGAAGGACGAGCCATGACGATGAGCTCCTCGTGGTGCCGTCCGGCCGGTCTGGTTTGGGTGCTCCTGCTGGCAGGCTGTGGATCAGCGCCGCCGTCGCCGGCTCTTCCTCCCCCGGCGCCGCCGTCCCGGGCTCTCCCTTCGAGCCCGGAAGACGCGTGCAACGCGGGGGATGCCAGGGCCTGCTTCGATCTCGGCCTCCGGTTCGAAGAAGGCCACGGCGTGGGCAAGGACGAAGCGCGCGCCGCGGCGCTCTACGGCAAGGCCTGCGACGGGGGCAACGCCACGGGCTGCAACAACCTCGGCGTCCTGGTCGAGCAGGGCCGCGGCATGGACAAGGACGAAGCGCGCGCCGCGGCGCTCTACGGCAAGGCCTGTAACGGAGGCGATGCCTCGAGCTGCTTCAACGCCGGCCTCCTGTTCGAGGAGGGCCGCGGCGTGAGCCGGGACGAGGCGCGCGCCGCGGCGCTGTACGCCAAGGGCTGCGACGGCGGCGAGGCCAGGGGGTGCAGCAACCTCGGCGTCCTGTTCCAGCAAGGCCGCGGCGTGGGTAAGGACGAGGCGCGCGCCGCGGCGCTGTACGCCAAGGGGTGCGAGGCGGGCGAGCCCATGACCTGCTTCAACGCGGGTATTCTGTTCGAGCAGGGCCGCGGGGTCGTCAAGGACGAGGCGCGCGCCGCGGCGCTCTACACCAGGGCTTGCGAGGGCGGTCACGTCAAGGGTTGTTACGACCTCGGCCTTCTGTTCTCGGACGGCCGCGGGGTCGCCAAGGACGAGGCGCGCGCCGTGGCGCTGCTCACCCGGGCCTGCGACGGAGGCGAGATCGCGAGCTGCGTCCACCTCGGTCTTCGGCTGGAGGAGGGCCGCGGGGTGGGCAAGGACGAGGCGCGCGCCGCCGCGGCGTACGCCAAGGCCTGCGACGGGGGCGACGCCACGGGCTGCATCGACCTCGGGCTCCTGGTCGAGGACGGCCGCGGGGTGCCGAAGGACGAGATACGCGCCGCGATGCTGTATATCAAGGCCTGCGACATGAGTGTGCCCGCGGGCTGCTATAACCTCGGGCTTCTGTTCGAGCACCGCGGCGGGCACAAGGACAAGGACAAGGCCGCCGCGACAGCGGCCTTTGGCCGCGGCTGCGAGCTGGGAGATGAGGAGTCCTGCGCGAAGGTGCGGAAGAAGAAGTAGTCTGTCCGGCGGGTGGCGGCTGCGTCACCGCCGCAGGCGCGTGATGCCAGGGGTACGACGTAGTGCTTACCGCTCCTCGGGTGCTTGATGTCCGTCGAGAGGGTCATTGATTCTCTCGACGCGCCGAACGCCTCGCCCATGCTGCTGCCGCGCCACAGGCGCGGTCAGCAGCATGGGCTGATTGTGCGGCTGGTCAGCTTGACTCATCGAGCACCTCGGCGATCGATGCGGCGAGCGCGGCTCGCTCAAGCCACCGCTCGAGTCGCGTTGGATCCTTCTCGGCCAGGATGCGTTCGCGTGCAGCATCTGGAACAGTGATGCCGCGGACCCGGAGCACAGTCAGCACGGCGCGTGCAGCTTCCTCGATCTTGCCCTGTCGGTGCGCGAAGGAGATCCTTCCGAGCTCGTCCTGCTCCGCCATCTTGGCGCGCTCATACTCCTCCCACTCGGTGTCCGTGAACGTCGATCTCCGCGCGACCTCGAGCGCCTCCCGGAACGGGCCCTCGGAGAGAGCTGGTGGGACGACCTCCAGGTTCTTCGCTTCACGAAAGAAATAGGCCCATTTGTCGATGAGCGTTTCCGGGGCCTCGCCAGCGCCGTACTTGGGCAGCTCCAGGAAGGCATACTGGACCTGCCGTAAGCCCTTGTGGCCGCTCTTCTGTTCCTGCATCCTCCAGCGGCTCAGCATCGGGACCTTGTACCCCTTGCCCTTGATCTTTGTCGGCCAGAGTGTGAAGTTGCAGATGGTCACCCCCACGACGTCGCACAGCTTGGGGTAGTCGTCCCCGCCTCGGATCTGCATGACATACGCCTTGCTGGCGTTGTAGACGACGCGCTTCTCGAAGCCCTCGACCGGGAGGACCTGCATCTCGACGACGAACCGCCGACCGGAGGCCGTCGTGCACTTGACGTCCACGATCGAGAGCTTGCTCTTGGGCGGCGTGACCCGCTGCTCGAGAGAGAAGTGCTGGACGCTGCGGATGCGGCGCGGGCCCGAGAGCTCGAGCAGGTCGTTGAGGAGGGCGATCAGCAGCGGCTTGCGCGCTTCATCGCCGAAGATCCGCTTGAAGACGACGTCGGTCTTGGGGTCTGCGAAGACGGGGAGCATGACGGGGGGGTCATCTTACCCGCCGGGGTCCGGGGTCGCAAGCGGCGGGGGCGGGCGCGGAGCCCGGAAGGCGCGCTCACCGTTGGAGCACCACGGCCGACCGGAGGAGAGGTAGGCGGCCCTCTTATCCCATATTCCTCGCGGCGGGTGCGGCCTCAGACGAAATCTGACGCAGAGGAGGTGTTCCCGGTTGTGGGATCGGAGCGTACTGTTTGCGAGCGCGGAGCTCGACGGGGCAACGCGCGCTTGAGCCGCATTGGGGAGCGCGCGAAGCAAGCTCCCGAATGTCGGATCCGAGCGTGGGTTGAACTGCTCTTCTACCATGTTACGTCCCGAAGCTGCTTGGCGAGCGCTTTCAAGTCGGGCAGGACTTTCTTGTCGTCCAGCTGTAGCTCGTGACGCAGCTCAAAGTAGCGCCTGTTCCGCAGCGGGTACTTGGTCTGCTTGCGGTACATGGTCCGCGCCAGCTCACCAGCAAGGAAGAAGTAGCATCCGTGCGTGATGTCCCAGCCGTAGACATGTGCATTGTCCATGGCCTTCCCGATGCGTTCCTCCTCGTCGTGGGTGAGTGCCCCTCCACTGATGACACGCAATCCGCTCTTGGTTCGGTCGACGCGCACTACCTTCTCGAGCACGCCAATCGCCTGGACCGCCTTGTCCTTGTAGAAACCGATGTACTTGGCTGGCCGGTGGGACTGCTTCGGATCATAGTAGAGCCGATACTCCAAATTATCGGGGAGAGATTGCGAGCAACCGACGACCAGAAGGCCATCATCGCTTTTCGAAAGCAGGCCTTCAGATTCACAAAAGTTCTCGAAATCGTCGAGCATCTCGACCATAACGTGCTCGTGCTCAGGAATCGCATCGCGGCACCGTTCGACGATCTTGGCAAACGTGGTGTAGGCGAGCTGCACGGACTTGCCTTGCTTCCGGTTGTACTCTTGGACGGCTCTCTGAGCGTCGACCATGTGGGCGGGCTCTTGCGGAGCCAAGAGAAGGAGAACTTCGAGATCCGCTGTGGAGGAGTTGAAGGTGGAAAGGTGGCCAGTCAACTGCCCGATGTTGAAGCTTGGATGGAGCTTTGTTTCAAGGACAATGTGGAAGCTCCGTTGCCGAATCACGCCGTCTGCGATCGTCTTGCCCGAGGACTCCTCCTGCTCTGTCAGGACGGCTCCCACTACAAGGTCATCGTTGGAGAGAATCTCTCGGAGCACCTCCTCGAAAACCCTCGCATTGTGATGCTGGAGTCGGTTGAGGAGTAAGAGCGTGTTGTTCGTGACAACGTCTTCCTTCTTTGAGAAACGCTGGAAGTAGTGAACCTCAAGCACCGGTGGTCCTCCTGGTAGTATCGCTCTTGCTCGTCAGTTCAACGCTTGGCGGAGCCGTAATCTCGGTCCGCGATTCCTTCCAAAGGCCGACTGTCTTACTCGGCTAATGATCCCGCTATACCGTCCGCCTTCCGCCCTTCGAACGAACCATCCGCCCGAGGCGCAGCCACAATGCTCTGCGGCTTTTTGCGCATTTGCAACCCCTTGGGTGCCCCCATCGGGCGAATGATGCAGGTCAGTCGATCCCTCCCCGGGGCACCCTCCCCACCTTGCTCGGCCGACCGGCCTCATCCATCGGATGCCTCCTACCTCTGCTTGCCTTTCCGCACGGCTTTCCCCCGACCACCAGACCACCCCCGGCTCCTTCCCCTTCGCCTGCGTCCCCGTGCGTGCGCACTGTATCCTACCTGGTCTTCCGGGGGCGCCCTCGCCTGCCGGCAGCGCTGTTGCACCTTGAGCGACATGCGCCCGACGCCGCGAAATCACTACCTTTTCCGCAGCGGACGACTCGGCATCGTCTAGGGCGACGGAGACACCATGAGGTCGCCGCAGACACGGTCGGCGGCGCCTCCACGGCGTCTCGACGCACCGGCGCCCCTTGCGTAGCCTCCGCACCAGGAGGACCACCCGTGACCCGGATTGTGTTCGCCCCCATCGCCACCTCCGCCGAGCTCCAGCGCATGGCCGACCACGCCTGTGGCCTCCTCCGCCGCGCCGCGCAGGTCGAGCGCGATCCGCTGGCTCCGCTCGCGGCCAGCCTCGACGAGCGCAACGAACGAGCGCGCCGGGCCGCGCAGGAGGCGCTCCGGTTTTGCGCGGCCGCGGCGGTGCAGATCGAGGACCACAGCATGGTGCGCACCCTCGAGCGTGCCCTCGTCGTGCTCCCCTTCCGGAACGACGAAGACTACCGCTGCGAGCGCGTCATGCTGGACGCGATCGGCGACCTGCTTCGCGCGGGCGCGCCGCTCGACCGAGCCGTGGAGAGGCTCGCGTCGGACCGGCGGGCGCGCCGTCGCGCCGTCGTCGCGGGTGGGCTCTCGGCGCAGGCGGCGGATGCCATGGCCGTCCTCGAAAAGCTCGCCGCCGATCCCGTGGCCGAGGTGCGCGCGCCTGCCCGCGCTGCGCTCGCCGGGCGGGTGGAGCTCCCCGCCTGGCTCGGGAGGTTCGCGTCCGATCCCCTGGCGCGCCTCGTGCCCGCGGAGGCGGCTGCCGTCCGCGAGACCTTGGATCAGCTCTTCACCCTGCTCGACCAGCCCGAGGATCGCGTCCCCGATCGCGACGGCGCGCTGACGCGCCTCATCGGCGCGCTGCCCGATCCTCTCGCCGTGGAGGCCGCGGAGCGGACCCTGCGGGCGAGCGGCGCGCTGCCGCGGCTCGGGGCCATGATGATCGCGCGCCCCGGCGGGATCGACGCGCTCGTGCGCCTCGCCGCGGCGTGGGGCGTGGAGTGGGCCCGGCGGAGCGACGCCGAGCACGTCCGCATGATCCTCGACGCGCCCTTCGATGTCCGCCTCGCGGCCTGCCTCGCCTTGGCGCGCTACGCGGCTAACTCGCCTCCGCGGGAGCGCGCCGGGCTCGGGGGCGGCCCGCACCTCGCCGCCTGGTTCGCAGGCCAAGCGTACCCGCCGGGGGCCGATCTGACCCCGCTGCTAGAGCTGATCTGTACCCGCGATCTCACCGGGCTGGGCAGCGCCGGCGACTTCATCGCCCAGGGCTTGCGCGCCGCCTTCGAGCACCCCGAAGCGAACCTTTCGTCCATCGCCGGTCGCCTGATCGAGGGTCGCCTCGCCGACTTCCGCGGGCCGCACGAAGAGCTGCTGGAATTTCAGACGCTCCTCCTCCGCCTCCCGCGCGCCACCCTGCGCGCCGCCGCCGAAGAGGCGCTCGCCTCCGACGACGAGGAGACCCGCTCCTGGGGAATGGGCCGGCTCCTCTTCGAGGCCCACGATCCGGTGCAGGATCCCGATCGACTCGCGCTGGCGCGGCGCTTCTACGACGATCCGTGCCTGCGCGAGATGTTCGTCCACGACGACCTGAACCTCGGGGCGGCGCCCGTGTCGTTCCTGCGGGCAGACCTCCGGCGCGGATCGCTCGCGCTGCGCGACGCCGCGCGGGCCGTGGTGCTCATCGGCGCGCTGTGGGGCGGGCGCGTGGACAACGGGCGCCCCATGGCCGATGACCCGCCGTCGCCGGAGGTGGTGGAGGAGGCCCGCGCCCACAAGCGGGCCTGCTTTGCGGCCTTCCTGGGCCCGGAGGAGCTGCACGGCCCGGTGACCGACGACGAGTGGGCCGCCGTGCGCCGCGCCCGCGACGCCCAGAGGACCTGGAGATACGCCAACTGGCGAGACGCTCTGGACGCGCTCCCTCCCGGCCCGTGGCACCCCGACGACCGCGCTTTCCTCCTCCGCGCGGTGAGCGCGTGCGAGGATGACCCCAAGCTCTCGCCGACCAGCACCGTGCTCTTCGCGATGGTCGCCAAGCCCGACGCCTCGTTCCTGTCTCTCCTACCCCGGCTCCTCCAGCTCTCGCCCGAGCTCCGCAGCCTGATGGACTGCGCGTTCGAGCGGATCCGGCTGGCAGTGGGGATGACGCGGGAGGAGGCGTGGGAGGCAGCCGGCGCAGGGCGGTGGGAGCAGGACGGGGATGATGAGGTGAACTGAAGTCGTCACGCGCGGCGCGCGACGGCACCCACCGCCCGCGACATCGAGACCGCGTCCGTCGCCGAAGTCGAGGGACGAACCGCCGCGCTCAAGGGCTGCGCTTGACGTGGGCGACGGCGATCGCGCCGCCGAGCAGGGCGGCGAGCGGCGCGTAGGCGGGAGGCAAGATGCCGAAGGCGATCACGGCGGCGCCGACGAGGCCGGGGCCGAGGGCGAGGCCGAGGCCCACGCGGGCTTCGAGGCGTGTGCGGTGGGCGAGGGCGAGCGAGAGGGCGGCGTCGCGCACGTCGTCGGAGGCGAGCGAGACGGCGTAGTCGCCCGGGGCCGAGCCGGCGGCGCCGAGGGCCACGGCCACGTCGGCGGCGCCGAGCGAGGCGTCGTCGTGGCCGGGGTGGCCGAGCACTGCGACGCTCGCGCCGGCCTCGATCAGGCGGCGCACCTCGGCGCTGCGCGCGTCGGGCAGGACCTCGGGGCGGATGTGATCGATGTCGAGCGAGCGGCCGATGGCCTCGCAGGTCTCGCGCGCGTCGCCGGACATGAGCACGGGCTCGATCTGGGCGTCGAGCAGGTGTTGCACCGCGGCGCGCGCGCCGGGGCGGAGGCCGTCTTGCAGGGCGAGGAGGCCCGCCAGGCGGGAGCCGAGTGCGACGAGCACGACGGTGCGGCCGAGGCTCTCGAGCTCGGCGATCCGCGCCTCGGCGGCGGCGATGCTGATCCGCTGCTCCAGCATCAAGGTGCGGTTGCCGACGCAGAGCTCCTCGCCGGAGGAGCTCACCGCGGTGACGCCGAGGCCGGGGTGCGGGTTCGGGTTTCGCACGCCGTCGGGGCGCACGCCCTTGGCGCGCGCGGCGCGGACGATGGCGGTGGCGATCGGGTGCTCCTCGGCGCGCTCGGCGCCGGCGGCGAGGGCGAGCACCTGGTCGGGCTCGAGCTTCGTCGGGTGCGCGGCGCTCCGGCCGCCGGTGGGCGCGGCCTCGATCTCGCTGAGCTCCGGCTCGCCGAGGAGGAGCGTGCCGCGGGCCGAGAAGACGGCGACGGCCACGCGGCCCGCGCGATCCCAGGCGTCGGCGCTCTTGTAGACGATGCCCCGGCGCAGCGCGAGGAGGATGCCCCGCGCCACGTGGGTCGAGGCGATCGAGGCGATGACGGCGGTGGAGAGGGCGGCGTGCACCGCGAGCGCGGTGAGGGCGATCTCGATGGGGTTGCGGCGCGCGACGACGGCCGACACGGCGCCGATCGCGGCGGCGACGATGGCCCACCGCTCGGCGAGGTGGCGCGAGGCCTGGGCGATCTGCGCGAGGGCGTCGGCGCGGCGGCGCGGATCGAGGATGACGCGCGCGTAGGAGCGGTCGTTGCCGGCCCAGGTGCAGACACCGCGGAGGCGCCCGCGGACGACGCGCGCGCCGGCCACGACCGCGTCGCCTGCGCGTCGCCGGAGGGGCGTGGCGGCGCCGATCCAGGGCAGGACCTCGACCTCGCTGCCGACGAGCGTGAGGTCGACCGGGACCACCTCGCCCGGCTCGACGATGACGGCCTCGCCGGAGCGGAGATCGAAGACCTTTCCCTTGCCTCCGAGCGACGCCTCCGCGGCCGCCTGCTCGCGCTCGGGCGCGCCGGGCGGGATGCTCGGGGAGGCGCCGCGGGCGCGGCCGTTCGGTTCGGCCTCGGGCGCGCCCTGGTCGACGGAGGCGCGCCGCCCGGGCACGGTGAGCGAGGAGGCGATCCAGTGCCGCTCGGCGCCGATCTCGCGGCGGGCGCTCTCGACGAGCCAGGCGCTCACCGCGGCCGCGGTCACGAGGATGCCCGCGAGCGAGGCGGCCTCCGCGCCGAGCGGGCGGTCCTTGCCGAGGGCGGCCCACGCGGCGATGCCGAGCGAGGCCGTGGTGGAGGCGAGCACCGGGGCCGGGTGCGGATCGCATGCGTCGCGCGGCGTGGTGGCGGCGCGGCCGAAGAGCATCCCGGTGCCGACGGCGGCGAGCACGATCCGCGCGGCGATCACGAGCTCTGCGTCGCCCGCGAGGCCGAGCGCCACGGCGAGCGATCCGGCCACGACCGCCATCACCAGGAGCAGGGCGCCGATGTCGCGCGGCTCGTCGAGGTCGAGCGGCGGGGGATCGTCGTTGAGGATGGTCTGGGAGAGGGGCTCGCCGAGCGATCGAACGTCGTCGAGCGCGGGCGGCTCGGGCAAGGTCGCGCCGGCCGGCGGAGGCGCGAAGGCGGGGAGGATCGGCGCGTCGAGATCGGCGCGCAGGCTCGGTGCCTCCTCCGGGATCCGGACCGCGGCGGCGGGCTCCGGACGCACCTCTTCCCCGAGGAAGAGGGCCCGGCAGGTGCCGCGGTTACAGAAGAAGCAAAAGCGGCGATCGAAGATCGCGACATGCCCGGCGCGGAGCGGGTCGATCAGCTTTCCGCACCCGGAGCAGGGAACCGGGTCGACGACGGGGCCCGCTGCGCGCACCCGCCCTCACCAGCCGAGGTCGGTGAGCGCCAGATCGACCCGCTCGACCGCTTGATCGAGCTCGCTCTTCGAGATGACGAGCGGCGGGGTGAAGCGGAGGCCGTCGCTGCCCGCGACGGTGAGGAGCACGCCGCGCTCGCGGGAGGCGTTGAGGATGAGCCGCGGATCGTGGCCCGGGGCGAGCACGAGGGCGCGGAGCAGGCCGCGGCCGCGCTCGCCGAGGCAGCTCTTCGGGTGCTTCGTCGCGAGCTCGCCGAGGAGGCGGGCGAGGTGGGCGCCCTTGTCGTCGACGGCGGCGAGGAGGCCCTCGTCTTCGATCACGGCGAGCACGGTGCGCGCCGCCGCGGAGGCGAGGGCGTTGCCGCCGAAGGTCGACCCGTGCGAGCCCGGGCCGAGCGCCTTGTTGAGCCGCTCCCGCACGAGCAGCGCGCCAATCGGCACGCCGCCCGCGAGGCCCTTGGCGAGCGCCACCGCGTCGCCCTTCACGCCGTCGATCTCGGAGCCGAGCCAGCGCCCGCAGCGCCCGATCCCGGTCTGCACCTCGTCGAGGAGGAGCAGCGCGCCGTGCTCGTCCGCGATCGTTCGCAGGTCTTGCAAGTACCCGGGCGGCGCGGGGAAGACCCCGCCCTCACCCTGCACCGGCTCGACCACGATCCCGGCCACGTCGGGCCCCATCACGTCGCGCACCGCGGCGGCGTCGCCGTAGGGCACATGGGTGATGCCGGCGAGCGGCGGGCCGAAGCCCTCGCGGTACTTGGGGTTCCCCGTGAGGGCCACCGCGCCCATGGTGCGCCCGTGGAACGAGTGGTCGAAGGCGATCAGCCGGTATTTCTCGGGCTGCCCGTTCACGAAGAACCAGCGCCGGGCGAGCTTGAGCATGGCCTCGTTGGCCTCCGCGCCGGAGTTGCAGAAGAAGGCGCGGTCGAAGCCGAGCTTCTGGCAGAGCTCGTCGGCGAGGCGGATGTTCTCGGCGTTGTAGAAATAGTTGGAGGCGTGGAGCAGCCGGCCGGCCTGCTCGGCGATGGCCGCGGTGAGGCGCGGGTGGGCGTGGCCGAGGGCGGAGACGGCCACCCCGGCGCAGAGGTCGAGGTAGGTGCGGCCCTCGGTGTCCCACACCTCGCAGCCGCGGCCGCGGTCGAGGACCAGCGGCGCCTGGCGGTAGTTGCCGAGGAGGCGGGTTTGCCCGGCGGTGAGCAGGGGGTTCGGATCGGCGGGGGCGCGATCGCCCCCGGGGAGGCCCATGGCTGCGCTGTCGGCGGTGCTCATCGAGCCGATTTACGCCGGGTCGCGGGCCGTGGCAAACCCGGCGCGATCCCCGGGCCGGCCACCGTCCCCGGGAGGGCCGCCCCGGGAGGAGCGCGGTCCGCGATTGCCAGCGGATCGCGGCTGATTATAGTGCCGCCGATCATGAGCACCGAACCCGCCCCCGCCGAGGCCGCCGAGACCAAGCCCGCCGAAGAGACCAAGCCGGCCGAGGAGGCCAAGCCCGCCGAGGCCGCGGAGAAGAAGGTCTCGACGCCCCCGCCGCCGAGCGCACCGGCCGAGGCGAAGCCGGCCGCGGTCGATCCGCAGGCCGAGATCGCCCGGCTGCGCGACCAGCTCCTCCGCTCCGCCGCGGACTTCGACAACTTCCGGAAGCGCTCGCGCCGCGAGCAGGAAGACGCGGCCCGCCGCGGCAAGGAGAGCACGCTGAAGGACCTGCTCCCCGTCTTCGACAACCTGGAGCGCGCGGCCGCTCATGCGGAGTCGGCCGCCGACGCCAAGGTGATCGCCGACGGCGTACGGATGGTGATCAAGCAGTTCAACGACGTGCTCGAGCGAATGGGCGTCAAGCGGGTGGCGACCGTGGGCCGCCCCTTCGATCCCACGCAGCACGAGGCCATCCAGCACCTCGCCTCGACCGAGCACCCCGCGGGCGTGATCATGGCCGAGGTCCAGTCCGGCTACGCCGTCGGCGATTACCTGCTCCGCGCGGCGATGGTGGTGGTGTCGAAGGGCGCCCCCGAGGCCGAGCCGCCGCCGAACTGATCGATCGCGGGGCCTGATCCCCAGCAAATTGCTGCTCCATTCCGGCGCCCCCGACGCGCTGGACGGAGCGGCGTGTGAGGCGGCTCGCTCGCGGATGCTCGGGTCGACGCCGCGCCGCGGAGCGTCGTCGCGCGGCCCATCGTGCAGCCCGAGCGCGCGATGCGAGCGCGCGATGCGAGCGCGCGTTTTTCCCGCCCGACGGGCGTTTGCGGTGGAGCCCAACCCCTGTATGCTGCCCCGCGTATGGGCAAGGTGATTGGGATCGACCTCGGGACCACCAACTCGTGCGTGGCCGTGGTCGAAGGTGCCGGGGTGAGCTCGGCCAACGAGGTGAAGGTCATCCCCAACAACGAGGGCGCGCGCACCACGCCGTCCGTCGTCGGCTTCCCGGCGAGCGGCGAGCGGCTAGTGGGCCAGGTCGCCCGGCGCCAGGCCGTCACCAACCCCCAGAACACTATCTACGCGGTCAAGCGGCTGATGGGCCGCAAGTACTCCGCCTCCGAGGTGCGAAAGCAGATCGAGCTCGCGCCGTACCGGATCGTCGAGGCGCCGAACAGCGACGCGTGGGTCGAGGTCAAGGGGCGCAACTACTCGCCGCCCGAGATCTCCGCGATGGTGCTCGAGCAGATGAAGCAGATCGCCGAGAAGTACCTCGGCGAGCCGGTGACCGAGGCGGTGGTCACGGTGCCGGCCTACTTCGACGACGCCCAGCGCCAGGCCACGAAGGACGCCGGCCGCATCGCCGGGCTGGAGGTGCGCCGGATCATCAACGAGCCGACGGCGGCCGCGCTCGCGTACGGGCTCGATCGCTCCGAGTCCGAGGTGATCGCGGTCTACGACCTCGGCGGCGGCACCTTCGACGTCTCGATCCTCGAGATCGCGGGCGGCGTGTTCAGCGTGAAGGCGACGGGCGGCGACACCCACCTCGGCGGCGAGGACTTCGACCAGGTGATCATCGACCGCCTGGCCGACGATTTCCTCGCCCAGACGCGGGTCGATCTCCGCAAGGACCGCATGGCCCTCCAGCGCCTGAAGGAGGCCGCCGAGAAGGCCAAGCACGAGCTCTCCTCCGCGCTCGAGACGGACGTGAACATCCCCTTCATCACCGTCGGCCCGGGCGGCGGCCCGCTCCACCTCGAGCGCGTGCTCCGCCGCAACGAGCTCGAGATGCTCTGCGCGCCGCTCATCGAGCGCACCATCGACGCGTGCAAGCGCACGCTCGCGGACGCGGCCATGCGCGTCTCCGACATCAAGACGGTGGTGCTCGTCGGCGGGATGACGCGGATGCCCGCGGTGCAGGCGTCGGTGAAGGCCTTCTTCGGGCGCGAGCCGAGCCGGGGCGTCAACCCGGACGAGGTGGTGGCCGTGGGCGCGGCGCTCCAGGGCGCGGCCCTCACCGGCCAGGTGGACGAGGTGCTCCTGCTCGACGTGACGCCGCTCTCCATCGGCGTGGAGACGGGCGGCGGCGTGATGACCAAGCTCATCCCGCGCAACACGACCATCCCCACCGAGCGGAGCGAGATCTTCACCACGAGCGTGGACAACCAGAACTTCGTGCCCATCCACGTGCTCCAGGGTGAGCGCGAGATGGCCGCGGACTGCCGGAGCCTCGCCCGCTTCGAGCTGACGGGCATCCCGCCTGCGCCCCGCGGCGTGCCGAAGATCCAGGTGACCTTCCGCATCGACGAGAACGGGATCGTGCGCGTCGAAGCGAAGGACCTCGGCACCAACCGGGTCACGGAGGTCAAGGTGACGCCGACGAGCGGCCTCACCGCCGACGAGGTCGATCGCCTCGTCTCCGAGGGCGATCGCTTCAAGCAGACCGACGCCCTCCGCCGCGAGCTCGCCGAGCTGCGCAACCAGGCCGACACCCTCGTCTACACCACCGAGCAGGCCCTCGAAGGCTACGGCGATCTGCTCGATCCGGTGCTGCTCCAGGAGGTGCGCGACGAGTGCAACGCCCTCCGCAGAATGCTCGAGGGCGGCGGCGACCTCGACGCGCTCCGCGACGCCTACACGAGGCTCGAGGGCGCGGCCTACCGGATCGCCGAGTCCATGTACGGCGGCGAAGGCGACGCCGCAGGCGGATAGCCCTCGCGCCCGCGGACGCAGCGCCCGCCCCGGGCCTCTCCCACCCCCACGCGGAACCAAGCTCGTGACACTGGAACAGACCTTCGGCCGCTACCGGCTCCTCGATCGCCTCGGCGCGGGCGGCATGGCGGAGGTGTTCAAGGCCAAGAGCTTCGGCGTCGAGGGGTTCGAGAAGGTCCTGGTCATCAAGCGCATCCTGCCCGAGCTCGCGGCGCACACGAAGTTCGTCGACATGTTCGTGCACGAGGCGAAGCTCGCGGTGCGTCTCTCGCACGCCAACATCGTGCAGGTCTTCGATCTCGGCCGGGTCGATCACCCGACGGGGGAGCCGACGAGCTACTTCATCGCCATGGAGTACGTGCCGGGGCTCGACCTCGCGACGCTCCTCGCCCGCTGCCGCAAGCTCAAGCTCACGATCCCCTTCGGCATGGCCGTCTTCATCATCGCCGAGGTGGCCAAGGCCCTGGAGCATGCGCACCGCCGCCGCGACGAGCATGCGCGCCCGCTCGGCATCGTCCACCGCGACATCTCCCCGCAGAACATCCTGATCTCGTGGGAGGGCGAGGTGAAGGTCACCGACTTCGGCATCGCCAAGGCCCGGGACTCGATCGCCACCGAGGACGCGGAGGGCGACGCGCGGGCCGGCCGGGTGCGCGGCAAGCTCGCCTACATGAGCCCGGAGCAGTCGAAGGCGGAGCCGGTCGACGGCCGGAGCGATCTGTTCTCCCTCGGCACCGTGCTCTACGAGATGCTCGCGGGGAACAACCCCTTCGTCGCGCCCACCGCGTTCGAGACGCTGCGGCGGGTGCGCGCGAGCGAGTTCCCGCCGCTCGAGCTGCTCCGCCCGGACACGCCGCGCAGCCTCGTCGAGATCGTGGGCAAGATGCTCGCCCAGAAGCCGGACGATCGCTTCGCCGACGCCGGCAAGCTGCACGAGCAGCTCCTCGGCTTCTTCTTCTCGTCGGGCGAGCGCTTCGGGCCGACGCGGCTCGCCGAGTTCCTGGAGCGCTTCCACGACATCCAGAAGACGCCGGAGCTCGAGAGCGCGGTGTTCAACGACGAGCAGACCGGCGCGAACGATCGGACGCCCGTCGAGGTGCCGAACCCGAACCCCACCGGCGCGCTGAAGCAGGTGACGGGCGGGATCTTCAAGACCGGCGAGCGGCCCGCGACCGGGTCGCTCACGCGCAGCTCCGAGATCGGCGAGCGGCGCGAGGTGACGGCGCTCGTGCTCACGCTGCCGCCGGCCGATCGGGGCGGAGATCGAGGCGCCGCCCCGCGCGAGGGGCTCGGCTCGATCCCCGGGCGGGTGCGCGACGTGCTCGCCCGCTACGGCGCGCTGATCATCGAGGAGGACGCCTCGCAGATCGTGGCGCTCTTCGGCCTCGACGACGCCGACGGGCGCGACACCGAGTCGGCCGTGCGCGCGGCGCTGGTGATCCTCCGCGGGCGCGGCGGCGGTCAGATCGGCGCCGGCGTCCACGTCGCGCGGATCCTGGTCGATCTGTCCGGCAAGCCGGTCCGGGACGAGCGGCTCGCCTCGCTCGTATCGACGGCGCAGGCCCTCGGGCGCGCCGCCGAGGGGCAGGTCGCGGTCTCCCGCATCGCCGCGCGGATCACGCGGGCCGAGTTCTCCACCGAGGAGCTGCCCGGCGCCGGGAGGAGCGCGCCCGAGGGCGGGCGCATCATCACCTCGGCCCGCTCGCCGTCGAGCGTGTACGGGCGCTTCGTCGGCCGGCACGACGAGCTGAAGCGCCTCGGCGACATCCTCGCGCAGGCCACGCGCCGCAAGGTGCAGCTCATCAGCGTGCAGGGCGACAAGGGCATCGGCAAGACGCGCCTGCTCGCCGAGATGGAGCGCCGGCTCTCCAAGGGCAACTACAACGTCGGCTTCTACGTCGCGCCCTGCCCGAAGAACGGCGCCGACGCGCCCCTCTCCGGCCTCGCCTCGATGCTGCGCGTGCTCTGCGGCGTGCAGGAGGGCGACGACGAGGCGCGCATCCTCGAGGTGCTGCCGCGCCTCCGCGCCCTCGGCCTCCAGTCCGACGAGTCGAACGCGGTGCTCGCCGAGCTCGGCGCCTCGCCCACCGACAAGCCCCCGGTGGAGGCGAGCGCCGCCCTCCGCGCCGGCTTCGCCAAGATGGTGCAGAGCCTCTGCGACGACCGGCTCCAGTGCTTCGCCTGGGACGACGCGCATGCCCTCGACAAGGCCACGCTCGACACCGTGCTCGGCATCGCCGGCCGCGGCGCGCCGAGCTCGCCCGACCCGGGGCGCCCCTCGCTCTTCCCGCCGTCGGGCGAGGGGAGCCGGCCCTCGCTCGTGCCGCCCGCGTCGGCGAGCAGCCTGCGCGCCGTCTTCCTCTTCACCACGCGCGCCGAGGTGCCCGAGCCGCTGCTCCGCCACCCGGCCCACCACCTGCTCACCCTGGGCGAGCTGTCCGACGACGACAGCGCGCGCCTCATCGCGACCCGCATCGGCGCGCGCGTGCTCGCGCCGGACCTGCTCGCCTTCTGCCGCGACCGCGCCGGCGGCCACCCGCTCTTCCTCGAGGAGCTGATCCGCGAGCTCGGCGAGTCGGGCGCGATCACCGTCACGAGCGGCGAGGCGCGCGTGACGATCGATCGCGGGACGACCGTGCCCCGCACCCTGCGCACGCTGATCGCGGGGCGCGTGAGCCGCCTCGATCCCGGCGACCGCGCCGTCCTGCAAGCGTCGGCGATCCTCGGCGAGCCGATCCTCACCCCGGTGCTCGCCACCCTCCTCAAGCAGAGCCAGGGCCAGGTCGATCGGACGATCGCGAGCCTCATCGCCAAGGATCTCCTGCACGCCACCGGGCCCGCCCAGGCGAGCTTCGCCTCGCCGATCCACGGCGAGATCGTGCTCGACGCCATCCCGCCGGAGGCGCGGCGCGAGCTGCATGCGGCGGCCGCCGACGCCTTCATCGCCGCGGCCTCCGACACCGGCGTCGATCACAGCGAGCGCATCGCCGCGCACCTCTACGAGGCCGGCGATCGCGATCGCGCCGCCACCTTCTTCGTCGAGGCCGCGCTGCACCGGATCCGCACCGGCCAGCTCGAGCCGGCGATCCGCCTGCTCGGCCGCGCGCTCGACCTCGCCGACCTCGATCTGCGCCAGCCCGACGAGCTCCTGCTCTGGCTCAACGCGCTCTCCGACGTCGTCTCACGCGTCCGCGCCGCCCCCGATCTGCCGGCGATCACGGCGCGCGCGCTCAAGCGGATCGACGCCGCCGGTTCGCTCGACGATCGGATCGTCGGCCGCGTCGACACGGCGCGCGCCCTCGCCGCGGTCAACCACTTCGACGAGGCCTACCGCCTGCTGGAAGAGGCCTTCAGCCTGGCCGGCGACGACGCGCACCTCCGCTCCCGCGCCCTGGTGGTCGAGCTCGAGTCGGCCACGCGCAGCGGCGATTTCGCGCGCGGCCTGCGCGCCGTGGAGAAGCTCCAGACCCTCGGCCCGCTCCGGAGCCCGCGCGTGCTGATGGCCGCGTCGTACGTGCGCGCCGCGTCGGGCGACGGCATCGCCGCGCTGCGCGCCATCGACGAGGCCGAGGCGCTCGATCGCCCCGACGACCTGATGGCCGCCGTCGATCGCGAGAAGCAGCGCGTGCTCGTCTACATCTACATGCGCGACTACCGCGCCGCGGTCGAGGCCTCGGGCCGCGCGGTCGATCTCGCGCGCTCGGCCGGCGTCCGCTACGCCACCGCCGTCGCCCTGCACAACCTCGGCGACGCCGCGCGGCGCCTCGGCGACCTGCCCCGCGCCTACGCCGCGCTCTCCGAGTCGCGCGACATCTGCGAGACCGGCGGGCAGGAGCGCCTCGCCGCCCAGAACCGGATGCACCTCGCCTACCTCGACGGGATGGGCGGCGTCCAGGGCTCGGCCCAGCTCCTCTACGATCTCGTCCGCTACGCCGACAGCCGCGGCTACTTCCTCGACGCGCTCGAGGGCCAGCTCCTCTACGGCCTCCTGCTCGTCAAGGACGGCGACGCGGGGGCCCGCCGCGAGCTCGAGCAGGTGCTCGCCAAGGCGATCGAGCTGCAGAACCGCCTGGTCGCCGAGGACGCGCGCGAGGCGCTGATCGCCCTCGGCCCGCGCGCCTGATCGCGATCGATCGAGCGCGCGATCACCGATCGACGATCAAGGGTAGAGGCGCTCGACGGCCCACCCGTCGTCGACGCGCGTGTAGACGATCCGATCGTGCAGCCGGTCCTCCCGGCCGTACCAGAACTCGAACCGCGAAGGCACGACGCGGTAGCCGCCCCAGAAGGGAGGCCGCGGCACGACGCCGGGGAAGCGCGCCTCGGTCAGCGCCACCTCGCGCGCGAGGTCGTCGCGCGACGCGAGCGGGAAGCTCTGCCGCGAGGCCCAGGCGCCGATCTGGCTCCCGCGCGGGCGCGTCGCGAAGTACGCGTCCGACTCCTCGTCCGACACGCGCTCGACGCGCCCCTCCACGCGCACCTGCTCGACGCGCGACGCCCAGTGGACGACCAGCGCCGCGCGCGGGTTCTCCTCCAGCTCGCGCGCCTTGCGGCTCTCGCGGTTGGTGTAGAAGACGAGCCCCCGATCGTCGATCTCCTTGAGCAGCACCACGCGCGCCGAGGGCCGTCCCTCGGCGTCGGCGGTGGCCAGGGTCATGGCCGTCGGGTCGTGCGCCTCGGTCTCCCGGGCGCGGGCGAAGGCCTCGCGGAAGCGGGTGAACGGGTCGGTGTTCGCAGGCTGATCGAGGTGGCTCATGGCGGGCGAGCTGCCTATAGGCGCGCGCCCGCCCCGCTGGAAGCGTCAACCCGGCCTACTCGTCGGCGAGGCGCCTCTCCAGCGTCTCGAGGTGGGCGCGCACCTCGGGGTCGCTGTCGCGCTGCGCCTCGATCTTGCGCACGGCGCTCATCACCGTGGTGTGGTCGCGGTTGCCGAAGGCCCGCCCGATCTCGGGGAAGGAGCACTTGAGCCGCTGCTTGCAGAGGTACATCGCCACGTGCCGGGCGAAGGCCACGCTCTTGTGCCGATCCTTGGAGGTCAAATCGATCGAGCGCAGGTGGAAGTGGTGGCACACCGCGCGCTGGATGTCCTCGACGCTCATCGTCGACGCGCGCAGGCTCGGCGCCGCCGCGCTGATCTCCGCGCGCGCGAACGCGAGGTCGACCGCCCTCCCGTTGAGCGAGCTCTTGGCGGCGAGGCGGATCAAGGTCCCCTCGAGCTCGCGCACGTTGGAGCGGATCGTCTGGGCGAGGAAGAGCGCCACGTCGTCGGGGAGCGGGAAGCCCTCGATCGCCGCCTTGTTGCGGACGATCGCGACGCGGGTCTCGAGCTCGGGCACCTGGATGTCGGCGACGAGCCCCCACGAGAAGCGCGAGACGAGGCGCTCCTCCATCCGCTCGAGCGCCTGCGGGTACTTGTCGCTCGTCACCACGATCTGCCGGTCGACCGCGTGCAGCGCGTTGAAGGTGTGGAAGAACTCCTCCTGCGTCTGCTCGCGCCCGGCGAGGAACTGGATGTCGTCGACGAGCAGCACGTCGCAGTTGGCGCGGTACTTCGCCCGGAAGTCGTCCATCCGGTGGTGCTGGATGGCGGTGATGAAGTCGTTGGTGAAGCGCTCCGCCGAGACGTAGATGATGCGCGACGCCGGCCGCTCGTCGTGGATGCGGCACGCGATCGCGTGCATCAGGTGCGTCTTGCCGAGCCCCGTCCCGCCGCAGATGAAGAGGGGGTTATAGCGGCGCCCGCCCCCGCCCGCGGCCGCGATGGCCGCCGCGTGGGCGAGCTCGTTCGAGGGGCCGACGACGAAGGTCGCGAAGGTGTGCTTCGGGTTGATGTCGTCCGGCGGCGGCGACATGCGGCGCACGGGCGGCGGCGCCTCGGCCTGCGCGTCGCGCGGGAGCTCCGGCGGGGGCGGCGGCTCGCTCACGCGGTCCACGCGATGCGAGGGCCGCACCTGGATGGGCCGCGGGCGCACCGGCGGGCTCATCGTCCCGCTCGACACCGGCGAGGTGAGGTTGCCGTCGATCGTCCAGGCGACCTGCACGCTCCAGCCGGTCAGCTCGCGGATCTTGTCGGTGATCGAGGGCAGGTAGTTGCTCTTGACCCAGTCGAGCACGAACTCGTTCTGCACGCGCAGCGTGAGGACGCCGTCGGTGAGATCGTCGAGCTGCACGCCGGCGAACCACTGATCGAAGGTCCCGGGGGCCTGCGCCTTCGTGTGCGCCACCGCACGCTCGAAGATCGCACGGGTGTCAAGTCTGGCAGTCGTCATCACCACATCGAAGGGGACCGCTCGGGCGATCCGGACCATCGTTCACAAAACCAGCGCTGGACCAGGCAAGGCGCCCGGCCCGCACGAGGGCAGGAGATGATTGCCCCCAGGCAATCACCTCAGGTTATCCACAGGGCCAGCCCTGTGGACGCTATGCCTAACTCCCCGAGATCCCAGGAGAAACCCGGCAACCCTGGCCGGAGATCCTGAGTTTTCCACAGCTCTTCCACAGGCCCGCTCGCGTCCCATGTCGAACACGCTTCGGCATCGGACCAGAGCGAGCATCCCACGAGGAACACCGCGGAAAAACCAACACTCGACTCAAGTTACCCTCGACCGGCAGGGCCGGGGCCCGGCGGACCTTTCAAGCGATCCACGACCTGCGAACAAACAGAGCTCAAGAGGCGGCCACTCGCCGGGACCGACCCGGGGATGACCACGCTCCGACGTTTCAGACGAAACGAACGCCCCCGAGGGAGCGTTCGCCGGAAGACCTTTACTGAAGGTTGAGGTAGCACCGCCCCCGCTGGGGAGTCCATCCCCAAACGACCTAATTTTGCTCAAGTGCTCGAAATGATGGGTTTTTTTTGTGGGCGCCCCCACCGCGAACCCGGGTTCGCGATCCGGAGGGATCCCCCCATGGTCACGATCGTGGGGCAACTGTAGGTCATTTCGTGCAAGGTGGCGTCGCTGCTCGGCGTTCCCTGCGTCAAGAGCAAAAATACTTTGTAATTTCGGTCATTTACCAAATCAATCCGGGAAATTTACCCGATTTGGCGAAGAACTTGTCCCTCTTCCCTGTTCCTGCGCTACGGACCACCGATGCCCCCGAGGTCTCGAACGAGCGCCCCCGATCGCCTCCGCCCCTCGGCGCTCCTCGCCGGGGCCGCGCTCGTCGCCTCGACCCTGGCAGGACGCCCGGCTGCCGCGGATCGATGCACGTCGTTCTACGACCCGGCCCGTCTCCCCACGCCGATCATCTACAACTACGGTGAAAACGAGACGGCCCGCAGCGCGGCCATGGGGGGCGCCCTCCGGGCCCTCGGCAACGGCACCACCGGCGTCTTCCTCAACCCGGCCTCGATGGTCCAGTCGCGGGTGTACCACATCGAGGCGAACGCCCAGTTCACCCCCGAGACGACGCGCGCGGTCTTCGGCGGGGTGGTGGTCGACTCGGTGACGAGCCGGCTCGCCGGGGCGGCGGCCATCAACGGCGGCTTCATGGATAGCTGCGGTGTCGATCGCTCGATGCTCGATGTCCGCTCCGCGATCGCCTATCCGATCGGCGACCGCCTCCTCCTCGGCGTCGGCGGCCGCTACCTCAAGGCCACGCAGACGCCGCACCTCTCCCCCTTCGGCGAGGCCGATCCGGTGGCCGGCGGCCTCGTCGATCCCGCCGCGAGCCCGCCCACGCGCTTCGCCCTCCTCAACACGTTCACCTTCGACGTCGGGCTCTCGGTGCGGATCACCGACGGCCTCTACGTCGCGGCGCTCGGCCAGAACCTGACCTACCCCAACACCGGCCTGCTCCCCACGATGGTCGGCGGCGGTCTCGGCTACGGCAACCAGAACCTCACCGTCGAGGTCGACGGGCTCGCGGACTTCAACTCGTGGGGCAAGCCCACCGGCCGCTTCATGGCGGGCGCCGAGTACCTCCTCGTCGATCACGTGCCGCTCCGCCTCGGCTTCCGCTACGACCAGGGCAACAAGATCGGGACGATGATCTCCGGCGGCACCGGCTACATCGGGCAGTCCTTCTCGATCGAGGCCTCGGTCAAGCGCAGCCTCACGAACCCGGGCGCGACGGCGCTCCTCTTCAGCGTGGCGTACTTCCTCGAGTCGGCCGGCGTCACGCGCACCGCGCCCACCGATCAGCCGGTGCTCGAAGCGGCGCAGTGAATCGAGGGCGCTCGATGGCGCACGCCAGCGCGCTCCTTCGCGGGCGGGCTTCGTGGCATAGTGCGGCGCCGTGCTCTGCCTCACCCACCCGACGGACCCGCGATGGGCAGAGATCGCCCTCGGCGATCTCGACGCCCTGCTCGCCGATCACGCCCACTGCGAGATGAAGGCGGCGTCCAACGCGCTCTCGCTCTCCACGCGCTGGCCGGCGACGCCGCGCATCGCCCGCGCCCTCATCGACCTGGCGGAGGAAGAGCTCCGCCACTTCCGCGCGGTGGTGGACGAGCTCGCGCGGCGCAACATCCCGCTCGGGCGGCCCGAGGTCGACGCCTACGCCGCCGAGCTGCGCAAGATCGCCCAGGCCGGCGGCAAGAAGGGCGCGGAGGCGAGCTTCGTCGATCGGCTGCTCGTGGGCGCGCTGATCGAGGCGCGCTCGTGCGAGCGCTTCCGCATGCTCGCCGACGCGCTCGCCGCGCGGGGCGACGCGCTCGCGCCGTTCTACGAGGAGCTCTTCGCCTCCGAGGCGCGCCACTACCGCGTGCTGCTCGACCTCGCGATCGAGGTCGCCGGCGACGAGGGCGCGGTGCGCGCGCGCCTCGACGCGCTCAGCCGCGCCGAGGGCGAGCTCTGCCGCACCCTCGGCACGCGCCCCTCGATCCACGGGTGAGCGAGCGCGACCGATGATCGACGACATCCCGCTCCCGCTCCTCGACAGGCGCCTCGCCCGCGCGGTCTTCGCGCTCCGCGAGGCGCGCCGCGCGCTCGATCGCGGCGACCCGGAGGCGCTCGCGAGCCACCGCAGGAGCCCGCTCGATGCGCACCGGCAGACGAGCTCGCTCGACTCGTTCACGGCGCTCGCGCCGCCCCCGCCGATCGAGCGGCCCCCCGAGGCGCTCGGGCTCCCTCCCGGCGAAGCGCCGCCGCCGATCGTGGTGGACGATCCGCTGCGCGCGGCGATGCGCGTCTGGGTCGGCGCGCTCACCCTGGAGCGCGTGCTCTGGGCCGATCGCGTCCGGATCGCCCGGGCCCTCCGCGCGGAGAGCGTGCGGATCGACGAGAGCGATCTCGGGCGGATCGCGATCTCCCCGCGCGAGGCGCTCCACCGCTTGCTCACCGAGCGCGACGGTGACCTCGGCGCGATCTACGCGCGCGCCCTGGAACGCGGCGCCTCTCCGGTGGCCGACGCGGCGCGCATCTTCGCCGAGCGCCGGGCCGAGGCCGCGCGCCGCCTCGGTGAAGGCTTCGATCTCGACGCGCTGGAGATCCCGCTCGATCGCGATCGCAAAGGCGATCGCGATCGCAAAGGAGATCGTGGTCGCGATCCGAAGGACGCGCTCGCCGCGCTCGCCGCCGATCTGCTCCGCCGCACCGAGCCGCTCCTCCGCCCCGCGGGGGAGCGCTGGAGCGACTCCATCACCGCGAGCCTCGCGCGCGACGCGGGCGAGGGCTGGCCCGCGCGTCTCAACGCGCGGTGGATCGAGGAGCTCTTCCACACGACGCGCCTCACCGAGGGCCTGCGCCTCGCGCTGCCCGCGCTGCCCGCAGCGATCGGCGCTTCGTCCTTCGCGCGCGCGCTCGCCGCCTTCGGGGCCGCGCTCGCCGACGAGGACGGGCCGCGCGATCGACCCTTCGCGATCGCGCATGCGCCCTTCGATCTGCGACGAACACGGCGCGCCGCCCTCTTCGGCATGCTCGTCGCCGACCCGGTCTTCCACCGCCGCGCGCTCGGCCTCGGGCGCGATCGGGCGAGGGCGCAGGCGCGCACGATCGCCCGCGCGCTGCTCCGCGGGCTGCGCCTCGACGCAGCGCGCGCCGAGCTCCGCGGCGCGCTGCTCGACCCGGCCCGCACGCGCGCCCAGCGCTTCGAGGAGCGCACCGCCGAGGCCCTGCTCGGCGTGCCCATCCCGCCCGCGCTCGCCGGCGTGCTGCCCGCCCTCGGCCCGGAGGACCCGGCGCGCCTGCTCGGCGTGCTGCTCGCCGCGGCCGATCGCCGCCAGCTGATCGAGAGCTTCGACGAGGACTGGTTCGTGAGCCCCCACGCCGCCGCGGCGATCCGCGACGAAGACTCCTCGGGTGCCCGCGCGCTCCCTGCAACGGCCTCGGAGGCCGAGGCGGGGCTCGGCGCGCTGTGCCGGGCGCTCGAAGACCTCGGCTGACGGCGCGAACGCGACGCCTGCTGACGCCGCCTCGCCGATCCGCTAGGGTCGGCGCGTGGTGCAAAAATACGGCATCCCCTTTGCGGACCTTCCGAACCACTGCCTCGACGCGGTGGACGCGGCCGAGCGCGCCCGCTCCCGCACGCTGGTGACCCGGGGCGGTCACGCGATCGCCGCCATCGTGCCCATGACCGACCTCGACAAGATCGACCCGCCGGATCCGGCCGTGAGCGGCGTCGATCCGCTCCTCGCCCTCTGCGGGGCATGCCGGCACGACGCCTTCGTCGACTCGCTCGTCGTCGACTTCTCCAAGACCGGGCTCTGGCACCGAGGCTAAGCGTGGGATACCTCCTCGACACCGGCACCCTCGCCGAAGTCCTCCGCTCCGTCCCTTCGCGCGGCCTCGTCCGCCGGCTCACCTCCGTCCCGAGCCGTGATCGCTGGACGAGCGTGATCTCGGTGAGCCAGATCCTCGTCGCGGCCCGCAAGACGCGGAGCCCCAAGGTGATGCAGGACGTGATCCGCCTCGTCGCCGCCGTGAAGGTCGCCCCCTTCGACATGCTCGCGGCCCAGTCCTTCGCCAAGTTCCGGGCGACCGTCGCCGCCGAGGCCGACACCGACGACGTGATGATCGCCGCCATCGCCGTCTCCAACGACTTCACCCTGGTGACCCGGCGCCCCGCTGATTTTGCGCGATATCCTCATCTGCGGGTCGAAGACTGGGTGACCTGAGCGCCCATTTTTGGCCGTCGCGCGTGGGGGAGTCGTGATCCGGGGCAGATCCTCGCCTCGGCGGTCCAGGAAAGGCTTTCAGCTTTCTCCTTCTCGTGGTAGTTGCCCGCGCCGCTAGCTACCCCAGAAGGAGCCCAGTGACTCTCCACGCTCTCTTCTCCTCGAGCCCGACCCCCGTGCCCAGCGCGCCCGTCAAGCTCCTCGCCTCGGCGATCAGCGTCGATTTCGACCTGACGTTCCTGGCACAGTTCCTCCTCTTCACGGCGTTCATCATGCTGATCAAGCCGCTGCTCTTCGATCCGCTCCTGCGGGTCTTCGAGGAGCGCGAGCGCCGCACCGAAGGCGCCAAGGCCGAGGCGGCCGAGATGGACGCCGAGGCCGGCCGCTTGCTCGGCGAGTACGAGGCCGCGCGCGAGAAGGTGCGCAAGGAGGCCGAGGTGGAGCGCGAGAAGCTCCGCGCCGCCACGGCCAAGCTGGAGGCGCAGATCATGGCCGACGCCCGCGCCGAGACGACGAAGATCCTCGAGTCCGGCAAGGCGAAGATCGCCGTCGACGTGGCCGAGCTCCGCAAGGAGATCGAGCGCATCAAGCCGGAGCTCGCGGCGCAGATCGCCTCCCGCATCCTCGATCGCGAGGTGGCCCAGTGATCCGCGCCCGCTCCTCTCGCATCGCGCTCGCGCTCGCGCTCGGCCTCGCCGGGCTGCTCTCCGCCGGCGCCGCGCTCGCGCAGCAGCCCGGCGCTCAGCCGCCCACTGCGCCCCCGGGCAACCCCCCTCCGGGCGGCGTGCAGGTCGTCCCGGGCCCCGGCCAGCAGATGCCGAACGGCATCCAGGTCCGCAAGATCGACCCGAAGGACCTGCCGCCCTCGTTCCGCGCCCCCGGCGGCCCGCTCGATCCGCAGCGGCTGCCCGGCGGCCGTCCCGTCCCCGGCGCGCTGCCCGGCGGGCGCATGCCGCCCGGCAAGGGCCTCCCGCCCGGCTTCCGCCGCCCCTCCACCGCCGTCCCGGAGGAGCCCGAAAAATCGCACGAGGAAGAAGAGTGTCCGGGCCACCGGCCGCTCGACATCCCGCACGCGCCCAACTGGTGGCGCGGCATCCTCATGGTGAACAACGAGCTCGCGGAGTCGAAGAACCCGCTGATGCAGCTGTTGTTCCGCTACGAGAACCACGACAACCCCTGCGACGAGAAGAACCAGCCGCCGCCCTTCCTCGCGAGCGTGCTGAACTTCGCGCTCCTCGCGTGGATCCTCGCGCGCTTCGGCAAGAAGCCGCTCGCCGAGGCGCTGCTCAAGCGCAAGAACGAGATCATGCAGGAGATCGAGACGGCCGAGACCCTCAAGGAGGACGCCGAGCGCCGCCTCGACGAGTACGAGCAGAAGCTCGAGACGATGGAAGAGACGCTCGAGGAGCTGCGCGCCGAGTTCGCGGCCCAGGCGGAGCAGGAGAAGAAGTCCGTGCTCGCCGAGGCCGAGGAGCGCAGGGTCCGGATGCGCAAGGACGCCGAGTTCCGCATCGAGCAGGAGATGAAGAGCGCGCGCGCTCAGGTCCTGCAAGAGGCGGTGGTCGCCGCGGTCGCGGCCGCCGAGGCCCTCCTCGTCAAGCGCACCACCGCGAGCGACCTCGACAAGATGGCCGAGGACTACCTGAAGTCGGTCGGCGCGGCGCTCAAGGCCGACGCGCAGCCGGGAGCCGCCCAATGAGCCACGAGACCATCGCCCGCCGCTGGGCCCGCGCCGTCTACGACCTCGGGCGCGAGAGCAAGAACCTCACGGGCCTGAGCCGTGATCTCACGAGCTTCGCCGAGCTCTACGCGCAGAACGACGAGCTCTCCACCGTCCTCGACAACCCGCTCGTCCTCGACGAGGCCCGCGAGGCGATCGTGCAGCAGGTGTCGCAGAAGATGGGGCTCGGCGCGACCGCGGAGAGCACGCTCCGCCTGCTCGCGCGCAAGCGCCGCCTCGCGATCATCGCCGACCTGTCGCGGCAGGTGGCGCGCCTCGCCGACCTCGACGACAACGTGCTGCGCGCCGAGGTGACGAGCGCGGCGCCCCTCGGCGAGGCCTACCTCGGCCGCCTCAAGGCCGAGCTCGAGAAGTCGACCGGCAAGAAGATCGTGCTCACCCAGAAGCAGGACGCCTCGCTGATCGGCGGCGTCGTCACCCGCATCGGCGACAAGGTGATCGACGGGAGCGTCAAGGCCCGCCTCGCCGGCTTCCGCGAGTCGCTGCTCCGCACCTGAACCAAGAAGGCGCGCCCCGCCCGAGCGATCGGCGCGCCCCAGAGCTTACCCCGGCACAAGAGCCGCCCACGACCGACCCGACCGAAGGACGTCCCCCATGCAGCTGAGAGCCGAAGAGATTTCCCAGATCATCAAGAAGCAGATCCAGAACATCGACAAGGCCGCGCTCGTCACCGAGACCGGCACGGTGCTCACGGTCGGCGACGGCATCGCGCGCGTGCACGGCCTCTCCCGGGCGATGGCCGGTGAGCTCATCGAGTTCCAGGGGCAGGACGGGACGACGCTGGCCGGCCTGGTGCTCAACCTGGAGCAGGACAACGTCGGCGCCGCCATCTTCGGCGACACCTCGACGATCAAGGAGGGTGACGCGGTGAAGCGCACCGGCCGGATCATGGAGGTGCCCGTCGGCGAGGCCGTCGTCGGCCGCGTCGTCAACTCCCTCGGGATGCCGATCGACGGCAAGGGCCCGATCGAGAGCAAGCACCGCGGCCGCGTCGAGGTGAAGGCGCCCGGCATCGTGCAGCGCCAGCCGGTGACCGAGCCGATGCAGACGGGCCTCAAGGCCATCGACTCGATGATCCCGATCGGCCGCGGCCAGCGCGAGCTGATCATCGGCGACCGCCAGACGGGCAAGACCGCGGTGGCCGTCGACGCGATCATCAACCAGAAGGGCAAGGGCGTCTTCTGCATCTACGTCGCGATCGGGCAGAAGCTCTCGACGGTGCGCCAGGTCGTCGACCGGCTCGAGTCCTTCGGCGCCATGGAGTACACGATCGTCGTCGCGGCCTGCGCCAGCGAGACGGCGCCCCTCCAGTACATCGCGCCCTACACCGGCGTGACGATGGGCGAGTACTTCCGCAACACGGGCCGCCACGCGCTCTGCATCTACGACGACCTCTCCAAGCAGGCCGTCGCGTACCGCCAGCTCTCGCTCCTGCTCCGCCGCCCGCCGGGCCGCGAGGCGTACCCGGGCGACGTGTTCTACCTCCACTCGCGCCTCCTCGAGCGCGCCGCGAAGATGGCCGACATCTTCTACGTCGTGAAGAAGGGCACCACCGTCGCGGGCGGCGACTTCAGCTTCCGCGGCGTGGACGGCAAGGCCCACATCGGCGCCCACGGCATGTCCGAGGCGAAGAAGAGCCTCGACGAGGTGAAGGCGAAGAACAAGGGCGAGGAGTTCGAGATCGTCAAGGAGCCGCACTCGGGCGGATCGCTCACCGCGCTCCCCGTGATCGAGACGCAGGCCGGCGACGTGTCGGCCTACATCCCGACCAACGTGATCAGCATCACGGACGGGCAGATCTTCCTCGAGGCCGACCTCTTCTTCTCCGGCGTCCGCCCGGCGATCAACGTCGGTATCTCCGTGAGCCGCGTCGGTGGCAATGCGCAGATCAAGGCGATGAAGTCGATCGCCGGCACGCTCCGCCTCGACCTCGCGCAGTACCGCGCCATGGCGGCCTTCGCGCAGTTCGCCTCGGACCTCGACGCGCGCACCAAGCAGCAGCTCGAGCGCGGCGCCCGCCTGGTCGAGATCCTCAAGCAGAACCAGTACGTGCCGCTCCCCGTCGAGAAGCAGATCGTCATCATCTTCGCGGGCACGCAGGGCCTGCTCGACGAGCTGCCGGTGAGCGTCCTCGGCCGCTTCGAGCAGGAGCTCTACAAGTACATCGACGCGAAGCACGCGAGCGTGCTCGCCGACATCGTGAGCCGCAAGGTCCTCGACGACGACATCAAGGGCCGCCTCAAGGCCGCGATCGAGTCCTTCAAGAAGAAGTTCCAGCTCGACCCGAGCAAGGCCGCGCCCGCCGACGAGGACGAGGCGCCCGCCGACGAGGACGAGGCCCCGAAGAAGAAGGCCAAGAAGAGCAAGAAAGGCAACTGACCCGTGCCCTCGCTCAAGGCGATTCGCAAGCGGATCACGAGCGTCCAGTCGACGCAGAAGATCACCCGCGCCATGAAGATGGTGGCCGGCGCGCGCCTCAACAAGGCGCAGACCCGGATCACCGAGCTTCGCCCCTACGCCGTCAAGACGCAGGAGGTGCTCGCGGCGATCATGGCCGAGCCGCTCAAGCCCGCGCTCGATGAGGCTCCGGAGCCCGTCGTCGCCGACGCCGAGGCGCTCGAGGTCGGCTACGCCGAGGCGCCCGCCCACCCGCTGCTCGTGCAGCGCCCGGAGAAGCGGGTGCTGCTCGTGGTGGTGACGAGCGACCGCGGTCTCTGCGGCGCGTTCAACACCAACATCAACAAGCGCGCCGAGCGCGAGTGGAAAGAGCGCACCGCGGCCGGGCAAGAGGTGCAGATCGCCGTGATCGGCCGCAAGGGGCGCGACTACCTCACGCGCCGCAACGCGCCGGTGACGGAGTTCATCGCCGGCGTGTGGGACAAGCTCGGCTTCGAGACGGCCAAGCTCGTCGGCGACAAGGTCCTCGCCCCCTTCGACAAGAAGGAGGTCGACGCGATCTACTTCGTCTACAACGAGTTCAAGAGCGCGATGACCCAGACGGTCACGGTCGAGCGCCTCCTGCCCGTCGCCGCCGTCGCCGGCGAGCACGGCGATCGCCCGAGCGAGGGCGGCTCCGCGCTCGACTTCATCTACGAGCCGACCCGCGAGGCGCTCCTCGAGCGGCTTGTGCCGATGTACGTCGACATCTCCATCCTCCGCGCGCTGTACGAGTCGCAGGCCAGCGAGCTCGGCGCCCGCATGACGGCCATGGACGCCGCCACCAAGAACGCGAAGGAGATGATCGCGACCCTGACGCTCCAGTACAACAAGGCCCGCCAGGCCGCGATCACCAAGGAGCTCATGGAGATCATCGGCGGCAGCGAAGCGCTCAAGGAGTAAGCTCCCGGCGGCCCCATTCGCCCGCCGGAGAGCTTCCCGTGCTCATCCCCATCAACAAAGATCACCCCGAGCCCCGCAAGATCCAGCGGGTGGTCGACCAGCTCGAGAAGGGCGCCGTCATCGGCTACCCGACCGACACCGTCTACGGCCTCGGCTGCGACCTGATGAACAAGCAGGCGATCGATCGCCTCCATCAGCTCAAGGGGATGAGCAAGGACAAGGCGCTCGCGTTCATCTGCGCCGACCTCTCGGACATCGCGCGCTACGCGGTGGTCGAGAACGCCACCTACCGCATCCTCAAGCGGTTCCTGCCCGGCCCCTACTGCTTCATCCTCCAGGCGACGCGCGAGGTGCCCAAGATCGTGGTGCAGCCCAAGGCCAAGACCGTGGGCATCCGCGTGCCCGATCACCCGGTGGCGATCGCGATCGTCAAGGCCCTCGGCCGCCCGCTGATCAGCACCACCGCGGCCCGCCCCGGCTCCGACCCGATGGTCGACCCGTGGGAGATCGAGCAGGAGTTCCCCGGCCTCGATCTGGTGATCGACGCCGAGGGCGGGGGCTCGGTCCCCACCACCGTGGTCGATCTCAGCCAGGGCGACGTGCGCATCGTGCGCGAGGGCGCGGGGCCCATCGACGAGCTCGTCTGAGCGCCTGCGTGACGGGCGCGGGCACAGGGCCGGGCACGTGCCCGCGGGCGCCGTTGCGAATAAGCGGGAACGGGAACGGGAACGGGAACGGGAACGGGAGGGGGAGGGCTCGAAAGGGACTGGATCCAAGGGGATTTTATGCGCTGCGCGATGCGCTCCCGGGGTTGGCCCGGTGCCTGCAACGGCCTCTCTCCGGAGGCTGACCATGACGAAGCGCGACACCCGTTCGATCGATCCCGAGCTCATGAACCTGCGCGGTGAGCTCGCTCCCGTGGCGCCGTTCGTGGATCTGGCGACGTTCGCGCCGCCCGCTCCGCAGGCGCTCTACGCCGGCGCAGGGAGCATCCCGCCCGTCGCGTTCGACGAGCACGAGGTGAGCGTCGCCCTGCCCGCGCCCCCGACGAGCGGCGCGTGGCGGAGCGCGCTCGTGGGCGCGGCCGCCGCCCTCGCCTTCCTCGGCGTCGCGAGCGCGCTGCCCTCCGCGCGCGCCCCGCAGGCCGATCTCGCGCAGGCCGCCCTGGTCTCCGCGCCCGCGGCGCCGCGCGCGCAGGGCGCGATGGCGGCGCCCGCGTCGCCCTCCGCGGAGGAGCTCGTCGATCTCGGCGAGCCGATGATCGTGCTCCCCACGCAGCTCATCGTCGGCACCGTGCCCCGCGAGGGCGCACTGGCCCGCGCGGCGGCTGCGCCCGCCCCGGCGGCGCGCGAGCAGAGCGTCGCCGACAAGATGGCCGACGCGCTCGCCGCCGCGCCCACGGTCGGTGATTTCGAGCAGGCCGACGCCCGCGCCCCGCTCGCCGCGCTCCCCGAGGAGCTCGATCGCGCCGCCGCCGCGGCCGCCATCGCCGCCGCCGGCCGCGCCGCCGCGAGCTGCCTCGACGACGGCGACGGCACGAGCAGCATGCCCGTGCGCGTGACCTTCGCGCCCTCCGGGCGAGTCACCAAGGCGACGATCGAGGGCGGCCCCTACGTCGGCTCGGCGAAGGGCGGGTGCATCGCCGCCGCCATGCGCGGGGCGAGCGTGCACGCCTTCCAGGGCGCGCCCACCACCGTCAGCACCACCGTGCGGGTGCGCTGATCGATCAGCCCTCGGCGGGCTCGGCGGTTTCGGCGGCCTCGGCCTCGGCGCTCTTCTTCCCGCTGCCCGGCTTGCGCCCCGGCTTCTTCTTGTGGAGCGAGGGCGCGATGCTGTCCGCGTCGTCCTCGTGCCAGCGCAGGTAGGCGAGCGCACGCCGGCAGGTGTCGTACGCGTTCATCAGGAGCGTGTACGCCCTCGCGCGCTGCCCCTCGGTGTCCCCGTGCTTGCCGGGCGTCTTGCGGATCGCGACGGCGATCATCACCGCCGGGCCGAGCTCCTCCGCGCGCTCGATCTCGCTCTTCTCCACCGCGGTCTTGCTGCTGACCTTGCCCCACTCGGACTTGAACAGGGTGGCGAGCGTGGTCAGATCGTTCGCCATGTCCGTGTGGCCGCTGCCCTTGCGGATCTTCGCCACCACGTCGGCGTTGAGCAGGCCGCGGTGCGCCAGGGCCTCGGCCGCGATGAGCAGCCCCTCACGCAGCTTGGCTGCCTCGTCCACGAGCGCCTTGGCCGCCTCGGGGCCGGCCGCCGCGTAGGTGTGCGCGAGGTTACTGTACCAGGCCGCGAGCGCGTAGGTGTCGAGCTGGTCGACCGCCTTGATCGGGAGCTTCGGCAGCTCCTCGGCGATCGCGTCGCGGTGCTCGCGGATCTTCGGCGCCGCGGCGAGCACGGCGGTGACCGCGGCCGAGATGTCGAGATCGATCGGCGCGAGGTCGGCCTCGCCGAGCGCGGCGAGCTCGGGCTCGACCTTGGCGAAGGCCTCGGCGGCGGCGTTGGGGGCGGAGGGCGCCGCGGTGGCGGCGTCGGCTTCGGGGGCGTCTTGCTTCTTCGGGCGAGCCATAGGACGCGGGAGACTGCCAACGGCGGGCGGGATGCGCAATCAGAAAGGCGCGCGCCGATCGGAGAAACGCGCCGATCAAGGGTGCGCGGGGTTCGTCGATCCGCGCGGCGCGGGGCGCGCTGATCAGAGCGGCGCGAAGCGCGCGGTGAAGTGCCGGAGCTGGGGGGGCTGGCTCTCGATCCGGTAGCCGCGGAGCTGCTCTTTCCGGGCCGCCACCCGGTGCACCACCTCGACCACGAAGTCCATGTGGCTCTGCGTGTACGTCCGCCGGGGAATGGCCAGCCGCACGAGGTCCATCGCCGCGGGCGTCTCCGTCCCGTCCGGGTGCAGCCCGAACATCACCGTCCCGATCTCGCAGCCCCGCACGCCGCCCTCGCGGTAGAGCTCCACGGCCAGCGCCTGCCCCGGATACTGGAGCGGCGGGATATGGGGCAGCATGGCGCGCGCGTCGATGTAGACCGCGTGCCCGCCCACCGGGAGCACGAGCGGCACGCCCTCGCCGCGGAGCGCCTCGCCGAGGTACGCCGTCGAGCGGATCCGGTAACGCAGGTAGCTGTGGCTCACCACCTCCTTGAGCCCCTGCGCGATCGCCTCCAGATCGCGCCCGGAGAGCCCGCCGTAGGTCGGGAAGCCTTCGGTGAGGATGAGCAGGTTGCGGCAGCGGCGCGCGAGGTCGTCGTCGTTCATCGCGAGCCAACCGCCCATGTTGGCGAGCCCGTCCTTCTTCGCCGACATGGTCATCCCGTCCGCGAGCGCCGCGATGTGGTGGACGATCTCCGTCACGCTCATCGACCCGCAGCCGGGCTCGCGCTCCCGGATCAGGAACGCGTTCTCCGCGAAGCGACACGCGTCGAGGAAGAGCGGCACCTCGAACTCGTCGCAGATCGCCCGCACGCCGCGCAGGTTCGCGAGGCTCACCGGCTGGCCGCCGCCCGAGTTGTTGGTGATCGTCACGAACACCACGGGCACGTCGGCGCGCCGCTTCTCCAGCAGCGCCCGGAGCGCCCCGAGGTCCATGTTGCCCTTGAAGGGGTGCTCCAGCGAGGGCACGCGGCCCTCCGGGATCACCAGATCGACGGCCTCGGCGCCGGTGAACTCGATGTTGGCGCGCGTCGTGTCGAAGTGCGTGTTGTTGGGGATGACCTTGCCCGGCCCGCCGATCGCCGAGAAGAGGATCTTCTCCGCCGCGCGCCCCTGGTGGGTGGGGATCACGTGCTTGAGGGGGAAGAGGCTCTTCACGGCCTCCTCGAAGCGGTAGAACGAGGGCGATCCGGCGTAGCTCTCGTCCCCGCGCTGCACGCCCGCCCACTGCTCCGCGCTCATCGCCCCGGTGCCCGAGTCGGTGAGCAGATCGATCATCACGTCGTGCGCGTGGAGCCCGAAGAGGTTGTAGCCGACCTCCTTCAGGTGCTGCTCGCGCTCGCTCTTCGTGGTGAGCGCGATCGGCTCGACGGACTTGATCCGGAAGGGCTCGATGATGGTGCGGAAGGACTCCATGCGCCGCGTCTACCACGGCGGAGGCGGCGCAGCCCTCCGCGGCGCGCAGCGCAAATGCGTGCAGATCCTGCGCGCGTGCAGCGTTTGCGTGACGAGCGAGCAGCGCGCTCAGCGCACCGTGAGCACGAGGCGGTAGTCGAACTGCGCGGCGGCCATCGAGGCCGCGTTCGGCGAGGCGCGCACGTCGAGGTAGTACTGCCCGGCGGGGAGGTTGCCGGCGCCGGCGTAGAAGGGCGTGCTCCCGGTGCCGTCGATGGCCGAGCAGAAGCCGCGCCCGCCGTCCTCGTCGGAGGCGAGGAGCGTCCCGTTCCCGTCGTAGAGCTCGAGGAAGCTGTCGACGCCGGAGGACTCGCAGGTCTCCGCGCCGCCCTCGATCACCTCGGCCCGGATCGAGTACCCGGCCGGCACGATGATCGAATAGTAGTCCTGGTCGCCCTGCATCTGGTGGCCGCCGAACGTGAACACGTCGCTCCCCGCGAAGGTGCTCGCCGCCTCCGGGGTGTTGTTCGGCTCCGTCTCCATGCCCGCGCTCGCGAGCACCTTCACCTCCAGGCGATAGGCGGGGATCAGCGCGTCGTTGCCGGCCTCCTCCACCGACACGTAGTACGTCCCCGCCGCGGCGATCACCGAGAGCGCCGAGCACCCGTTGATGCCCTTGCTCCCGTCGGCGTAGAGCTGCGTCCCGGCCGCGTTGAGCAGCTTGAGCGTCGTCGTCTCGGAGGCCGTGCAGTCGTCCCCGGAGGGCCCGAAGGTCTCGATCCGCAGGATCGAGTTCGACGCGAGGGTGAGCTTGAAGACGTCCTTGTCGCCGACGGCGCCGATCGATCCCGTGACCGTGGTGCTCGGCCCGCTGATGGCGGGCTTCGCGCCCGCCTGCGCGACGGTGTTGTTGGACTCGCTCTCGGCCATCACCACCTCGGTGCGGCATGCGCTGTCGCACCCGTCGCCCACGGCGGTGTTCCCGTCGTCGCACTGCTCGGCGCCGATCTTCAGCCCGTCGCCGCACACGGCCACGCACGCGCTCGGCTTCCCCGTGCAGAGGAAGCCTGCGTTGACGGCGCATGCGGTGCAGCCGTCCCCCGCGACCATGTTCGCGTCGTCGCAGGTCTCGGGCGCGTCGGTGAAGCCGTCGCCGCACACGGGCACGCGCTGGCAGCCCGCGTCGCAGGGCGCGCCGCCGTTGCCGTCGCACTCCTCGCTCCCCTCGACCACGTTGTTGCCGCAGGTGGCCACGAGGGTGAACCGCAGCGTGTAGGCGGCGATCGTCACCATCGGCGAGAAGGCGGCGACGCGCGCGTAGTAGGTGCCCGGCGGGAGCCCGCGCGCGGCCGGCTCGGACGCGGGGTCGATGCGCGAGCAGGAGTTGATCCCGCTGATGTCGTCGTTCGACGCGAGGACGGTGACCCCATCGGCGTCGAGCAGATCGAGCACCGTGTCGACGCTGACGCAGTTGTTCGGTCCGTTGCCGTCGAAGGTCTGGATCAAGAGGTCGGTACGGATCGAGGCGAGGCTTATCGCGTAGTAGTCGATGTCGCCGATCGGGTTGATCGCGCCCTTCAGCACCAGGTCGGGGACGAACGAGCCCCCGCTCTTGGCCTGCGCCGCCGTGCCGTTCGGCTGGACCTCGCAGAGGAGCTGGCAGGCGTTGGTGCAGCAGTCGCCGTTGTTGGCGTTGCCGTCGTCGCAGGCCTCGCCGCCCTTCTTGATCCCGTCGCCGCACACCGTCGCGCACACGCTCGGCGCCCCCGCGCAGGTGAAGCCCGGCTCCACCGCGCAGCTCGCCGAGCAGCCGTCGCCGCTCTCGGCGTTGCCGTCGTCGCATGCCTCCACCGCCGACGTGACCCCGTCGCCGCACACGGCCGCGCACTGGCTCGGCGCGCCGGCGCACACGTAGCCCGCCTCGATCGCGCAGTTGGGGCTGCACCCGTCGCCGCCGCCGATGTTGCCGTCGTCGCAGGTCTCCGGCGGGGCGATCACCCCGTCGCCGCAGCTCGTCGTGCAGACGCTCGGCTCGCCCATGCAGGTGTACCCCGGCGAGAGCGCGCAGCCCGCGGTGCATCCGTCGTCCGAGGCCATGTTGCCGTCGTCGCATGCCTCCGCGCCCACGACCTTCCCGTCACCGCACACGGGCGCGCAGGCGCTGGGCTTGCCCGCGCACGCGTAGCCGACCTCCACGAGGCACGAGCTCGAGCACCCGTCGGCGTCGTCGGCGTTGCCGTCGTCGCAGGTCTCCGCGCCGACCTTGATCCCGTCGCCGCAGATCGGCTGGCACACGCTCGGCGATCCCACGCAGCCATAGCCCTTCTCCAGCGAGCAGACGCCGGTGCACCCGTCGCCGCTCGCCGTGTTGCCGTCGTCGCAGCTCTCCAGCCCGGCCTTGATCCCGTCGCCGCAGACCGAGTCGCACACGCTCGGCGCCCCCTGACAGACGAAGCCCGGCTCGATCTGGCAGCTCGCGTCGCAGCCGTCGCCGCTCATCGTGTCGTGGTCGTCGCAAGCCTCGCCCCCCTCGATCTTCCCGTCCCCGCAGACAGGCTCCGCGCCGCCGGCGCCGCCGGTGCCGCCCGTGCCGGTGGTGGTGCCGGTGGTAACGCCGGTGGTGTCTCCCCCGGTGCCGCTCGTGGTGCCGTCGCCGCCGGTGCCACCGGTACCGCCGGCCGTGCTCGTGCTGCTCGTGCTGGTCGTGCCGGTGCTGGTCGTCGAGGTGCTGCCACCCCCTCCGCCGCAGGCGGAGAGGAGCAGCGCTGCACACAGCGACGTGCCTGAGATCCAGGCTCGGGTGAGCAGGCGGCCCTGGAGGTGGCCCTGTCCGCGGTCCTCGGTTTTGGATCGAACGTGGTGTTGGTTCATCGGCGCAACCTTTCATTCTACCACGGATTGCATTTCGCGGTCTTCTCGTTGCGCTTTGCCCGGACGCCGTTGACGCCCGGGCGCGGTGCGGCAGTCTTTCTCGATCGTCCCATGACCAACCTCGCTCGGAGACTCACCGGCCCGCTCTTCTTCTCTCTCCTCGCGGCCCTCGCGCAGGGCTGCGGCTCGGGTGAGCTGACCGGCTCCGGGGGCAGCTCGAGCGCGACGAGCACCACCACGAGCGGCGGGCACACGACCAGCACCGGCGCGACGACGAGCGGCACGGGCGGCGCGGGAGGGCAGGGCGGTGCAGGCGCCACCACCGGCACCACCGGCACCGGCGGGATGGGCGGCACGGCCGGCGGCGGCCAGGGAGGCGCGGGCGGAAGCGGCTGCGTCGATCCGGTGACCCAGTGCCCGGCCCCGGCGAACGAGTGCCTGATGGCCATCTGCGACAACGGCCTCTGCGCCAAGACCTTCGCCCCCGCAGGCAAGCCCGTGGCCGCGCAGATCGCGGGCGACTGCCAGACCGCGGTCTGCGACGGGAGCGGCAACGTCGGCTCGATCGACGACGACGCCGACGTCGAGGACGACAGCAACGACTGCACGACCGACACGTGCAGCGGAGGCTCCCCGGTCCACACCCCGGTCGCCGCCGGCATGCCCTGCGCCGACGCGCAGCACCCCGCGGCCAAGCTGTGCAGCGCGGCGGGCGCATGTGTCGTGTGCCTCGCCGCCGCCGACTGCAACGCCCCCGATTTTTGCAGCGTCGACCACCAGTGCGTGCCGCCCGCATGCATGGACGCGCAGAAGGACGGCGCCGAGAGCGACATCGACTGCGGCGGCCCCGCCTGCCCCAAGTGCGCGACGGGCAAGCTCTGCGGCGCGGGGAGCGACTGCCAGAGCGCCGTCTGCCAGGGCAACACATGCAAGCCTCCCACCTGCGGCGACGGCATCAAGAACGCCACCGAGACCGACACGGACTGCGGCGGCCTCGCATGCCCCAAGTGCGGCGCCGCCAAGAGCTGCCTGCTCAACGCCGACTGCGTCGGAGGCTCGTGCGCCGCGGGGGTGTGCGCGCCCACGTGCACCGACGGCGCGAAGGACGGCGGCGAGACCGACACGGACTGCGGCGGCCCGACCTGCGTGAAATGCTCGAACGGCAAGAGCTGCTCGGCGGGCACCGACTGCCTGAGCGGCGTGTGCATGAACGGCGTGTGCGCCGTGCCCCAGTGCAGCGACGGGCAGAAGAACGGGAGCGAGACGGACACGGACTGCGGCGGCCCGACCTGCCTCAAGTGCAGCGTGGGCAAGGCGTGCAGCGCGGGATCGGACTGCGTGAACGGGGTCTGCACCGGCGGCATCTGCCAGGGCGTCCTCTGCAGCGACGGGGTGAAGAACGGCGGCGAGAGCGACATCGACTGCGGCGGCGCCTCCTGCCCCAAGTGCCCCACGGGCAAGACCTGCGTGCTCGGGGGTGACTGTCAGGGCGGCATCTGCCAGGGCGGCGTCTGCGCGGCGCCCACGTGCAACGATCTCGTCGAGAACGGGAGCGAGAGCGACATCGACTGCGGCGGCGCGCAGTGCCCGAAATGCCCGGCAGGCAGCGGCTGCGGCACGGGCGCCGACTGCGTGAGCGCCGTGTGCGCCGCGGGCGCATGCCAGGCCGCCTCGTGCAGCGACGGGGTCAAGAACGGGAGCGAGAGCGACGTCGATTGCGGCGGCGCGTGCCTCACCAACTGCGCCAACGGGCAGAGCTGCTCCAGCGGCGGCGATTGCCTGAGCGCCGTCTGCCAGGGCGGCGTCTGCGCCCCGTCGGCATGCAGCGACGGGATCAAGAACGGCGCCGAGACCGACACCGACTGCGGCGGGCCGATGTGCTCGTCGTGCGCCGACGGCAAGGCATGCTCCATGGCGGCGGACTGCCAGAGCGTGGTCTGCGCCGGATCCGTGTGTCAGGTGCCCCTCTGCACCGACGCGGTCAAGAACGGGAGCGAGACGGATGTCGACTGCGGCGGCCCGATCTGCCCCGTGTGCGTGGCGGGCAAGGTCTGCCTCCAGAACGGCGATTGCTTGAGCGCCAAGTGCGTGGGCGGCGTCTGCCAGGCGCCGAGCTGCGGCGACGGGATCAAGAACGGCACCGAGACGGACGTCGACTGCGGAGGCAATTGCCCTGCGAACTGCGCGACGGGCAAGGGCTGCGCGAGCGGCGGCGATTGCCAGAGCGGGGTGTGCACGGCGGGCGCATGCGCGGCGCCGACCTGCATGGATGGCCTGAAGAACGGGAGCGAGAGCGACATCGACTGCGGCGGCGGCGTGTGCCCGAAGTGCGCGGCCGCGAAGACCTGCGTGGTCGGCAACGACTGCCAGAGCCTGAGCTGCCAGGGCGGCCTCTGCACCGCGGCGACGTGCATGGACGCGGTGAAGAACGGGAGCGAGAGCGACATCGACTGCGGCGGCCCGACCTGCCCCACGTGCGCGTCGGGCAAGACCTGCGGCGCGGGCAGCGACTGCGCGAGCGCGGTCTGCCAGGGCGGGCTCTGCCAGGCGGCGACGTGCATGGACCTGGTGAAGAACGGGAGCGAGAGCGACACAGACTGCGGCGGCCCGATCTGCGTCAAGTGCGCCATCGGGAAGGCCTGCGGCGCGGGCAGCGACTGCGCGAGCGGCGCGTGCCAGAACGGCGTCTGCCAGGGCGTCTCGTGCAACGACGGCATCAAGAACGGCGGCGAGAGCGACACAGACTGCGGCGGCGCGCTGTGCCCCAAGTGCCCCACGGGCAAGGTCTGCTTCACGGGGATCGATTGCCAGTCGCAGGTGTGCAGCAACGGGGCGTGCGCGGCGCCGACCTGCATGGACCTCCTCAAGAACGGGAGCGAGACCGACACGGACTGCGGCGGTCCGGTCTGCGTGAAGTGCGCCGTCGGCAAGGGCTGCGCCGCCGGGAGCGACTGCACGAGCGGCGTGTGTCAGGGGGGCGTCTGCCAGGCGCCCTCGTGCAGCGACGGCGTCAAGAACGGGAACGAGACGGACGTCGACTGCGGCGGGCCGACCTGCTCCTTCTGCCCGGTGGTGCTCGTCCTCGGCGGCGGCAACCCGGCGAACATGCTCGCGGGCACGCTCCACCCCGGGAGCGCGTGGATCACCACCACGCTGCCGGACGCGACGACCTTCGGCCCCTCGATCGCGATCACGAGCGGCGGCACGGGCGTCGGCCTCATCCGGTCCGAGGCCACCCACGAGCTGCGCTACACCACGTGGACCTTCGGCACGTGGCTCCAGTTCGCGGCGCTCGGCCCGGGGATCACCACGCGCGAGCAGCCGAGCATCCGCTCCGCCGGCGCGGGCGCGGTCGCCGTCTTCCACGGCGAGGACTTCAAGTATTACTACGCGGCCTTCTCCTCGGGGAGCTGGGCGCCCAAGGCCGAGGCCGTGGGCGGCGGGGCGCAGAGCTTCGGGCCCTCGCCCGCGCAGATCGCGGCGGGCCCGGCCTTCCCCGTGGGCGCCGACGCCACGATCGCCTTCATCAACGGCGCCGCGCAGAACCACATCTTCACGCGCGATCGGGCGAGCGGGACCTGGGGCCTCGAGCAGCAGGTCGACGGCGGCAACACCACCTTCGGCATCGCTCCGGACATCGTGCGGATGGCCGCGGGCCCCGAGCTGATGGCGGTGTGGGTGCGCAGCGGCGACAACCAGGTGCTCTACGCGACCCGGTCGAACGGCGTCTGGTCCGCGGCCGGCACCATCCCGAGCACGTTCACCAACGACCGGCCGAGCCTCGCGGCGCTGCCGGGCGGGGCCGCCATGCTCGCGTTCCGCGGGCAGGACGGCTTCCTCTACTACGCGCAGTACGCGGGCGGCACATGGTCGCAGGCCGCGGCCTTCTCGGCGCCGAACATCCAGGTGTCCTCGAGCCCCGCCATCGCCCACGGCGTCGGCATCGGCGCGAGCCTGGCCCAGGCCGAGCTCGCCTTCACCATGGCCGACGGCAAGGTCTACAGCGCCCGCTTCCTCGGCGGCGCCTGGACCGCCCCCCTCCTCATCGGCGGCACGAGCATGACCCGCGTGGCTATCGCCAGCGCCCCCTGACCCGCCCGCCTCGCGCCTTCCGCGCAAAACCAAAGAGCATATTGCGATTTGCAATTATTGCGGTTGACAGGCGCGCTTCCGTTATGTCATCTTTAATTATTGCGCCTTTTGCGCAATTTCCCCTCCGCGACCTCCGGGACCGAGGTGGAACCAAATCAACCCATCTGCGTTGAGCCGAGGCTCTGGCTCCGCGCTGCAGGATTCTTCCATTCGACGCGCGGCGTCGTCCTCTTGAGCGAGGGTGTCGCCCAACACGGAGAACTCGATGCGAAAACCTCGAAGCTGGTTGACCTCGGCGGGTGTGCCAGGTGGCATCACGGTTGGTTTTTCAGCGCTGCTCCTGGGCGCGCTGCCCCTCACGGCGGCCCTGCTCACGGGCTGCGCGGCCGACCCGGGCGATTTGCCAACGCCGCCGGCCGCCGGTGAGGTGGGCTCCAGCTCGGGCAAGGTCCCGGGCAGGACGGTGGTCATGGGGCATGCGACGAGGGCGCCGGGGCTCGACGAGTCGAGCCGGAAGCCGGCCCTGAGCGAGCTCCCCTCGCCGCTCCCGGTGCGGGTGTCGCACGGCGGCGTGGGCCACCCCCTCTCGCTCGGCGGCTGCCCCGACGCCGACGCGGACGGCCTCTGCGACGGGCAGGACAACTGCGCCAACATCTTCAACCCCTCCCAGGCCGACAGCGACGGCGACGGCACGGGCGACGCCTGCGATCCGGCCTGCAAGAAGCTCATCGACAACGCCGACGCGTTCATCGACGGGAGCAAGCCGGACGCCAACCACGGCGGCGCGGATCCGAACGAGGTCGGCGCCGCCCAGAAGACGCTGATCCGGTTCGACACCAAGGTGGTCCCGGGCAACGCCACCATCGTCTCGGCCACCTTGACCCTCACGGACAAGGACAACGGCACGAAGAGCCAGGCGAACCTCAAGGTCTTCGGCCTGAGCACCGGCTTCCTCGAGAAGTCCGTCAACGCCAACAACTTCGGCGGCCTCGGCGCCGAGCTCGGCCTCGGCAAGAGCGCCCCGTGCAGCCCGCTCAACGCGCCCCCGCACCCGATCGCCTGCTACGGCCACTACAACATCTCGCTCCCGGGCCTCTCGGGCGCGCCGGTCAGCGCGGTGAAGAACGGCCTCGCCGTCACCACGACCGACCTGCCCAAGCTCATCCGCTCGCGCGAGCACGTCGACGACCACCCGAGCCTCGAGCTCTGCTACGTCGTCCCCGATCCGACCTGCAACGACGGCGTGTGGAACGGCCAGGAGACGGGCCTCGACTGCGGCGGGCCGACCTGCGCGCCCTGCGTCGACAAGTGCAACGACGGCATCCAGGACAGCGACGAGAGCGGCGTCGACTGCGGCGGCACCTTCTGCGGCACGTGCAGCCAGCCCTACGCCGAGGCGATGCTGAGCAGCGGCAACACGCCCGTCGCGTTCGTCTTCGTCCCGGCCGGGACGACCTTCAACTCCAACCAGGACTACGACGACTACTGCGTGAGCAAGGGTTTCTCGGGCAACCGCACGGGCAGCCAGGCGCTCGGGCAGGACGGCAACGTGCCCGGCTTCTACGACCCGAGCTCGTACTACTGCGCGGACTACTGCTGCTTCCTCGGGTTCGGCAACAACGAGAGGGACAACCTCCACGACTTCCACAACTACGGCCTGCCCGCGGGCGTCCCGCTCCAGGTGTTCGATCGCGGCTGCGCCGACTGGTGCACGAGCTCGTTCTCGGGCGACATCAACACGACCGACGCGCTCGTCGTGAACCCCGACGGCTCGTACTCGTACAACCCGGGCGCGATCGGCGACTGGGCGAACTACTGCCAGCCCGGCAAGAGCACGACCTTCGTGCAGGACGGCGTCGTCGTCTGCCAGGCGCCGAACCTGTGCACCGGCGTGCAGTGCCCGGCGCCCGGCCCCTGCCAGACGGCCGGCGTCTGCAACCCGATCGACGGGCAGTGCGACTACGGCGCGCAGCCCGACCTCACCGCCTGCAACGACGGCGACCCGAGCCACACGATCTGCCTCGCCGGCGCCTGCGCGCACGACCCGTGCTCCGGCGTCGTCTGCACGCCCGAGGACGCGTGCCACAAGGCCGGCGTCTGCGACCAGCTCACCGGCCAGTGCTCGAACCCCAAGGAGGCCTTCGGCAAGCCCTGCGACGACGGCGATCCGGACACCGACGGCACCGTCTGCGTGAACGGCACCTGCCAGGTCGCGCCGCCCACCATGTACGCGAGCGCCGATCTCTCCACCGGCAACGCGCCCGTCGTGTTCCTCTACGCGCCGGCCGGCCTGACGCTCGCGAGCGACCAGGACTACGACGCCTACTGCGAGGCCCACGGCTTCTCCGGCAACCGCACGGGCAGCCAGGCGCTCGGCAACAACAGCTACCCCGGCTTCTACGACCCGAGCTCGCACTACTGCTCGCAGTACTGCTGCTTCCTCGGCTTCGGCAACGGGATGAGCGGGCAGCTCTCGAACTTCCACAACTACGGCCTGCCCGAGGGGCAGAACCTCCAGGTCTTCGATCGCGGCTGCGGTGACTGGTGCACGGGCACCTTCGCGGGCGACGTCAACACCACCGACGGTCTCACGGTCAACGGCCCGAGCGCGTTCTCGTACAACGCCGGCGGCTTCAGCGGCGGGACGAACTACTGCCAGCCTGGCAAGAGCACGACCTTCGCGAACGACGGCGTGGTCGTCTGCCAGGCCCCGAACCTCTGCACCGGCGTCGTCTGCAACAACCCCGGCCCCTGCCAGGGCGCGGGCTCCTGCAACAAGGTCACCGGCCAGTGCGAGTACCAGTCGCTCGCCGACCTCACCGCGTGCAACGACGGTAACCCCGCCCACACGCAGTGCCTCGGCGGCGTCTGCTCGGCCGACCCGTGCATCGGCGTGAGCTGCGGCGGCGCGATCGACCAGTGTCACCTGGCCCAGGTCTGCGACAAGCACAACGGCCAGTGCGTCAACCCGAACGCGCCGAGCGGCACGCCGTGCGACGACAACAACCCGAACACGCCGACCTCGGCCTGCTACGGCGGCGTCTGCTCCGCCAGCCCGTGCATCGCCGCCGGCATGGACACGCTCGTCATCGACGGCGTGATCTTCTGCTACACCCAGCAGCCCGGCACCTGCATGGACGCGCACCAGCGCTGCGAGAGCCTCGGCAACGGCTATCGCCTGATGTGCGGCGACTGGTGGAACCAGGGCAAGACGGGCGAAGGCTGCGGCGGTCCGGGCGCCTTCACCTCCTACGACATCATCACCACCTACTTCCCTGGCAGCCATGTCATCGGGAGCTGGAACAACGGCCAGAACGACTGCGTCAACAACTGCAGCCTGCAGTGCAACTCGGGTGACTGCGGCTACAGCGCGGGCACCGACATGAGCGGGCAGTACGCGTTCTGCGCGCAGAAGAACTTCTACACGGTCGCCGACGGTCCCTCCTTCGGCAACACCTGCGACTGATCGCGCCTCCCTCGGGGAGGGGCGCCCCTCGCCCCTCTCCGGTCGCGCGCATTTCCCTCGCCACGCCCCTCACGCGCATCACGCGCGCCACGCCCCCTCGCGAGCTCACGACGGCGCATCGGGCCGGATCTCCCGGCCCGGTGCCCCTCGCCCGCGATCAGCCCTGGCAGTTGCCCGCGACGCAGATCTTGCCCGGGTCGCACTTCTTCCCGCAGTCACCGCAGTGGTTGTTGTTCATGAGCGTGTCGACGCAGCCGACGCCGGGGCCGCAGTCCTTCGCGCCCGCCACGCCGCACTGGCACTGGCCGTTCACGCACTGGCCGAAGCCGCAGGCGTGGTTGCACTGCCCGCAGGTCGTCGCGTCGCTCGACAGGTCCTTGCAGCCGAGCGGGCCGCAGTAGGCGAGGCCGCCGCCGCACACGCACTTGCCGGACATGCAGCCTGCGCCCCCGTTGCAGGCGTGGTTGCACTGCCCGCAGTTGTCCGGATCGGTGCTCAGGTCGGCGCAGCCGCTCGAGCACGCGGCCTGGGTCGGCGGGCAGACGCACTGGCCGGAGATGCACATCTGCCCCTGCAAGCAGGGCATCCCGCATCCACCGCAGTTCTGCGGATCGCTCGACACCTTGGCGCAGCCCGAGGGGCACGTGACGAAGCCCTGCTCGCAGACGCACTGGCCGTTCACGCAGGCCGCCCCGGGGTTGCACGTGACGGCGGCGCAAGGGTCGCCCCCCGCGGCGCCGGAGCTCGTGGTCGCGCTGCTCGTCGTGGTGGTCGTCGTCGCGCCGCCTGCGCCGGTGGTGGTGCTCGTCCCGGAGCCGCCGGCCCCGCCCGTGCCGCTGCTCGTGCTCGACACGAACTCCGCGCCCGTGCAGGCGGGGACGGTGAGCGCGCCCAGCGCGGCGAGCGCGACGAAGGTGAGCGGGGAGCGGAGCGCGCGGAGAGAAGGAAGAGAAGAGCGCATGGAGCCTCCTTGTGCGTGACGGTGTCCGGCGGGTAGCGGCCCGCCGGACGGGGATCACGCTTCAGCGTATCACGGCCGTCGCGGGGCTCCCACGCGACGGCGTGACGTTCAGGGGTGGCTCAGGGGCAGGTGTTGCCGGCGACGCAGACGGGGAAGTTGTCGCCCGGGAAGGTGCAGCAGGTGGTGCCCGCGCCGCATGCCGCGCAGGGGCATGCGTTGCAGCCGGGCGTGCTGAAGTACGGCTGGCAGTTGCCGTTCGCGCACACCTCGTCGTTCTGGCAGGTGTTGCCGCACTGCCCGCAGTTGCGCGGATCGGTGGCGAGCTGGGCGTCGGTGAGGCACGCGCCGTTGCAGCTCGTCTGCCCGAGCGCCTGGCAGGTGGTGTCGAGGCAGACGCCGCCCACGCAGCGCGGGTTCGCGAAGCCCTTGGTGCCGCAGTTGTTCCCGCAGGCGCCGCAGTTGAAGAAGCTCACGCTGAGCTCGGTGCACTGCATCTGCCCGCCGGCGTTGCAGAGCGAGAAACCGGGCCGGCACTGGCAGGCCCCGCCCGTGCAGTACTGGCGCGAGTTGCACGCGTTGTTGCACCCGCCGCAGTCGCGCGGATCGTGCATGAGGTCGGCGCACACCTGGTTCTGCTGGCAGAGCTGCCCCGCGCACTGACACATCCCGCCGGCGCCGCAGGTGTCGCCGTCCGGGCACTGGTTGTTGCACGACCCGCAGGCCTGCGGATCGGTCATCGTGTTCACGCAGACGCCGCCGCAGGTCATGTTCCCCTGCGGGCACTGGCACTGCCCGGAGGCGCAGACCTGGCCCGGGTTGCAGTTGTTCCCGCACTGCCCGCAGTTGTCCGCGTTGGTCGAGAGGTCGACGCAGCCGGCGAAGCCGCCGCAGTTGACCTGCCCGGCCACCGGGCACACGCAGGCGCCGGAGACGCAGGTCTGGCCCGCGGAGCACGCGTTGCCGCAGTTGCCGCAGTGGAGCGGATCGGTCGACGTATCGATGCAACCCGCGCCCGCGCCGCAGTAGATCTGCCCCGCCGCGCAGGTGCACTGCCCGCTCGTGCACGACGCGCCCGGCCCGCAGGCCTTGCCGCACATGCCGCAGTTCGCGGGGTCGCTCGACACGTTGGTGCAGGCGTTGTTGCAGACGATCTGCCCCGCGGGGCACGCGGTGCACTGGCCCGAGACGCAGTTCTGCCCGCCGGCGCAGGCCTTGCCGCACATGCCGCAGTTGGTCGGATCGGCCGAGAGGTCGGCGCAGCCGGTGGCCCCGCAGTTCACGAGCCCCGCGTTGCAGGTGCAGATGCTGTTCATGCAGTTGGCGCCCATGCCGCAGGTCTTGCCGCACATGCCGCAGTTGGCGTTGTCGGTGGCGAGGTCGGCGCAGACGCCGTTGCAGTCGATCTGGCCCGCGGGGCAGCCGCACTGGCCGGAGATGCACGAGCCGCCCACCGGGCAGGTCTTGCCGCACACGCCGCAGTTGCTCGCGTCGCTGGAGAGGTCGGCGCACACGTTCTCTGCCGCGCAGAGGGTCTGGTTCATCCCCGGGCAGGTGCATGCGCCGCCGGTGCACGAGGCGACGGCCGGGCAGGCCTTGCCGCACACGCCGCAGTTGGCGTTGTCGGTGGTGATGTCGGTGCAGATCCCGTCGCACAGGTTCGGCTTCGCCCCGTCGCATGCGGAGCATTTACCGCTGTTGCACGTCGCGCCCGCGCCGCACACGTTGTTGCACACGCCGCAGCTCTTGGTGTCGGTGCTGAGGTCCACGCAGCTCGACCCGCACAGGCTCATCGTCCCGCTGCACTTGCAGGTGCCGCCCTCGCAGCTCGCGCCGGAGGGGCAGGCCTGCCCGCAGCCGCCGCAGTTCTTGGCGTCGTTCTGCGTGTTCACGCAGGCCCCGCCGCAGAGGATCTCCGGGGCGGTGCACATCACCCCGCCCGTGCCGCCGGCGCCGGTCGTGGTCGTGCCGCCTGCGCCGCCGGTGCCGGCGGTCGTGCTCGTCCCGCCGGTGCCCCCGGCGCCCGTGGTCGTGGCGGTCGTCGTCGATGAGGTCGACGTGCTCGAGACATCGCTCCCGCACCCGGAGCTCAGGACCGAGACCAGGGCCACCAGGGCGGCAAGGCTTGCGAATACGATGGATAAGGGTCTTTGCATGCAACACCTCTTCGAAGTTCGGGTCGTCAAGGATCAGCCAAGGACAGAAGCAACCACCGGCCACACATCCCCACCGAGGCCGGCTCATGAATTATGCAAGTCATCGCGCGTTGGAGTCTTCTCCAATTCGACAGGGAAACTTCACGCCGCGACGCCAGATAATTCCACTGGTTACTGGAGTTACCATGCTCCAGAGAGCCCCTCTCCCGCCTGATTCGACATCAAAACGGAGGAGCCTGTCCCGGCGCCTCGGCGGGCCGCGCCGCGCCTGCGTCAGCCGCCTTGGGCGCGTCGCCCGGGCCTCCATCGCCGTCGCCGCCGTCCTCTCCGCCTTCGGCGCCGGCGTCCGGCACCGCCACCTCGGTCGGCTCGGTCCCCGCGAGGAACACCTCGTCGATCGCGTCCTTCTGATCGGGGTACGCCGCGAGGCCCGAGGCCGGATCGATCGAGCGCCGCACCACGCCGCCCGGCACGGGGAAATCCGAGGGCGGGCGCTTCTTGTGGGCCTCGCGCATGAAGTCGACGAAGGCGGGCAGCGCCGCGCTCGCGCCGGCCTCGCCCGCGCCGAGGGGCAGCGGATCGTCGTAGCCGGTCCACACCGCGCACGCGATCTCGGTCGAGTAGCCCACGAACCACGCGTCCTTCGCCTGGTTCGACGTCCCCGTCTTGCCCGCGATCGGCCGCCCGAGCGCGCGGGCGCGCTTGCCCGTGCCGTCCTGCACCACCGAGGTGAGCAGGCTCGTCGTCACGTACGCCTCGGCCTCGTCCATCACCCGCCGGGGCTCCGGGCGCGCGGGCAGCGGCACCTCCGCCCCGTTCGGCCCGACGATCTTCTTGATCAGGACCGGCGCCTCGTACACGCCGCCCGCCGCGAACGTCGCGTAGGCGCCGGCCATCTCCCGCGGCGAGACCTCGTAGGCGCCGAGCGCGAGCGACAGATCGGCGCCGAGCTTGGACTCGATCCCGAGGCTGTGGGCCCACGCCACCACGTTGGAGGCGCCCGCCTTCTCCAGCGTCCAGACGGCCGCCACGTTCACGCTCTGCGCCACCGCGTCGCGCAGCCGCTTGGGCGCCTTGCCCTCGCCCTCGTCGTAGTTGTCGGGCTTGTAGCCGCCGAGCGCGGCCGGGTTCGTCTCGACGATCGAGGCCGGCGTCACCGCGCGGCTGTGGATCGCGTAGCTGTACACGAAGGCCTTGAACGTCGAGCCCGGCTGGCGGTGCGCGTTCGTCGCGCGATCGAGCCCGCCCCGCGTCGCCTCGTAGTTGCCCACGAGGGCCAGGATCTCGCGGCTCCGCACGTCGATCGCGACGAGCGCGCCCTCGGGCCCGAGCTCCAGCCGCAGCCTCGGCCGCGTGTCCTTCGGCTCCTTGCTCTCCTTCTCGATCGCCGCGCTCGTCGCTGGCGGCGCGTTCGAGGCAGATGCCCCTGGAGGAGCCGACGCGCTCGCGCCGGGCTCGCCCTTGCTCTTGTCGGCGGGCGTCGAGACGAGGCTCACCCGCACCACCTTGCCGATCTCGGCGAACTTGCTCGCGGGCAGGTGCTTCGGGTTGTACCGGCTGGCCTCGCTCAGATCGACGGTGCCGGTGATCGTCCCGACGCGCACCTCGAGCTGGTTCTTCACGTCGTCCGCGCCCGTCACCACGCCGAGGAACGCGTGGCGCCCGGACGGCGTGCCCTCGAAGGGCGCGGGCTCCTTCTTCCCCTTGGCCAGCGCGAGCGGCGCGAGCAGCTTGTGCCGCTTCTCGTAGTCGTCCGCGTTGCGCTGCACCGCGCCGCGCGCCGCCGCCTGCAGGGCGGGGTCGATCGTCGTCGTCACCGTGTAGCCCCCGCGATCGGCCGCGGGCCCGACCAGGGTGCGCAGCGTGCGCTTCACCTCGTCGACCACCTCCGGCGCGAGCTCGGCCAGCACCTCGGGCTCGGGCGCGAGCACGACCGGCTCCTTCTTCGCCTGCTCGGCCTGATCGGGCCGCGCGAAGCCCTTCTGCACCATCTGGTCGAGCACGTAGGTGCGCCGCTCCAGCGCCTTCGCCATGCTCGCCCGCGGCGAGAAGATCTCCGGCCCCTTGATGATCCCCGCGAGCAGCGCCGCCTCCGCGAGCGTCACCTCCTTGACCGATTTGCCGAAGTAGAGCCGCGCCGCTTCCTCCACCCCGTAGCGCCCGTGCCCGAAGTAGATGTGGTTCAGGTAGAGCTCTAAGATCTCGTCCTTGCTCAGCTCGCTCTCGATCTGCCGGGCGAGGATCATCTCCCGCACCTTGCGGTCGACCGTGCGCTCCGGCGTGAGCAGCACGTTCTTGATCACCTGCTGGGTGATCGTGCTCCCGCCCTGCCGCGCCCTGCCGCCGCGCACGTTCACGTAGATCGCCCGGAGCAGGCCGAGGTAGTTGAGCCCGTCGTGCTCGTAGAAGCTCGCGTCCTCGGCGGCGAGCGCGGCGAGCTTCATCTGGCTCGGGATCGTCTCGATGGGCACGAGCGTGCGGCGCTCGACGAAGATCTCACCGAGCAGCTGCCCGTCGCGCGCCAGCACGCGCGTCACCTGGAGCGGGTTGTAGCTCTTGAGCGCCTTGGCCGAGGGCAGGTCGGCCTCGTAGTGGCGCAGCACGAGGAAGCCCGCCACGCCCGCCGCGAGCGCGAGCACGAGCAGCGTCACCGCGACGCGCTTCATCCAGGTGAGGACGCGGCTCTTCTTCTTCGGCGCGACCTGCGCCGCGGCCTTCGTCACCTTCGCGTCGCCGGCGGGCGGCGGAGGCTCGGACGCCACCTCCGGCGGATCCCAGTCCCGCGCGTGATCGAGGTCTCGATCGTCCTCACGATCGTCGTCTCGATCGACGTCCTGATCGACGTCTCGTTCGGCCTCCCGCTCGGTGTCGTCGAGGTCGTCCAGCCGATCGAACGCGGGCGATCGGGGCGTGCGATCCAGGGGTTCTGCTGCGGCGGACCGCTCAGCCGCGCGGGACGGCTCGGCTGCGCCGGCCTCGGGGGTCGGACGGGGCGGTCGCGCGGGGGGAGGGGCGGAGGGCATGCGACGAGGAGAGAACGCGCGGAGATCGAAGCCGCATCCGTCAGCCGAAGAAGCGGAGCAAGAGCACGGTGAGCAGGATGCCGGCGCACAGGCACCCCGCGGCGATCGCCACGATCACGCCCGTGGACGGGTGGGCCCGCCGTCGCGAGGCCATGGCGAGCGCCCCGTCCCCTGCGAAGCCCCCTGCCGGCTCGCCCACCGCCGAGGGAGGCCGAGGGGCCGCCGCCGACGGCGCGCGCGGCTCCTTGGGCGAGGGGGCTGCGGGCGCGCCCGAGGGCACCACCACCGGGATCGGGAGCGGCTCGTTGAGCTTGTTGATCTCGACCGCCGGCAGCCCCATCGCGACCGCCTCGGCGGTGCCCTTCGGCATGAGCGCCGTGTACCCCTTGCCTTGCAGCCCCGCGAAGGGCTTGAGCGCCTGCGCGAACTCGGCCGCCGACGCGTACCGATCCTCCGGCCGCTTCTGGAGGGCCTTGTCGATCACCTGCGCGAGCCCGGGCGGGAAGCGCTTCCCGGGCACCCGATCGTCGAGCAAGATCGGCGGCTTGGTGACGTGCATCTGGATGTATTCCATCGGCGTCTTGGCGTCGAAGGGCAGCTTCCCCGTCAGCACCTCGTAGAGGATGATCGCCAGCGAGTAGAGGTCGCTCCGCGCGTCGAGCGGCTTGCCCTGCGCCTGCTCGGGCGACATGAACTCCGGCGTCCCGAAGACCATGCCCTCCTGCGTGAGCATGATCGACCCGGGTCGGAGCTCGCGCTCGGTGACCTTCGCGAGCCCGAAATCGAGCACCTTCGGGTAATCCTTCAGCCCGCCGTTCGTCGAGAGGAAGATGTTCTCCGGCTTGAGATCGCGGTGGATGATCCCCTGCAAGTGCGCCTCGTGCAGCGCGCCGCACACCTGGATCAGCACGGGCACCGCGCGCTCGACCGGCAGCGGCCCCTCCTTGCGCACCACCTGGTTGAGGTTCTTCCCCTCCAGGTACTCCATCACGATGTAGAGCGAGCCGTCGTCGAGGTCGCCGTAGAGGTACACCTTCACCGTGTTCGGGTGGGTGAGGTGGCTCATCGCCCGCGCCTCGCGCCGAAAGCGCGAGACCAGGTCTTTCCGGTTCGTGAGCTTGGGGTGGAGGATCTTGACCGCCACCATCCGGTTCATCGCCGGCTGGGCCGCCTTGTAAACGGAGCCCATCCCGCCCGAGCCGATCTTCTGCAAGATCTGGAACTGCCCGTCGAGCAGGTCTCGGCCGATGTTCGGGTCAGGCGGTCCTGCCATGCGCCGCCGAAAATAGCACGCAGCCACCCGCGATCGTCTATGCGCAATCGAGTGACCACGGCCGATCTGCCCCCGCCTGTCCTCGCGAGCCGCCTGCTCCTCGAAAACGGCTTCCACCACGCCTTCTTCACCCGCCGGGGCGGGGTGAGCCTCCCGCCGTGGGACAGCCTGAGCTTTGCAGTGACCACCGGCGACGACCCGGCCGCCGTGCTGGAGAACCGGCGGCGCGCGGCCCATCACCTCGGGATCGCGCGCGAAAAGCTCTACTACCTGAGCCAGGTCCACGGCACCGCCGCGCGCCTCTTGACCGGCCGCGAAGACTGGGACGAGGTGCTGCGCTCGATCGGCGACATCACCGTCTCGGCCACGGCCGGCACCGGCTGCGGCATCCGCACCGCCGACTGCGTCCCCATCCTGCTCGCCGATCGGCGCACCGGCGCGGTCGCCGCCGTCCACAGCGGCTGGAAGGGCACCGTGCAGAACGCCGCCGCCGCCGGCATCGCCGCCCTGCGCGACGCGATCGGCGACCCCGGCGATCTCATCGCCGCCGTCGGCCCCCACATCGAGCGCTGCTGCTTCGAGGTCGGCCCCGACGTGGCCGCCCAGCTCGCCGCATGCTCACCGCTCGGCGAGGCCGCGGTGCTCCCGGGCATCAAACCACACGTGGATCTAAGGCAAATCGTGCACGCGCAGCTCGAGGCGGCAGGCGTCGCGCCGGGGTCGATCGACGACGTCCCCGGCTGCACCGTCTGCGACAAGGAGCGCTTCTTCAGCTACCGGCGCGATGGCCAGGTCGGCGGCCGCCTGCTCTCGGCCATCGTCGCCCGCGGCTGAATCCCCTCAGTGCAGGAGCCCGCTCCGCCGGGCCACCCTGTCGAGATGCTCCGCGATCTCCAGGCGATCCACGTCGTGCATCCACACGAAGCGCACGGCCTGGAAGCCGTCCTTGCACCACACCGACCGGGCTCTGGCCGGGATGATCCGCCCGATGTCGAGGTGGATCTCGAACGGGTTGATCTGGCTGAGCTCCCGCGCCCGGAGCCCCCGGGAGCGCAAAAAGACCATGCCCCCCGGCGAGAGGTCCACGGCCCGGCACTCATGGCGAAATCCATCGATGAGCGCGGCGACGGGGAGGTCGACCTGCGCGCGAGACGAGATGCGTCGCTCCATGGGAACCCTTTCTCTGTTGGTCCAGCGGTCCGAGAAAAATCGTAAGATGCGGCAGATTTTCGGGCCAACATCCTACAGTGGCCCACCCAGACCTACATATCTCACCCGACCCGGGTGACCAGCAAGAGGTTTTTTCCATGCCGACATGTCGTGGATGCGGGGAAGAGGTCGACGCGCTGAAGACGGTGAAGGTCGACGGCAAGAACAAGAAGCTCTGCGAGGACTGCGCGGACCGCGCGGCCGAGGAGAGCGCCGTCGCCGAGGAGAGCGAGGCGGTGGTGCAGAACATGATGGGCTTCAAGGGGCGGCGGTGACGCTGGCCCTGCGCGCGATCACCGCATGATCTCGGCGATCTGCGCGCTCGTCGCGTCGCGCAGCCCGCGCGCGAGCTTCTGCGGATCGAGCTCCACCGCGCATGCCACCGCCGTCGGGCTGAACGTCAGGAGCGGCGCCTCGACCGGCTGATCGAGCCCGAGCAGGTGCCCGAAGCTCCCCTTCGCGAGCTCGTCCCACGCGCGCCCGAGCTCGCGCGAGGCGGGATCGCCGCTCTTCGAGAAATCGCCCGCCACCGCGATCGACAAGGCGATCCCGTCCCGCGCGCTCGGCCGCGCGGCCGCCCCGATCGCGGTCGCCCCGGCGAGCAAGCCGCGCGCGCCCCGCTGCAATTCGCCCTCGAAGGGGCCGGGCGCGAAGGCCCGGATCGGCGCGTCACCGAAGCGCTCGGCGAGCGAACGGAGCGGCTCCTCCGCCAGGGCCGAGGGCGATTTCTTCAGCTTGCCCTCCGCGTAGAGCCCCGCGATCCGCGCCGCGCCGCGCGTCGGGCTCCCACCCTGCTGCACGCCGAGAATGTCGCGCCCGATCAGCACCAGCGTGCTCTGCGAGAGGCCGAGCTTGCCGGAGAGGCGGATCAAATCCGGCCGGTCCTCGGCGCGGTGCTCGCCGCCGATGAGCCGCGCGCGGAACAGACGCTCGATCGTGGCCGGATCGCCGTTGTGCCGCGCCAGGTAGAGCATGCTCTCGGCGCCTTTTTCCTCCGCGTAGAGGGCCACCGCGGCCTCCGGGATCTGCCGCAGATCGACGCCCGTGGAGGCGGCGAAGCGGTTCAGGTTCTCCTCCGGCACGACCAGCCCGATGGGCGGGATCAAGGCCGGGAGCGACGCGATCTCGCGCGGCCTTGCGAGGATGAGCCAGCGCAGCTTGGCGAGCGGGAGCAGCTTGTGGAGCGGGCCCACCGTGTCGAGCGGTGGCAGGAGCTGTGCCTTCGGCGGCGCGGGCGCCGTCGTCGCCGGGGCGCCGCATGCGCTCGCGGCGATCGAGCCGAGCACCGCGCCGAGAAAGCCCCGGCGCTTCACTGGATGGTGAGGCGCGCGAAGCGGCGGTTCTTCGAGCCCACCCGCACGAGGTAGGTCTTGCCCTTCGCGAGCTTGGCCTTCTCGTCGCTGACCACCTCGCCGTCGACGTGCACGGCTCCGCCCTTGACGAGCCGCCCGCCCTCCGAGCTCGACTTGGCGAGCCCGGCCAGCGCGAGCGCCTTGCCGATCCAGAGCGCGTCGCCGTCGGCCGCGAGCGCGTGCTCCTCGATGTTCTCCGGCAACCCGCCCGCGGCCACGCTCTTGCGCCGATCGAGCGCCGCGACCGCGTCCTCCGCCGAGTGGTAGCGGGTCACGATCTCCTTCGCGAAGCTCTCCTTCACCTCGACGATCGAGCGACCCGCGGCGACCTCGGCCTTGAGCGCCGCGATGCCCGCGTTGTCGAGCGACGAGAGCAGCTCGAAGTACCGCCAGATCACCGCGTCGTCGACGAGCATGAGCTTCTGGAGCATCTCGAACGGAGGCTCGGTGATCCCCACGTAGTTGCCCGCGCTCTTCGACATCTTCTTGCCGGTGATCTTCCCGTCCTCGACCCGCGCGTCCGTCCCTTCGAGGATGGGCGTGGTCATCACGATCTGCGCCTGCTTGCCGTAGCGGGGCATCAGATCGCGGCCCACGAGCAGGTTGAAGAGCTGGTCCGTCCCGCCGAGCTCCACGTCATTTTCGAGCGCCACGGAGTCGTAGGCCTGGAGCAGCGGGTAGAGGAACTCGTGCACGTGGATCGGCCGCTGCTCGGCGAAGCGCTTGGAGAAATCGTCGCGCTCCAGCATGCGCGCGACGGTGTACTTGGCGCAGAGCTCGATCATCCCCGTCGGGCCGAGCTTGTCGAGCCACTCGGAGTTGTACCGGACCTCGGTGAGCTTCGAATCGAGCACCTTGAAGGCCTGCGTCTGGTACGTCGCGGCGGCGGCCATCACCTCGTCGCGCGTCAGCCGCGGGCGCTGATCGTTCTGCCCCGTCGGGTCGCCGACCATCGCGGTGAAGTCGCCGACCACGAAGATCACCTGGTGCCCGAGCTCCTGGAACTGACGCATCTTCTGCATCAGCACCGTGTGGCCGAGGTGGAGGTCCGGCCGCGTAGGGTCGAAGCCCGCCTTGATGCGCAGGGGCTTGCCCGTGGCGAGGCGCTGCTCCAGCTCGGCGCGCGTGTGGATGTCGACCACGCCGCGGCACAGGATCTCGATCTGCTCTTGGGGGGAACGCATGGCCTCCCGTCCCTAGCACTACTCGCGCCCCGGCTGAACCTCGGCCGGGGACTGTGATATCCGTCGAGCATGCCGCTCGCGCCCGGCCGCCAGGTGAACGAGAGCCTCCGGCTCGTGCGCCTCCTCGGCAAGGGCGGGATGGGGAGCGTGTGGATCGCGGATCACCTCGGCTTGCAGGCGCAGGTGGCCGTGAAGTTCATGTCCGCCGCCGCGCGCGAAGATCCGACGCTGCTCGGCCGCTTCGAGCGCGAGGCCGTCGCCGCCGCGCAGATCAAGAGCCCGCACGTGGTGCAGACGCTCGACCACGGGGTGATGGAGCCCGAGGGCGCGCCCTTCATCGTGATGGAGCTGCTCGAAGGCGAGGACCTGATGAGCCGCCTCAAGCGCCTCGGTCGCGCGTCCGTGACCGAGGTCGCCGCCGTCCTCGCGCAGGCCGGCAAGGCCCTGCAAAAGGCGCATGCGGCGGGGATCATCCACCGCGACATCAAGCCCGACAACCTCTTCCTCCTCGACGCCGACGGCGACATGTTCGTGAAGGTGCTCGACTTCGGGGTGGCCAAGCAGGCCGCCGATCGCGAGCTCGGGATGACCTCGACCGGCAGCACCGTGGGCACGCCCCACTACATGAGCCCCGAGCAGCTCCTCAGCGCCAAGCACGTCGATCACCGCTGCGATCTCTGGGCCCTCGGCGTCGTCGCCTACCGGATGCTGACCGCCGAGCTCCCCTTCCGCGGCGAGACCCTCGGCGCCCTCAGCGTCTCCGTGCACATGGGCGTCTTCGCCCCGCCGAGCAAGCACCGCCCCGATCTCGGCCCGGCGATCGACGCCTGGTTCGCCCGCGCGCTCCACCGCGACATCGACGCGCGGTTCACGAACGTGAAGGAGATGGTCGATGCCTTCGAGCAAGCCGCGCGCCTCGCGCACCCGAGCGGCGCCTTCAGCGGCGCGTTCGCAGGTCAGCCGCCCGCGCCGGGCCAGTCCGCCGCGCAGCCCTCGCCCTCGTACGGCGGCAGCTCGGTCACCCACGCCGGGAGCCCGCGCGCCCGCCGGCAAGCCCTGCTCCTCGGCGGGAGCATCACCTTCCTGCTGCTCAGCCTGACGCTCTGCGTCTCCCTCCTCGTGCGCGCATTCGCCCCACGATCGACCGCGGAGGTCGCGGCGGCCGGGAGCGCATCGAGCGCCTCCGCACCGGAGCTGCCCGCGTCCGCCACACCGAGCGCGGCGGCGGCGCCGAGCGCGCCTGCGTCACCCATCGTCAACGAGGTCCCCACTGGATCTGCGAGCGCACCATCGTTGCCCACTGTTGCCCAGAGCGCACCGCGCGCCGACAAGCCCGCGCCCCTGCCGCGCCGCAAGGAGCGCGATCGTGGCTTCTAGGCTGCTTTCACGCGCGCTCCTGCTCGCGGCTCTCCTCGCCGCGCCGGCGGCGCATGCCGAGCCGAGCAAGGGCGAGCGCGACGCCGCCCGCGCGTTGATGGACCTCGGCGATCGGAAGATCGAGGCCAAGGACTACCCGGCCGCGCTCAAGGCCTTCACCACGGCCGACGCGATCATGGGCGTGCCCACCACCGGCATCGAGGTGGCCCGCACGCAGGTGCTGCTCGGCCACCTGGTGCTCGGCTGGGAGGCCGCGAGCAAGGTCGCCCGCTTCCCGCGCAAACCGAACGAGCCCGATGCCTTCACGCGCGCCCGAGCCGAAGGAGAGGCCCTGGCCGGCAAGCTGCTCCCGCGCATCCCTACGCTGCGGATCAAGGTCGAGGGCGCCCCCGCCGGCGCGCCGGTCGAGCTCACCCTCGACGGCGAGCCCTTGCCCGCGAGCGCCGCGGCGACGCCGCTCAAGGTCGATCCCGGCAAGCACGAGGTCGCAGCGTCCCTGCCCGGCGGCGCGCGATCGAGCGTGACTGTGACTCTTGGAGAAGGGGAGAGCAGCCCGGCCCTGCTCCGCCTCGGCGGCCCTGCGAGCGATGAAGCGCCCACCGATGGATCGACCCGCTCCATCCTGCTCTACGTGGGCCTCGGCGTGACCGGCGCGGGCCTCGTCACCGGCGCGATCGCCGGCGGCCTCTCCCTCGGCCGCACCGCGTCGATCAAGCAGCAGTGCGCGACCATCAAGACCTGCCCGACGAGCCTGCAAGGCGACATCGACAGCGCCAACACCCTGGCCAACGTCTCCAACGTGGGCTTCGGCGTGGCCGCGGTGGGCGCGGTGATCGGCGTGGTCGGCCTGGTGATGGCTCCGCGTTCGAAGCAAGCCCCGCAGGCGGTAAAGCTCCAGGTGTCGCCGCTCGCCGGCGGCGCGATGCTCGGCGCGGGCGGGCGATTCTGATCGCGGAAGACCCGCGGAGCGCCGCCGGTCGGCGGGCCTGAATTGCGTTGGAATCAGCGGGCTCGCCGCTCTAGGCTCCGCCCGTGCTCTCCGCCGATGTCCGCTTCGAAGGCTTCACCGCCACCGACTGGACCCGCGTCCTGTCGCTCTTTCGCCCGCACCGACCCACCGGAGAGCCGCGCGATCCCGATCGCCCTCGCGGCGGCGTCGTCGCCGTCCACAGCCAGGGCAAGCTCATCAAGCTCATCCACACCCAGGTCGGCCGCCTCCGCCTCGACGACGCGCAGAGAGACTGGCCGATCGGCGCCGAGTCCCTCGCCGCGCGGCACCACGCGAGCTGGGCGCTCACCCTCGAGGCGGGCACGCTCGAGACGATCATGGAGCGCGTCGGCGCGCGGGCGCGCAAGGGGGACGACCTCATCAACCAGGTCCTCACCTTCAGCCAGGTCGCGCGCGACGAGGTGCAGGCCGGCCGCATCGCGCTCTGGCCCGGCCGCCTGCGCGGCGTCCCGATCCCCTCGGCGCCCGTCGTGCGCGGCAGCCTCGACACCGTATGCCCGCCCGGCCGATCGATCCTCGTCGGCGTCTTCGAGGAGGGCGAGCTGTGGACCAGCGTCGCGCTCGCCCGCGGCCCGGGCGGCTTCTCGCTCGTCCTCGGGCCGGACGAGGTGCGCGCCGACATGGGCTTGCTCGCGGGCGACTGGCGGCGCGACTACCGTCACCTCGCGCGCGCCGTCGAGCACCGCGCCGGCCCGCTCGCGCTCGGCTGCTTCGCCGAGGTGAGCACGCTGCGCAAGCTGGAGGTCGATCCCGCGCCCGGCGCGTGGGCCCGCGCGGCGGCCGTGCGCGACGTGATCCTCTCCCCGCTCCCACCGGGGCTCGCCATCCCGCTCGGCCTCGACGCGGGCCGCGCCGCGCTCTCCGCGATCTTCGCCGTCGCCGAGCGCGTCGATCCCTACGGCGTCGTCGGCCCCTCGCTCCAGCTCCTCCGCGACGTGCGCAAGGGCGACCGGGACGTGAAGAGCGTGCTCGGCTTCCACCCGCTCGAGGTGCTGCGCAAGATCCTCGTCCGCGACCGCTGAGCGCTCTCTCGACCGCCCCTGCTTCTCCTGATACACCAGGATCTCCCCTGGAGAACCGATGAAGACTTCCCCCCGGCCCTGGTCCACCCTCGTGCTTCGTTATGGCTGGTTCGTGATGGCGTTCGGCGTGTACGCCGGCCGCGACGCATGCGCCGGCGGCGGCCGCCGCCCCGATCCTCCCCCCGCGCCGAGCGCCGCTCCCGCGAGCACCGCGCCCGCCGCGCCGGCCACGACCGCCAAGCCCTGAGCCGTGGCGATGACGGCCCTCGTTCCCCGCGCCGCCCGCGCGCTCGGGGCCGTCCCCGCGCCTCCGCTCGCTCCCCTCTTCGCCCCCGCCGACGCCCTCCGCGCGCGCCTCCTCCGCGCCCTCGCCCCCGTCAGCCCGATCGCCCGCGCGCTCGTCGTCGACCGCCAGCGCCGGGTGGTCCTCGTCGGATCCATGCTCCTCGTGAGCGCCTATCTCGGCGCCTCCACCCTGCCCCTCTGGTTCCTCGCCATCGGCCCCATCGTCTGGGGCATCCCGCACATCCTCTCGGACACGCGCTACATGGTGGCCCGCCCGGGCCTCCACCGCCGCCCGCTCGTCATGCTCATCCTCGCCGCGGGCGTGGTCGCCGCCGGGGCCGGCGCAGGCCTGCGCGGCGCGCTCGGCGCAGCGATGCTCGTCCTGCTCGTCGCGCGCGCGAGCCCTCTTCGCAAGGCGATCGGCATCACCTTCCTCGCCGGCTGCTTCGCCCTGACCCAGTGGGCCGGCTGGACCGCCGAGGTCGTCTTCGGCCACCTCCACAACCTGATCGCCGTCGCCCTCTGGTGGGCCTGGCGAAAGCGCTCCGGCCACTGGCACCTTCTCCCGCTCGCCCTCTTCACCCTCGGGACGATTCTCCTCCTCGGCGGCGCCGCCGACCCGATCCTCGCCCGCACCGGCGGCCTCCACTCCCCCTGGACGGGCCTCACGATAAACCACCTCGCCGACACGCTGAGCCCCACCTACGACCCGGTGTGGTCGATGCGCCTCGTGGTCTATTACGCCTTCGCCCAGTCCGCCCATTACGTGGTGTGGATGCGCCTCATCCCCGAGGAAGACCGGCCGAGCGCGACGCCGCGCTCCTTCGCCCAGAGCTACCGCGCCTTGCGCGCCGATCTCGGCTCCTTGATCCTCTGGGGCGCCCTGCTCTCGGCCATGGCCCTCGCCGTCTGGGCCTTCCTCCGGGTGGGCGAGGCGCGCGACGGCTACATCCGACTGGCCTTCTTCCACGGCTACATCGAGGTGATCGCCGGGGCGCTCCTCTTCGCCGAAGGCGCGTTGCCGCTCGGCGGAGGCGCCCGCCGTCAGGCCGCCACCCCGTCCTGATCGATCCCGATCATGCTCTCTCCCTGGCAGCACTGGGCGCTGGCCTTCACCTTCACCCAGGCCGTCGAGATCCCCATTTACCGCCGCATGCTCCGGGTGAGCATCCCTAAAGCCTTCGGCGCGAGCGCCCTCACCCACCCTGTCGTGTGGTTCCTGATGCCCTCGCTCGCAGACTGGCTGTTCGCCAAGATGGCGAGCCGCGGCATGGCCATCGTCCACCAGGAGGTCTTTCGCACCGCCGCCTTCGCCCTCCTCGCCGAGGGCTTCGCCGTGCTGGCTGAAGCCCTTTATTTCCGCGCGCTCAAGGCCCCTCGCCCCCTCCTCGCCTCCCTCGCCGCCAACGGGGCGAGCGCCCTGCTCGGTTATCTCTGCTGGCGGCTCACCGGGTTTCCGTGAATCCCCTTCGGGGGGAGCATGTCAGTGCGCGAAGCTCATCGGCACCAGGGTGAGCGTCCGCCCGCGGATGATGATGCTCTTCTTCGCCAGCAGCTCGCCCGTCGCGGCGTCCTTGATCTGGAGCGTCCAGGAGCCCTCCGGCACGTTCATGATCCCGGCGAGACCGTCCTTGCTCGTCTTGCTCACGCCGGAGGACATCACCCCATCGTCGGTGTACCACACCATCGCGCGACCCAGGCCCTCCAGGCCAATCGACACGCCCGAGCAAGAATCGCAGGAGTCACCGCCCACCATCAGGTTGCCCGCGCGCGGATCGGGCTTGACCCCGAGGGCGTCCATCGCGTCGTCGAGCATCGTCCCCGTGGGCAGCGGCGCGCTGAAATCGTACGTCGCGCCGCTCACGCTCGAGCTCGGGTAAACGATCGACGAGACCGCGGTGCCGCCCGAGAAGTCGAAGTATCCGTCCCAGGCCAGCGTGTTGGTGCTGAGCGGGACGAGGAGCTTGAAGGCGCCGTCCTTCTGGGTCTGATCGGCGCTCGCCGGCGCGGTGCACGCGAAGTCGCGCGATGAGCAAGCGCGCACGTTCACCCCGGCGAGCGGCGCGCCCTGGTCCATGGCCTTGAGGTGCCCATAGACGATCGTGCTCGACGCGAAGAGCGCGCCCTCGGCCGCCGCGACATCACCCTCGTCGCCCACGTCTCCGGGCTCTCCCACCTCTGCGCCGGCGCAGCCGGTGAGGCCCGCCGCCAGGATCATCGCCACACCAAAACGCCCAGAGAACAGGTTGTCGATCGCGCTCATGAATCCCTCCGTTCCGCTCGTTGCGGTTGTGCGAGAGGGCTATTGCAGGGCTCGGGCCAACCCGATCAGAGCGTGGATCTGCGTGATTTCGTGTGGTTCAAGGTGAACAGCGCGGGACCATGGGCCGTGTGAGCGAAGGCACGTCCGGGCACGTGCCGGGCACGCGCGCGAAGGTTGTGCTCGATCGAGGGGTAGTCGGCGCGTTCTTGCTCCAGGACCCCGGCCGGCGTACAGGGCTGACGTGGGTGCCCAGCGGCTCATCTGGCATGTCGGGTTCGAGCGGAACCTCCGGCGGCGCGGCTCGCGCGCCTTCGAGGTGAAGGGCGAATTTCTCCTCTCCAACGAGGCGGCCCGCATCGATTGCCTCTTGCTCCGCAAGGTGGTCGCGCCTGTGGACGACGCCCCGGAGACGCTCCGCGGCCTGTGGCCGCTCCTGCCTTACGTGGCCGTGATCGAGTACAAGAGCCCCTCGCGGCCTTACCGGCACGGCAACCTCGATCGGCTCTGGGGCTACGTGCACACCTACGGGGCCGACCAGCGCGAGCTGCCGCGCAGGCGCGCCGACGGCACCGACCTTTGTCGCGGGATGGACGGCGCGCCCGACGTCTGGGCGCGGGCCGATCTCTGCGCAGTGCTCGTCGTGCCGAGCCGGACGCCGAGCCTGCTCGACGATACGGGCGAGCAGGGCCTCGGGTGGCGGGACCTCGGCGGGGGCTACTGGCGGGTGGAGGGCGGCCTGTACACGCTCTACGTGGTGGAGATCGACGTGGTCGCGCCCGCCGAGGGCGACGACCTGCTATACTCGCTGGGCCACGGCGATCGAGTCACCCCCGAAACGGCCCAATTCTGGATGGAATTGATCGGCTCCAAGGAGTCCGGAATGAACGTGCAGGACATGGAAGGTTACCAGGAGCTGGTCCGGAAGCTGATGGACATCGCCACCCCTGAGGAGCGGCTGGCCGGTCTTGCCCCCGAGGAGCGTCTGGCGGGGCTCGCCCCCGAGGAACGTCTGGCGGGGCTTGCCCCCGAGGAGCGTCTGGCGGGGCTCGATCGGGACCACCAGGCGCTCGCGCTGCCCGTCGAGGTGCTGCGCGTCCTGCCGGAGGACTACCTGCGGTCCCTCTCTCCCGCGATCCAGGCCGAGATCCGGCGGAGGATCCAGCAGCGCGATCACTGAGGTCGCATGTACGATGTTCATGAGACGTTGCGGCAACTCAACGTTGATCCGAATGTGCGCTCGGCAAAGTAGACCGACTCTGCCCGGCGGTGCGCCAGAGAGACCTACGGCTCGCCACCATCCGGTGCCCGTCGGGTCGAAATAACCGCAACTACCGCACCCGCGATCAAGAGCGCCGCGCACCCCCACTGGGCCAGGGTCAGTCCACCGAAGCGGATGTCGCTCTCCCGCAGGAAATCGAGCGGAAAGCGCAGCAGCGCATAGCCGAGGGCAGCCGCTCCGGCCATCGCGCCCTGCCGTCGCGACTGCCCGGCGAGGTGCGCGGCGCCGATCGCGAGCGGCAAGAGGAGCACCTCGCAGAGGCCCAGATCCAGCTTCGGGCCATCAGGGAAGCGGATGGCGAAGATCGACGTGGAGGGGCCGCTCAGGTGATCGTGCGCCGCCGCGCAACCGAGCCGAGCCACGAGCCAGCCCGGCGGAACGGCCCAAGCGAGCGCATCCGCGAGCCGCAGCAGGTCGAGTCGGAAGATCAAGGCGTAGCCGAGCCCGACGAGGAGCGCGCCGAGCGCGCCCGCCGCTGAAGAGAGGCCGAGCCCGAGCAAGCGCTCGACGACGAAGCCGAGGACGAGCGCGCCTGCGCCGAGGGAGACGGCGAAGCCCTCGATCACCGCGGGTGAGCCGAGATTCATCGCCCGCGCGCGCCGCACGAGGAGCGAGTGCGCGGTGATGATCCCGAGCACCAGCAGCGTGCCGAACACATGGAGGTGGATCGGCCCGAGGGAGAGCTGGTCGAAGCGGTAGTACGGGATCATGCCTGCTTCTCCGGCGCGCGGGAGGCGGCTGCGACCACGGCGAGGAACGCTTCGAGCGCGTCGCGTGTCCCCCGCCGGTCGCCGGTGGCGAGCAGGTCGAGCAGGAGCCCGCGGAACAGGGCCAGCACCACCCGCGAGCGGGCGCGCGCCTCGCGCCGGGGCACGCCGCGCGCGATGTCCGTGGCCGACATCGCGTCCACCCAGTGGTCGATCGCGCCGGGGAGCATGCGCGCGAAGGGCTCTTCTCCCTGCAACGCGCGGGCATAGCACTCGAAGAAGAGACGCTCGCGCCCGGCGAACGCCGGGTCGGCGAGGCGCTCCCACGACCTTCGCATCTCGCTCACCGGATCGAGATCGGCGGGCGCGTAGCGCGCGGCCGCGGCGGCGCGCTCGCCTGCCTCCACCGCCTCGACCACCGCGACGAGCAGGCCCTCGCGCGAGCCGAAGTGGTGGATGAGCATGCGATGGCTCGTCCCCACCGCGGCGGCGAGGTCGCGGAGCGAACGGTCTCCGAGGCCGTGGTGATCGAGCTCGTCGATCACCGCGGCGAGCAGCCTGGCCCTTGCGTCCGTCGTCATCCGGGTTAGCATGTACCATATGGTACATGTCGAAGCCACCCGAAACATCAAGGCCTCCCCCACCACCGTGTGGAGCTTCCTCGCCGACGCGCCGCGCTGGCAAGACTGGTCCCCCATGGACGAGACGAAGCTCGAACGCCCCGCCCCCTCGGGCGACCCGAACGGCGTCGGCGCGCTGCGCTGGCTCCGCACCGGCCGCATCATCAGCCGCGAAGAGGTGGTGGTGTACGACGCGCCCCATCACTTTGCCTACACGCTGGTCTCCGGTTTGCCGCTGCGCGACTACCGTGCCGACGTGACGCTGGAAGAGACAGGCGGAGAGACGGTGGTGCGCTGGAAAAGCGCCTTTCTGCCGAAGATCCCGGGTACAGGGTTTCTCTATGCCTTCGTGCTGCGGCGGTTTCTCGAGCAGTTCCTGGAGGCGCTGGCGAAGGTGGCGTCGCAGACGAGCTGAGCGAGCCAGCGCGCGCGCGAAGATGCGACGGGCAGACAGCGCCCCGAACGTCCGCTACCATCCTGCCCCATGCAACGCCGCGACTTCCTCCACCTCGGCCTCGGCGCCTCCATCGCCGCCATCGGCTGCGCGCCCGAGCAAACCCCTCCTCCTGTCACCGCCGCCGGCCCCACGCCGCCTCCGGCCGCTCCACCCGCGCCCGCGGTGGCGAAGGTCGTGTACTTCACCCGCTTCGGCATCGACGAGAAAGTCCTCGCCGACACCCTCGCGGCCGCGCTCGCCAAGGGCGGCGATTACGCCGACGTCTTCGTCCAGCACAACGTCTACCGGGTGATGGCCCTCGAGGACGGCGAGGTCAACCGCGCCTTCGCTTCCGTCGAGCTCGGCGCCGGCGTGCGTGTCGTCAAGGGCGACCAGACGGGATATGCGTTCACCGAAGATCTCAGCCTCGCCTCGCTCAAGAACGCGGCGGCCACCGCGGCGGCGATCGCCGAAGGGCCGGCGGGCGCCGCGCCCACCTCGTTCCACGCCGACCCTGGCCCTGCGGGCCGCTTCCCCGATCGCTACAAGCTCGTCCGCTCGTGGAACGAGGTGCGCCCCGACGAGAAGCTCCCCCTCTTGATGGGGCTCAACGAGCGGGCCTTCAAGGCCGATCCGCGTGTCAAGAAGGTCTCGATCAACCTCTCGGACGCGGAGGGCGCGGTGCTCATCGCGGACTCGAACGGGCGCCTCGTCGAGGACCTCCAGCCCATGACGTTGCTCGGTCTCTCGTGCGTCGCCGAGGACAAGGGGCAGCGCCGCCAGAACGGGTACAACGTCGCGGGCCGCACGGGCTTCGATTTCTACAGCGA
>JAXLYT010000060.1:0-78993 GCA_046351295.1 Byssovorax sp.
AAGCGCGACGCGCCTACATCCCCGCACGCGACGGAGCAGGATGTCAACCGTCGCCCGACCGTCCCCCGCGCGCGGGGGCCAGGACGTCAACCGTCGCCCGACCTTCCCCCGCGGGCGAGGGCACCCAGGTCGAACCTCGCCCGACCTTCCCCTGCGCCACGCCGCCGGCCCGCTACCCTTCGCGTCCCCACCCCCGCAGCCTCCCTCGATCACGTCTCGCGCAGCGGCGGCGCCCGCGCAGGATCCGGTGATCCTGCGCATCGTCGCGCGCCCGGCGGGGTCGCCTGGGGATCACCGGGCGCCGATTCATGACCGTTCCTGGCGACTCTTCATCGAGCGGCGCCGGCTGAGCGACCGGCGCTCACTTCTTCGTGCGGGGCTTGATGACGAGGGTGGGCTTGCCCGTGGGGGGCGGCGTGGTCGGCTGCGGCGTCGGGGCGGGCGTCGTGACCACGGGAGTGGGTGTGGTGATGGCGGGCCTCGCCGTGAAGGCAGGCTGCCCCGGCGTGACCGGCTTCTTGACCGTCGGCTGCACGAACGAAGGCCGCTGGGCCACCGGCGCAGCCGCGTCGCCGGGGATGCACATCTTGTTGACCGCGGTGTCGTTGATCTTGTCGCAGATCTTCATCCCCGCGGGGCAGTCGTCGGGCGTCACGCAGAACCGCGAGCAGATGCCCGGGAGCATGTCTTCGCCCACCCGCTTGAGGCAGTGCCCGTTCTGGCAGTCGCCGGAGTTCATGCACGTCCCCGCGGCCGGGTTGCCGATCGGCTTCGCGCAGTGGTCGCCCGGCGTTTCTTCCTTCTGGCGGCAGACGTTGCCGTCGCCGCAGTCGCGGTCGTACACGCAGTCCTTGGTGCACATGCTCCCCTCGGCCACGCAGTCCATCGACGCGCAGTCGGTGTTCATCGTGCACGACTCGCCGTAGGCCTTCTTGGGCCGGAGGAGGTTGCAGCCGAGGAGGCTCCCCGCCATCGCCGCCGCGAACGCGCCTGCCATCACGCTCGCACCCGCCCATCGCCCGAAGAGCTTCACGTTCATTGGCACCCTCTCGTTTCCTGGATCAGCACCGCTCCGGCCCGTACCACGGCCGCGCCGTGCGGTCGACCGACGTACATAGGCCCACTCCGGGCACACAGCGCGGAGCACTTCCGGCGCCGATTTCTTCGGTTCTCACGAAGCACGCGGTCTATCCTGGCACCACCATGAACTTGGCGGAGCTCGAGCGGAGGGTAGCCCGGCACCTCAAGCTCGATCTGCGCCCGCTCTACAGCGCGTACCTCGCGAAGGGGGGCGGCGACATCGAGGGCTTCCTCGCGTTCCTCGGCGCGGAGCGGGCCATCGATCCGGCCGTGCTCAAGGACCTCCACGCGCTCTCCGACGTGGAGGTCCCCGCCATCAGCGACCCCGTGTACCGAGACACCCTGCTCGGCCCCTGGGCGGAGGCCGCGACGCAGCCCGGCCTGCCGTCGCCGCCGGGAGGGGCGGGCGCGCCGAGCGCGCTGGGCGGCCACGATCTCCCCGCGAACGCCGATCGCTTCCAGACGATCTCCCGCCTCGGCGAGGGCGCGATGGGCGCGATCGACATCGCCCGCGATGTCTACCTGCGGCGCAAGGTCGCGCTCAAGACCGTCCTGCCCGAGATGGCGCGGCACCCGGAGATCATGGGCCGCTTCCTCTCCGAGATGCAGATCACCGCGCAGCTCGAGCACCCCAACATCGTGCCGGTGTACGCGCTCGACGTGCGCCAGGGGGGAGCGCTCGGCTACGCGATGAAGCTCGTGCAGGGGCGCGACCTCGCCACGCTGCTCGACGAGGCGCGCGCGAAGATCGACAAGGGCGAGCCCCTCGGCGACGAGCACTCGCTCGACAAGCGCCTCGAGATCTTCCTCAAGGTGTGCGACGCGCTCGAGTACGCGCACGAGAAGGGCATCGTGCACCGCGATCTCAAGCCGGCGAACATCATGATCGGCCGGCACAACGAGGTCTACCTGATGGACTGGGGCATCGCCCGGCCCATCGGAGAAGGCGGCCACCGCCTCGACGCGGGCTTCGGCACGCTCGAAGAGAACGATCCCGCGGCGAGGGCGGTCGGACGAACGCGCGTGGGCGAGACGATCGGGACGCCGCAGTACATGTCGCCCGAGCAAGCCATGGGCAAGAACCCCGAGCTCGATGGACGGAGCGATCTGTACGCGATGGGGTTGATCCTCCAGGAGTGCGTGACGCTCCGCACCGCCGTCGACGGCAAGACCCTCCAGGAGGTGCTCACCAAGGCGCTGCTCGCCAAGCGCGACCCCGTCCCGGTCGGCAACCGACCCGGCGCCGTCCCGCGGGAGATCGACGCCGTCGTCGCCAAGGCCACGCGCCCCGATCCCAAAGACCGCTATCCCAGCGTCCGCGCGCTCGCCGACGACGTCCGGCGCTACCTCCGCAACGAGGCCGTCAGCGTGCTCCCGGAGGGCCCGCTCCACCGCGCCGGCCGGTGGCTCGGCAAGCACCGCATGGCGACCGTCACGCTCCTGCTCGGGCTCGGGCTCGTGGGCGCCGCGGGCACCATCGGCGCGCTCGTCTCGGGCCAGGCCCGCATCGAAGCGGAGCACGCCCGCGAGCTGCGCGCCTCCCGGATGGCCACCGCGTCGGCGATCCAGACGCAGCTCGTCGATCGCGACCTCACCCGCTACGAAGCCTCGCTGGAGGAGCTCGCCGGCGCCGTCCAGATCGTGCTGAGCAAGCTGCCGCCGAGCGAGGTCGCGCCGTACTTCGACGAGAGCTTCGCGAAGAGAGAGGGCGCACCGCCCGACCTCGGCCCATCCCCCCGCTACCACCGCGATGTGAGCGTGCTCGCGCCCGTCACCTCGCTCGCCCCCGGTGTCTCGCGCGATGCCGAGGAGCCGCTCCTGCGATCGCTCGGGCTGGTCGGGCCCGCCATGCGCGCGTGCTTGCTCCGATCCTCGGGCCTCGCCTTTCGCGCCCTCTCGGGGGCCGAGCAGCGCGCGCTCATCGCCGACGCCGGCGTCCCCGCCTACCGCGCCTCGATCGTGCTGCGCGAGGGCATCACCGTCTCGTTCCCCGGCATGGCGCGCTCGCCGGCCGATCCCCGCGAGGCGCCCGACCTCAACGGCGCGGAGGCGCAGCGCGGCGTGGTGTGGGGCACCCCGACGGCGGTGGACGGCGAGCCGATCCTCCCTGCGACCGCGCCGCTCCACGACGAGCGCGGAGCGTTCCGCGGCATCGCGCGCCTCGAGATCGCGCTCAACAAGCTGCTCGATCGGCCGCCTGCGGACGATCTCGGCGACGCGATCAGCCGCTCGCTCGTCCGGCGCGACGGCACGGTCATGGCCGAGGATGGCAAGCACGGCGCCAAGGTGCCGCTCGCGCCCGAGGTGGCGCGGGCCATCGCCGACGGCAAGAGCGGGACCCTCGTCGCGGAGGTGAACGGGCACCGCTACCGCTACGGGTTCTACCCGCTCAGCTCGCTCGACTGGTACTACGTCTCCGCCGGAGAAGAAGATCCCGCGCCGGAGCGCAAGGAGCCGGTCGGCACGAGCGAGCCGCCTCGGCGCGACGCGCCCGCGAAGGGCACATCGCCGAAGCCGGTCGCGCCGCCCCCGCCGTGACCACGCAGGCCGTCGACGCGGGAGACAGCGTCGACGCAGGCGCAGCAGTGGACGCAGGCGACGCAGGCGAGGCGGTGGACGCAGGCGAGGCGGCCGACGCCGGCGCGGCGCGGCTCACCGGCAAGCTCCCGCGGCCCTCGCCGTCGGGCGTGCCCAGCGCGGACGCGCCCTTGCCGCCCAATCCGTTCGACAAGTGGAAGGTCTACGACCGGAGAAAGAAGCCTTGAGCATGCGCCTCCGCGCCGCGGGGCGCTCACGATGGGCCGCCGCCTCGCGCCCCGCGTTCACCCTCGCCGCCGTCCTCTCGATCGGCGCCGTCGCGATCGAGGCGCGCGCCGACGACCAGGCCAGAGCGGAGGAGCTCTTCGACGAGGGGCGCGCGCTGATGCGGAGCCGGGCCACGCTCGATCGGGCGTGCCAGAAGCTCGAGGAGAGCGTCAAGCTCTGGGATCGCGGCGACACGGTCCTGAACCTCGCCCTGTGCCATCGCTTGCAGGGCAAGACCGCCACGGCGCTCGGCGAGTTCGACCGCGCGCTCACGCACGGCATCAAGGTCCGCTTCCCGGAGGCCATCGCCGAGGCGCAGAAGCAGCGCGCCGAGCTCCAGGCGATCCTGTCGACGCTCACCGTCGACGTCCCGAAGGACACCGCGGCGCTCGAAGGGCTGGTGGTGGAGGTCAACGGCGGCCCCTGGTCGCGCGAGCGCTGGAACACCGCCGTCCCCATGGACCCCGGGCGCATCCGGATCCACGCGCAAGCCAAGGGACGCAAGCCCTTCGACGCGCAGGTGGACCTCGGCGCGAGGAAAGACGAGAAGCGCGTCGGGGTGGTGCTCGAGATCGAGCCGCCGCCGCCTCCTCCACCGCCCCCACCACCTCCTCCGCCGCCTCCCCCGCCGAAGCCGCCGAAGCCCGCGCGCCCCGTGTGGCCGTGGGTCGTCGGCGGCGCCGGGGTCGCGCTCGGCGCAGGGGCAATCGTCTCCGAGATCGTCTCGCGCAACGCGTACAACCAGCTCGACCGGCGGTGCGGCACGGACCGTCAGTCTTGCCCCGTCGGCTACGACTTCGAGCCCGTGCGCTCCCGCGAGACGATCGGCTTCGGCCTCTTCGTCGGGCTCGGGGCCGGTGCAGTCGTTGCGCTCGGAGCCGCGGGAGTCGGCCTGGCGCTCCCCGTCCGGACATCCGGTCGCGCGGCGAAACCGACCACGAGCTTCGTGTTGTCGCCCACGTCGATCGGCGTAGAGTCGACCTTCTAACTTCCCTGCGCTGCGGGCGCAGGAGCAAGGACCACGATGAACGAGATGTCGAGCGTTTCGTCGCCGCGCGCCGCCGCGTTCACCACGGCCCTCTTCTTCGCCGGTCTGACGATCACGGCGGGGTGCCCAGGCCCGGACCCGCACACCATCGCCACCGGTACCGGCGGGGGAACGTCGAGCAGCTCCTCGACGACCTCGACCTCGACCACCTCGACATCCACCTCGACATCCACCTCGACCACCTCGACCTCGACCTCGAGCGGCACAGGCGGCGCGGGAGGTACAGGCGGCGCCGGAGGTACAGGCGGCACCGGAGGTACAGGCGGCACGGGCGGCACCGGCGGTATGGGGGGCACTACCGGCGCAGGGGGCACAGGCGGCATGGGAGCGCGCCGTGCAGGCGCAGAGGACTGCCCACTGCCACCGCCCCACCCGCGAGCCCTCTGCGAAGCCGGCATGTGCAGCACCACGCCGAGCCCGATGGGGGCCTCCTGCGGTGCCGGGAACCCCGGGATGTGCGACGGCATCGGGCACTGCGTTGCGTGCCTCACCGATGCGGACTGCCTGGCCGGCGGCCCCCCAACCTGCGCGGGCACCATGTTCACCGGGGCCTCCAAGTGCAACGCCGACAACGCCTGCGTGCCCGGCGACACCATCAACTGCGCAGATCAGCAGAAGCTCTGCACGCTGGATGGGTGCGTGCAGTGCCTCACCGACATGGACTGTGGTGCCGATCCACTTGGAGGCTGCGCACACAACGTCTGCGAAGCCGGCACATGCATCATCAAGAAGGCGCCCCAGGCGACCCCGTGCCCCCAGTTTGCCGCGAAGTCGTGCAATGGAAAGGGTGCGTGCGTCCCGACCAAGTACGTCTTCGTCACCGCGGCGCCGTTCGGATCGGCGCTCAACGGCGCGAACGGGGCGGACCTGAAGTGCAGCGGGGCCGCCATGAACGCGAACCTCGGCGGACAGTGGGTCTCGTGGACGACCGACGCGATCTCGCAGCCCGTGATGAGGCTCATGCCGGGGCAGACGCCCTACCAGCTCCTCGACGGCACCCCGGTGCTGAACAGCGGGACGGACCTGGCGGCCTCCGCGGCGCCCCTGATCCACGGGATCGATCTGGACGAGACCTTCGGCTTGCAAACGGGCGAGCTCGTCTGGACGGGGACCAAGGGGAACGGGGGCGACGGCACGTGCTCCAACTGGACGGGGGTTAACCCCAGCATCACGAACGGGATCGCCGGCCAGGCGGGACTGGCGACCATCAACTGGGACAAGGGGGTGAACTTGATGTGCAACGCGATGGCGCACCTCTACTGCTTCCAGAAATGAGCGCCTTCGCGCGCTGACGTTCGAGGATCGCCCCGCGCCGGCACCTCAGCGCGGAGGCCGCGGCCGCCGGTTGCTCTCCAGATCGAGCATCCGCCCGAGCGTGCCTCGCATCCGCGCCGCGCGCTCCGGATCGCGCTCGCTCAGGTCCCGCTGCTCCGCCGGATCCGCGTCGAGGTCGTACAGCTCCTCGGTCATCCCCTTCCGATCGTAGAGGTACTTGTGGTGCCCCTCGACGAGCGCCCACGCAAAGAAGGCCGCGTCGGGATCGTTGCGCGGCGGCTCGGTGACGATCGGCCGCGACGGAAAGACGGGGAGCTTCGCCGCGGCCAGCAGATCGATCCCGCGGTAGACGTCGGGCACCGAGAGACCCGCGCGGGCGAGCACCGTCGGGGCGATGTCGACGAGGCCCACCGGCGACTCGATCCGCGCGGGCGAGACGCCGGGGGCGAGGATCACGAGCGGCACGTGATCGTTGTCCATGTACGGCTTGTTGCTGTGATCGAAGGTCCCGTGCTCGAAGAAGCTCTCGCCGTGATCGGCCGTGACGATCACGATCGCCCGCTTCAGGATCCCGCGCTCCTCCAGGTGATCGAGCAGGCGCCCGATCTGCGCGTCGGTGAAGGCCACCGCCGCGTCGTACACGTCGAGATCGCCCGTTCCGAAGGTCGTCCGCGGCACGCGGGGCTGGTGGGTGTCGTTGTAATGGACCCAGAGAAACTCGGGCCGCCCCGCCGGGAGCCGATCGACGTACGCGATCGCCCCCGAGGTCAGCTCCTCGGCCGTCCACCAGGCCCCACCCGCGAGGTGCAGCACGTCGAAGCCGTCGATCATCGTCGATCGGTACGCTTGCCAGCGCTTCTGGAGCAGCCAGTCGTCGAGCCTCCGCGAGTTGAGGAAGGCCCGGTGGTAGCCGGCCTTGCCGAGGAGCCGGGTGAGCGTGGGCACGCCGGGGTCGACCACCGCGTCGCCGTAGGACGAGCGGAGCAGCGAGCAGAACGAATGGCCGGTGTTGGTGGCCTGGGAGAGGGCGCGCGAGAAGACGAGGCCCCGGGAGGCCCAGCGGGCGAGGTTCGGCGAGGTCGGCCGGGGGTTGCCGTAGAGGCTCAGCCGATCGGCGCGGAGGGCGTCGACGGAGATCAGGATCACCGAGGGCAGGTCGGAGGCATCGCTCGCCGCGGCCTTCCCGGCGGCCTCGGGGGAGGCCAGATCCACCGCGCCGGGGGGCGCCTCGCGCGGGCTCGCGGACGGATCGATCGTTGCGATCGCAACGAATTCTCCGGGCAGCGGGGCGCGCGGCGCGGAGGCGAGCAGGGCCGGATCGAGATCGCCGCCGATCCCGTTGTCGTCGATGCCGTTGCCCGCGATCTCCCGCGCGCCGGGGCCACGGGCAGGGTCGTGATCGTCCGCGTCTCCACCGCCGAAGAGCGGGGAGTACCCGTCGTGATCGCGATCGACGAGGCTCCGCCCGAGCTCCAGGTAGCGGCGGGCGATCACCGATCGGTTCCAGAACAGGGCCTTCACCGTGGGGCTCCCGTTCATCCCCACCTGCGCGAAGATCATCGCGGCGATCGAGAGCGCGCCGGCGCGATCCCCGCGCGGCGCAGCGGGGCCGGGGGCGCCCTCCCGGATCGAGGCCGCCCGCGGCCACACCGCGAAGCCCGCGGCGTAGATGGTGAGCAGCGTATAGCCCGCGAGGCGGGACATGGAGCGTGCCCTCGCTGTGCCCGTAGGTGGGGCGTGAATCGTAGTGGTAGGCGTAGAGGACGATCGCGCCCAGGATCGCCGTGATCACGAGCGAGATCGGGCGCGTTCGCGGGCCGCGCGGGGACGCGAGCGCGGCGCCCGCGCCCATGAGCAGCGTCACGAGCAGGACGATCGCGAGCAGGTAGAGCGGGCGAAATCCGCCCACGATCAAGGGGATCGGGCTCACGTAGAGGTGGTAGCCGGTGGCGGCGGCCTTGAGCATCGCCTTCGGGCCCCGCGGGGAGAGGCCGGTGAGCGCGTCGATCGGCAGCGCGACGATCAGCGCGCCCAGGGTCAGGCTCGCGGCGCGCTCCATCGGAGGGGCGAGCCGGCGCGGCAGGCGGCGCAGCGCGGTGAGCACGAGCAGGCGCGCAGCGTCGAGGAGCACGGCGAAGAGGCCCGCGACGAGCGCGACGAGCGCCGTGCCCGCCACGGTGACAGCGAGCAGCATCAGGAAGCGGAGCGTGCGGGCGAGGCCGTCCGGACGAAGGCCGAGGAGCAGCAGGCTGTCCGCGACCGTGAGCAGGAAGAGCGCACCGCCGCCGAGCAGGCCGTAGAGGCTGAAGCGGAGGAGCGTGCGCGTCGTCGCGCGGGCTGGGTCGAGCGGCGCGGGCGGGGCTGGATCCATCGGTGGATCTCAGCGCGGAGGCGCGCTCGCCGGGGGCGCGGGCGCGGGGATCTTCTCGGCCTCGGCGAGGCGGCGGCGGGCGTCGGCCAGGCTCTCGGGGCTCGCCTGTCCGGGCGGGAGCGCCTCGTAACCCTGGATCTCTTCCTTCAGCGTGGAGACCTCCTTGCCGCTCTCGCCGAGCTTGTGGAGGATCGCGGCGCGCAGCGCGAGGTAGCGCAGGCGGCGCGGGCCGTAGGCGTGGGCGAGCGCGCGCTCCACCGCGGGCAGGGCCTCGGCGGGGCGGCCGGCGCGGTTGAGCACCGAGGCGAGGCGCGCGGGCGGCTCGTACGCGCCCGGCATCTCCTTCTCGCGCTCCTCGAGCATGCGGATCGCCTCGGGCGCGCGGCCGAGGGCGAGGTAGGCGTTGGCGCGCCCGTAGTCGAAGGTCTGCGCTTCTTCCTTGGTGCGGGCGTTCTTCGCGGCCTCTTCCATCAGCACGAGCCGCCTCTCCTGCGCGGCCTTCGCGCCCGCCTTGTCGCCCGCCTCGTCGAGCGCGTCGCTCAGGATGTCGAGCGCGTCGGCCCGATCGTCGACCGAGCTCCCCTCGGGCGGCGCGTCGCACAGCGCGCGGAGGCGCTTCGTGGCCGCCGCGATCATCTCGGTGCGCGCCGGCGAGGCCGGGAGCTCCTTCGCGCACTCGAGCAGGTAGGCCGTGGCGTCGATCGGCATCACCGCGCCCTTGATCTCGGCCATGTGGCGCATCCCACGATCGGCGCATGCTTGCCAGGCCTTCTTGCCGCGCAATGCCTCGACGAGCCCGAGGATCGCCGCGCTCCGGCTGGGCCAGCCGGGCACGCTCTGATCGACGGCCTTCGTGTACGCCTCCACGGCCTCGTCGAGCTTGCCCGCGGCGTGGGCCGCGCGAGCCTCGGCGAAGGCGCGCGCCGCTGGATCCCGGTCGCCGCCGGCCTTCTCCTGCACGCCCTCCTCGATGAAGCTCCGCATCTCGCCGACCGAGCAGGAGCCCACCCAGTAGCCGAGGGCGTGTCCATCGTCCGGATCGATCACGAAGAAGGTCGGCAAGGCCTTGATCGGGTGCTTCTCCAGAAACGCCGCGTTCTCGGGGCGATCGGCGTCGATGGCGGCGAAGACCGCCTTGCCCGCGAGCGGCCGGAGCGAGGGATCGCCGAGCACGAAGCTCTTCATGCTCAGGCAGCTATGGCACCAGGGCGCCCACGCATCGACGAAGACGACCTTGTGCTCGGCCCGCGCCTTGGCGATCGCGCCCGGCATGTCGTCCTCGATGAAGCGGAGCGGCGCCGCGGCCTGCTCGATGGGCGGCGCGGCGGGCGCCGGGGCCGGCGGCGAGGGGCTCGTGCATCCGAGCAGACCGAGGGCGAGGAGGGAGGCGAGGGAGGGGCGCACGAGCCGAACGATAGCCGATTGTCACGGGGCCGGCCCCTACCCTCTCGCGGCGCCGGGCCGAGGCAGGTAGGCTTGCCGGCCGTGAGCGATCCGGCGACCGACTACGAAGGCCGATGCGGGAGCTGCGGGGCCTTCACCCGGGCGCACAACGATCCGAAGCTCGGCCGCGTCGGCGACTGCGCGCTCCAGGTGTACCCGCCGCCGGTCTCGGCCAAGTCCACCTGCTCGCGCTACCGCCCCCGCGGGGCCGCCGCGCCTCCTCCTCCGCCACGCGCCGCCGGCGAGCCTCGGGGCCGCCGCGCCGCGAGCCCGAGCCCGCAGCGGCCCGCGACCTCCGCTTCTTCATCTCCCGCGCCGCGCGCACCTCTGCACCCCCTTCCCCAGGAGATCGACATCGACATGGACATCGGCGAGTTCAGGCGCGTCCTGCGCGAGGTGCTTTCCGACGAGCTCGGCCTCGGCGACGCGGAGATCGGCGGGCGCTGGGAGGGCGGCGAGCTGATCCTCAAGCCCGGCAAGGCCGGCATCCAGGAGAAGCGCGTCCCCCTCGACGCCTTCTTCCACAAGATCGTGATGATCCGCGACAAGCTCCGCGTGCTCGAGCAGAAGGTCAACGCGAGCGAGGGCCTCTCCGACGCCGAGAAGGTGCAGCTCCAGAGCTACATCACCGGCTGCTACGGCTCGCTCACCACCTTCAACGTCCTCTTCGCCAGGCGCGAGGACGGCTTCTCCGGCGCCGGGAAGGACGAAGATTGAGCGCGCCTGGCCCCTCCACGAAGCGCATCCTCTTCCCGCTCCCCGATCATGATTTCGACGTGACCGAGGTGGCCGTCCCCTGGCGCTTGCTCACGCGCCGCGGCCACGAGGTGATCTTCGCCACCGAGCACGGAAACAAGCCCGCGGCCGATCCGCTCCTCCTCACCGGCGTGCTCTTCGGTCAGCTCGGCGCCGAGCCCGAGCCCAGGCGCTTCTACGCGGAGATGGAGCAGGCGCCCGAATTCGAGAAGCCCATTCGCTGGGACAGCATCGATCCCTCCTCGTTCGATGCGCTCTTCCTCGCCGGCGGGCATGCGCCCGGGATGCGCCAGTACCTCGGGAGCGCGCTGCTCCAGGACAAGATCGCCGCCTTCTGGAAGCTCGATCGCCCCGTCGCCGCCATCTGCCACGGCGTGCTGGTGCTCGCCCGCGCGCGCGATCCCGAGACGGGCGAGAGCGTGCTCGCGCGGAGCCGCACCACCTGCTTGCCGAAGTACATGGAGCGCACCGCGTACCTGCTCACCTTCTGGAAGCTCGGGCGCTACTACCGCACCTATCCGGCCTATGTCGAAGAGGAGGTGCGCGCCGCGCTCCGCGATCCGAAGGCGCAGTTCGAGCGCGGCCCGATGGCCCTCACCGCGCGCGGCACCGAGCAGGACGACGGTCCCGCCTTCCTCGTGGAAGACGGTCGCTACCTCTCCGCGCGCTGGCCGGGCGACGCGTACCTCATCGCGAAGAAGCTCGCCGAGAAGCTGGAAGCGGTCTGAGGCGCCGCGCGGGCGGGCCTTTCCTTCGCGTGCCCCTGCGCTATAGCCGACTCACCCATGCTCACCTTCCCTCCGCCTCCCGAAGTCCCCGCCGAGCAACGAACGACCACGGAGGTCGCGTTCCGCTACGAAGACGCGAGCCAGGACGGCCGCCTCCTGCTCCCTTCGCTCGCCTTCGGCCTCGGCGAGTCGGTGTGGAGCAAGCTCCTCCAGCACCACCCCGCGGCGCCCGGCATGCGCAAGGCGGGCATCGTCCCGATCCTCTCCCGGCTCATCGTCGAGGGCACCCCCGGCCCGTTCGCGCCCGTCAACCCCCTCACCGTCGAGGGCCGCTACGATCTCGCGCGCGCCGAGAAGAACGGCGCCGTCGAGCGGATCCTCCTCGACATGTGGGTCGAGCTCCGCGCGCCGCTCGGGCATATCCAGTCGTTCCTGCGCCCTCCTTCGCGCGACGTGGCCGTCGCCGGCCGGGTCTTCGCCGAGCATGTCTTCACCCGCCTCTTCGCCGCCCCGGCCGATCGCAAGGTGCTTCGCCTGGATCTACCGGGGTTTCCGGCGATCCCCGAGACGGTGGCCGAGACCCGCCCGCCGGCCGCGCTCCTCGGTCTGCCCGAGGGGGCCGTGCCCCTCGACGAGGCCCCCGCCGTCGATCCCACGCTGATCGCCTTCGGCCTCTGCCACACCGACGCCAACCAGCACGTCAACTCACTCGTGTACCCGCAGATGTTCGAGGAGGCCGCCCTCCGCCGCTTCGCCACCCTCGGCCGCGCCCCGGCCGGGCTCGCCCGCTTCGCGGAAATCGCGTTCCGCAAGCCCTTTTTCGCGAATGACCGTGCGAAAATCCGCCTCCAGGCCTTCTCGATCGGCGGAAAGCTCGGGGTGGCCGGCGGTTTCTTCGCCGAGGCGGACGCCGCCCGGCCCGACGCCCTCCCCCACACGACCGCGCAGATGCTCTTCGAGCCCTGAGTCTCGGGCGCGCGGGCGTACGCGAAAGCGCGCCTCGAAAAAAACACCCTAGATCCGTCGATGATCCTGGCCTCACCCCCGAGCGATCGTGGTATTCACGGCGTCCATGGCACATCGCACTCTGACCTCGATCGAGATCCCCCAGGCCGACAGCCTCGAGAACGTTCGGCGCATCGTCGAAGCCATCGCTTCCGGCGCGTCCTCGCGCAAAGACATCGAGCAGAAGACCGACATCTCTCTCCGCCACATCGACTACACGATCCACGCCGCGAAGAGCCTCGGCTTCCTGACCGACGGCGACGCGCTCGCCGTGAGCGATCGCGGTCGCGCGCTGATCGCCACCGCGCGCGGCACCAACGAGGAGCGCGCCGAGCTGCGCGCCGCCTTCAAGGCCGACGCGGTGCTCGAGCAGCTCGCGCCCGATCTGCTCGACGAGCCCGGTCCGTCGAAGGCGACGCTCACCGAGCGCATCCAGAAGGCCTGTCCGGAGCTGTCCGCCGCGACGGCCGCGCGCCGCGCCCAGACGCTGCTCGCGTGGCGGAGCCAGGCCACCGGCGCTCTCGGCCCCGCGCCCGAGGCCGCCCCCGCCGCGAAGAAGGCCGCGCCCAAGAAGGCCCCCGCGAAGAAGGCCGCGCCGAAGAAGGCCGCTCCCAAGAAGGCCGCGCCGAAGAAGGCCGCCCCCAAGAAGGCCGCGAAGAAGGCTGCCCCGAAGAAGGCCGCGAAGAAGGCTGCTGCGCCTGCTCCGGCCGCCGAGGGCGCGACCGCCGCTCCTGCGGGCGAGGCGGCGCCTGCCGCTGCTCCGGCGAAGAAGGCCGCGAAGAAGGCTGCGCCCAAGAAGGCCGCGAAGAAGGCCGCGCCGAAGAAGGCCGCCGCGAAGAAGGCCGCGCCGAAGAAGGCTGCGCCGAAGAAGGCCGCGCCCAAGAAGGCTGCCGCGAAGAAGGCCGCTCCCAAGAAGGCTGCCGCGAAGAAGGCCGAGGCGCCCGCCGCCGCGCCGGCTCCTGCCGCCGAGGCCACGCCGGAGCGCGAGGTCGTCTACGAGCCCGAAGCTGCGGGCTGATCACCGTCGCCACAACGAACGAGCCCGGGGCATCGCGCTCCGGGCTCTTTCTTTTGTCGATCGGCCTATTGTCGATCAGCTCTTTGCCTGAGCCATCTCTTCACGGGCGCGCTGCCTCGCCCGCTGGCGCGCCGACGCGCCCGCCTGCGGGTGGCGCACCTCGTTCGCGTGGCGGGTGAGCACCTCGGCCCAGTAGCGCGCCACCGACTCGTGCTCGGTGATCATCGCGTCGATCGGGCCGTGATCGGTGTCCATCTCGACGCCGAAGAGATCGCCGCGCGATTTCACCGAGGGCGCGCGCACCTCGCCGAGCGGGATCGCCGCGCCGAAGCGGCCTTCGGGGCGGAGATCGATCGCGCCGTCGCGGCTCACCCAGGGCAGGATCACCAGCTTGTCGCGCCCGATCGCGCAGAGCGGGCTCGAGGTCGCGCCGTAGCGGGACGAGAAGCGGGCCACGCCGAGGAACGCGTAGCCCGCGAGCGCGAAGAGGGCGAAGAGCGCCCCTCCGGCGATGCTCTTCCCCTGCTCGTGTGCCGTGTACGCCGAGAAGCCCTCGAACCCCGCGGCCGCGGCCACGAGGAGCAGCAGCGCGCCCACCACCGTGTTGCGCCCCGCGCTCTCCTTCGGCCCGCGGCTCCGGTGATCGCGGAGCACGTAGCGATCGGACTCGCTGCGCAGCGCGAAGCGGGCGAGCTCGACCGCGCCGAGCTGCGGAGCGATCGGCTCCGGGAGCGCGCCCTCTTCGCCGCTGTCGGCGGCGGGCGCGTCGAGCGGGACGCCGAGGAAATCGGCCAGGCGCTCGCCCACCGCGCGCGCGGCGGAGAGCTTCGTCCCCTCGGGCGCGCGCTGCTCGGTCACGAGCAGCCGCTCGACCTCTCCGCCGCTCGCCGCGAACTCCAGCACCACCGATCCGCGGCGGCGGTGCAGCGCGCAGGAGGGCGCGTCGCAGCAGTCTTCGTCCGCGTGATCGAGCACGACGCGCTCGACCTTTCCCTCGGACATCGGTCCCCCGTCGAGCGCGACCTTGCGCGCAGCGGCCTCACCGCGGCGGAGCGAGACCCAGAAGAGCGGCGCAGGCAGGGGCCCGAACGTCGCTTCTCCCTTGCCGAGCAGCGCGAAGGCCCGGAGCACGATCGCGTCACGCCCGAGCGCCTGGATCAGGCCCCCCGGATCGGCGAGCCCATCGACGACCGCGACCTCACCGGAGACACCGAGCGACGAGACCGCGGCGGAAACAGCAGAGGAAGCGCCCATGGGCGAGCCTTGTGCCGCGGCCGGGGGTGGATGTCAAAGCGCGCGCGGCCCGGAAAAACAAGATTCGCCTCATCGCCTCCGTGACGCTACGCTCCGTGACGCGCGGAGGCCCCGATGAACCGAGCGACCTTTCTTTTCCTCACGATCACCGCTGCCAGCGCCTTCGGCGTCGCCGCCGGGTGCGGGGGCATCGACATCGCAGGCGACGGTCTCTTCAACGGCGACACGACCACCGGCTCGGTCTTCGGCACGGGCGGCGCAGGCGGCGCGGGCGGCGCGGGCGGCGCGTCGAGCAGCAGAGCCTCGTCGAGCAGCTCGTCCTCCTCCAGCAGCTCCTCGTCGAGCAGCTCGTCCTCCAGCTCCAGCAGCTCCTCGTCGAGCAGCTCGTCCTCCTCCAGCAGCTCCTCGTCGAGCGGCAGCACGAGCGTCGCGTGCGGCGACACCACCTGCCCGCTCGGCGGGATGAGCGCGTGCTGCTGGGACAACTACCAGACGAGCGGCCCGCCCTACGCCACCTGCGTGGATGCGCCCGCCGACAGCGACGGCTGCAAGACCTTCGTGGCCAACGACGGGCTCGAGACGCGCATCGAGTGCCAGCTCCCGGGCCAGTGCCCCGCCGGGAATTTCTGCTGCGCCCACCGCGTGTTCTTCGGCAACAACAACAGCTTCTACGACACCGTGAGCTGCCAGGAGAGCTGCGACTGGCCGAACGTGCAGCTCTGCGATCCGGCCGATCCGTCGACGATGTGTCCCATCGTCAACACCCAGGGGGGCGATGTGCAGACGATGTGCAAGGGCAGCAAGCTCCTGCCGCCCGGCTACAACGTCTGTAGCCCCTGAGCCCGGCGGATCAGGGCGCGTCGGCGCCTGCGGCTTCCCACGCGGCGGGCGCCTCGTCACCCGCGAGGGGCAGCTCCACCCGGATGCCCTCGTGCACGGGCACGACCCCGCCGAGCGGGTACTCGGCCGGCTCGCTGCCCGCGGGCGAGGGCTTGAGCACCACGTTCGGTCGCGGTGACATCGAGGCGTTGAACACGCATGCGCTCAGGTGATCGCCCTCGCGCGTGACGGAGCACACGCGCAGGGGCGCGCTCACCCGGGCGAGCTCGCCCGCGAGCGCGCGATCGGCCTCGCTCGATCCACCGAGGGAGAGCGCGATGTCCCTCGCCCGCGCGTCGCCGAGGTAGGCCAGCATCATAGCCGCGTGGGCGCGGAGCACCCGGGCCTTCGAGGAGGCGAGCTCGACGAAGGCGTCGGGCGGCGCCGTCTTCACGCGGTCCTCGTCGATCACGTCGTTGACGCTGGCGTCCATCGTCACCTCGCTCCCCGGCGCCTTGACGTGCCACTTCACCGCGTGGCCCGGCTGGAGCGCGCCGGCCCAGAAGAGGCCGCGATCGGTCGCGCCGATCCGCTTTCCCTCCTTGCTCCGGCGGGCGAACGTCAGCGTCACCCGGATGTCCGAGAGGGGCCGGGCCGAGTCGTTGACCACCGCGAGATCGAAGACGTACTGCGGCCTCCCCCGCCGATCGGGCGCCGGCTCCAGCGAGGTCGCGAGCTGCTCGTCCGAGGTGTAGGTCAGGATGCGGAGCGCGGGGAGCGGGTCCTTCCAGAGCGGGGAGTCGCTGCGCATGCACACGCAGCGCGGGCGGTGCTCGTTCGCCGGATCGGGCGGCTCCTCGGCCACGACGCGGGCCCGGCTCACGGCCGACGCGAGGCCCCGGACCGCGGCCGGCACCGGGGGCGGAGGCGTCTTCGGCGCGCCGTAGCGCCCGAGGAAGAGCATCGTCCCCACCGCGCCGAGCGAGGCCGCGAGGAGCAGGGCCGCCGGGCGCACGAAGCGCGGCGTGCGCCTCGGCGCGGGCGGCGGAGGCGGCTCCGCCACGCGCGGCAAGGCGGGCGCCTCCAGCGCGATCGGGAGCGGCGCAGGCAGCGGGGCGGGCCGCTCGGCCTCGACGATCGGCGGCGCCGGCGGCGGGGCCGGAGGAGGCGCTTCCACCACGATCGCCGGCGGAGGCGCTTCCACCACGATCATCGGCGGAGGCGCTTCCACCACGATCGTCGGCGGCGGCAAGATGCGCCGCACCGGCGCCCGCGGAGGCAAGAGATCCGGGATCTCCATGAGCTCCACGTCCGGCGCTGCGGGGAGCCGCACCCGCCGCGGCCGGGCGAGGAAATACGGCGCCGCAGGCTCGGCCGCCGCCATGCCGAGCTTGCGCGAGAGCTTGAGCTCGAAGTCGTCGCGCAGCCGATCGGAGGCGGGCCCGCCCCAGGTGACGAGCGAGAGCGACTCGCGCGCCAGCAGCCAGAAGAGCGCCGCCGCCACGATCCCGAGCGACACGCGCCCGAGCGCGCCGCCCACCCACGAGACCGGCGCGAGCTCCGCGGAGAGCAGGCCGAGCGGCCAGGGAAGCACCAGGGCCGCCCAGCGCCCCGCGGTGCGCGCCTTCTGAATCTGCCCGAGCGCCTCGGCCGGGTCGTCGGTGAAGCGCGCCAGGGCGAAGCGCGTGTACGGCGAGGACACGGCGGGATCCAGCGTCAACAACAGGAGACGCCCACTCCGGACGAGCCCCCGCACCGCGCTGTAGGGCACCTCGAACCGCCCGCCCTGCGCCATGCTCCCGGGCACGAACCCCTCCGAGAAGCCCGCCGCGCGCACCAGCTCGATCCGGAGCAGGTCCGGCAGGAGCGTCAGGCGGACGGCGCCGACCGCGTTGGCGCGCGGGTCGGCGAGGGCGAGCGCGCCCACGGTGAAGTCGGAGGACACAGCCCGCGCACGGTAGCATCGAGGCGCCGGGAGCTCCCCTTTTCGGGGCCCCGCCCAAGCCCCCCTCGATCGCCGATTTCCGACCTCTGCCCTCTCCCGCTCCCGTTCCCGCTCCCGCAACCCGGAGCGGGAGGGGGCAGCGGGAGCGGGAACGGGAACGGGAGGGGAACCCCGATCAATATCGCGTGACATGCCCATTCGCGGGCCCTAAGACGCCTCATGCGCCTCGCCTACCCCGTCGCCGCCGCCGCTCTCCTCGCCGCCCTCCCCGGCTGCACCTCCCCCGTGCCCGAGCCTGCGCCCGACACGCGCCCCGCCGCCACCAAGGAGCCCGAGGCGCCCGAGCCCGCCGATCTCATCAAGGAAGACCTCAAGGTCGGCGAGGGCCCCGAGTGCAAGGAGGGCGACAAGGTGAAGGTCAACTACACCGGCCGCCTGCTCCGCACGAACTTCATGTTCGACACCTCGGTCGGCAAGAAGCCCTTCGACGTCGAGATCGGCAAGGGCGGCGTCATCAAGGGCTGGGACCTCGGCCTCCCCGGCATGAAGGTGGGCGGCAAGCGCAAGCTCACCATCCCGTCGCGCCTGGCCTACGGCGAGCGCGGCTCGCCCCCGAAGATCCCCGCCAACGCGCCGCTCGTCTTCGAGATCGAGCTGCTCTCGATCGGCGACGCGGCCGACGCCGGCGCGGGCGACGCCGGCTCCGCCAAGAAGAAGAGCGACAAGAAGTAGCGGCCGCGATCAGATGACCCGCGCGAGGGCGCGGAGGAAGATCGCGTAGGCCTCGAGCGGGTACTCGCCCATGTTGAAGATGCGGAAGAGCCTGTCCGAGAGCTTGCCCTGGGCGGCGTAGATCTCGAAGAGGTGATCGTCGACGGGCTCGGTGGAGAGGCGCGTCGCCATGGCGTCGTACGTCGTGCTCGCCGGGATGTGGAGCGCCGTGCCGATCGACTGGAGCGGCATGTTGTCCCAGCGGGCGATGGTGAGGCCGAGCGCCTCGTAACCCGCGCGGAGCAGCTTCACCCGCTCCTGGTAGATCGCGTGTCGCCCCGCGACGCCGCCCTGCGAGGCGAGGTGATCGAGCGCGGCGGCCGTCTGGCAGAGGCTCATCGGATCGATCGTGTAGGGGTGCGAGCCGTCCTTCTGGGCCTTGTACGTCTTGTAGAGCTCGAGGTTCGGCGCGCGCGGGGCGATGGTCTCCATCGCGGCGAGCAGGTCGTGCCGGACGAGGGCCATGGTCAGGTTCGGGTGGCTGTGCAGGCCCTTGTTGCAGGAGCCCATCACCGCGGAGACGTTCCACCCGTCGAGATCCATCGGCTCGACGAAGAGCGAGCTGATCCCGTCGAGCAGGTACTTCTTGCAGTACTTCCTCGTGAGCGCGCCAACCTCGGCCGCCGGGTTGAGCGTGCAGGTCGAGGTGCCGCCGTAGACCATCGCCACGGCGTCGGCCTGATCGGAGGCCAAAATCGCCTCGATCTTCGCGAGATCGGGCCGCTCGCCGTAGGGCAGCTCGTGGTCGATCACCGGCTGCTTCACCGTGCGCGCGTACTCGAGGATGCGATCGCCGTAGGCGCCGTTGCGGATGACGAGCAGGCGCTCCTCGGGTCGGAGGCAGGAGCCGATCACCGCCGCCATCGCCGTCGAGCCCGAGCCGGTGAGGAGGATCGGCTCGTGGCTGGGCGCGCCGAGCGCCGCCTGGATGCCGCTCCGCACCTTGTCGATCAAGGGCTTGAGCCGAGGGCCGCGGGGGACGATCGGGTTCTCTCCGTACGTCCGTGACACGTTGTTGACGGCCTCGGACAGGTGGAACACGGCGGGCGTGAGCGAGACGACGCGGGGCATGTCCGCGTTCTACCGCGATCCCCCGCCGCCCTGCTACCAGCGCGGCACTTGCCGCAGATCGTCCCAGACCTCGCGGGCGGACTGGTAGCGGTAGGCGTCGCGGCGGCGGAGGAGCTTGGCGATCACCCCGCTCAGCGGCGTCCCGAGGGCCTCGGCCTTCTGCCGCGGCGTGCCCTCGGCGATCTGCCGCGTGATCTCCGGGTAGGCCGCGTTCACGTCCATGGCGGGCTGGCCGGTGTGCATCTGGTAGAGCAGCAGGCCGAGCTGGTAGAGGTCGCTCTGGGCGGTGGTGTAGCCGGCGGTGACGAGCTCGGGGGTGAGGATCTTGGGGTTCGCCACCTGCGGCCGGTACCAGCGGGTGTTGCCGTCGAGCAGGTGGGCGACGCCGAAGTCCGTCAGCTTGACGATCGGGTTGTGATCGATCTGCGAGATCAGCACGTTGCCGGCGTGGAGGTCCGAGTGGACGACGCCGTTGTCGTGCAGGTACTGGAGCGTCATCAGGAGCTGGCGGGAGATCTCGATGAGCAGCAGCCCCGCCATCGGCCGGCCGAGCAGGTTGCGGAGGCTCGTGTCGCAGCGCTCGAGGGCCAGGTAGAAGAGGAAATTGTTCTCGAACGCGTCGTGGATGTAGACGATGTTCGGGTGCCGGAAGCTCTCGAGCCGGAGCATCTCCCGCGACCACTCGTCCTTGACCGTCTGGTACGCCTTGTTCGCCGGCCGCAGCATCTTCAGCGCGTAGGGCTGATCGAAGGGCCCGACGCACTCGTAGACGGACCCGTACTGGCCGTCCCCGATCAGCGCGCCGACCATGTAGTTGCCGCGCGTCGACGTGAGCGTGGTGCCCGGGACGGGGAAGGGGATCAGATGCGAGCCGGTGGTGGACCAGTTCACGGAGGACGACTTTACCGCGATTTCGGCCGGATCGCGCCAAGAGAAACGGGGGACACCTTCAGCCGCCGAGGTCGCGCACCATATCGGCGGCGGCGTCTCGATCGATCTCCAGCGCGTCGGCCAGATCCATGATCAGCTCCCGCTCGCTCGTCCGGATGATCCCGTCGGCCGCGACCACCTGGATCGTCAGGCCGAGGGCCGTCCGCCGCGCGCCCACGCTGTCGAGGCGCTGCCGCACCGAGGCGAGCCGCGCGTCGCGACCCTGCTGCTCGAGATCGGCGAGCATCCGCGCGACGAGCTTCTCCACGGTGTCCTCGGACATGCGCCGATCGGTGAGCGACTCGACGCTCTTGTTGAAGTGCGCCCGCTCCTCCGGCCCGAAGTCGCCGTCTGCGTAGGCGGCGAGGAACATGGTCTCGATGAGGGCCTCGAGACGGGCGTCGTCGATCTCGCGCAGCGAAGGGGGGTGGTCGGCGAAGGACATGCGGGATGCCTACACCGGCCCGCCGCGGGGCGAAATCAGAAGCTTCCTTGCAGCAGGACCCCGGCCTGACCCGGTCCGACCGTCGGCGCGACGGACTTCAGCGTCACGCAGCTCTTGCGGACGGGCGAGCCTTCGAGCTCCTGCGCCTCGTCGAGCACGAGCCGCGAGGGCGGGTTCGGATCGTTGATGATGGTGTACACCGTGGCCGCCGTGAGCAACCCCGCGAGCCCCAGGGCCACGCCTCCGCCCACCTTGAACCAGGGCTGGCCGTCGGCGTCGGTCGAGCGCAGGCCGATCGGCGAGGAGAAGTCCTTGACGAACGCGTGCGAGGGCCGCCCGAGCAGGTACACGCCCCCGACGATCGCGCCCGCCGCGAGCGCGCCGCTCAGGGCCGCGTCCCTCCGCGGCGGCGTGTAGCTCAGCCGCCCGTGCACCGCGATCTCCTGCCCGCGCGGCACGTCGACCTTGCCCTTGAACGTCTTGCGCCCGGACGCGGCGAGCTCGATCTCGTGGGCGCCGCTCGCGAGGCGGATCTTGAGCGGCTCGCCGATCGGGCTGTAGGAGCCGTAGTAGACGCCGTCGACCTTGACGCTCACCTCCTCGGCGTTCCCGTCGACCCGCAGGTAGCCGAAGCGCTCGCGCTCGAGCGGCGCCGCGAGCTCGACCACCTTGCCGTGCTCGATGCTCACCTTCTGCGAGAAGGGCTCGAAGCCGGGCACCTCGATGAAGATCCGGTGCTCGCCGGACTCGAGCAGATCGCCGTACGGGGTGCTGCCCCAGGCGTGGCGCCGGTGCGGCGGCGGATCGTCGAGGTAGACCGGCGCGCCCTCGACGGGCGCGGTGACGTGGAGGAAGCCGAGGAAGGTGCCCTGCGAGAGGTTGGCCTTGAAGGAGTAGACCCGCCCGAGCGCGAGGTGCAGATCGGTCTCGCTCGCCTTGTAGTCCTGGAAGGCGTCGATCACGAGGTGGTAGTCCCCCTCGGGCAGGGAGATGTCGTACGGCGTCTTGACGGCCGGCGTGACCTTGTCCCACCCGGGGTTCTTGTCGCCGATCTTGAAGGGCTGCGCGCCGGCGCGCTTCGCGAAGATGCGCAGCGGCGCGCCCGGCGGCTGGCTCTCGATCACCACCTGCGACTGGAGCGCGGCCATCAGCTCGGGCGGCGGCGGGACGTTGCCCGCGCCCGCGTCCGCGAAGTCGAAGGGCAGCGACACGCCTGCGTCGCCCACGCCTCCGTCGGCCCCTTGCGCGCCCGGACCGCCGTCGCTGCTCGCCGCGTCGAGCGCGGCCTGCTGGGCGACGAGCCAGGTGATCGTCTTCTTGATCCGCACGAGATCCGGCGGGTTCGGCTCGGCCTGGAGGAAGGCCTGGTAGCGCAGGATCGCGTTCTTGTAGTCCTTGGCCTGCGCGTAGGCCATCGCGGCGTTGCAGAGCGCGGCGCTGAAGGGCTGCGCTGCGAAGGCCGCGTCGAACTCGCTGGCCGCCTCGCCGAATCGTTGGTGGTCAAAGAAATCCAGCCCGCGATCCATGTGGCGGCGGCTCTCCTCGATCGAGGCGGCGCAGGTGCCGCCGCGCGCCTGCCCCTCGGCGCCGAGGAAGGCCGCGGGCGCGAGGGCCGCCGCGAGGAGGGCTGTGGCGAGCAGGAGTCGTCGGTTCACCGGACCCTAAGCAAAGCCTCGTTGCGCCCGGAGCGCCAGCGCAACCGGGAGGGTCTAGGACGTAGTCTCGCCCACCTCACCCCGGAGGCCGGCGAGGGCATGTTCGTGGCCCGGATGGCGCAGCGGGCGGAAACCCGGGCCACGTTCCAGGTCAGATGGAGATCTCGGCGAGCACGCCGTAGTGATCGGTCGCGCACACGCCGTCTTCTTCCTCGTCGAGCACCACCCTGGCCGAGAGGGGCAGCCCCCGCACCTGCGTGTCGGGGCCGCGCACGAAGACGTAATCGATGCGGCGCGGGTACTCGTGGGTCGGCGCGGCGAACGGGTTGCGGCTCGGATCGAAGGTGAAGCCCGGGCCCTCGCCCTTCTGGCCGAAGCAGTCGCCGAGGTAGGTGCTCTTGCCGCCGAGCGAGGCGAGCCCGGCGAGGAAGCGGATCTCCTGCGCCTCGGGCTGGGCGTTGAAGTCGCCCACCAGCACCGGGGGTAGCCCGGAGAGCGGGGCCTCGGCCTTGAGCAGCTCGGCGATGGCCGACACCTGCGCCTCGCGGACGATCCCGTGGTGGAGCTTCCAGTTGAGGTGGGTCACGAAGAAGGGGATCTTCCCGTGGGGCGAGGCGATCTCCGCGAGCATGAGCGACCGGTGCTCGCCGCTGTCCAGCACGGGCAGCGGGAACACCCGCGAGAGCGGGATCGGCCAGCGGGAGAGCACGGCGTTGCCGAAGCGCACGCCGCCGCCGAGGTCCTGCGCGGGGCCGAACGCGGCCTCGTAGCCGAGCCCCTCGCGGATCTCGTCGGCCTGGCTCTTCCCGTCGTGCTCGATCACCTCCTGGAGGCCGACGAGATCGGGCGCGAGGCGCTCGATGCCGCGGCGGATCATGGGCAGGCGCTTCTCCCACGGGCCCATGCGGTTCCAGATGTTGAGCGTGAGGACGCGGATGCGGTTCATGAGCGCGCGCCGCTACTTGATGATGATCTGATCGGCCGGGGTGTTGCCCGAGCCCTCGGTCACGCCCTTCTCGCGGTGAACGCAGAGGCCTTGCTTGCAATACACGGGCGGCGGCTCCTTGCAGTCGCTCGCCGGCTCGGCGCACTTGCCCTTCTCGTAGCTGGCCTTCATCGGGCTGATCTTGTCGTACGTGGCGTTCGAGAGGGGCTTGGCGCATCCGGGCCAGTCGCTCTGGCGACAGTCCTTGTCGGTGTCGCAGTGCTGGGCCTTGTTGAGCAGATCGAAGGCCTCGCCGCGGATCTTGTCGCACTCCTTCGGATCCATGTCGTTGGAGCAGCCGATCACGAGGGGGAGCGCCACGAAGGCGGACGCGGCCAGGGCGAGCAGGGCGGAGGAGAGGGAGGGCTTCATGGTCGGGGGGCGAGGCTACCACGATCGAGGGCACGGTGGCCCCGGGTCGCCGCGCCCTCCGGCTCAGGGGCAAGGGCGGCGGATGCCGCGGGCGTCGACGTAGATCTCGCCCTTCGGCTTGCCGCGGCACTGCCATGGGCGCTGCGGCGGCTGCGGCGTATGGGCGTCCACGCTCGCGTCCGACGGCGCATCCGCGCTCGCGTCCGGCGGGGCGTCTGCGCTCGCGTCCGGCGGCGCCTCCACCTGCGCGTCGGACGGCGCGTCCGCGCTCGCGTCCGTGGTGGGTGCGCCCGCGTCGGCAGGCGGGATCGGCGGGGTGACCCGGCGGAGCCAGAACGAGAAGCCGACGATCGCCACGAGGGCGCCGAAGAGGCCGCCCATCAGCCACCCCGGCACGGGGAGCGGGCGCCGTCCGTTGTTCGGCCGGGGGCCGGGCGGCGGGCGCACGGCCGGGAGCTGCCCGCTGCTCGCGGCCTCGAAGCGCTCGATGGCCTGGATCGTGACCTTCGTCGCCTCGGAGGCGAAGGGCGCGAGCGCGGAGGCGAAGCTGCCCACCGTCGGGTAACGATCGTCCGGGTAGCGCGCGTAGGAGCGGGCGATCACGTCGCCGAGGGCGGGCGGGATCTCCGGCCGGTGGCGGGTGATCGGATCGGGCGGATCGAGGCTCACCTTCACGCAGAGCTCGGAGAAGGACTCGGCCGTGAACGGGTGCGTGTGGGTGAGCAGCTCGTAGAGCGAGACACCGAGCGAGTAGATGTCGGTGCGGTAGTCGACCGACTTGGTGGAGCGCATCTGCTCGAGCGACATGTAGAGCGCCGAGCCCATCACCGCGCTCGTCCGCGTCAGCTCGAGGTTGTCGTGCGCGGCATCCTCGACGACCTTGGAGATGCCGAAATCGAGCATCTTGACGAGGGTGCGCCCGTCGGCCGTGGTCGTGACGAAGAGGTTCGCGGGCTTCACGTCGCGGTGGATCACCCCCGCGCGGTGGGCCTGGGCGAGCGCGAAGGCCGCCTGGACGATGAAGTCGATCGCCTCCTGGATGGAGAACCGCGCGCCGGCCTTGAGGTAGCGGCCGAGGTCCTTCCCCTCGAGGTACTCCATCACGATGAAGGGCTGCCCCTCGATGGGCGGCGCGGGCTCGGCCCCCTCGACGGCGCCTGCCTCGGCGGCGGGCCCGGGGTCGCCTGCGCCCGGCGGAGGAGCGTGCACCGGCGGGGACGCGCCCGGCGAAGCTCCCTCCGGATCGGCGGGCGGCGCGGGGCTCTTGAGGATGCCGTAGTCGAGCACCCGCACGATGTGCTCGCCCTGGATGCGCGAGGCGGCCTTCGCTTCGCGCAGGAAGCGCGAGGTGGACTCGGGCAGCGCGGCCAGCTCGGGGAGCAGGAATTTGATCGCCAGGAGGTGGCCGAGCACGAGGTGCTCCGCCGCGTAGACGATCCCCATCCCTCCCGAGCCGAGCTCCCGCAGGAGCCGGTACTTTTCGAGCAGGACGATGCCTGGCCCCAGGCCTTCGACGGTCAAAGGCGCGCTCACTCCGCGACACTCTAGCCCCTCCGAGGGCACAGGGGGGTCAGTGCTATGCTTTACTCCGCACCCAGAGCCCGGAGGGGCATTCCCGAGGGGACCCCGACGAGGCCTCGGCCGACACCCCTGCCAAGGAGACCATGCCCGCGAAGAGACCTGTCGATCTCGTGTTCCTCGACGCCGCGGAGGACGGCGAGCTGCGCCGCGCCCTGAAGAAGCACCTCGCTTCGCTGGAGCGAGACGGCGTGATCCGCACCTTCAGCCGCGATCGGGTCGATCCGGGCGCCGACGCGGCGGAGGCGTACCGGGCCGCCCTCGAGCGGGCAGAGATCGTGGTCATCCTCGTGAGCTCCGACCTCCTCGCCTCCGACGCGCTCACCGCGGAGGTGAGCGTGGCGCTCGAGCGCGATCGGCTCGGCCAGGCCGCGGCGCTGCTCGTCGAGGCGCGCCCGGTGGACTGGGCGCAGTCGCCCTTCGCCTCGCTCACGGAGCCGGGGCGGCAAAAGCCTTCGGTGAACGACGTGGCGCTGTCGATGGCGCCCGACATGGACGCGGCGCTCGCCGAGATCGCGGCGCGGATCCGGAGGGCGATCGCCGCGGCCGATCAGCCCGGCAGCACCCCGCGCGCGATCAGCGAGGGGGCCCCGGCCTCCGAGCGCGCGGCGAAGCTGCCGCCGATCTGGAACGTCCCCCACGCCCGCAACCCGACCTTCACCGGGCGGAGCTGGAACATCTCCACGCTCCACGCGGTGCTGCGATCGGGCCGCCCGGGCGACACGGTGCAGGCGCTCTCCGGCCTCGGCGGCATCGGCAAGACGCAGATCGCGCTGGAGTACGCCTACCGCTACGCCGGCGACTACGACGTGGTCTGGTGGATGCGCGCCGAGGAGCCCTCGATCCTCGCCGCGGACTTCGCGTCGCTCGCGGCCTACCTCGCCGGCCTGCGCTGGATGAGCTTCCCGCGGGAGCCCGATCAGCGGGCGATGATCACCGCGGTGCAGCGCTGGCTCTCGCAGAACGGCCGCTGGCTGCTCGTCTTCGACAGCGCCCGCGAGCCGGGGCTGATCGTGCCCTACCTGCCCGGCGCGGCGACGGGGCACGTGCTGATCACCACGCGCAACGCGAGCTTCCGCGGCGTGGCAAACCTCGTCCCGATCCGCGAGATGGAGCGCGTGGACTCGATCGCCTTCCTCCAGGCGCGCACCGGGCAGCAGGATCGGCAGGCGGCGCAGAAGCTGTGCGAGGCGCTCGGCGACCTGCCGCTCGCGCTCGCGCAGGCGGGCGCGTACATCGAGGAGTCGGGCACCACCTTCGCCGCGTACCTGGAGACCTTCGAGCGGAGGAGGCGCGAGCTGCTCCGCCGCGGCGCCTCGCAGCAGGCGCTCCCCACGGTGGCGACGACCTGGGACATCGCCATCAAGGAGGTGCAGAGCCGATCGCCGGCCGCGGCCGAGCTGCTCAACCTCTGCGCCTTCCTCGCCGCCGACGACATCCCCCGCGTCGACCTGGAGGACGGCCTCGAGCCCAACGCGCCCTTCCCTCCCCCGCCCGCGCTCGGCGCGGCGATGGCCGATCCCCTCGCGCTCGACGAGGCGGTGGCGGCGCTGCGGCGCTTCTCGCTGATCGAGGCCGAGGGCGAGTCGCTCTCGGTGCACCGGCTGGTGCAGCTCGTGGTGCGCGATCGCCTCACCGACGACGAGCGGCGCCTCTGGGCCGGGCGCGCGCTCTGCGTGGTGCACGCCGGCTACGCCACCGAGCGCGAGGACACGCTCTCGACCCGGCAGTCGAGCGCGCGCTGGCTCCCGCACGTGCGCATCGTCTGCGAGCATGCCGAGGCCGCGGGCGTCGCGCGCGAGGTGATCATCGACCTGTTGATCCGCGTCGCCAAGCGGGCGCGCACCGGCGACCCCAAGGCCGCGGAGGAGTCGCGCAAGCTCTACGAGAAGGCGCTCAAGATCGCGATCGGGCTCTACGGCGATCGCGCCCCCGCCTGCGCGACGATCTGGAACGGCCTGGCGCGCACGCTCACCGAGCAGGACGACCCCGACCTCGACGCCGCGCGGCGGGCGGCCGAGCGCGCGCTCGCCATCGATCAGGACGGTGGCGATCACGACAGCATCGTGCGTGACTGCACGACGCTCGCCCTCGTGCTGCGCGGCCAGAACGATCTCGCCGGGGCCAAGGCGCTCATGGAGCGCTGGGTGGATCTCACCGAGCGCCGCTACGGCAAGGACCACGCGGAGCTCATCCCGCGGCTCAACGATCTCGCGGTCTACACGCGCGAGCTCGGCGATCCGGCGGCCGCCTTCACCCACCTCACGCGCGCGCTGTCGATCGGGCAGGCCGCGTACGGGCCGGATCACGAGGAGGTGGCGTCGGTGCTGAGCAACCTCGCGAGCGTGCTCTCCGAGCTGGCCGAGCGGGAGCGCGAGCAAGGCAACGACGCGCGGGCCCGGGAGCTCCTGGAGGAGGCCAAGCGGCACCTCGCCCGGACGATCCGCATCGGCGGAGCGACCTTCGGCGAAGAGCACTACGTCGTCGCAGTGCGACGCAACAACCTCGGCCTCGTGCTCAAGGACCTGGGCGATCTGGAGAACGCCCGCGCGCAGATCGAGGAGGCGCTCCGGATCGTGCGCAAATACTACGGCCCCGACCATCGGCGGGTGGTGAAGCTCGAGCGCAACTTGCAGGCCGTCGAGCGCGAGATGGCCCGCTCCCAGCGCAATCCCAAGAGCACGCCGGGGCACTGAGGTCGCTTCCTCGAAAGTTGCTCTTTTTCGTCCAGGGTGCGACGAATGCTCCCCCAACGCTCCGCCGTTGCCCCTGAAAGGCTCGTACGATCATGCACCGCACCCTGACCCTCGCGCTCGCCGCCGTCGTCTCCGCCCTCGCCGTCGCCTGTGGTGGCGCCCAGCCCCCCACCGGGTTGCCCCCCGGCGCGGCGGACTGCAAGCAGCCGGCCGCCGGCACGACCACCTGCGAGGAGAGCTGCGGGTGGGACGCGACCGTCAACGCCTGCCTCCCGAAGCGCGGCGTGATCATCGAGAACAAGCCCGCGCCCGTCTCCGCGCCGGCGCCGACCAGCGTGACGGCCCCCGGCTCGACCACGACGCGGCCCTGATCGTCAGAGCGTGAGCGTGGGCCCGGCGCTCGACAGCCAGGCCCGCGCCTGCTCCATCAACAGGCGCGTCGGCACGCGCAGCGTCACCGTCGCGCGCTGCGCGTCGGCGAGCGCCTCCTCCACCGACTCCCGCGAACCCAGCCCGCGCCTCGCGAGCTGGAGCTTCTCCCAGAGCGTCGCGCCCAGCACGAGGTCCTGATCGTCGTGCTGCTCAGCCACGCGCCGCGCGCTCCGGGCGTCCTCCAGCGCCTCGGCGCTCCGGCCGAGCATGTCGAGGATCTCGGCGCGCCGGAGCAGCGTGAGCGCCCGCGATCGATCGCCGCGGGCGCGCTGGAGCGCCTCCGCCTCGTCCACGGCCTGGAGCGCGGCGTCGAGCTCGCCCATCCGCTGCAAGGCGCGGGCGCGCAGCGAGAGCGCCACCGCGCGCAGCACGGCGTCGCCGGCCTCGGCGGCGAGCTCGGCGGTGCGGCGCGCCGTCTCGGCCGCCTCGGCGTCGCGATCGGCCCGGAGCAGGAGGGCCGAGAGGTTCTGCAGGAAGAGCCGGTGCTGGCCGCGCATCCCCTGCGAATCGGCCTGCTCGGCGAGGTGCCCGAGCCGCTCGATGGCGGCGTCGAGGCGGCCGAGCTCGGCCTCGATCACGGCCAGATCGCCCTCGATGTGAACGCGCTGGAACACCGAGGAGGTGCGCGCGGCGATCGCGAGGGCGCGGCGGAGGTCGTCCTCGGCCAGCGCGAGATCGCAGCGGTTCGAGGTGTAGTTGAGCTCGAAGCGGCGGACGCGGGCGGAGAGCTCGGTCGTGTCGCCGAGGCCGTCGGCGATCGCCACCGCCTCGCCGGCCAGGGCGAGGGCGCGCTCCTCCCGCTCCACCCCCGCCATGGCCATGAGCGCCTCGACCTGGAGCGCGCGATCGCCGAGCGCGATGGCGTCGGCGGCGAGCGCGGGATCCGGCGGGCTCGCCTCGCGCAGGCCGCGCGCCACCTCCAGCCGGTAGATGCGCCGCCTGAGGTCGAGCGCCGGCGCGCCTTCACCCTGGAGCGCGCGCCGATCGGAGCGCTCGATCCGCGCGAGGCGGAGGCGGGCGTCCTCGAAGCGGCGGCCCTGGACGAGCGCCCGGATGACGTCGAGCTCCACCGCGGCGCGGGCGACCGGATCGGCGGTGATCGCCGCGAGCCGATCGCCGAGCTCGGCGGCCTCGACGAAGAGGCCGGCGAGGGCCGCGTTGATCGTCGCGCGCCGGAGCCAGATCCGCGCCTCCGCCGTGTCGCCGAGCTTCTCGTAGCCCGTGGCGAGGAAGGCCGCGTCGGCGGTCGCGCCGTCCTTCTGCGCCAGCGTGTCGAGCAGGCGCCGGTGGAGCCGGAAGAACCAGGATCGCGGGCGGAGCAGGTTGAGCGCGGCCTGGCGCACCATCTCCTGCCCGAAGCTCACGCCGTGGCGCTCGCCGGAGACGGTGAGGATCCCGAGCGACGACAGGGTCTCGATCGCGCCCTCGACCGCGTCCGCGTCGCCTGCGACCTGGAGGAGCAGATCCATCCCGAGGCCGCCGCCGTAGAGCGCCACCGCCGCGAGCACGCGGAGCGCCGCCCGCTCTTCTTCGCTCGCGGCCTCGAAGGTGCTCTCGAGGCGCGCCGACAAGAGATCGGCCACGCCCGGGACCTCGCCGCGCAGCACCGCGTCTCCCTCGGGCCGGTAAGCGCCGCCCCGGAACGCGATCGCCCCGGTCTCGGCCCACGCCACCATCGCGTGCACCACGAAGAACGGGACGCCGCCCGAGCCTCGCACGAGCGCCTTTTCGACCTCCGGCGAGACGGGGCCGAGGTCGTCGAGCAGCCGCGCCGTCTCGTCGGGCCGGAGCGGGGCGAGCGGCAGGTGCTCCACCGCGCGCCGGGGCCGGCTCCGGGCGCGTGAGAGCAGCGCGCGGAGGGGAGGCCGCGGGCTCGGCTCGTCGCGCACCGCGAGCAGGAGGAGCAGCCGCCCGGCGCTCTCCGTCGAGGCGCGCTCGATCAGCATCCGGCAGAGCTCCAGCGTGTGCGCGTCCGCCCATTGCAGATCGTCGATCACGAGCATGAACGGATCGCGCTCGCTCGCGCGGAGCAGCGCGTCCTCGACGCCCTCCACCGCGCTGTTCGCCTCGTGCTCGCCCGGCAAGCGGCCCGGCGAGAGCACGCGCCCGAGCGCGCTCTCGAGGCGGGAGAGGCCGACCGCGCCCTCCTCGATCATGGCCGAGAGCGCGCGGTGGATCGGCCCGAGCGGGCTCTGCCGCTCCGGCGAGCCGCGGGCCCGGAGCACGCGGCCCGCGGGGAAGCCGCTCCGCTCCACGCCGGCGTCGAGCAGGCGCGTGCGCCCGATCCCGAGCGGCCCGCTGACCAGGATCACCCGGATCTGCGGGGGCGAGCGGGACACGTCGAGCACCGCCCGATCCAGCGCCGCGAGCGCGTCGTCGCGCCCCACGAGCGCCGGCTCGGCGAACGAGGGCGTGAGCATCGTCGGGCGCCGGTTCTCCGGCAGGCGCGCCGGCGGCGCGGAGGGCCGCCCCGTCGGCATCGGCGGGATCAGCGACGAGCGCTGGGTGTGCGTCTGGCGCTCCTCCGGCGACAGGAGCAGCGCGTGGAGCTGCTCGAGCTCGCGCGCCACCCAGTCGGCGTAGCGCGGGCGCGCGTCCGGGCTCTCGTCGAGCAGCATCGACAGGAGATCGGCGAGCGGCGCCGTGGCCGCCGATCGCGCGGACAGAATGCGATCGATCCGGGGCACGGGCCCGCGCGGGATGTAGAGCGGCACCGACAGGCGCCTCGCGGGGTAGCCGGGCAGCGCGACCTCGCCGGGGAGCTGCCCCACGAGCAGCGTGAAGAGCGTCGCGCCGAGCGCGTAGAGATCGCTGGCCGGCGAGGCCGGGGCGCCGAAGAAGCACTCCGGCGCGATGAACCCGAGCGTCCCCACGAGGGGCTGCGACAGGCCGCTCACACCCGCGCTCGACACGGGTGAGGTGGGCCCCGGATCCCCCGTCGGTGAGAGCGCGCCATTCGCTAGGCTCGCCTGCAGCACGCCCCCGGTGGGCTCGCCCAGCGCGCCCGGCGAGGGCGTCCTGCTGGCCGGCCCCGCCGACTGCGAGCGATCGTTCACGACGATCCCGAAGTCGAGCAGCTTGTACCCCTGGGGCCCCTGGATCACGTTGGCCGGCTTGATGTCGCGGTGGACGAGCCCCGCGTGGTGCACCGCCGCGAGCGCCCACGCCACCGCGATCCCGGCCTCGATCACAGTTCGCTCGTCGAGGCGCCCCTCGCGGCTCAGCCGGAGATCGAGGCTCTCGCCGGCCACGTACTCCATGGAGAGGCCCACCACGCGGCCGGCCTCGTCCTGGCTCAGCGAGTAGAAGCGCACCACGTTGGGATGCTCGACCCGGCAGAGCGCGCGCGCCTCCTCGACGATCCGGTCACGCCACTGCCGCGCGTCGTCCGGATCGTCCCCGATGGCGGCGGGGAGGAAGAAGAGCTTGATCGCCACCTCGCGGAGGCGGCGCCCCTCGTAGGTCTCCTCGGCGAGCCAGACCGGCGCGAAGCCCCCCTGCCCGAGCTTGCGCAGCAGGCGGAACGGCCCGAGCCGGAGCTCCCCCCCGGGGTCCCCGAGCAGGGGCTGGAGCGCGGATCTCTCGGCGAGGGCGGGCATGCGAGCGGCCCGTGGATGGTAGATCGCGACGCGCCGCAGCACCAATCCTCCTCGCGCTCCCCGCGGTGATCGTATGATCGACCGGCATGAGCGCCTCCATGTCCCAGGGCCCGGGTCCCGTCGCCGACGACGCGCTGGGCCTCATCGGGAGGACCCCGTTGGTTCGCCTCGCGCGCCTCTCTCCCGTCTCGGGCGGGGTGATTTACGCCAAGCTCGAGGCCAAGAACCCCGCCGGCAGCATCAAGGATCGAGCCGCGCTCGGGATGGTCGTCGCCGCCGAGCGGGCGGGCAAGCTCCGGAAGGGCGCCACCATCGTCGAGGCGTCGAGCGGCAACACGGGGATCAGCCTCGCGATGATCGCGGCGGTCCGGGGCTACCGCTGCGTGGTGGTGATGCCCGAGGACATGAGCATGGAGCGCCGGCAAGTCCTGCGCGCGTACGGGGCGGAGATCGTGCTCACGCCCGCGGAGGAGGGGATGGGCGGCGCGGTGGGCCGGGCCGAGGCGCTCGCGGCGAGCACCCCGGGGAGCTGGATGAGCCGCCAGTTCGAGAACGCCGAGAACCCGGCCGCGCACCTCGCGTCGACGGGCCGCGAGATCCTGGAGCAGACCGGCGGGGCGCTCGCCGCCTTCGTGGCCGGTGTGGGCACCGGCGGCACCTTGACGGGCTGTGGGCGGGCGCTGCGCGACGCGCTCGGCGGCGGTGTGCGCCTCGTCGCCGTCGAGCCGGCCGGCAGCCCCGTGCTCTCGGGGGGCGCCCCGGGAGGCCATGGGATCCAGGGCATCGGCGCCGGCTTCGTGCCCCCGATCCTCGATCGCGGCCTCATCGACGAGGTGGTGACGGTGAGCGACGTCGCGGCCGAGCGGATGGCGCGTCGCCTGGCGCGGGAAGAAGGCCTGCTCGTCGGCCCGAGCTCGGGCGCCAACGTCCACGCCGCGGTCGAGGTGGCGCGGCGGATCAAGGGCACGATCGTGACCATCCTCTGCGACTCGGGCGAGCGCTACCTGTTCTGATCGAGCGCGCGATCGAGGCTCACCCGGGCGGGGCGGGCCGGTTCTTCCGCGATGACGCGCGCGCCCCGGTGTCCACGAGCCGAACGTCGAGGCCGAAGGCCTCCTTGATCATCCCCGCCTTGGCGAGCACCGTCCACTCCTCGAGCGCGCGATCCTCCGCGCCTTGCACGTCGAGCAGCAGCGCGTCGCCGTCGATCCGCGCGGAGACGTCGTTCACCTTCCCGAGGTGCTCGCGGTCGAGGGCGTCCGCGATGCGGAGGATGGCGGCCATCGATTTCACGCGCGCCCGGTCCTCCCGCGGCAGGGCCCTGAAGTTGTCGTGATCGAGCTGGGGCGGGCTCTTCCGGTGGTAGCGCGCCACGTTGGCCACGATCGCCCGCTCGGCGGGGCTCATGCCGAGGATGTCGCTGTTGATGATCAGGTAGTGGCTGTGCTTGTGGTGGCCCTCGTAGCGCACGTAGTCGCCCACGTCGTGGAGCAGGGCCGCGGCGTGGAAGAGGATGCGATCGCGCGGGCCGAGCCGGTGGCGCGCGGAGAGATCGTCGAACAGCTTGAGCCCGAGCTTGGCCACCCGCGTCCCGTGCGGCTCGTCGAATCGGTAGCGCCGGCCGAGGCGCAGGCATGCGTCGGTGAGCGCGATGGCCTCGCCCTTGAAGTCCTCCGCGACGAAGTGCGCGCGGGCCAGATCGACGAGCACCCCCTCCTTGAGCCCCACGCCGGGCGCGGCGATCATCGGCACGCCGAAGGCGCCCGCCACCTTGCAGAGCACCGCCGCGGCCGGGACGATGGTGTCGGCCCGATCGGGCCGGAGGCCGAAGGCCTGGGCGCGCTCGTCCACGCTCCTGCGGCAGAGCTCGGCGTACAGATCGCGCATCGCCGGCACGTCGATCGCGCGGCCCTCGGGGAAGGCGCGCAGCACCGGGCAGAGATCGGCCAGCGTCTCGATGTTGCCGCCGGTGCCGATCAGCAGATCGACCTTGCCGTTCGTGAGCGACAGAAGCTCGGGGACGGCCTCGACGAACACCCGATCGATGTACTCGTCGAGCAGGCTCTGCTGCGTGTCGTCGATCGGCCCGCGGCCTTCGAGGAAGGTCTCGATCATCCGCACCGTGCCCACCGGCAGCGAGCAGCTGAAGAGGCCCCTCCCCGGCCCCTCGGACGACAGCAAGGTCAGCTCCGTCGAGCCGCCGCCGATGTCGATCAGCACCGCCGATCGCCCGGTGAGCCGCAGCCGCTCGCTCACCGCGAGCTGGACGAGCCGCGCCTCCTCCACGCCCTCGATCACGTCCACGTGGATGCCGGCCTCGCGCTCGGCCCGCTCGACGAAGAGATCGCCGTTGCTGGCCTCGCGCGCGGCGCTCGTGGCCACCGCGCGGTAGCGGTCGACCTTGGCCCCGTCCATGGCCGCGCGGAAGCGGCGGAGCGCCTCGCATGCGGCGCCGATCACCCCCGTCTCCAGGCGCCCCTTGGTGAACACGTCGTGGCCGAGGCGCACCGGCGCCCGGTCGACGAGAACGTCGCGAAACGCGGAGAACCGGGGCCCGTCCGGCCCGAGGACCGGCGCGTCGACCTCGACCACGCGCAGCCGGATGGCGTTGGAGCCGATGTCGATCGCCGCGAGCCGAGCCATGCGACGATCCGTAGCGAAGGCGCGCGGCGTTGGCTACCCTCGGTTGGGTCATGCGAAACGAGCGCGTCCTTCTCCGCCGCCTCGCGGCCCTCGGCCTCCTCGCCTCCGGCCTCGTCCTCGGCGCGTGCGGCCTCGTTCTCGGCGCCTGCGGCGCCGGGCAGGCCAAGGCCCCGAACCCCACCCGTCCCCTCGACGAGCGCCGCGCCATCGAGGTGATCCGGCGCGCCGTGGCCAACGAGGGCGCCCAGCCCGCCGCGGGGCGCGACGAAAAGCTCCTCGCCGGCAAGCCGATCCACATCGACGTCGGCGTCGAGGGCCAGAAGTTCGGCATCGCCTACCTGACCGCGGAGGACCTCGGGGAGCTCGGCGACGCGATCAAGCCCGCGGACAAGGGCGAGGCCCGCCTCCGCGTGGAACGCGCCGACGACGAGGAGACGCGGATCCTCATCCTCTACCAGAGCAACTACCTCTACGACGATCTCGTCGGCGAGGGCCACGAGCAGACCACCATCACCTGCGAGAAGTCGCTGACGCGCGACGTGCAGGACTTCATCACCTACGCCAAGCGGAAAGGCTACAAATAGCCATGGCCAAGACCTCTCCGACCCGCCGCGCAGCGCCTCGTCCCACCGCGCCCCGCGCCCGCGCCGCGGCCTCGCCCATCGCGGACGAGCAGAACCCTCGCCGCATGCTCATGGCCGGCGCGGGCCTCCTGCTCTTCGGCCTCGCCACCGTCGCGGTCAGCTCGGCCGACGCGGGCGCGGCCATCTGCCTCATCGGCCTCGTCCTGACCATCGCCGGCATCCACTTCTTCGGCCGGCTGGGCCCGGATCAGCCGTGAGCCCGCCGCCGGAGCGAGGCGCGCGGGGGCAAAAAGCCTTGATTTCACGCGCGCCCTGGGGCATGGCTCCGCCACCATGAACCGCCCCACCCACAAGTTCGACAACCTCCTCGAGAAGATCGCGATCAAGGAATCGCGCAGCCACAAGAAGCCCGGCAAGCGCACCAAGCGCTGGCGCAAGTGGGTCGCGGCCTACAAGCCGCTCACCACGCACGCCGAGGCCGCCGCGAGCTGAGCCGGCGCCCGCGGGCGCCCTCCTCTCTTGTCGGCATCCCGCGAAAGAGCACGCTCCCGGCGCTCCGAGCAGCGTTGATCCATCCTGCGCTCGGCGTATCCTCCGGGGCAGGGTGACCGTCGGGCTCGTGCGCCCGACCCCAAGGAGCGAACGAATGGGCACAGCGACCATGTCCACCAGGGCCCTCACCAGCGGCCCGATCTCGCCCAGACCGCGATCGCTCCGGCGAGGGCTCGCTGCGTTCGGCGCGCTCGGCGCGGCCCTCGTCGCGTCGCCCGCCGCGCTCGCGCAGGGCGCGCCGCCTCCCACCTACCAGGCGCAGCCTCCGCCCGGGTATTACGGCCAGCCCCAGCCCGCCCCCTACTACGGCCAGCCCGCCTCGACCACGGGGTACTACGCACCTCCGGGCTCCTACGGCACGGTCGGCGTCGGCCCCAAGTACCTCGACTGGGAAGAGGGCGATCCCATCCAGCCCGGGTATCACCCGACGACGCGGATCCGCCGCGGCCTGGTGATCGGCGGCGCCGTCACCTTCGGCACCACGTACCTGCTCAGCGCCTTCAGCGCGGCCATCCTCGTCGAGGGCAGCAACACGACGAACAACAACGGGTCGATGTACGGCCCGCTCTTCGTCCCCGTGCTCGGCCCCTTCATCACCATCGGCACCGCGCATGCCTCGGGCGGCGGCACCTTCGTCCTCGTGCTCGACGGCCTCTCCCAGACGGGCGGCCTCGCGATGTTCATCGCCGGGCTCGTCGCCCCCAAGACCGCCCTGGTGCGCAACGACATGGCGAAGGCGAAGATCGCCCCCGTGCCGATGAGCTTCGGGCCTTCGAGCGCCGGCCTCGGCGCGGTCGGCACCTTCTGATCGTGCCCTCGATACGCGCCGCCGCCTCCCTGGCCTCGCTCGCGCTGCTCCTCGGCGCGCCGCAGGCCCGCGCCCAGGGATTGCCCGCCTCGCCGCCGCCGTTGCAACCTCCACTGTCGCAACCGCCGGCGCTCGCGCCGTGGACGAGCCCTGCGCCGGTCGTCCTCCTCTTGCCGCCCGGGGTGATCGCGCCCTCGATCCTCCCTTACGACGAGGGCGAGCCCATCCCCGCCGGGTACACGCTCAAGACCCGCGCCCACCGCGCGCTCCTGCTCGGCGGCTCGATCACCTTCGGCACCACGTATCTGCTCTCCATCCTCTCGGGCGCCGCCGCGGCCGCCAACGGCGAAGGGTCGAGCATCACCCCGCTCTTCGTCCCCGTCGCGGGCCCGTTCATCGCCGCCGGCACCGTGAGCACCGACGACCTCGGGCGCTTCTGGCTCGCCCTCGACGGCATCACCCAGGCGGCCGGCGCCGGGATGCTGATCGCCGGCTTGCTCGTTGATCAGAAGTACCTCCAGCGTGTCCCCGTCCCCACCTCCCTGCCCTCCCCGCCGCCGCGGCCGGAGATCTCGCTCGGCCCTGGGCGAGCCCAGCTCACGTTCCAGTTCTGAGAGGGCGTTCCACAGGCTGCTGCGCGGTCCGATTCGTCGGTCGGAGCCGCTCACCGTACAATGTACGGCTCGCGGCTCCTCCCTAGCCTCGGCCCGCTCGCGACGCCTGTGGAACGCCCTCTGACCACCTGCGCGACGCGCGCCGCTCGACACGACGACGCTCGTCCTCGGACACGCGAGCGGCCCCGGCGCGAGGCTCTGCTAGCATGGCGAGGACGTCCCTCCGATGACCCGCCCGTCTGGTGCCACGAACGAGCGCGCGCCGCGCATCGAGCCGCTGACCAGGCTCGCGACCGGGGGCATGGCGGACATCTGGCTCTCGCGCGAGATCGGCGCGGCCGGGATGGAGCGGCTCGTGGTCGTCAAGCGGCTCCTGCCGCACCTCTCGCGCGACCCGGAGATCGTCGACATGTTCGTCTCCGAGGCGCGCTTCGTCGCGCGCCTCGTGCACCCGAACGTGGTGCAGATCCACGACCTCGGGGAGGACGACGAGGGCTACTTCCTCGTCATGGAGTACGTCGCGGGCTGCTCGGTGCGCGAGCTCTGCGCCGCGTCCTCGGAGGCCGAGGCGCCCCTGCCCCTCGCCGCGTCGCTGTGCATCGCCGAGCAGGCCTGCCTCGGCGCGCATGCCGCGCACGAGCTCTGCGATCCCACGGGCAAGCCCCTCGGCCTCGTGCACCGCGACATCTCGCCGCACAACCTGATGGCCGGCCCGAGCGGCGAGGTGAAGCTCCTCGACTTCGGGATCGCCAAGGCCACGGCCGCGGCCGAGGTGACGCGCGCGGGCGCGCTCAAGGGCAAGCACGGGTACATGTCGCCCGAGCAGTGCGCCGGCGATCGGCTCGACCGGCGGAGCGATGTCTTCGCGCTCGGGATCGTGTGCTGGGAGCTCTTCACGGGGGCGCGCCTCTTCAAGCGCGAGACGGAGTACGCGACGATGCATGCCATCGTCAGCGGCGACGTGCGGCCCCCGAGCGCGGTGCGCCCCGACCTGCCGCCGGGGCTCGACGGCGCGATCGGCAAGGCCCTCGCGCTCGATCGGGCCGAGCGCTGGCAGACGGCCGACGCCTTCCGCCGCGCGCTGATCGCCGCCGCCGAGGAGAGCGGGATCCACCCGTCGCGCGACGCGCTGGTGACCACGATGACGGCGCTCCTCGGCGCGCGCCTCACCGAGCGGGAGCGCGCCCTGCAAGAGGCCGCGCGATCGGGCCCTGCCCCCGAGCCTCTGGCGCTGCGCGCGGCGCTCGTGCACCCCGAGGGCACGGCGCCGAAGCCCGACGATCACGCCTCCGATACGGCCGCCACCGTGGTGCAACGCCGCCCCACGCCCGTGTTCGACGAGCCGTCGACCGTCGACGAGGCGCCCCGGAGAAAGACCCTGCCCTCCGCGCCGCCTGCCCTCGAGGCCGCGCGCGCGCCCTCGCCCTCGCAGACCTCCGAGGCCGCGCCCTCGCCGCCCTCGCCGCCCTCGTCCTCCGAGAGCCCGCCGCCCCGCACGGTGCCGCCGCCGCTCTCGAAGAGCCAGCGCAGCCTCTTCCTCGGCGCCGCCGTCCTCTTCGCGCTGTCCGCCGCCGCCGTCCTCTTCGCCCTGCGCCCCGCGGGGAACGCGCGCACCCCGCCCGTTTCTCCCTCCGCCTCCGCGCTCGCCGACGCGCCCCTCACCGGCCCACCCCTGCGCTTCGCCGTCCCGCCCACGGTCGAGCAGGCCGTGCTCCGCACCGAGCTCGCGCCCTTCCTGCGCTGGCTCGGCCGCTCGCTCGATCGCCCCGTCGAGCTCGTGATCGCGCGGAGCTACGACGACACCGGCGACCAGATCGCCCTCGGAAAAGCCGATTTCGGCCTCCTCCCGCCGCTGCTCTTCGTCCGCGCCGGCGCCCGCGAGCCGCACCTGCAACCGCTGGCCGTGCGCCTCTTCGACGGCTCGCGCGCGAGCGACGGCTACCTGCTCGTGCGCGACGAGGCCGCGCTCATGCAGCCGGCGGATCTGCGCGGAAAGCGCATCTGCTACGTGGACCGGGCCTCGACGACCGGCTTCCTCTTGCCCCGCATCTGGATGCGCAAGGCCGGGCTCGTGCCCGACAGGGACGTGGAGGCCGTGATCAGCGGCGACCACCTCGGCGCGATGCGCGATCTCGGCGCCGGCAAGTGCGACGCCGCCGCGGTGTACTCGGGCGCCTACGTGAGCGCCCGGCAGGAGGGGATCGCGGTCGGACGCCTGCGCGTGCTGGCGATCACCGGGCGCGTGCCGCAGGACGTGGTCGTGGCCGCGCCCGGTCTGCCCGAGGGCGAAGCGAAGCGGCTCCGCGAGGCGCTGATCGCGTTCGACCCGCACCGCGACATCGACGCGGGGCGCATCGGGAACGTGCTCGGGATCACGGGGTTCGCTGCGTTCGACGCGGGGGAGCTCACGTCCATCCGCGAGGCGGCAGCGAGCGAGGGGCTCTTGCCGGCGGGCGGGCCGGGTGGACGACCATGAGCGGACCGGTGTGATGAGAGCGCCCGCAGGCTCCGCCAGCCGGAAGGGAAGGGCCGAGGGCAACGCTGGGCTCCCGGGTGGTCGGCTCTGGGCTCCTGGGTGGTCGGCTCTGGGTTCTCGGGGTACCCCCTGGGGTATCTCAAGATACCTGAGGGGGTATCTCAAGATAGCTGAGGGGGTATCTCGGGATACCTGAGGGGGTATCTCGGGATACCTGCGGGGGTATCTCGAGACACTACCGGAAGCATGGCGCGCTCGGCCCGTTGCCGAGAGCTGCATCGTGAGCCTTCACCCCGCGAGCGCCGTCGCGTCGAGGTTGGCAGCGGTCCACCGCCCGTGCGATCGATAGCCATGCGCCCCGATCTGCGTCCGGCCCGATCGCTCGACTGCGAGCGCCGCTCCCGTCGCGCCGTCTCTTTCGCGCTCACCATCGCCGGGCTCGCCGCGCCCGCCGCCGCGCGCGCCGACGAGCCCTCCTACTTCAGCACCCAGGCTGCCCTCACCGCAGGCTCCACCATGGCCATCGATCGCACCGGCGGGGCCGCCTGGATCAACCCGGCCGGGCTCGCCGACACCGGCCTCGCGCGCGTCGATCTCTCTGCCACGGCCTTCGTCCTCCGGGTGCGCGACTACTCCCGCGTCATCGTCTCCACCCTGCCCTCGGGGACGCGCACCCTCGACACCAACCGGATCGAGATCACCCCCGTCCCGGCGGCGCTCGTCTTCGCCCGCAAGCTCGGCCCGCGCGCCACGGCCGCCCTCGGCGTCTTCGTCACCGAGGCGGACAGCTACGACCTCGCCGGCGGGTTCGACTCCACCGAGCGCTTCCCCGGCGAGGCGCACCCGACCCGCGTCTCCGGCCGCGCCCAGCTCAGCTTGATCAAGCAGACGTACCGGATCGGCCCCGCGATCGGGCTCGCCCTCTCCCCTCGCCTCCGCGTGGGCGCCGGCGCGTACGTCATCTACGCCTCCTCGCGCGACAGCTCGAACCTCACCCTCGACGGGCAGGACGAGGACGGCACGGCGACCCCTTCGGTCGTCAGCATCCACGCGATCACCCAGCGGCGCAACACCTGGTTCGGCGGCCAGCTCGTCGCCGGCGTGCAGTGGAATCCGTGGCAAGAGCTTCATGTCGGCCTCACCGTGCGGAGCCCCGTCCTCGGGTTCGCCTCCACCGGCCGCGTCTATCAGTCCACGGCCCTGCTCAGCTCCGGAGCTGCCTTCCCGGGCCAGTCCACCACCTACCTCGCCGACGAGCCGCCGGTCTCGGCCGAGCGACGGATGATCGAGCCCCTCGCCCTCACGGCCGGCCTCGCGTACCGGTTCCACGGCGCGGCGATCGGCATCGAGGGCGACATGCGCCTCCCGGTCAAGGTCGAGGCCTTCGACGTCGACGACCGGCTCCAGGGCAACGTGCGCGTCGGCGGCCAGATCGATCTCTCCCCGCGCCTCCGCCTCGGAGGAGGCTTTTTCACCGATCGCTCGCCCACCCGGCAAGCCACGACCACGGGCTCCAGTCGCACCGACTACTTCGGGGCCACCGCGGCGCTCTCGCTCGACTCCGTCTATGCCCTTGCCGGGCCGAAGCCCGAGCGCAACCTCTCGTTCCTCACCGTGCTCAGCCTCCGCTACGCCATCGGCCTCTCCCAGCTCACCGCGCTCGACTATGCCCCGCGGGAGGCCACCCTCGCCGAGCTCTCCCACCTCGTCCCGGCCACACGGAGCGGCACCTTCCACACCCTCGCGGCGCAGGTGAGCTCGAGCGTCTCGTTCTGACGGATCACCGCGCGGCCGGCAGATCGCCTCGCGCAGCGCGGTAGGCCGCGAGCGCCTTGTGGTGATCCGCGAGCGCGTCGATCACCCGCAGCCGGGCCTCGGCGGTCGCCTGCTCGCGCAGGTTCACGAGCAGCATCGTGCTCTCCCCGAGATCGAAGCGCCGCAGCTCGGCGGCCTCGAGCTTCTCGGCGAGCTCCACCTCGCGGGCCGCGACCTCGGCGCGGACCTCGGCGGCGCGGGCAGCGCTCGCCGCGTCGCGCAGCTCGGCCGTCACGCGGTCCCGCTGGAGCGCGGCCTGCTGGTCCACCTTGCGCAGCGCCGCCCGCTGGGCGTCGACGCGCCCCCGCTGCGGCCGCGCGAGGATCGGGACGTCGAGCGAGAGGCCGAGCTCGACCACCGGCAGATCGCGCTTGGCGTCGCCGGGGCCGAGATCCTTCGACACCATCGCCGTCAGGTCGATCGAGGGCAGGCGCTGGTTCTTCGCGAGATCGAGCTCGATCTCCGCCTGATCGCGCTGCGCCGCGAGGCGCCTCACCTCCGGGCGGGCGCTCGCCGCCCGGCGCTCGTCGTCCGCGAGGGCGACGCTCGTCCCCGCGGACGGCGGCGGCAGCGCGCCGGGCATGCGCGCCCGCGGCGGCATCACCGGCGCGCCCGCGGCGTCGCGCAGGAAGAGCGAGAGCTCGATGCTCGCCTGCTCGAGCTGCCGCTCCATCACGACGAGCTGGGCGCGGCGCTGCAGGATGCTCCGCCGGTTCTCCTCGCGCTCGATGTCGGCGATCTCCCCGCTCTCCACGCGCGAGGCGAGCCCCGCGTCACGCGCGAGCGACAGATCGAGCCAGGCGGTCGCCACCTCGACGCGGCGGCCCGCGGCCACCCAGTCCCAGTAGCGCTGCGACGCGGCGCGGGCGACCTCGATCCGCTGCTGCTCGCGGCTCAGCGAGGCGATGTCGACGCCCAGGGAGGCCCGCTCGATGCTCGCGCGCCGCCGATCGATGGGCCCATCACGCAGCAGCGGCACGCGCAGCCCGGCGCGCAGCTCGCCGTACGCGTTGGTCGCGAGCTTGCCGTCGTAGTCGGCGATGGTGCCTCGCCCGAGGCGATAGCCCGCGGTCACCGACGAGCCCCAGAGCGGCGTGGGCTGCTCCACCCAGGCGTCGACCCGCTGCTGCGGATACGCGCCGGCCGGCGAGACGAACGCCGAGCCCTTCACGATCGGATCGAACCCTCCCCGGGCCGCGAGCAGCTCTCCCTCGGCCGCGCGCTGATCCTCGGCCGCGGCGACGATGAGCGGGAAGCGCGCGTCGGCGGCGGCCACCACCTCGTCGAGGCTCATCGGACGGCGCTCCAGGGCCACGGCCGGGGCGGGCTCGGCGGTCGGGGCGGCTTGCTCCGCCTCCGCGAGCGCCATCGTAGACATCGTGACCAGCGCGGACACAGCAGACAACATCGTCACCCAGCGGCTCACTTCTTCTCTCCTTTGCCCTTCGCGTCGGTCGAGGTCTCCTTCGCGTCGGTCGCATGCGGCCACTCCGGGGGGAACCCGTTGAGCGTCCGCCACAGCTCGTAGCCGAGCGAGACCTGATCGAAGAGCACCCAGCCGTTGGCGCGCGTCCCCTGGCGGAGCAGGTTCCCCTGCGGCCAGGGCGGCTCGTCCGGATCGGGCGTCACCACCACACGGAAGCGCCCCTCGCCGTCGTCCGACGAGTCCACGATCGACACCACCCCGCCGTAGGTCCCGACCGACGCGGAGGGCCAGCCGGAGAACTGCACCGCCGGCCACCCCTCGAACTGGAGCCGCGCCTTGCGACCCTCGAAGACGAGGTTGATGTCGTTGCCGTCGATCCAGAGCTCGACGGCGCGGTCGTCGGTGTCGGGCACCAGGATCGCGAGCGGATCGGCCGCCTTCACGAAGTCGCCGCCCTGCTTGGCGATGATGCGGAAGATGGCCCCGTCCCGCGGCGCGGTGACCCGCTGGGTGCTCTGCCGCGCGATGCGCACGTCGAGCCTCGACAGCTCCGCGGCCCCGTTGGCGATCTCGGCGAGCGCCGCCGCCTTCGAGGCGCTCGCGTCGCTGATCGAGGCGCTGAGATCGTTGCCGACCTTCGCCAGATCGCTCATCAGCGCGGACTCCTCCGAGCGCGCCGCGCCGAACGACGCCCGGGCGCGATCGAGATCGGTGATCGACCGCACGTGCTCGAGCTCGGCGAGCTCGAGGGCGCGCTTCGACTGGAGCCCCTCCCCCTGGAGCTTCTTGATCCGCTCCAGGTTCAGCGCCGCCGTCTTCTCGGCCGCCTCGGCCGCGCGCACGCCCTGCTCCGCGGCCCGCGCCCGGTCGCGCGCCATCTTCACGCGCGCGTCGGCCGCGCTGAGCCCGCTCTGCCGCGACGAGGTGAGCGCGTCGATCCGGCCTTCCATCGAGGCCACGCGCGCCTTCGCGGCCTCGATCCTCGCCTCGACCGCGGCCTTCTCCTGGCCGATGCGCTCGAGGATCGCCGGATCGTTGTCGGCGATCTCCACGAGCAGATCGCCCTGCTGCACCCGCTGCCCCTCGGCCACGTACCAGTGCAGCACGCGCCCCTCCACGGGCGCGTCGATGCTCTGGCGGCGGTCGAGCGCCCCGAAGGCGATGACCCGCCCCTTGGCGAGCGAGCTCTGCTGCCAGGGGACGCTGAAGAGCGCGACGAACGCGAGGGCGAGCACGGCCGCGCAGAGGCGGGCGAACGTCTTCATGATGCTGGACGTCGGCACGAGGACCGTCGCCGCGGGGATATCGAAGGGAGCCTGGGAGGAGATCGCCTGATCGTGGGTCATGTTCGAGGGAGCCATCCTTGTGAGCGAAGAGCGTTTGCGAGGGTCGTGCCAGCGCCGGGTCAGCCGTAGATCGACGCGTGGTCTTCGGCGCGGAGCGGGCGGACCACCCCGCCGTCGAGCACGAGGATGTCGTCGGCCGCCCGGAGCGCCTCGCGGTCGTGCGTCGTCACGAGCAAGGTCCAGGGCGCTTGCCTGTCGAAGAGGGCGGCCTGGATCGTGCGGCGGGCCTCCGGATCGAGCCCGTCGAGCGACTCGTCGAGCACGAGCAGGCGGGGGCGACCGGCGATGGCCCGCGCGATGCCGATGCGCTTGGCCTTGCCGAGCGACAGCTCCGGGCCGCCCGTCGAGATGCGGGTGTCGAGCCCGTCCGGCAGCGACGCGAGATCGTCGAGCAGGCCGACGGCGGCGAGCGCCTGTCGCACGTCCTCCGAGGACACGGAGGCTCGCCCCATCTTCACGTTCTCCGCGATCGTGCCCTGGAAGATCTCCACGCCCCGGACCAGCGCGACCTGCTCCCGGAGCGAGTCGAGGAGGATGTCGCGGGTGTCTACCCCGTCGAGGGTGATCCGGCCCCTGGTCGGCGCGCGGATCCCGAAGACGAGATCGACGAGCGTGCTCTTGCCGGCGCCGTTCTGGCCGACGATCGCGACGCTCCTGCCCCGCGGGATCGCGAGCGACACGCCGCGCAGCACCGGCTCGTCCCCGGGGTAGGCGTAGCCCACGTCCACGAGCTTGAGCTCCGCGCTCCCCGGCCTCACCGGGAGCGCCTCGCCGTCGGCCGCCTCGAGGGGCAGGTCGACGAGGTGCCCGAGCTTGTCCATGCCCGTGAGCAGGTCGTAATAGACCTCGAGCTGCTTGCCGACCTTGGTGAGGCCCGCCACCACGAGCGAGACGATCAGCTCGGCCGCGACGAGCTGCCCGAGGGTCAGCTTGCCGCGGATCACCAGCCAGCCGCCGACGCCGAGCAGGGTCGAGCCGGCGATCACCTGCAGCGCGAGCGCGCCGACGATCTGCTTGAAGAGCACGGAGAAATGCGAGGCGCGCGCGCCGAGGTACACCCCGAGCAGCGCCTCGGCGCGGACCGCGGCGTAGGTCGGCCCGCCGCCCGTCTTGAACGCGGCCGGGTGCCGCGCCATCTCTTCGAGCCACGCCGCGACCCCGTATTTCGCCTTGGACTCCTCGATCGACGTGGCGAGCGCGCGCCGCCCGAGGCCGAAGAGCAGGGCCCCGATCGCGATCACCAGCAGCACGTCGAAGGCGAGCAAGACAGGGTGGTAGAAGGCCAGGATCACCATCCCGGCGAGGGTGGTGAGCGCGACCCCGACCCCGTCGAGGAGCAACATCGCCATCCCCTTCTGCACGCTGAGCACGTCGAAGAAGCGGTTGACGAGCTCGGGGCCGTGCTCCCGATCGAAGGCCTCCGTGCGCACCCGCGGCAGGCGGCGCGCGAGATCGAGGGCCACGCGGGCGAAGACCCGGCGCTGGATCCGCTCGACGACCACGGCCTGCAGCGCGCGCAGGACCCCGGCGAGGGCGAGGGCCATGAACACCAGCAGGGCCAGGACGAGCACCGGCTGGAGCAGGCCCCCGAAGGCCACGGTGGACACCAGGGCCTGCACGCCGATCGGCGCGGCGAGCGAGACGACGCCGACGGCGATCGAGTACATCACGGCGATGCCGATGTCGTCGCGCTCCAGCCGGAGCAGCGAGGTGAGGCGATCGAAGGGAGGGACGTGGGTGGTTGCGCTTGCGGTCACGCCGGACGCCGCTCGCAACCACCGTTCCATCCCCCGGCGCGCCCGGGGGGGTGGGGGAACGATCGCACGCGCGCTGGGATCGCCTGTCGCACTGCGACCGAAAGTCGCACCGCGACAGCGCGCCTCACTCAACCCTCGTCTGCGTTGCCCTCGTCGCCGAGCCAGCGCTGGATGGTCCGGCGGTTGATGCCGAGCGCCGCGGCGGCGCGCACCTTGTTGCCCCCGAGCCGCTCGAGGACATGGCGCACGTAGGCCCGCTCGAGCTCCTCGAGCGTCATCAGCCGCTCGGCGGCGGACGAGAAGAGATCGGTCTCGGCCGGCTCGCAGATCGCCCTGGGAAGATCGTCGACGGTCACCTGGTTGCCCTGCGCGAAGGCCACCGCCCGCTCCACCGCGTTCTCCAGCTCCCGCACGTTGCCGGGCCAGGCGTAGCCCATGAGCTTCTTGGCCGCCGGGGTCGAGAAGCCCTCCACGTGACGGCCGGCGCGCGCGCAGATCCGCCGCAGGAAGTGCTCGGCGAGCGGGAGGATGTCCTCCGGCCGATCGCGCAGCGGGGGGACGGCGATCTCGATCACGGCGAGCCGGTAGAAGAGGTCCTCGCGGAAGCGGCCCTCCCGGATCGCGCGCTGGAGATCCTGGTGGGTGGCGGCGACGACCCGCACGTCGATCGATCGCGCCTTGGCCGCGCCGATCGGGCGCACCTCGCGCTCCTGCAGGACGCGGAGCAGCTTGGCCTGGAGCATCAGCGGCAGGTCGCCGATCTCGTCGAGGAAGAGCGTGCCCCCGTCCGCCTCGACGAAGAGCCCCTTCTTGTCCGCGCGCGCGTCGGTGAAGGCGCCGCGCGTGTAGCCGAACAGCTCGCTCTCGAGGAGCTGCTCGGGCACCGCCGCGGCGTTCACCGCGACGAACGGCGCGTCCTTGCGCCGGCTCCCCTCGTGGAGGGCGCGGGCCACGCGCTCCTTGCCCGAGCCGGTGGGCCCCGTCACCAGCACGGTCGCGGGCGAGTCGGCGACCCGCGCGATCATCGCCGCGATGTCGGAGAGCGCGCGGCTCTTGCCGACGAGCCCCATGGTCGCCCGCGCCGTGTCGAGCTCGGCGCGGAGCCGCTCGACCTCGCTGCGGAGCCTCCGCGCCTCGACCGCGCGGTGGAGCGCGGCGGCGACCACCTCGGGCTCGACCGGCTTGGTCAGGAAATCGTACGCGCCGAGCCGCATCGCCCGCACCGCGAGCTCGATCGATCCATGCGCGGTGATGACGACGATCGCCGCGCGCGGATCGACCTTCCCGGCGAGCTCGACCAGCGCGAGGCCGTCTCCGTCCGGCAGGCGCGCCTCGGTCACCAGGATCTCGACGCCGCCCTCCTCGATGAGCGCCTTGGCCTCGGCGAACGTCGCGACCGACGCGGCGGCGTAGCCGTCGTTCGCGGCGGCGCCCCGCAGCAGCTCGGCGAGCGTCGCGTCGTTCTCGACGATCAAGAGCGGCATCGCCGAGCCCATGGCCGCCTGCATACCCTCACCGCCGTCCGTCCGCAAACGCCCCCTCTCGCCGCCTTCAGCGCGTCCGCTTGATGATGTGGAACCCGCGGGGCGTCTCCACCACGTCGGAGATGTCGCCCACCTTCATGTCGAACGTCGCCTTCGAAAAAGCCTCGGGCATCGCGTTGCGCTCGAAGTTGCCGATCGCCCCGCCGGCGTTCTTGCTCAGCGGATCGTCGGAGTACTTCTTCACCACGTCCTCGAAGGGCACGTTGTCCTTCTTGATCTTCTTCAGCGCCTCCTCGGCGAGCCGCTTCGCGTCGGCCTTGCTGCGCGTCACCTCCTTGGGCGCGAGATCGGCCCCCTTGTAGGCGACGAGCACCTGCGAGGCGCCGGCGATCTCCCGCGGCGGCGCCGACACCACCGGCGCGGGCGCCGAGGCGCTGCTCTCCGGCGCGGCGGTCGCGGACGCCGTGACCGGGGGCGCGGCCGAGGCCGACGTCGTGACCGAGGGCGCAGATCCTCCGCCGCACTGGCAGCCCGCGGCGGCCACCGAGAGCGCGAGGAGCGAGATCAAGATCGTAGCCGGGGCGGGCGAGCGCAGCGAGCCGTTCATCCCCTCCTTTTCGGCGGATCCGGCCCGGCCGTCAACCGCCCTCGCCGGCCTGCCCCGCCTCAGCCGGCCTGGTAGCGCGCCTCGAAGATCGACGCCCCCTGCGCGAGGATCCGCGTCACCCGGTGGCCCGGGTTCGCCGCCGCGTGGCGCAGCGCCCAGAACACCGTCTCGACATCGGACACGCCGGCGGCGGCCGCCGCCTCGTCCACCGAGAAGGCCCGCGCCTTGTCGGCCCGCAGCGCGGCGAGCACCTTCTGCTCGATCGCGAGCACCGCCTGCGCCGCCTTCTTCCCCGCCTCCACGCCTGGCTGGTGGTACGCGTTGATGTTCACGAGCGACGCATAGAGACCCACGGCGCGCTCGTAGAGGGCGATCAGCATCCCGAGCGAGCCGGGGGTCACCTCGTCGATCGTCAGCGTGATCGACTCGCGTCCCGAGTCCGTCAGCGCCTTGCGCGTCCCCTGCAGGAAGCCGGAGAGGTAGTCGCCCGAGGTCACGCCCGGCTCCACCTCGACCACGGGCCGCGCGGCCGAGCGATCGCGCAGCACCTCGATGAAGGTCACGAAGAAGTTGTCGAGCCCGTCGCGGAGCTGCTGCACGTACGCATGCTGATCGGTCGAGCCCTTGTTGCCGTACACGGCGATGCCCTGGCAGACCTCGTTGCCGTCGAGGTCGAGGCGCTTGCCGAGCGACTCCATCACGAGCTGCTGGAGGTAGCGCGAGAACAGCTCCAGCCTGTCTTTGTAGGGCAGGAGCACCATGTCCTTCTTGCCCGCACCGCCGGTCGCCGCGAACCACGCGAGGGCGAGCAGGGCGGCGGGGTTGTTCCGCGTCTCGGTCGCGCGCGTCGCCCGATCCATGGCGGCGGCGCCCGCGAGCACCGCCCGCACGTCGAGCCCCTGCAGCGCCGCGGGCAAGAGGCCCACCGCCGACAGCTCGCTCGTCCGGCCGCCGACCCAGTCCCACATCGGGAAGGTCGCGAGGAAGCCTTCTTTCTGTGCGTATTTGTCGAGCTCGCTCCCCTCGCCCGTCACCGCCACCGCATGCGCCGCGAAGCGCAGGCCGAGGCGCGCGTAGGCGGCCGCGGCCTCGAGCATCCCGTTGCGCGTCTCCTTGGTCCCGCCGGACTTGGAGATCACGACGGTCAAGGTGCGCCCGAGGTCGTCGCCGATCGCGTCGAGCACCCGGTCCATCCCGTCGGGATCGGTGTTGTCGAAGAAATGAACCTTCATCCGATCGGCGGGCGTCGTGAGCGCCGCCGCCACGAGCTCGGGCCCGAGCGCGGAGCCGCCGATCCCCACCACCAGCACCCGCTCGAACTTGCTCGCCCGCTCGGGACGTACAGCTCCAGCGTGGACGCTCGCCGCGAAGGCGAGGATCCGGTCGAGCGTGCCCTGGATCGCGTCGCGCAGCGCAGGATCGGGCGCGAGATCGGGCGCGCGGAGCCAGTAGTGGCCCACCATCCGCCCCTCGTCGGGGTTCTTGATCGCCCCGCCCTCGAGCGCCGTCATCGACGCGAAGGCGTCCTGGATGCGCGGCTCCATTGCAGAAAAGAAATCATCGCCGAAGCGGATGCGGCTGATGTCGAGCGACACGCCCAGGGCCTCGTCGTGGAAGAGATGGGCGCGGAACCGGTCGTAGAGCGCGTCGTGCATGCTCCACGGTTCTACGCTTCCCGGCGGCCGGCGAAAAGTGCGGGATTGACCCTGGCGGACGGCTCCTCCCCGGGGTATCTCGGACGCCTCACGATGAACCTCGATTTCGGTATCAACGCCGGTTTCGTCGAAGAGCTTCACGCCCAGTACCTGGAGAACCCCGCGTCGGTCGACCCGGGCTGGCGCGACTACTTCGACGCGCTGCACGACGCCGCAGAGCGCCCGCATGCCGCGCCCCGCGTCAACGGCGACGCCTGGCCGGAGAACGGCGGCCGCACCCGCAGGTCGAGCCGCCCGCCCGCGCCGCCCCTCTACGAGGACCACGAGAGCCGCGTCCTCACCGAGGCGGCGATGCACGCGCGGGTCTACAAGCTGCTCAACGCCTACCGCGTGCGCGGCCACCTCTTCGCGCACATCAACCCGCTCGATCTGCCCCCGGAGGAGACGCCCGCCGAGCTCGACCTCGCGAGCTTCTCGCTCACCCCGGAAGACCTCGACAAGCCCTTCCCGACGATCGACCTCGCCGGCATGGGCGAGTTCGCGACGCTGCGGGAGATCATCGGCCGGCTGGAGGACACGTACTGCCGCACGATCGGCGTCGAGTTCACCCACATCGACAACCCCGAGCAGCGCGTCTGGCTCCAGCAGCGCATGGAGGCGAGCCGTAACCACTGCGCCCTCGGCGCCGACGAGCAGCTCCGCATCCTCACGAAGCTCAGCGACGCCGAGATCTTCGAGCAGTTCATCCAGCGCAGCTACGGCGCGGGCGCCAAGCGCTTCTCCCTCGAGGGCGCCGAGAGCCTCATCCCCTTGCTCGACCTGCTGATCGAGCGCGCCGGGGCCGAGGGGGCCGACGAGATCGTCTTCGGCATGGCCCACCGCGGCCGGCTCAACGTGCTCGCCAACATCCTCGACAAGAGCCCGCGCGAGATCTTCGCCGCCTTCGAGGACGCCGACGCCGAGCGCTACCTCGGCGCGGGCGACGTGAAGTACCACCTCGGCTACTCGACCGATCGCGTCACCGAGTCGGGCCGCACGCTGCATCTCACGCTCACGTTCAACCCGAGCCACCTCGAGTTCGTCAACCCGGTGGTCGAGGGCCGCGTGCGCGCCAAGCAAGAGCGCCTCGGCAGCCCCCAGAAGGCGCGCCGCCGCGTCATGCCGCTCCTCATCCACGGCGACGCGGCCTTCATCGGCCAGGGCATCGTGGCCGAGACGCTGAACCTCTCCGGGCTCGAAGGCTACAGCACCGGCGGCACCATCCACGTCATCGTCAACAACCAGATCGGCTTCACCACCAACCCGAACGAGAGCCGATCGACGCGCTACGCCTCCGACATCATCCGCATGCTCAAGGTCCCCGTCTTCCACGTGAACGGCGAGGACCCGGAGGCCGTCGCGCAGGTCGCCCACCTCGCCATCGATTTCCGCCAGCGCTTCGGCAAAGACGTGGTGATCGACATGTACTGCTACCGCCGCCACGGCCACAACGAGGGCGACGAGCCGCGGTACACGCAGCCCACCATGTACGCGGCGATCGACAAGAAGCCCACGATCCGCCAGGTGTACGTCAAGCGCCTGGTCTCGATGGGCAACGTCACCGAGCAGAAGGCCGAGGAGATCGTCTTCCGCCGCCGCGAGGCGCTCGCGGGCGCGCTCGAGGAGGTGAAGCAGAAGGGCTTCGCCCCCGTGACGTACACCATGGCCGGCGTGTGGAAGAACTACCGGGGCGGGCCCGACGCGGCCACACCCGAGGTGGCGACGTCGGTGAGCGAAGAGGTGCTGCGCGACCTCTCCCGCCGCCTCGTCGAGCTCCCCGAGACCTTCAAGGCCCACCCCAAGGTGCGCGCCATGCTCCAGGCCCGCCACGAGGCCCTCGTGGCCGGCGAGGCCTTCGACTGGGGCACCGGGGAGATGCTCGCCTACGCGACGCTCCTCGCCGAGAAGACGCCGATCCGCCTCTCCGGGCAGGACGTGAAGCGCGGCACTTTCAGCCACCGCCACGCCGTGCTCATGGATGTGGAGACGGGCGCCGAATACTGCCCGCTCTCACGCGTGGCGAGCGCGCCCGGCAAGATCGACGTCTTCAACAGCCCCCTCAGCGAGCAGGGCGTGCTCGGCTTCGACTTCGGCTACAGCCTCGATTTCCCGAGCGCGCTCACCATCTGGGAGGCGCAGTTCGGCGACTTCCTGAACGGCGCGCAGGTGATCGTCGATCAGTTCATCACCTCGAGCGAAGACAAGTGGCACCGCCTCTCCGGCCTCGTGCTCTTCCTGCCGCACGGCTACGAGGGCCAGGGCCCCGAGCACTCCAGCGCGCGCATGGAGCGCTTCCTCCAGAACAGCGCCGAGGACAACATCCAGGTCTGCAACCTCACGACGCCCGCGCAGCTCTTCCACGCCCTGCGCCGCCAGGTGCTCAGGCCGTGGCGCAAGCCGCTCGTGATCCTGACCCCGAAGAGCCTGCTCCGCGTGGCCGCCACGTCGACCGGCCCCCACCGCCCCGTCTCCACCATCAAAGACCTGGCCGAGGGCAGCTTCCAGCGCGTGATCCCCGATCAGAGCCAGGTCGATCCCGCGGACGTGAAGCGCATCCTCCTCTGCTCCGGCAAGGTCTATTACGAGCTCGCCCTGGCCCGCGAGGCGCGCAAGGCCCACGACGTGGCGATCATCCGCCTGGAGCAGCTCTACCCGCTCAACGAGTCCATCACCCAGGCGCTCGCCCCCTACAAGGACGGGACGAAGCTCGTCTGGGTGCAGGAAGAGCCGCGCAACTACGGCCCCTGGTACTACATCAACGCGACCTTGCCCCAGCACCTCCACGGGCGCCTGCCGCTCTCCTGCGCGGCGCGCGCCCTGAGCGCGAGCCCCGCCACCGGCTCGCGCGCCTCCCACCTCCTCGAGCAGAAAATGCTCATCGACGAGGCCTTCGCATGAGCGAAAAACAGAGCCTCCAGGACACCTACGCGCCGAAGAGCATCTGCTTCGGCTGCGGTCCGGCCAACGCCGCAGGGCTCCAGATCAAGAGCCACGTCGACGAGGCCACGGGCGATGTCGTCGCCGACTTCACCCCCGCGCCCTACCACCACGCCTTCCCGGGCATGCTCAACGGCGGCATCATCGGCGCGCTGCTCGACTGCCACAGCAACTGGACCGCCGCGTATTACCTGATGAACGCCTCCGGGACGGGCGTGCTCCCCTGCACCGTCACCGCCGACTTCCACGTCAAGCTCCGCAAGCCCACGCCCCTCGGCCCGGTGCACCTCAAGGCCCGCGTGGTGAAGGGCGAGGCCGATCGCGCGCTGGTCGAGGCCGAGCTCCTCTCGGGCGACGTGGTGACGGCGCGCTGCACCGGGACCTTCGTGGCCGTCAAGGAAGGGCACCCCGCCTACCACCGCTGGTAGGCTGCTGCGGTGAACCGCTTCTTCAACACCCTCCGCCTGCACACGCTCGCCCTGCTCTGCTGGTGCGTCGCCTTCTTCATGTGGAAGGACTACCTGACGCACCCGCACCACCGGGTGACCCGCGGAGAGCTCGTGTCCTTCAGCGGCACCTTCTCCCAGGCAGGGACGCTCATCTCCCTTCCCTCGGGCTACGCCTCGGGCAATTACATCCTCCTCAAGGAGGCCCAGCGCAGCCTCTCGCCCGGCTATTTCGACGACTTCCGCGCGTTCGAGCAGAGCACCCGCGAGGGTGAGCCGGTGACGGTGCTCCACAGCCCCGAGGTCGATCTGCGCGCCTCCGGCGACGCCGCGGTGGTCTTCTCGGTCGTGACCGGTGGTAAAGAGCACATCGACACCGAGGCCCAGATCCGGTCGTACAACGAGCACCTCGACAGGCGCCTTCGCGACGCCTCGCTCACCACCCTCGGGGGCTTCGTGCTCTTCGGTCTGGTGTGGGGGATCAAGCGGCGCTTCTTCGATCGCGCGTAGCGCCCGGCGCCGCGACAGGTGACAGGACGCTTGAGACGACGAGTCTCCCACAAGCCCGAAGACACCGTTCGATGATTTGAACGGCCCACCTGGACGCAAAGGCGCAGAGACCGCAAAGACGCAAGAAGAAGAAGAACGCTTTCCCCTGTTTTTGCGCCTTTGCGCCGAGCCCTTGCACGAGGGGCAGAGAATGGGAGGCGCACGCGAAGACGACGAGCGGTGTCCGCTGCTCCGATCCTCCGTCGCCCGCCGATCCTTCCCCATGGGCACCTCCGAAGACATCCCACGACGGCGGGGCCGCGCGCTACCCTCGGAGGTCGCCATGGCCAGGAACAAGATCCTCTTCTTCGGCCTCGGCGCCGTGGGCTCCGTGCTCCTCGTCTGTCTCGCCGAGCTGGCCGAGCGCGACGGGAGCGCTCTCCGCTTCGTCGTCTTCACCCGCGATCGGGAGAAGGCCCGCGACGCCCTCTTCCACGCCGAGCGCCTCTTCGAGCGCATCGACTTCGAGCAGCTCGACGACTTCGCGCCCGTCTTCGCCCGGGACCCCCGCTACGAGGCGCACCTCGACGACGCCCTCGTCCTCGTCAACAGCGCCCACCCCGACCTGAACGAGCCGATGCTCCGCCTGGCCGAGGTCATCGGCGTCCACGCGGTCGATCTCGCGTCCGACATGTACGACGACGAGACCCAGCGGACGTTGACGTTCGCCCAGTACAAGCACGACGCCGCGCTGCGCGACAGGGGCGTCGCCGCCTTCATCAACCTCGGCGTCTCCCCCGGCGTGACCAACTTCCTGGTCGGCGGGCGCATCCACGAGATCCGCGCCGCGGCCCGCCGCGAGCTGACCATCGAGCGGGTCGATCTCTACCTGCTCGAGGACATCGACTCCGACGAGATCGTCTTCTCCTGGTCGCCGCTCATCGCCCTCGAAGAGCTGGCGCAGCGCCCGAGGGTGCTCCAGGGCGGCCAGCTCGTCGTGCTCGAGCCGTTCTCCTCGCCGCGCTCGCACCTCTTCCCCCACGAGCACCGGCCGACCCGGCAATACCCGCTCTACCAGGAGGAGCTGCTCTCCTTCCACCGGTCGTTCCCGGAGATCCAGAGCCTCGGCGTGTGGAGCGGCGGCTCCGAGGTCGAGCTCGTCAAATCGCTCTTCAAGCTGAACCTCCTCTCGAAGCGCTCCATCGCCGCGCGGCCGGAGCTGACGGTGGAGAGCGTGGTGCGGGCCATCCTCCCCGGGATGAACAAACCCCGCCGGATCGAGGACTACCTGCGCTCGGGGGTGATCCGGAGGGCCCACTTCGCCGCCGCCGCGGAGATCCGCGTCTCGGAGGTGATCCGCAACGACCGGCAGACGCGCATCGAGACCGTGGGCCTCAGCTACCACCGCTACGCCGGCCTGCTCGACACGCCCTATGCGGGCGCCACGTACATCTCCTACCCGACCGGCGTGGGCGCGGCGATCCTCGTCTGGCATGCGCTCGAGCACGCGAAGGGCGGCGACGGATCGATCGCCGGCGTGCTCTCGGGCGAGGAGCTCGCGCGCGTCTTGCCGAAGCACCGCGTGGACGCGGTGAAGCGCGATTTCGTCGCCTGGGACATCGACCTCTTCGACAGCGTGCGGGACGCGTCCTCGCCTTGATTCAGGGCGAGAGCTTCATCACGTAGACGCTCTGGAAGCCCGGGCTCGCCATGGGTGGCGGGTTCCCGGCGCCGTTCAGCGCGCCCTGGAACACCCCGCCGGCCACCACCGTTTTGTCGTTCGGATCGGCCGCCACACCCCGGCCTTGCTGGAGCTTGTCGTCCCCGAAGGTCTTGGCCCAGAGGAGCTGGAACGTGAGCGCGTCGTAATGCGCGACGACGGCGTCGTAGCCGCCGTGGCCTGCGAAGCCAGGACCGGAGAAATCGACGAAGTTCTCGGCCCACCCGGTGATGCTCAGCCCATCGCTGCCGTCGACGAAGAGGCTCGATACGCTGTCGTGCTGGCCCGCGCCGCCGCCGTTGAAGAAGGTCGCGACCGCGGGCATCGGCGAGCCATGGTTCCAGTCGACCCGGGCCACGAACCCGTCGTTGTCGGCGCCGGTCGAGGAGATGGGCGGATTGGGGCCGAGGTTGACGGAGCCGTTGAAGGTGCCGCCGGAGACGAGCCGCCCGAAGGAGTCCGAGTCGATCGCGAGGCCGGACGCGCTGCCCGTCGCGCCGCCCGGCATGCCGTACTTGCACACTCCGTTCTTGTCGACGGCCGCGTGGAACACATCGGCGACGCCGGCGCCGCCCGGAGGCCCCCAGCCGCACATGCCGTTCACGTCGCCCCCGCTCGTCCCGGTGAAGGCGATGGCCTGCTCGCTCGAGACGAACGTGACGGCCTTGATCGCCGTCGTGTGGCCCGGGGCGCCGAGCCGCTGGCCCCACGTCGGCGTCCCGCTCGCCGAGAGGCGCGCGAGGAAACCATCGAGGACGGCGGGCGCAGTGCTGGTCAGCACCGTCGGCACCGGCAGGGTGGGCACGGTGAGCTGTCCCTTGAACGAGCCGCCCGCGTAGAGATCGTGGCCGTCGTCGAAGACGAGCGAGCTTACCTGGTCCTCTCCCGTCCCCGCCCAGGAGACCTTGTGGATCACGTGACCGTCGCTCGGATCGAGATAGGCGATGAAGACGTCCTGGGTCCCGGCGGTCGACACGAGCGAGCCCATGCCCTGCGGGTCGTTCAACGCCCCCTTGAACGAGCCCGCGATGGCGGGCGATGTCCCGCCGTCGAGGGCGATGGCCAGGCCCATGGCGACATCCGCCGAGGTGCCGCCGCCGAGCCAGTGGAGCTGCTCGCACTTGCCCTCCGGATCGAGCTTGGCCCAGAACACCGAGCTCGCCGCGGTGCCGGAGATCTGGTTGCACCCGGGCAGGATCAGCGAGGTCTGAAAGCTGCCCACGATCCAGATCTGCCCGCCCTGCGCCACCGCCACCCCGCGGAGATCCTGCGTCCCGGTGCCCTGGCTGCCGACCGTCCAGAGCACGGTGCCGGACCCGCCGCTGCCACCCCCGGCTCCGCCCGTCCCGGTGGTGGATCCACCGTTTCCCCCGGTACCCGTCGTGGTCGTGGTGGTACCACCGTTTCCGCCCGTCCCCGTCGTTGTCGTGGGGGATCCACCGGCTCCGCCCGTCCCCGTCGTGGTCGCGGTCGTCGTCCCGGTGGTCTCGCCGCCCGTGAACGGCTTGTCGTCGAGCCCGAGCAGGGCCGTGCAGCTCCCCGAGGCGGCGCCCAGCGCCAGAAGAAGCAGGCCCTGGGACATCGACCTTCGCATGCGAACCTCCTAGAAGCGGACGACGAGCCCGCGCGCGTCGGCCGACACGTTCTTCGGGCCGCCCTTGCTCGTGACCAGCAGCACGACCCCGGCGGCGACCCCGGCGATCCCCACCCCGAAGCCGATCGAGGAGACCCAGCCCTTGACGAGGGCCGCGTCGCGGTTGCCCTGATCGGAGGCCAGGCACTCGGTGGCCGAGCAGCGGCTCTTGATGTCACCGGCCTGCGAGAGCGCGAGCCCGCCCGCGATCGAGCCGGCGATCAACCCCGCGCCGCCCACGCTGAACGCCGCGATCATCGGCACGCGGCTCGGCGCAGGCGTGTCCTCGGGAGCGGCCGAACGGGCCGGCGGAGGCGCGGTGACAACCGGTGGAGGCGCCGTCGCTGGAGGAGGCGCGGTGACCACGGGCGGAGGCGTCGTCGCGACCGGCGGCGGTGGCGTCGTGGCAGGCGGCGGTGGCGTCGTCGCAGGCGGCGGCGGTGTCGTGGCAGGCGGCGGTGGCGTCGTCGCAGGCGGCGGCGGTGTCGTGGCAGGCGGCGGCTGCGCGCTCTCGGCGGGCGGTGGAGGCGCGGGGAGCTTCTCGCGGATGGCGCGGATCCGCTCCTCGGCGAGGGCCACGCGGTCCTTCTTTTTCCGGGCCTCGGGGTTGTCGAGGATGAACTGGTAGAGCGCGAGCGCCCGGTCGAGCTTGCCGACCTGCTCGTAACAGTTGGCTGCCTGGAGCGCGGTCCCGCCGGTGCTGTTCAGGTCGTGCGCGGCCTGGAAGAGCGGGCATGCCTCGGTCCACTTCTTCGCCTCGGCGAGCTGCCGTGCCTGATCGAAGAGGACCCGCGATCGCGCTTCAGCGGAGGTCTGCGCGGTGGCGGTGCTCGCGCCGAGCGCGGCGAGGCCGATCACGACGGGGAAGAGCACACGGGCGAAGCGGGAGCGAATCACGGCGAAGGACAGGATCATCCCACCCCGGATCGCGCCCCCGGTCAAGCGCCGGCCCCGCGCATCCCCTTCACTTGCCGGCGGCGAGCTTCCGGAAGCGCTGCTCCGGTCCGGGCGGCGTGTACACCTGGATCCCGAAGGTGCGCTTCTGCCCGCTCGGCCGGAAGGAGTGCAGCATGTCAGGTCGGACGATCGTGGCCACGCCGTCGGCGAGCGCGACATGCTCCTCTCCAACCTTCGACCGGATCAAGAGCTCGCCCTCACCTTCGAGCGCCGCCAGGATCTCCCACTCCGTGTGATGCACATGCTCGGCCACCGGGGCGTCCTTGGAGAGGATCAAGAGCCCCAGGCTGGCGCGCGGCGAGCTGTCGGCCTCGAAGCCGAGCCGAGCGTGGCGCGCGCCGCCTTCCCAGGCGAGATCGGGCCTCGCCCGGAGATCGATCACGGCGAGCGGCGCCGCCCGTTCCATCCACCCGACCACCTTGGGCCTGTGTTTGAGCTTGCCCATCGTCTCCTGCAACGGCGCGCCGGAGGTGGCGACGACCAGCACCACGCGCGCCTCGCCGCCCGCGGCCTTCAGCGAGACCCCCGCGCCGGCTGCCCGGAAGGCGTTCCACATCGTCGCGGAGGCTCTCTCCTTGGTCCCGGGCGTCGCGAGCTCCACCTCGCCGTGCACCACCACGCCGAGCAGATCCACCTCGAAATCCCTGGGAAATGACAGCGTCGAGCCCTTCCGGATCACGTGCTCCCAGAGCGCGACCGGCGCCTCGGAATCGAGCCTGGCCTCCGCCCGCTCTGGCAAGAGCGTCTCCTCGGTGCATGCCGCCGCCTTGCACACCGCGTGGACGTCGAGCAACGCCGTGACTTCGACGGGGAGCGCGCCGTCCACCGGGGTCGCCTTTGGCGCGGGCGGCGCAGGCGGAGCCGCGGGCGGCTTCGGGACGAAGGCGACGCGCGGATCGATCGGCAGGAGCGAGGCCGGCATGGGCGCCGGCGGGGCGGCCCCGGCGCATGCCGAGAGCAGGGGCAGGAGCACGAGCAGGGAGCGGCGCATCCGGGTCTCCGGCAGGTGGTTTGAGCTCAAACGATCGAGCGCCCGCCGTCGACGACGAGCGTGTGCCCGGTGACGAACGAGGCCGCGTCCGAGGCCAGGTAGAGCGCGGCGCCGGCGATCTCGTCGGGCTGGGCGTAGCGACCGATCGGCGTCCGGGCCATCTCCCGGTCCATGATGTCCTTGTTGCCGGTGATGGCCGCGGCGAAGCGCGTGTCGACGAGCCCCGGGGCGATGGCGTTGACCCGGATCCCGCTCGGCGCAAGCTCCATGGCCATGGTCTTGGTCATCGAGATCACGGCGGCCTTCGTCATCCCGTAGATGCCCTGGAGGGGCGCGGCCGAGAGGGCCATGATGCTGGTGATGTTGATGATCGACCCGGGGGCGCGGCGATCGACGAGGTGGCCGGCCACGGCGCGGGCCAGGTTGAAGTAGCCGCGCGCGTTGACCTCGAAGGTCTTGTCGAACACGCCGTCGTCGGCGGTGACCATCGGCCCGAAGTGGGGGTTCGTCGCGGCGTTGTTGACGAGGATGTCGATCTTGCCGAAGCGCGCGACCACGGCCTTCACCAGCGCCTCGATCTGGTCCGTCTTGCCGGTGTGGCATGCGAAGGGCTCGACGGTGATGCCCTCGGCGCGCAGCCGCTCGGCCGCGGCGTTGACGCCCTCGATCTTTCGGGACGCGACGGCGACCTGTGCGCCGCTCTTGCCGAGGGCCTTGGCGATCGATTCGCCGATGCCGCGGCTGCCCCCGGTGACGAGGGCGACCTTGCCTTGCACGTGAATCCACGGAAGAGAGCTCTCCATGGCGCGGAGCCTATCATGGCTCGCCCTCCGCCCCCCTCGGCAAGCGGTCGCCGTTCTTGTACCCACCGAGCACGAGCCGCACCTCGTCCGCGAGCAAGAAGCTCCCCCAGGTCTGCTCGACCTCACCATCGAGCAAGAGCCCGATGTGCAGGTGCGGGCTGTGCCGCGCGACCCCCGAAAACCCGAGCCGCTCGCCACCCTCGACATGCCGCCGCGCCCCCTCCCCCTCGTGCTGCAACCGATCGAGCCGCGAGAGGTGCGCATAGTAGACATGGGTGATGCGCCGCCCCTTCCATCCGATCGGCGTATCGAGCGCAAAGCGAACACAGTTCGCCGTGTCCGAAGGCCCCGTCCACAGCGTGTGCCCCGGCTCCGAGTAATCGAGCGTGCCCGCCGCGAGCGCATACACCGGCCGCGGGCTCCCCGCGATGTCGAGCCCCGTGTCCGCCTGATACCCCGCCATCACCCCACCGGGCATGGGATTGAAGAACCCACTCGGCAGCCGCTCCGACCGCGGCCCCGGCGGCGCATCCGGCGGGACGATCGCCTCCGTGATCGCGAGGAGCGCGGAGGGCCGAGGAGGCTCGGGAGCCTCGACCGGCAAGAGCAGCGCCGGCCCGACCTCGGACGCCATCTCGATCGCGAGCGGAGGCGGCCGCGGCGGATCGACTGCAGGCACCGCAGGGAGCGCACAGCCGGCCATCTGGAGCAGGGCGATCGATCCGACCACAAAACGAAGCATGGAGCCTCCTGTCCGCGTATCGTGCCGGGAGGCAATTTCGTGACGAGCAAGGTCTTACGAGAAGAAAAAAACGCAAAGACGCCAAGGCGCAAAGACGCAAGAAAGCCCAGAAATTCAGTTCTTCTTGCGCCTTTGCGCCTTTGCGCCTTGGCGTTGAAAAAATGGAACGCGAGCGCATTCGAGCCTCCCGCCGAGCTCCCCCGAAGTCTGTCAGCCCTCCTCTGCGCAACCCTGACCGCCTGCCAACCCACAGGCGGGACCGCACCGATCACCACGAGCGCACCGGTGATCACGGCCCCATCGAGCGCTCCACCTCCTGCTCCGACTCCCTCGAGCACGGCGAGCGCGAGCGCGGCTGCGCAGGACACCGGCCCCTGCCCGGCCGGCATGGCGCTCGTGCCCGGGGGCAGCTTCGTGCCGCTCAAGAAGGCGTACGGGAAGGTTGCGGTCACGGCGTATTGCCTCGACGTGACCGAGGTCACGGTCGGCGATTACAAGGCCTGTGTGCGCGAGAAGAAGTGCTCGCCCGAGTGCCTCGCGCAGGGCACCTGCTCGGCGGTGCCGACGCAGGCCGAGTGGGGCGAGCCGAGCGAGAGCCAGCGCTCGAGCAAGTTCTGCAACGGCGATCGCGACGATCGGCAAGATCACCCGGTCAACTGCGTCAATTTCGAGGAGAGCGCCACCTACTGCGCCGCGCGCGGCAAGCGCCTGCCCCGGGCTGAGGAGTGGGAGTGGGCCGCCCGGAGCGCGGACGTGAAGAAGCGTTATCCGTGGGGCATCGATCCGGCCACCGATCAGCCCTGCTGGTCGCCCAAGAAGCACCGCCACGACGGCACTTGCCCCATCAAGAGCGCGCCCGGCGACCGCAGCGCGCAGGGCATCTACGACCTCGCCGGCAACGTGGCCGAGTGGGCCGACGCGCCCGATCCCCACGGGCACAAGATCCACAAAGCCTTCGGGGCGAGCTGGTGGGCGATGGACGACGGTTATCTCGGCGCGGCGCTCGGCGGCGTGGAGATGCCCTCGGATCGTAACGAGACCGTCGGCTTCCGCTGCGCGAAGGACGCTGCCCCCTGAGCACGGGCGCGGCGCGCGCCTCCATCGAGGCGCGCCGGCGACCGTGATAGCTCTCCTTCCTGTTCTTGCTGGACGATCCGACCATGCGCGCTCCCTTCGCCCTCCTCTCCGCCGCGGCGCTCCTCACCCTCACCGCATGCCACCGCCTCGACCCGGGCTCGACGACCCAGAAGATCTCGGCGGGCGGGCGCGATCGAACCTTCGTGCTCCACGTTCCCGCCTCGGCGCCCGCCGCGGGCACCCGGATGTTGATCCTCGCCCTCCACGGCAACGGCGGCCAGGGCGTGCAGCAAGAGGACCTCACCGGCTTCTCCGCGCTCTCCGATCGCGACGGCTTCGTGGTCATCTACCCCGACGGGATCGACAAGTCGTGGGCCGACGGACGAGGAACGACCGACGCCGACATGCAGGGCGTGGACGACGTGGGCTTCCTCCGCGCGCTCATCGACTGGGCCGTGCAGAACCAGGGCGTCGATCCGAAGAACGTCCACGCGACCGGCCACTCCAACGGCGGCATGATGGCGAGCCGCCTCGGCTGCGATCTCTCGGACAAGATCGCCTCGATCGGCCCCAACGCCGCCGAGCTCCCCGAGCTCGTGTCGAAGACCTGCGCGCCGGTCCACCCGATGTCGGTGATGACCTTCCACGGCACCGACGATCCCTTCGTCCCGTATGGCGGCGGAGAGCTCCCGAAGGGCGCCGGCGGCGTCGTCCTCGGCGCGGAGGCCGCGCGGACCTTCTGGGCCGAGAAGGCGGGCTGCGCCGCCACGTCGAAGACCACCGGCGAGCCCGATCGCGATCCGAGCGACGGGACGACGGTGGATCGCGAGGACAGCCAGAATTGCAAGGGCGGCGCCGAGGTCGTGCTCTTCACCGTCCATGGCGGGGGCCACACCTGGCCGAGCGGCCACCGCGATCTGCCCGAGGCGCTCGTGGGCAAGGTCACCCGCGACGTGAGCGCCTCCGAGCTGCTCATCGATTTCTTCGCCGCGCACACGCTCCCCTGATCGCGCATTCCGCCGCGCGGAAAGTCTCGACCTCCACCGGGGGCTCGCGCATCATCCCGTGATGGCTGAGCGACCCTCCTCGACCTTCAGCGCCGGCGCTCTTCGCACCCTCGGCGGCTACACCGCGATGATCGCCGGCACCGTGCTGGCCTTCCTGCTCGTGCGCAGCTTCGGCGGACGGCTCGAAGCGCCCGCGCCGACGGGCGCCGTCCGCTTCGGCGCCGCGGCCGGTCCGGAGGCGGTCAACACGCTGCTCCACGTGCTGCTCGCGATGGTGGTGATCATCCTCGCCTCGCGCGCGCTCGGCGCGGTGTTCCGCTTCATCCAGCAGCCGCCGGTGATCGGCGAGGTCATCGCCGGCATCCTCCTCGGCCCCTCGCTCCTCGGCCGGGCGGCCCCCGCCGCGAGCGAGTACCTGCTCCCGAAGAGCGTCGCGCCGTACCTCGGGATCATCGCCCAGGTGGGGGTGATCCTCTACATGTTCCTGATCGGGCTCGAGCTCGACACGGGTCTGCTCCGCAAGAAGGCCCACTCCACGCTCGCCATCTCCCACGCCAGCATCGTCGCCCCGTTCCTGCTCGGCTCGACGTTCGCGCTCTTCCTCTACCCGCACATGTCGACGAGCGACGTGCCCTTCACGAGCTTCGCCCTCTTCATGGGCGTGTCGATGTCGGTCACCGCCTTCCCCGTGCTCGCCCGCATCCTCACCGACCGCGGCATCCACCGCACGCGGATGGGCACGATCGCCCTCACGTGCGCCGCCGTTGACGATGTGACCGCCTGGTGCCTCCTGGCCTTCGTCGTCAGCGTCTCGCAGGCGCGCATCGGCGGGGCCATCCCCACGGTCGGGCTCACCGTGCTCTACATCGCCTCGATGTTCCTCGTCGTCCGCCCGATCGTCCACCGCTTCGTCAAGCGGCAGGAGCTGCGCGGGAGCATCAGCCAGGGGGCGACGGGCTGGGTGCTCATCGGCCTGCTCGCCTCGGCCCTCGTCACCGAGCGCATCGGCATCCACGCGCTCTTCGGCGCCTTCCTCCTCGGCGCCGTCATCCCCCACGACTCGCTCCTCGCCAAGGACCTCACGAAGAAGCTCGAAGACCTGGTGATCGTCCTGCTCCTGCCGGCCTTCTTCGCCTTCACCGGCATGCGCACCCAGGTAGGCCTCGTGAGCGGCGCCGGCCAGTGGGCGATCTGCGGCGTCATCATCGTGATCGCCTCGCTCGGCAAGTTCGGCGGCAGCACCATCGCGGCCCGCCTCTCCGGCCTCTCCTGGCAGGACGCGAGCAGCCTCGGCATCCTGATGAACACCCGCGGCCTGATGGAGCTCATCGTCCTCAACATCGGGCTCGATCTCAAGGTGATCAGCCCCTCGCTCTTCGCCATGCTCGTGCTGATGGCGATCGTCACCACCTTCGCCACGACCCCGGTGCTCCACCTCATCACCCGCGGGCGCCGCGAAGAGGGGAGCCCCGTCCCGACGGCCTGAAGGCCGACAAATGCGATTGACGCGGCGAGGCCACGGTCGTCCTGTTCCGCCCAGCATCCTCATGCGGAACCACCCCTCGACCCTGGCCCTCCTCGGCCTCCTCGGCGCGCTGCTCGGCAGCCCGGCGGGTGAAGCGCTCGCCTCGAACGATCCTTTCGCCCATCCGCCGGCGCCGCCCCCGTCGCCCAAGGCGCCGCCCACGCCGAAGGGATCGACCGCGCCGGCCACGCCCAAGTCGGCCAACGCGCCGGCCACGCCCAAGTCGGCCAAGGCGCCGCCCACGCCGCAGTCGCCCAAGTCGCCGAACATCCCCACGCCGTCGACGCCGCCCACGCCCAAGAGCCCGAAGGCGCCGCCCACGCCGAAGTCCTCCAAGGCCCCGCCCACGCCCCACTCGTCCAAGGCGCCGCCGACGTTGCAGTCGCCGAAGGCGCCGCCGACGTTGCAGTCGCCGAAGGCGCCGCCCACGCCGCCGTCGTCCAAGGCGCCGCCCACGCCGGGCTCGAAGAACGGGCACTGAGCGAGCCGCGAGCGCGCAGCGCGCTCAGTGCCCTGCGTCCACGGGCCCGTCGCTCCCCTTGCCGAGCAGGAGCACGAGCGGGAGCGTCGCGAGCACCATGGGCATCGCGACCCAGAAGGTGTCGCCGAAGGACATCACCGCGGCCTGCAGGCTCACGCCCCCGTCGAGCAGCTTGATCGCCCTGTCGTGCGCGGACGCGTAGTCGAAGCCCTTCGCGACCAAGGCGCTCGTGTACGCCTGCACGCGGGCGAGCACGTCGGGGTCGCCCAGGCTGAGCTTCTCCACGAGCACGGCGCGGTGGAAGGCCTGGCGCTGGAAGAGGAGCGTGGTGAGCAGCGCGACGCCGATGCTCCCGCCGAGCTGGCGGGTCAGGCTGTAGAAGCCGGTGGCGGCGCCGATGTCCTTCTTGGGGATCGGGCCGAGCGTCGCCATGTTCAGCGGCAGGAACATCATCACCGTCCCGAAGGCGCGGACCATGAGGGGCCAGTAGAGATCGTCCGCGCCGGTCTGCGGGGTGAGCACGCCGAGCTGCCGCACCGCGAAGGCCAGGATCGTCGCGCCGATCGCGAAGAGCAGCCGCGGATCGAAGCGGCGCACGAGCTTGGCGGCGATGGGCATCGCGACCGCCGAGCAGAGCGCGCCCGGGAGCAGGAGCATGCCCGTCTGCTGCGGGGTGTAGTGGAGGATCGACTGCGCGAAGATCGGCACCGCGAAGAGCGCGCCGTAGAGCGCCATCCCCACCACCACCGAGAGGATGCTGCCCGCCCAGAGCGAGCGGTAGCGGAGCACCCGCAGGTCGACGACGGGGTTACTGGACCGGAGCTCGCGGCGGATGAAGAGGCCGACGGAGAAGAGCGCGACCACCGTGGTCACGGTGATGAAGGGCGAGTCGAACCAGTCCTCGGACTGGCCCTCTTCGAGCATCGTCTGGAGGCACCCGAGCCCGAGCGCGAGCATGCCGATGGCGATCCAGTCGACGCCCTTCTTGGGGCCGTCCTTGGGCACGTCGGCGGGGAGGAAGGCCGAGCATGCGAGCACCGCGGCGATGCCCACCGGGACGTTGATGAAGAAGATCCAGCGCCAGTTGACGTTGGTGACGATGTACCCGCCCAGCGTCGGCCCGATCGCCGGGCCGGCGATGACGATCGCCCCGAAGAAGCCCTGCGCCATCGCCTGCTCCTCGCGCGGGAAGGTCTCGAAGAGGATCGACTGCGCCTTGGCGAGCAGCCCGCCGCCGCCGAGCCCTTGCAGCACGCGCGCGACGATCAGCACGGGGAGGCTCGTCGCCACGCCGCAGAGGATCGAGGCCAGGGTGAAGGCCACGAGCGAGAAGATGAAGTAGCGCTTCTTGCCGAACCGCTCGCCGAGCCACGCCGTGAGCGGCAGGATGATGACGTTGGCCACCGCGTAGCTCGACACCACCCAGCTCACCTCGCTCAGCGTCGCACCGAGCGAGTTCTGCATCTCGGTCAGGGCCACGTTGACGATGCTGGTGTCGACGACCTCGAGCAGCGCGCCGAGGGCGACCGCGATGGCGATCAGCCACTTGCGATCGATGCCGGCCGCGGGGGACGCGGCGAGCGGCGGAGAGGCGGGGGAGAGCGCGGGCGCTGCGGCGGACATGGTCGCGCTCACTTGCGGGTGTCGACGGTGAGCTCGACGCTCATGCCCGGGCGAAGGGCGACGGAGGCCGGGTGCTCGCGCAGGCGCACCCGCACCGGCACGCGCTGCACGACCTTGGTGAAGTTGCCGGTGGCGTTGTCGGGCGGCAGGAGCGCGAAGCGCGCGCCGGTGGCCGCGGAGAAGCTCTCGACCTCGCCCGTGAGCTCGACGCCCGGGAAGGCGTCGATCTCGACCGTCGCCGGCTGGCCCGTGTGCATGTGGCCGAGCTGCGTCTCCTTGAAGTTGCCCGTGACCCACAGATCCTGCGCCGGCACGAGCTGCGCGACGGGCTGCCCCGCCGCGAGCATCTGCCCCACGCTCACCGACTTCTTCGACACGACGCCGTCCTGCGGGGCGAGGATCTTCGTGTAGGAGAGGTCGAGCGCGGCGAGGTCGCGCGCGGCCCTGGCCGTCTCCACCTGGGCATGCGCCATCTTCGCGCGGGCGCGGGCCTGGGCCACCAGCGCGTCGACGTTGCTCGTCTGCGTCACGCGCGCGCTCGCCTCCTGCACGCGGCTCTGCGCCTGCGAGGTCGTCGCGCGCAGCGCGGTCAGGTGGGCCCGCGCCTGATCGAGGGCGGCGCGGGCGGTGTCGCGCGCCACCTGCGCCTGATCGAGCTGGGCCGAGGCGACGGCGCCGCTCGCCACGAGGGCCTTGGCCCGATCGAGATCGAGCTGCACCTTCTGGAGGTTGGCCTCGGCCGAGGCCACCATCGCCTCGCCCTCGGCGATCTGCTGGCGGGTGGCGGCGACGCTGCTGCTCGCGCCGGCGAGCGACGCCTCGGCCACCGACTTGTTGCCGACCGCGTTGGTCTCCGCGACGCGCGCGTCGGCGTCGGCCGCCTCGGCTCCGGCGGACGCAGCCTCGAGGTTGGCCTCGGCCTGGGCGAGGCGCGCCGCCGCGGGCGCGCTGTCGAGCTCGGCCAGCACCTCGCCGGCCTTGACCTGCTGGTTGTCGCTGAAGTGGATGGCGGTGACGAGCCCCGAGGCGCGGGTGGGGATCGACACCGTCTCGGCGTCGATCTGCGCGTCGTCGGTGCGCTCGAGCCCGCGGTGGAGCACGGTGTACCCCGCGACGGCGGCGGCGGCCGCGGCGGCGAGGAGGCCGAGCACGACGCTCCGCGAGCGGGGGCGGGCCGCGGGCGCAGGGGGCGCAGGGGCGACGGTATCGGCCGTGGGAGAGGAGGCGGTCATGGGGAGGGCAACCGGGCGGCCCCGAGGGGACGGCGACCGCCGCGGGGGGCTTCGCGGCGGAGGTCCGGTGAGCTAAGGCAACTCACCGTTGCAATTGGGAGGGTTATCACGGAGGCTGGCAAACGCAACCCATCGTTGCCATAATTTGTGTGAAGCCGCCGGCGACGCCGGGGCCCCCGCGCGAGAGACGATCGACATGGATGCCCACGAACAGCACGAGGAGCGACGCAGGTTGACGGGCCAGCACGGCGCGCGCACGGGCGGGCGGAGCGAGCGCGTCGTCAAGAGCGTCCTCGACGCGACGATCGCCGAGCTCGGCAAGGCCGGCTACGCCGCCCTGCGCGTCGAGGACGTGGCGACGAAGGCCGGCGTGAACAAGACCACCATCTACCGGCGATGGCCGACCAAGGCGGAGCTCGTGGGCGCGGCCCTGCGCGCGACCAAGGGCGTGGCCGCGCCGCCTCCCCGCGGCCCGATCCGCGAGGTGCTGCTCGCGCTCGCGCGGCGGAGCGCGGCGCGCTCGAAGCTGAACGCCGGCCTCATCCGGACGATCATGTCCGAGATCGATCACCCCGAGGTCGCGGCGATCTTCCGCGCCCTGCGCGACGAGCACCGCGCGCCCTGGCTCGACGCGCTCGGCGAGGCCCTCGCCCGGGGCGAGCTGCCCGCGGGGACCGACACGCGCCTGCTCACCGAGCTCATCCAGGGGCCGATCATGCACCGCGTGCGGATGCACGAGCCCGTGGGCGAGGCCTTCCTCGAAGGGGTGATCGACGTGGTGCTGCGCGGCGCCGAGGGAGGCGCCGCCATCCGTCAGGTGCGGTGATCGTACGCGCAGCGCACGCCGACCATGTGGCTCACCGTGGTGGCGCTCTCCTTGCGGAACACGCCGGGGCGCAGGCCCGTCTTCGCGCGCCGATCGACGCCGCCGATGTAGCAGAACCCTCCACCGCGCGAGACCTCCTCCGCGGTGTCGGGTTGCTCGGCCGTGCCGCCGTCGAGCGTCCACTCGAACATCGATCCGGCGAGATCCTGGTGCCCCCAGCGGCCGGCGCCCCTGGGCCGCGATCCCACGGGCAGGATGTCGTCGAGCGAGCAGCTCTGATCGCCGTTGCCGGTGCAGTTGAACACCGCCATCTCCGGGCTCGGCGGCTCGCTGCCCCACGGATAAGGCCGGTTCTCGTCGCCGCCCGCCGCCACGTACTTCCACTCGGCGTCGGTCGGCAGCCGCCCGCCCTCCGCGTGGCAGAAGGCCGCGGCCGTGTACCAGCTCAGGAAGTTCTTGGGCCGGCGCTCCTCGCCGCCCGTCCACGTGTCGTAGCGCTTCCACCCTGTCATCGCCTGCTCGCTCTGCACCGGCGCGTCCTTGGGCCAGCGGACGGTCTTGTCGCCCGCCGCGTAGAGCACGTCGCCCTCGGCGGGCACGGGGCGGCCGGCCTTGATCCACGCGCGGACGCGGCCCACCGTGGCCTCGTACTTGTCGAGCGCGAAGGCCTTCACATGGGTGCTCACGCCGTTCGGCGCGCCGTCGGCCTTCAGCTCGAAATCGCCCTCGGGCACGTCGATGCGCGCGCAGCACGACTCACCGTTGCAGTCGTTCCCTGCGCCGGGCGCGCCGGTGCAGCTCGGCCCCGCGGCGGGCTTGATCACCGCCGCGGCGGGCGCGGCTAGCGGGCTCGCCGGCACCTCGATCGCACGCGGCGCCTCCACCTTTGGGGGCGCGGGGACCACGGGCGCGGGCGGCTCGACCGCGGGGCGCGGCGCGTCGGGCGTTCGCTCGGCAGCGGCGCAGCCGGCGACGAGGGCGAGAGCAGCGAGGCCAGCGAGACCAGCGAGACCAGCGAGAGAGAGTCGCATCTCTCCTTCGATATCAGCTTCTCCCGCGTCGTTGAAGGTATTCCCTGTCCGCGGAGCGGCTCAATCCTCATCGATCGCGGGCAGCCCGGACAGACGCACGAGCTCGGCGCGCACCTGCTCCATGAGGGCCAGCCGCGGCTCGTTTCCTTCGCGCGGGATGGGCGGGATCGGATCGCCGATGTGCACCTCGCTCACGCCCGACCACATGCCGGTGTTTCGCCGCGGCATCAGCGCCGCCGTCCCGCGCAGGCCGATGGGGACGACGGGGACGCCGGCCCGCTGCGCGAGGTAAAACGGCCCCTTCTTCATCGGCAACACCCGATCTCCCCGGCTCCTCGTCCCCTCGGGGAAGACCACGATCGTGGAGCCCCGCCGGATCTGCTCGCCCGCCGCGTCGATGGCGTTGACCGCCTTTTCCCGGTTGCGCCGGTCGACAGGCACACAGCCGAGCTCCTCCATCACCCCGCTGAAGAACGGCAGCGCGAAGAGCTCTTTCTTCGCGAGGAAGGCGAAGGGGACGGGGAGCGCGCGGTAGAGGGCGTGCACATCGAGGTAGCTCTGGTGATTGGCCATCAGTATCCGCGGCGTGTCCGCGTCGAGCTTCTCCGCGCCGAAGACCCGGACCTCGATCTTGGCCAGCTCGGAGAGGCCGGCGGCCCATTGCTGCACCCACGTGCGCATCCGCCGGGAAGGCGCGGCGCTCCTCACGTCGCGCACGGCCCGGCCGCTCATCCAGAACGTGTAGGCGATGGCTTGCCCGAGTCGGATCGCGGGGTCGAGCGGGAGCATTCTCCAGCTTCGCTACCAGGGTCGGGCCATCGTGACAACTGTCAAGGGCGCGCCCGGGGCGGCCTCAATCGCGCTGCACGGCCGCACACGATCCGCTACATTGTGCGGCCATGGATCGACGCCTCTTCCTCGCCGCATCGTTCGTCGCGCTCAGCTCCGTCGCCGCCACCATGCCTCGCGAGGGATGCGGATCGAACACCGACATCCCGATCGTCAACGGCGCCGGCGGAGGGAGCGGCGGCAGCGGCGGTGGAGGCCCGACGCTCGTCCTTCCCCCGTGGCTCTCCGACGCGAAGATCCTCGTCTCCGGCGCCGCGAGCGAGGCCGACGACTGCCGCACCGAGATCTGCCGGCACAACGAGAACACCGATCTCATCAACTACAAGGACGCGATCTTCCTCGTCCACCGCACCGCGCAGAGCCAGATCCTCGGCCCGAACAGCGCGCTGCACATCTACAAGTCGACCGACGGAGGCGCGCACTTCACCGATCTCGCCACCATCGCCGCACCGCTCGATCCGATCAACCCGGACAACCCCCTCGACACCATGGGGCGCGACCTGCGCGATCCGCACTTTTACATCGTCGATGGCAAGCTCCACATCAAGGCCCTCGTGCGGTTGCCGGTCAAGAGCATCCGCGACTCCGACGTCGACACGGTGTCCGTCGACGTGAGCTCGGAAGACGGCGTGACCTGGACGCCGTTCGCGCCCATCGGCCCGCCCACGTGGAGCTTCTGGCGCATCAAGGAGAACGCCGGCGTCTACTACTCCGCCGCGTACGAGGACGGCGACAAGAGCGTCGTGCTCTTCTCCTCGAAGGGCGATGGCAAGTGGGAGAAGGGGCCCATGATCTACGACGTGGCCGCGGACACGCCGCTCGAGACCGAGCTGACCTTCATGCCGGGCGGCAAGCTCCTCGCGCTCGTGCGGATGGACGGGACCGACGAGGAGATCCTCGGCTCGCAGGGCCGCCTCCGCACCAAGATCTGCTGGTCGAGCCCGCCTTACGAGAGCTTCGACTGCCCCTCGGAGATCAAGGGCCAGCGCCTCGACGGTCCGCTCTCGTTCTTCCACGACGATCGCCTCTTCGTGGTGGCGCGCAGGCACCTCGGCGCGGACGTGCGCAAGCGCACCTCGCTCTTCGAGATCACCGGCGACCTCGACGGCGGCGCGCTCGACATCAAGGAGTGGGGCGACCTGCCGAGCGCGGGAGATACGTCCTATGCCGGGGTGGCCAAGATCGATGACAATCGGGTCCTCTTGACCTGGTACTCGGGCGACGTCGATCGGGACGAGGCGTGGACCTTCGGGATGTTCAACATCACCGACATCTGGCAGGGCACGGTCGACTTCAGCAAGTTGAAGTAACCCGGGGTTAAAGCCCCGGGCTACCCAAAACGAAGCCCCCCTTCGGGGGGCTTGCGCTCCATCGTTCTGGCTTCGCTGATACGTGGGTCGGGACGTCCGCTTCCCGCACCGTCTGCATTTGCGACAGCACGCGCGTCCGGTGCAGCACGAGGTAAGCCGGCGAAGGCCGGCTTCCTTCGTGTAGCCCGGGGGTTTACCCCCGGGCTACTGCCCGCATGATCCCGACTCAACGCGACACTGTTTAGCTGCGCGCTCTACGTCACGAAGCGGCAGACGACTTGAGCGCCGCGATGTCGCGGAGCAGCACCTGCTCGTGCCCGTTCGGGTCCACGTTCTCGTAGACCTTGCGGAGCGTGCCCTTCGGGTCGATCACGAAGGTCGTCCGGTTCCAGTACATCGTCCCCTTCCACTCGGACTGGCCGATCCCGGCGGCCTTGAGGATCTGCGCGTCGGTGTCGGCGACGAGATCGATCGTGAAGGAGAACTTGTTGCAGAAGGCCTTGTGCGACGCTGTATCGTCCTGGCTCAGGCCGACCACGGCGATGCCGGCGGCGTCGAAATCGGCCTTGGTGGCGGTGAACGATTTGCCCTGGATGGTGCAGCCCGGGGTGTCGTCCTTCGGGTAGACGTAGAGCACCAGCCAGCGGCCGGCGAAGTCCGACAGCGACAGGGTCTTGCCGTCCTGGTTCGGGAGGCTGAACGCGGGGAAGGGCTTGTTGATCTCGAGCATGAGCGTCCTCTCTTCTCGTCGACGGGGCGCCGCGCGGGGCGCCCGGGAGCGGTCGTCTTAGAGGCGAAGGCCGCGCGCATCAAGACGCGGCACGCGCGATCTCCTTCCGTCCGCTCGCGAAAACCTCGGCAAGATCCGGCGTTTCTGCGATAGAACGAAGCTCGCACCCGAGCACCCCATGGCCCTCGCTCCCGCCCATCGCCGCCTCCTCCTCGTCCAGGCCTTCGGCAGCATGCCGCTGAACGTCGCGCTCAACGGCGTCGCGGCGTACCTCGGCTTCCCACCCGTCGAGCGTTTGCCCCTCTGGGCCAAGGCCAACTGCGTCGCCTTCGACACCCTGGGCACGAGCTTCTTCCTGCCGCTCATCACCTGCCTCGTGCTCACCACGCTGCAGCGCCGCGCGCTCCGCGCAGGGGCGCTCGATGGGCTCGCGCGCGCGTCGCTCCCGGCGGCGGTGCGCTTCTGGCCTGCGGGCATGCTCGGTCGAGGCGCGCTCGTCGGCCTCTTCAGCATGATCCTCGCCGGCGGCCCCACGCTCGCGCTCCTCACCTTCGCGGGCGTCGAGGGCATGAGCCGCGGCGAGGACGTGCTCTACAAGGCCGTCTACACCGCGCTGCTCGGGATGATCGTCACGCCCCTCTTCGGCCTGCGCGCGCTCGCCGATCAGCCGCCGACGAGCACGTAGGGCCGCGTCACGAGAAGCGCAGGTAGCCGGCCTTGATCCGCTTCAGCCCGTGGCCGGGGAACTTCACGGTGACGATCGGATCGTCCCCCTCGTCGATGCTCACCACGGTGCCCACGCCGAACGCTTTGTGCACCACCTTGCCGCCGACGCGCCCGGTGCTCACATCGCCGCTCGCCTCGACGTCGGGCGCGTCTTCGCGCTCGACGTAGCGCTCGCCCGGCGCGCGGTCCGGCTGGGCCTTGAAGCTCGGCCGCCCCGGGTAGCTCACGCCGCGCGGCATCTCGGTCTCGTAGCCCTTGGCGTAGGCGGAGCTCGTGCGCTCCATCGGGTGCGACCACGATCCGGTGCGCGGGCGCGCCTGCGCGCCGAACGACGACGTCGAGAAGGACGACCCTCCGCCGAAGTCGGTGCGCCGGCTCTCCACCGCGGCCGTCATGCCGGCCCGCACCGCGCTCTTCGGCAGATCGCGGATGAAGCGGCTCGGCAGGCCGTAGCGGGTCTGCCCGAAGATCGCCCGCCGCGCCGCGTGGGTGATCCACAGCCGCTCGCGGGCGCGCGTCACCGCCACGTAGGCGAGGCGCCGCTCTTCTTCGTCGTCCTCCTCGCGCCCGGGGTCCATGCCCCTGAAGGGGAAGAGCTCGTCCTCCATCCCGGTCAGGAACACCGCCGAGAACTCCAGGCCCTTGGCGGCGTGCACCGTCATCATCGCCACGCGGGCCGTCTCTTCCAGGGCGTCCACGTCGTTGGACAGCGTGACACGCTCCAGGTACCCGCTCAGCGTCGCGACCTCGCCGGCCTGCGCCGCGTCCTGCTCGTAGTCGAGGATCGAGCCCACGAGCTCGCGGAGGTTTTGCAGGCGCGCGTCGCTCTCGGCGCTGTCGTCCTCCTCGAGCATCTTCTGGTAGCCGGTCTTCTCGAGCACCGCCTCGGCGAGGGCGCTCGGGCAGAGATCGCGCGCGTCCTTGCGCAGCTCGTCGAGCAGGTCGTGGAACGAGAGCAGGGCCTTCTTGGCAGCCGTGCCCACCGCGCCGCTCTCCACGAGCGGGATGATGGCCTCGAAGAGCGACTCTCGCCGGCCGTCGGCGATGCCCACGAGCTTGTCGGTCGTGGTGTCGCCGAGCTTGCGCGACGGCACGTTGATGATGCGCATGAGGTCTACGTCGCTCTTCGGGTTGTCGACGACGCGCAGGTACGAGAGCAGGTTCTTCACCTCGGCCCGCTCGAAGAAGCGCACGCCGCCGATGATCTGGTACGGGATGCGCTCGGCCCGCATCACCTCCTCGAGCACGCGGGACTGCGCGTGGATGCGGTAGAAGACCGCGATCTCCCGGGCCGAGACGCCCTTGTCGGTGAGCTCGCGGATCTTGTCGACCACGAAGGCCGCCTCGTCGTGCTCGTTGTCCGTGGCGATGACCTGGATCGGCTCGCCGTCGCGATTCTTGGTCCAGAGCTCCTTGGGCTCGCGATCCTCCGCGGGCTTGATGACGCCGAGCGCGCCCTTCACGATGTTGCCGGTCGAGCGGTAGTTCTGCTCCAGCTTGATGATCGTGGCGCCCGGGAAATCGCGGCGGAACCCGCGGACGATCCGCACGTCCGCGCCGCGCCAGCGGTAGATGCTCTGGTCGTCGTCGCCCACGACGCAGAGGTTCTGCTTCTCGGCGGCGAAGGCGCGCACCAGGCGGTACTGCACCTGGTTCACGTCCTGGAACTCGTCGACGAGCACGTAGCGGAAGCGGCCGCGGATCTCCTTGCCGGGCAGGCTCTCCGGGTCCTCGACGATGGCGAGGATCCGGAGGAGGATGTCGTCGAAATCGAGGGCGTTGGCCGCGGCGAGGTGGCGCTCGTACGCCTCGTAACAGCGGCGGATCGCGTCGTCGGCGTAGCTCTCGGCCACGAAGTCGGCGGGGCCCTTGCCCTCCTGCTTGAGGTGGTGGATGCGCGAGAGCACCTGCTTCGGCGGGTAGCGGCGATCGTCGAGCTCGAGCTCCTTGATGACGCGGTTCATCACCGAGCGCTGGTCGCCGTCGTCGTAGATGACGAAGTTCTTCTCGACCCCGGCGGCCTCGGGGTAGCGGCGGAGCAGGCGCACGCAGACGGCGTGGAAGGTGCCGACCCAGAGGTCTTTCGCGACCTCGGCGCCGAGGATCCCTTCGAGGCGCGCCTTCATCTCGCCGGCGGCCTTGTTGGTGAACGTGACGGCGAGGATGCGGTAGGGCGGGACGCGGTGGGTCGCGACGAGGTTGGCGATCCGGTAGACGATGACGCGCGTCTTGCCGCTGCCGGCGCCCGCGAAGATGAGCAGCGGGCCGTCGACGTGGGCCACGGCGCGGCGCTGGGGCTCGTTCAGATCCTCGGGGAGCGAGGGCGCGGGCCCCGAGGCGTCGTCTTCGGGCGGGAAGGTGAGGTCGGACATGAGGCGCGGTCAGGGCACGTAGCAGCGCTTGCTGCTGCGCACAACCGCGTGGATTGCCGGAATTTCAACGCCAAGGCGCAAGCGCGCAAAGACGCAAAAAGACGGCGTTCACGCCTCAGTTCGCGGGCGCGAGCCTGCGCTTGAACCAGGCGGCGAGGGCGGGGTAGAGCACCTTGGGGGCGCGGCCGCCGACGACGGCGCCGACGTGGCCGCCGGAGACGGTGAGCAGCTCTTTATCGTTGGAGCTGCAACCATTGTTGAGGCCCTCGGCCGCGGCGGGCGGGCAGATGGTGTCCTTGTCGGTCACCACCGTCAGCACGGGGCAGGTGATCTTGCCGAGGTCGACGCGCTGCCCGAGCACGTGGTGCTTGCCCGCCACGAGGAGGTTCTGCTGGTAGAGCTCCTTGATGTAGGTCGCGTAGGCCGCGCCGGGGAACGGGATGTTGTCGCTCGCCCAGGTGTCGAGGGCCTGGAAGGCCTCGAGCGCCGCGGGATCTTGCATCTTGTCGACGAGCGACACGAGCTTGGCGATCTGCGACGTGGGGCGCAGGGCGATGAACCCGCTCTGCATCTGCTGGGCGCTCATGTTCCCGGCCGAGGCGATGGCGTCGGCGTCGAAGAAGCGCGGATCGACCATCTCCCCGAGGAAGCCGGCCTTCGAGAAATCGAAGGGGCCGGCGAGGTTGCAGAGGCCCGCGATCTCGTCGGGGTGCAGCGCGGTGTGGATGCCGCAGAGGGTGCCGCCGATGCAGTAGCCGAGCAGGCCGACCTTCGGAGCGCCGGTGATCCGCTTCACCCGGCGCACGGCGCGGGCGAGCTTGGTCAGCACGTCGTCCCAGGTGATGAATCGGTCTTCGTCTTCCGGGATGCCCCAGTCGAAGCAGAAGGTGTCGAGGCCCTCGCGGCTGAGCGCGTCGGCCATGCTCGCGCCCTTGCGGAGGTCGAGCACGTACCAGCGGTTGATCAGCGAGGGGACGAGGAGGAGCGGCAGGCCGTCGTAGGACGGCGCGCCGGCGGGGCGGCGGAAGCGGTAGAGCTGCGCCGTCCCGTCGCGGTGGACCGTGTCCTTCGGCGTGGGCGAGAGCTCCATGGCCATCAACCCTGCGGGGTGAGAAGGTCGGTGGTCTTCTTCATCGCGTCGAGGGAGAGCTTGCGGAAGGCCGTGGAGAGCTCGCCGTAGTACGCGAAGGTGTCGAGCGAGAGCTTGCTCATCGCCTGCATCGCGGTCGTCATCTGCGCGGCGCCCTCGGCCTCGGCCTTCGCGATGTTCGCCTGAAGCTGCTCGACCCGGCTCACCTGATCGTCGAGGAGCTTCTTCCAGGTGTCCTTGGCCTTTTGCACATGCGAAGCGTTCGTCTCGCTCATGGGAGGTGTCCTCTTTGTCGAAAGGCCGTGTTTCCGGCCGTTGAGTGAGCGGAACCTAGGCGCTCCCGCCGAGCCCGTCAAGGAGAATTGTTGCATCGCAACAAAGAAGACCCCCGGGGCGGCGGATCAGCGGCGGCGCTTGCCGTCCTTGAGCGAAGCCTTCAGGGCCTCGAGCTCGCGGCGGAGGTCGGCGACGTCGTTGTTCGCAGGTGCGGGAGGCGGGGGCGACGGTGGAGGCGCGGGCGGGGCGGGCTCGGGCCACTGCGCGTAGGCGGGCCCGGGAGGCGGGGACTGGGGGCCGCCGAGGCCGAGGCCGCCGACGATCAGGCGGGCGAGGGCGTTGGTGACGGCGAAGGGGACGTTGGCGAGCGGGTTGTACGGGGCGAGGGCCTGGGCGCCCTGCTTGGCTTGCAGGTAGAGCTCGAGCGCGGTCGACATGTAGCGGCCGAGGAACTCGGCGAGCGCGTCGTCGCCCATGCGGATGAGCTGGGTGAGGAGCGGCACCGGGAGCAGGCGCGCGGCGCCGCGGCTCTCGATGATGATCTGGGTCAGCGTGACCTGCGTGAGATCTTCGTTGGTCCTGGCGTCGACGACGCGCACCTCGGCGCCCTTCTTGATCTTCTCGGCCAGCTCCTCGAGGGTGATGTAGCAGCTCCCCTCGGTGTCGTAGAGCCTCCGGTTCGCGTACTTCTTGACGATCAACGCTGGCCTCCGTGTTGCAGTGCAGTACCGCATTTCTCGGACGAATCCAATGGAATCGAGCAATATACTGCGCTGCACAAAAACCGGTTGACCGGCCGGCCCCGCTTGGGTAGGGTCCGCCCCGCCGAGCCCCACCGGTCCATCATGCTGCACCACCGCCCCCTCTCGCTCCTCCTTCCTCTTCTCTTTGCGGCCCTCCCCTTCGCCGCATGCTCCGTCTACACCGCCCCGCGCTGCCAGAGCGGCAGCGAGTGCCCCTCCGGCGTCTGCAACGTCGACGGCACATGCGCCGAGGGAGACACCACCTCGTCGGGGACGACGAGCGGCGGCACCACGACGGGCAGCGGCGGATCGAGCAGCGGCACCGGCGGGCAGAGCTCCACGAGCGGCACCGGCGGGTCGAGCACCGGCACCGGCGGGACCGGGACGGGCGGCGGCAACGCGTGCTCGCCCAACAACGACGGCACCATCACCCGGGCCGAGGTCCCCCTCGCCGCCGGCCTCCACGCCACCTTCAAGGCCGCGGAGGACGCGACGGTCGACACCGCCGGCAAGCTCCAGGGCGACGGGACGAAGCTGTGGGATCTCGACGTGAGCCTGCCCGGCGATCACGCCTCGATCGTCGAGACGCTGCCCATCGAGGGGCAGTGGTTCGCGGCCGATTTCGCGGGCGCGACCTACGCCTCGCGCCTCTCGGACAAGAGCGATCTGCTCGGCGTCTTCGAGCTGACCGACAGCGCGCTCCTGCTCCGCGGCGTCGTCTCCCCCGTCAAGGATCCGATCAGCGGGACGGAGCTGACGTACGCGACGCCGATCAAGATCCTCGACTTCCCGCTCACCGTCGGCAAGACGTGGAGCACCACCTCGGTGATCACCGGCTCCGCCTCCGGGGCGACCTGCTTCGGCATCGCGTGCTCGGAGAGCTACGACGACAAGATCGACCAGAAAGGCACGCTGAAGACGCCCTTCGCGACCTTCCAGGTGGTGCGGCTCCGGGTCGATCTCACCCGCAACATCGGCGGGCTCGTCACCACCTCGCGCTCGTACTTCTTCGTCACCGAGTGCTTCGGGATCGTCGCCAAGATGGTCTCGAAGGACTACGAATCGAGCGACGAGTTCACCACCGCGGCCGAGGTCACCCGGCTCTCGCCATGAAGCGTTCTCCCGTCGCTTCCCTCGCAGCCGCCGCGCTCGCGGCGCCGCTCCTCGCCGGCTGCCTCTCGTTCCACCAGGGAGCGATGGAAGGTGAGCCGAAGACGGCGCGCTTCGCCCAGGTGGAGGGCGCGCGGGTGCGCTACGTCGACGTGGGCAAGGGCCCCCCGGTCGTGCTGATTCACGGGTTCGCCTCCTCCCTGGAGACCTGGGATTTCCTGATCCCCGAGCTGTCGAAGACGCATCGGGTCGTGGCGATGGATCTCAAGGGCTTCGGGTGGACCGATCGGCCCGAGGGCGATTATTCGCCGACCGCGCAGGCGAAGATCGTCCTCGCGCTGATGAAAGACCGCGGCATCGAGAAGGCCGATATCGTCGGT
>JAXLYT010000061.1:0-78635 GCA_046351295.1 Byssovorax sp.
CCTTCCGCCAGAGGAGCGAGTCGGGGTGGCGCAGGTCGTCGAGGAGGTCGCGGAGCATGGCGGGGAGCACGGGAGCGGGAGCGAGGGCTCGCCGGCATGGGCGGCCGGCGCGCGGGCGTCAAGGGCGGCCCGCTCTGTCCCCTCGCACGAGCGCGCGCACCGCGGGGTCGTCATGGTCGCGCGCTCGCTCGATCGCCCGCGCGGCCTCGGCGTCGCCCGGGTCTCGCCGGAGCCGGTGCTCCGCGACGATCACCGCGTCGCGGGCGATCCCCGCGCGCCCCGCGCGGCGGAGCGGCGTGCCGAGCGCGACCTCGGAGAAGCGCGCCTCGTCGAGCCCGACCAGATCGTCGAGCCCGAGCTCGCCCCACCGCGCATGCGGCGTGAACGGGGCCGTCTTCTCCGCGGACGCGGGCGCGGTACGGTTGTAGGGGCAGACCTCCTGGCAGACATCGCAGCCGAAGAGCCGATCGCCGATCGCGCCGCGCAGCTCGTCCGGCGGGGGATCGGGCTGCTCGATGGTGAGGTACGAGATGCACCGGCGCGCGTCGAGGACGAAGGGCGCGGTGAACGCCGCGGTGGGGCATGCGTCGAGGCAGCGCGTGCACGCGCCGCAGCGCTCGCTCATGGGCGTGCCGGGGGTGAGCGCGAGCGTCGTCACCACCTCGCCGAGGAGCTGGTAGCTCCCCTGCCCCGGCGTGATCACGAGGCCGTTCTTGCCGACGAAGCCGAGCCCCGATCGGGCCGCCCACGCCCGCTCCAGCACGGGCGCGATGTCGCACATCGGCCGCGCCTCGACGCCCGGGCCGAGGGTGCGCACGAACGCGGCGAGCTGGCGCAGGCGCTTGCGGACGAAGACATGGTAGTCCTGCCCGCGCGCGTAGCGGGCGATGGAGCGCGCGAGCGGCGGGTCCGCAGCCTCGGCCTCGGGGCCCCGGTGGTAGCGCCTTCCGACGCAGATCACCGTGCGGGCGCCGGCGAGGATGTCCGGGCTGTCGAGGCGGCGGCGGACCTCGATGTCCTCGGCGAGGTAGCCCATCGCGCCGTGCATCCCCTTCGCGAGGAACGCCCGGTAGCGCTCGTGATCGAGGTCGATCGGCTCGTCGGCGCGCGCGAAGCCGACCACGTCGAAGCCGAGCGCGAGCGCCCGATCGCGGACGCGCGCGTCGAGCGTCGCCGGAGGGGCGGAGGGGCGATCGGGGCCAGCGGGACGGGGGCTGTCGGGCGGAGGCATGCGGCCGCGCGATCATGCCGCCTCGGCGGCCCCGGCGCGAGGGGCGCGCTTCTCCTTGGCGAGACAGGGCGCCTCCATTAGCGTACGGCAAACCCTCTGCCCGCGCCCCGGCGCCGGCGGCCTCACCCAAGGACGCACCATGCGGCACGCTTCTCTTCGCGGAATCCTCCTCACCCTCGGCTCCGGCGCGTTCGTCGCGCTCGCCGCGTTCGCCGGCGCATGCTCGAGCAGCGGCACCGGCGGCAGCGGCACCACCGGCGGGACCTGCCCCGACAACCTCGTCAAGGCCGAGCACCAGGAGTTCTGCGAGGGCGGCGCGCCCGCGGTCAACTGCGACCTGGTGACGGGCCAGTACACCGACCAGATCTGCGGCGTCGCGCTCAAGACGCCCGAGGACGAGCTGAAGCGATCCGCCACCGTCAAGGAGTACGCCGGCAGCGGCCCGCCGAAGATCTCCTGCTTCGATCCGGCGAGCTACCCGGCCAAGCCCGACACCGCCAACTCCCAGAAGGTGCAGGTCTCCGGCATCGCGAAGATCTTCTCCCACGGCTGCGAGTCGAAGAACCTGAAGATCGAGATCTTCACCGTCAAGCGCGGGGGCGGCGCCGACGACGGCATGCCCGATCAGCTCGTCGGCAACGCGCTCACCACCTCGAGCGACTGCAAGGTCAACGGCGTCGAGAGCGAGGAGATGGACTGCGGCAAGCGCTACGAGTGCAACTACATCTACAACGGCGTCCCGACCGAAACCGAGCTGATGATCAAGACCTCGGGCGATCTCTGGGCCTCGCTCTACGACTACAACGTCTACATCCCCAACGCCGAGGTGATGAACGGCGTCTACAAGCACGACGTGCGGGCCCTCGCCTCCGACGACTACAACGTGATCTCGCAGGCCGCGATCGGCGTGCCGGTCACCTCGGGCCACGGCGCCATCGCCGGCGAGGTCCACGACTGCGGCGACGTGCGCCTGCAGAACGCCACCGTGGAGGTCGACCAGCAGCGCAAGATCATGACGTACTTCACGAGCGACGAGGATCACCCGCTGCCCGACACCGCGGCGCGGGCGACGAGCATCCTCGGCCTCTACGCGGCGATCGACGTGAACCCCGGCCCCGTCACCGTGGCCGCCATGGGCAAGGTGGACGGCAAGAACGTCACCGTCGGCTACTTCAAGCTCCAGGTCTTCCCCGACTCCGTGAGCGCCGTGACCTTCCGCGGGCTGCGCCCCTTCCAGGTCCCGTAGACAACCCCTCGGCGCGACGCGCTGCTCCCCTCACATTTCTCCGAGCGCCGCCGTGAGGCGGTCGAGCACCATCCGGATCTTCGGCACGTCCGCGAGGGCGCTCGGGACCGTCGCGCGGATGGCGCGTTGACGGCCGACCACATCGGGCAACACTCGCACGAGCTCCTCGGCGCCGGGCTCGGGGAAGAGCGCGTCGGGGATCAGCGCCATCCCGAGGCCGGCCATGCAGCAGTGGCGGAGGAAATGGATGTCGGACGAGATGAGCGTCGGCTCCGCGCGGAACGTGCCCCCGTTGCAGAGCGAGAAGGCCCTGCCGTCCTCGCCGGGCGCGCGCCACGCGAAGAGTTCGTGGCGGGCGAGATCGTCGAGCGAGGCCGGCGTGCCGTGACGGGCGAGGTAGCCGCGGGTGGCGGTCAACCACTCGCGGATGCGCAGGATCACGTGGGAGATCCACTTGCCCTTCGGCGTGGTCTCGCTGAAGTGCACCGCCACGTCGATGTCGGAGAGGGACTCGGAGAGCGGGTCCTCGCTCACGCGGGTCTCCACGTGGAGCCGCGGGTAGCTCGCGCGAAGCGTGGCGAAGAGGACGGCGAGCACCTGCGGTGGGAAGCCCACCGGCATGGACACGCGCAGGACGCCGGAGGGCTCCATCCCCACCTCGCGCACCGAGGAGAGGAGCGCGCCGGCCTCCTCCTCCAGCGCGCGACCGCGCCGCGCCAGGACCTTGCCCGCGTCGGTGAGGACGATGCCCTGCTGCGTGCTCTCGAGGAGCGGCACGCCGGCGCGCGACTCGAGGGCGCTCACGCGGCGGCGCAGCGTGGTGCGCGAGACGCGGAGCTGCTCGGCGGCCGCGAGGAAGGAGCCGGACTCGACGACGTGGAGGAACGCGCGCAGCTCTTCGAGATCCATGACGCTCCGAGCCCCGTCGCGCCGGCCCCGCGGTCAGCGGAGGGCGCGGGCCCGGCGCATGCTACCACCGCCGCGGGCGCCGCTCAGCCGCGCAGGCGATCGAGCGTGATCGCGCAGGCGGCGCGCACGCTGAGGTGGTTGTAGCCGGTCTCGGCGCGGGCGCGGATCGGCTCGATGCGCAGATCGGCGCCGTCGACCAGGCCCTCGGCGAGGCCCCAGCCGGTGCCGAAGAGGATGAGCACCGGGCGCTCGGCCGCGTCGAGGCGCGCGCGGGCCTCGCCGTAGGTCGCGACCTCGCGGCCGCGCGACGAGGCCGCGGTCGTCCAGATCTCCACGCCCGCGCGGCCGCGCTCGCCGCCGAGCGCCACGATGGCGTCGTCGAGGCTCGGCACGATGCGGATCACCTCCATGGCGCCCGCGCGATCGGGGATCCTCCGCTTGCCGGACCCCTCGAGCCAGTGGCCCTGGATGCGCTCGGCGAGCTTGCGCTGCGCCTCGATCGGGTGGACGACGAAGAGCTCGCGCACGCCGTAGGTGCGGGCGCTCCGGGCCATGTCGTGCAGATCGAGGTTGGTGATCGCCGTCGTCACGGTCGCGCCGGCGCGATCGAGGACCGGGTAGTGCACGAGGGCGAGCGCGAGGCGGCTCACGCGCGCTCCTTTCCCCCGGCGGAGCCGGCGCGAGAGGCGCGCGCGGCGAGCGCGGCCTCCCAGAGATCGGGCCGGCGCTCGCGGGTGCGGCGCTCGGACTCGGCGCGGCGGAACGCGTCGATCGCCGCGTGGTTGCCGCCCTGGAGCACCTCGGGGACGCGGACGCCGCGGAACTCCACGGGCCGCGTGTACTGCGGGTACTCGAGCAGGCCTTCGAGGTCGGGGCTGTGCGACTCGTGGCATGCCGAGTCGGCGTTGCCGAGCACGCCGGGGAGCAGGCGCGCGCACGCGTCGACGATCGCCATCGCGGCCACCTCGCCGCCCGTGAGCACGAAGTCGCCGAGCGAGAGCTCCTCGTCGACGAATCCGCGCACGCGCTCGTCGAAGCCCTCGTAGCGCCCGCAGATCAGCGCGAGGCGCGGGCGCGCGGAGAGCTCGATCGCCTTCGTCTGATCGAAGCGCCGGCCCTGCGGCGTCAGCAGCACACGATGAGCGCGCGGCGCGGGCGTCTCCTCCGAAACCTGCGCGCCGTCTTCCCTCGCGGCCTCTGCGTCGAGCGCCTCGAGGCTGTTCACGATGCAGTCGACGCGCATCACCATGCCCGAGCCGCCGCCGTAGGGCGTGTCGTCGACCGCGCGGTGCCGGCCGAGACCGAAGTCGCGCATGGTCTTGAGCTTCACGCGCAGCGCCCCCGCGCCGACGGCGCGCCCCACCATGCTCGTCGAGAAGAAGCTCTCGAAAAGCTCCGGGAAGAGCGTGAGGATCTCGACGCGCATCGGCCCCGACCGTCAGGCGAGCCCGTCGATCGTGCGCAGCTCGACGACGCCGCCCGCCGCGTCGACCGACACGATGAAGGCCTCGGTGAGCGGCACCTCGATCGACCCCTCGGGTCGCTCGATGATCAGCGCGTCGCACGTCGGGTACGACTGGATGCCCGTCACGCGGCCGATCACCTGGCCGTCGAGCCGCGCGCTCGCGCCCTCGAGATCGCACGCGTAGAACTCGCCCTCCTCCGGCGCGGGGAAGGCGTCGCGCGGGACGAGGATCTCCGCGCCGCGGAGCAGCTCGGCGGCGTTGCGATCGTCGACGCCGGCGACGCGCACGAGCAGCGCCTTGTCCGCGTCGCGCACGGCCGTGAGGACGAGCGGCTCCTCGCGGTGGTCGGCGAAGCGCAGCTTGAGGGGGAAGGGTCCCTTCGGCGCGCGCGCCGTGGCGCAGAGGCCCCGGAGCAGATCGGACCCTTCGTTGTAGAGCTTGAGGCGGATTTCGCCCTGGATCCCGTGCGGCCTTGCGACCAGGGCCACGGGCACGTAGCGCACTTCGGCCATGGTCGGAGCAGGTCTCGGGCGATGGGCGGCGGAGGCCGTCAGTCGAGGATGTCGAGGTGCGTGCGCCGGCCGGCCTTGCTGGCGGCGGCGTTGAGCAGGGTGCGGATGGCCTGGGCGGTGCGCCCGTCCTTGCCGATCACCTTGCCGATGTCCTCGCGCGCGACGACGAGCTCGATCCGCGGGAAGCGGTCGCCCGTCACCTCGCGCACCGTGACTCGATCGGGGTGATCGACCAGGGAGCGCGCGAGGAGCGAGACGAGATCGATGAGGGGGGAGCTCTGCGCGGCCATGGCGGCTTACTTCGCGACGGGCGCGGCAGCGGCGGGCGCTGCGGCGGCGGCCTCGCGCACGGCGGGCTGCTTGAGGAGCAGGGCGACGGTGGCGGAGGGCTGGGCGCCCTTCGAGATCCAGTGCTTGACCCGGGCGAGATCGAGGCGAATCTCGGGGCGGCGGGGATCGTAGGTGCCGAGCCGCTCGATGAACCGGCCGCCGCGCGGGCTGCGCTGGTCGGCGACGACGATTCGGTAGAAGGGCGTCTTGGTGGTGCCCGCCCGGGCGAGACGGATGTGAACGGCCATCGGGATTCTTCCTTGAAATGCGGTGCGGTGCGTTGCCAGCCCCGGGGGCGCGAGACGCGCGATCGCCCGGGTTTTTTCTGGCGGAAACCAGCGGGGCGCGGAACGTAGGAGAAAGGAGGGAGAACGTCAAGCCGGATCGGCGCTTTTCCGGGGAAGCGGCGGGCTCTTGGTCGCTTGGATGGCACGTGGAGCGTGCGATCCAGCGGGAAATGGGGCGGCGCGGAAGAAAGAGAGGACAGCGCGGCGGCCGCGCGGGAAGCCAAGGGACAGCGAGGCGAGGAAGGCTCGACGCGCGCGGCTCAGCCGAGCAGATCGAGGATGATGACCCCGCGGTTGGGGTCGTCCTCTTCGTGCTCGGGCCTGCGCGCCGGCGCAGGGAGACGCTCGATGGGCAGCTCGAGCCGGGGCTGCGGCTGCTCGCGACGAGCGCGCTCCTTCTCTTCGCGCTGACGGATCTGTTCGATGATGAACGGAGGAAGCATCGGAAGCCCTCCAGCTTCGCGCCGACGGAGAGCAGCGCCGGCTGCCCTCGATGAAACCACCTCGTCGTCTGGAGAGCGGGACCGAAACGGCCTCGTTCGCCTCTGGAACGAATCTAGCAACCGGAAAAGAGGGGTCAAGGTTATCGCCGAGCCCGACAGTGATATGTTCGCGAGCTGGATGACGCAGGACGGCGAAGCAGCGCGGCGCTCCGCGACCGAGATCTGCGCGAAAACAGTCGAGAAATCGGGCTCGCGCGGCGCCGTGATGCGCCGCGTGTCGGCGCCTGTCCTCCTCCGGCTCCTGCTGCTCGTCGCGCTGCTGCTCTCGCCTGGCGCGGCGCGCGCGGGCGCCTTCGACGTGAACGACGCGGGCTGGGAAGGGAGCTCGGAGCTCCTCGAGATCGCCCGGACCGAGCTCGGCCCGACGCGCGTGGTGACGGTGGCGGTGCTCAACTGGGAAGAGGTCCAGGCCGAGGACGGCGTGCTGGCGATCCACCCGCTGCAGGCGATGGACGCCGACGAGACGACGGCGTTCATGAAGGCAGGCGGGCGCCTCGCCATCGTCGATGACTACGGCCTCGGCGAGGAGACCTTGAGGCGCTTTCACATCGAGCGCATGCCCGCGCCGACGCGCCCCGTCTCGGCCTTGCGCAACCGGGCGGCGCTCGCGATCGCCGAGCCGGTGGTGGACGTGGTGGCCGGGCGCAGTCAGGGCCCGCACCCGGTCGTCGCGCATGTGCAGCAGCTCGTCACGAACCACCCGACCTGCCTGCGTCACCCGAACCTCTCGCCGGTGCTCCGGATCCGCGCGATCGGCGAGCCGGACGGGATCGTCGCCGTCGCCGGCCAGGTCGGCAAGGGCCGCCTCTTCGCGATGGGCGATCCCTCCGCGGCGATCAACCAGATGCTGCGCTACCCGGGCAACCGCGCGTTCGTCGCGGGGCTCGCGCGCTACCTCGTGGACGACGACGGCGCCATGCACCGGCAGGGGCGCCTCTTCATCGTCGCCAACAAGTTCGGCGAGGAGGGCGCCTTCGGCGGCAAGACCACGCTGCGCAAGGACATCGAGTCGCAGCTCAAGAGCCTGGCGAGCGCCTTCGCCGACGCGCGGCGCGACGGCTTCCCCGGCTGGGCCCTCGTGATGATCGCGGCCTTCGCCGCGGTGGGGATGGCCGTGTGGGTCTCGCGCCAGGCCGGGCGCACCTACCAGAGCCCCCTGCCCCGCTACGCGCGCCCCGTGCCGCTCGTCGCCCAGGGCGGCGTCGCGGGGCGCTTCGCGATGCTGGCCGCGCCCTCCTCGCCGCGCAGCCTGGCGCTCCTGGAGCTGAAGAGCGCGCTCTACGAGAGCCTCGCGCACAAGCTCGATCTCGGCGCCGAGCCCGGCCCCGCGGAGCTCGCGAAAATCGCCCAGCGCGCAGGATCGCTTGACGAGAGCCGGCACTCGGCCTTGAAGGAGATCCTGACGTTCATGCACCAGATCGAGTCCGCGGTGGTCGCGGGCCGCCCGGCGCGGGTGCCGCGCGAGACGCTGGCCCGCGCGGCCAAGATCGTCCGCGAGGTGCTCGCCGCCTGCGGCGCCGACGGCGGTCCCCTCGCCCAGGCCGCGCCCCCGCCCTCGAACACGAGCCCAGGAGACAGCCCCGGATGACACAGGCAGTCGCCGTCGACGAGATCGCCGCGGCCAAGGACAAGATCGACGCGCTCCGGCGCGAGGTGATGCGCGTCTACATCGGCGCGCCGCGCACGCTCGACCTGATGCTCACCGCGCTGCTCGCCCAGGGGCACGTCCTGCTCGAGGGCGTGCCGGGCGTGGCCAAGACGACGCTGGTGAAGGCCTACGCGGCCGCGCTCGGCGCGTCGGTGCGGCGCATCCAGTTCACGCCGGATCTGCTGCCCGCGGACATCACCGGCACCTACGTGCTCTCGCCGAAGGAGGGCACGTTCACCCTCCGCGCCGGCCCGATCTTCGCCAACATCGTCCTCGCCGACGAGATCAACCGCGCGCCCGCCAAGACGCAGTCGGCGCTGCTCGAGGCGATGCAGGAGCACCAGGTGACGATCGAGGGCGACCGGTTCGAGCTGCCCGCGCCCTTCATGGTCCTCGCGACGCAGAACCCGATCGATCTCGAGGGCACCTACCCGCTGCCCGAGGCGCAGATCGACCGCTTCCTCGTGCGCATCCCGATCGGCTACCCGATGCACAAGGACGAGGTGGCGATGCTGCGCACGCACAACCTCGAGGCGCCGCGCGCCCGCGGCGTGCTCTCGGCCGCCGAGCTCCTCGGTCTGCAAGACATCTCCCGCCGCGTGCACGTGGAGGACGACCTCTACGAGTACGCCGTCGGGCTCACCGCCTTCACGCGCAGCCACGCGCGCGTGCTGCTCGGCGCCTCGCCGCGCGGCACGCTCGGCCTCATCCAGGCCGCCAAGGCCGCAGCCGTGATCGGCGGCCGCCCCTTCGTCACGCCGGACGATCTGCGCGGCGTGGCCTCGGCGGTGCTCGCCCACCGCCTCGTCCTCGTCCCGGAGGCCGAGGGCGATCCCAAGGCGCGCGACGGGGTGATCGACGAGGCCCTCCAGCGCGTGGCGTACCGGCGCGCCGTCCGCGCGGTGTAGGCGATGCAGCTCTACCCCACCCGCACCGCCGCCCACCTGGCGATCGCCGGGGTGGTGGTCGTGGGCCTCGGGGTCGCCGTGCGCGAGGCCGCGATCGTGGGCTGGGGAGGCGCGCTGCTCCTCGGGATGGCGATCGCCCGCGCCGCCACGCTCGTCTCGGTGTCGCGCATCCGCGCCGCGGGCTTCGAGATGCTCTGGAGCGGGCCCCGGCGCGTGCTCCGCACGGCGCGCGGGAGCACGATCGAGATCGAGGCCGAGGTGCGCAACCGCGACACGCTCGCGGCGCGCTACGTCAAGCTCAGGGCCATCGCGTCCTCGCAGCTCGGCGTGAAGATCGAGCCCGACGCCGGCGAGGTGCCCGCGTCGGGGCGGCTCAAGGTGAAGGTCAAGGTCGAGGCGCCGCGCGTCGGTCACCACGGCCTGCACGGGCTCGCCCTCGAGGTGCACGGCGCGTCCGGCCTCTTCGAGGTGCCGCTCACCTTCGCCAACCCGTACGGCATCGAGGTCCTCCCGCGCCCCTTCGCGCTCTACCTGATGCAGCCCCGCGGCGGGCGCAGCCACCTCACCGCGTCGTCCGGGCGACCCGGCCGGAGCCGCGGCGAGGGCAGCGATCTCCGCGAGCTCCGCGAGCACCAGCCCGGCGATCCCTTCCGCCGCATCGCGTGGAAGGCCAGCGCGCGGCGCGGCCAGCTCCTCGTGCGTGACTTCGAGCGCGAGGAGCGCGACGTGGTCTGGATCGTGCTCGGCGCCCCGGTCGAGCTGTGGGCGGGCCCGCTCGGCCGCGCCCCGATGGATCTCGCCATCGACGAGGCCGCGGCGATGGCGACGCGCCACCTCTCGCGCGGCGATCGGGTCGGCCTGCTCATCACGGCGCCGGGCCTCCGCATCGCGATCCCGCCCGATCTCGGGCCGGGCCAGGGCGGCAAGATCGCCCACGCCCTCACCGTGGGCCCGGGCTGCTACGACGCCGAGCGCAGCGATCTCGACGAGGCCGACGTGGCGGTGCGCGTGCTCGAGCACCTCCGCCCGCTCGACCCCAAGGGGCTCGCCGACGTGCGCCGGGGCGACCTCGATCGCCTCGCCGCCCGCGCCGACTCCATGCGCGGCCGCGCCCCCTTCTCCGCGACCGCGCCCATGGGCCGCTCGCTGCGCGATCGCACGATGCGCCGCTACCTCGCCTGCTTCGGCATCGAGTCACCGCCCCGCGCCGAGTCCGACCCCAAGCACGTCACCGCCGCGCTCGTCGAGGCGTTCGGCTACATCGCCAAGAACAAGCCGCGGGCGAGCCTCGTGCACGTGATCGCGCCCGCGCCCGAGGAGCGCGAGGCGAGGACGATGGTCGACGCCCTCCGCCACATCACCCGCACCGGCGCGGTGCTGAGCTGGTCCTCACCGTCGATGGAGCCCGCGCTCGGCCCGCCCTGGGACGATCCGCTCAAGCAGCCCCCCGACGAGGAGGCCCTCGTCCCCGTGGAAGAGGGCGGCGCGCTCGACGCGCATGTCCCCGCGGCGCCCGGCCGCCCGAGCGCGTGGGAAGAGATGGCTCCGATCGCAGCCGAGGCCGTGCTGCTGCGCGCCCGGGCCGCCCAGGCCCGCCGCGAGGGCGCCCTCCGTCGCCTGGGCGTGCGCGTCGTGCGCATCCGCCACGCCGCGCCCCCGCGCAGCGTCGCGCCATCCGATCCGGGCACCGCCCCGGCAGGCACCTGATGTCCATCGCCGACACCCTCCGCGCCCGCGGCCTGCACCCGAAGAAGCGCTTCGGCCAGAACTTCCTCACCGACGCCCACGCCTGCCGCTCCATCGCCGAGGCCGCCGCCTCCCCGCCCGGCGGCACCGTGCTGGAGATCGGCCCCGGGCTCGGCGCCCTCACCCGCCCCCTGCTCGAACGCGCCGCCAAGGTCATCGCCATCGAGCACGATCGCGATCTCTGCCCGATCCTCGCCGAGCAGCTCGGCGACGCGATCGGAGCGCAGCAGCTCCGGATCATCGAGGCCGACGCCCTGGATCAGGACTGGGCCTCGCTCCTCGTCGAAGGGCCGCGCCCACACACCATCGCCGGCAACCTGCCCTACCTCATCACCGGCCGCCTGCTCGAGCGCGCGATCCACCTCGCCGACGCGATCGATCGCGCCGTCTTCATGGTGCAGGCCGAGGTGGCCGATCGCCTCGCCGCGGCCCCCGGCACCGAGGCCTACGGCGCCCTCACCGTCTTCGTCCAGGCCGCCTTCGACGTGCGCAAGATCCTCACCGTGCGCGGCGGCGCCTTCTACCCTCGCCCCGAGGTCGACTCCGCGGTGGTGCTGCTCGTCCCGCACCGCCCCCGCCGCGCGATGGAGACCCGCGCCTTCCAGCAGGCCGTGAAGGCCGCCTTCGGCGCTCGCCGAAAGACCCTGCGAAACGCCTGGAAGGGCCTCTTCGGCTGGACGAAGGACGAGCTCGAGGCGCGGGCCCGGGAGGCCGCGATCTCGCTCGACGCGCGCGGCGAGACGCTCTCCGTCGACGACTTCGCGCGCCTCGCCCGGCTCGCCGATCGCGGAGATCGAGGCGAGCCGGGCTGAGCCCGCGCTGCGCGTTACTGCGTCGCGCGGACCGTGTACGTGTTGCAGGAGGCGCCGACGCCGCTGGCGCGGAAGACGCGCACCACCACGGAGGTGACGCGACCTACGCCGTCCGAGCAGTTGCCGAGGGCCTTGCAGTTCCCCGGATCGAGGTACTGGTTGTAGTTCTCGCCCCAGGTCTGGAGCGAGCCTCCGCAGCCGTTGGCGTTCGCGCCGCAGCCGGGGTTCATCACCTGGATGCGGTAGATGCCGCCGCCGTCGTTGAGCAGGTTCACCTGCGGCACGTACCCGTTGCCGAGGCCGGTGTTGGTGAAGTTGAAGATGAAGTAGTCGTCGCCGGACTCGTTGACCTGCCCCGAGACGTCGACCGTGCTGCCGACGTTGAGGTTGCCCGCGATCCCGGCCGAGCCGCACGCGTGCTGCTGCGTGTCGGGGTTGGTGAACGAGTCGCCCGGGCAGTTGTTGCCCGCGCCGTCGCAGACCTCGGCCGGGTCGCAGACGCCGGTCGAGGCGCGACAGACCGTGCCCGCCGCGACCTTGCTGTCCGCCGGGCAGTTGACGGAGGCGCCGGTGCAGGTCTCCTGCACGTCGCACACGCCCGCCGACCCGCGACACAGCGTGCCGGCGGCGAAGAACGTGTCCGCGGGGCAGGCGTTGCTGGCGCCGTTGCACGTCTCCTGCGAGTCGCATGGGCCCGCCGCAGCCCGGCACACGGTGCCGTTCGGCTTCACTGCGTCGGCCGGGCAAGCAGCCGCGGCGCCGGTAGTTCTCGGCCACGTCGCAGAGTCCACCCGCCGGCCGCCGCGCGGCAGGCCGTGCTCGCCGGCGGGAAGCCGTCGGCCGGGCAAGCGGCCGCCGCGCCCGTGCAACTCTCGGCCACGTCGCACACGCCCGCCGAAGCGCGACACACCGTGCTCGCCGGCAAGAAGCCGTTCAGCAGGACAGTTGGGCGAGCCGCCGGGGCAGGTCGACCGTGCACGCCAGCCGAAGCGCGGCACACCGTGCCCGCCACCGCGAAGAACCCGTCGGCCGGACAGGTGTTGCTCGCGCCGTTGCAGGTCTCCGCCACGTCGCAGGCGCCCGCGGCCGCTCGACATACCATCCCCGCGGCCTTCACCGCATCGGCCGGGCAGTTGGCCGAGGCTCCGGTGCAGTTCTCGGCCACGTCGCAGAGGCCGCCGCCGACGGCCGCGCGACGAACCGTGCTCGCCGGCTGGAAGGCGTCGGCCGGGCAGTTGTTGCTCGCGCCGTCGCAGATCTCCTGCACGTCGCACACGCCCGCCGACACGGCACACCGTGCCCGCAGCGGACTTCGTGTCCGCCGGACACGCAGCCGCCGCGCCCGTGCAGCTCTCCGCGATGTCGCAGGCGCCCGCCGAGGCGCGGCAGAGCGTGCGGCGCGGAGAACCGTCGGCCAGGCAGGCGTTGCTCGCGCCGTTGCAGGTCTCCGCCACGTCGCAGGCGCCCGCGGCCGCGCGGCACGCCGTGCCGTTCGGCTGCACCACGTCGGCGGGGCAAGCCACGCCGGCGCCGATGCAGTTCTCCGCGATGTCGCAGCCGCCGCCGACCGCCGCGCGGCACCGTCGCCGGCAGGAAGCCGTCGGCCGGGCAGTTGTTCCCGGCGCCGTCGCAGGTCTCCGCCACGTCGCACACGCCCGCCGAGCCGCGGCACGGTGCCGGCCGCGGACTTCGTGTCCGCCGGACACGCGTTCGCGAAGCCGTCGCAGGCCTCGGCAGGATCGCAGGCGCCCGCCGACGCGCGGCACACCGCGCCCGCCGCGACCTTCGGGTCGGCCGGGCAGGCCGCCGACGAACCGGTGCAGGTCTCGGCCAGATCGCAGACACCGCCCGCGGCGCGACACACGGTCGCCGCCGGCTGGAACACGTCGAGCGGGCAGTTGTTGCCGGCGCCGTCGCAGGTCTCCGCCACGTCGCACACGCCCGCCGATCCGCGGCACGGTGCCCGCCGCGACCTTGCCGTCCGCCGGGCAAGCGTTGCGCACCAGCGTGGTCTGCACGTCACCCCGCCCGCCGACGCACGGCAGACCGTGCCCGCGGCCACGACGACATCGGCCGGGCGGTTGACCGAGGCGCCCGTGCAGCTCTCGGCGATGTCACAGCCGCCCGCCACGGCCGCGCGGCACGGGGTGCCGTTCGGCTGCCGAGCATCGGCCGGACACGCGTTGCTCCCGCCATGCTGCGGGCCTCCTGGCCACATCGCACACGCCCGCGGCTGCGCGGCCGAATCGTCCCCAGCGGCCACCTTGGTGTCCGCCGGACAGGCGTTGCTCGCGCCGTCGCAGGCCTCGGCGACATCGCACACCCGCCGAGGCGCGGCAGGTCGTCCCGGCCGCGACCTTGGCGTCCGCCGGGCAAGCCGCCGCGGCGCCCGTGCAGCTCTCGGCCACGTCGCAGACGCCCGCCGACGCGCGGCACGACGTCCCCGCGGCGAGGAACCCGTCGGCCGGGCAAGCGTTGCTCGCCCCGTCGCAGATCTCCTGCACGTCGCAGGCGCCCGCCACCGCGCGGCACACGGTGCCGGCCGCCGACTTGCTGTCCGCCGGGCAGTTGTTGCCCGCGCCGTCGCAGGCTCCGCCGGATCGCACGCGCCCGCCGACGCGCGGCAAACCGTGCCCGCCGCGACCTTCGTGCTCCGCCGGACACGCAGCCGCCGCGCCGGTGCAGCTCTCCGCCGGATCGCACACGCCCGCCGATGCGCGGCAGGTCGTCCCCGCGGCCACGAACGCGTCGGCCGGGCAAGCAGCGCTCGCGCCGTCGCAGGCCTCGGCCACGTCGCACACGCCCGCCGACGCGCGGCAGGTCGTCCCGGCCGCCACCTTGACGTCGGCCGGGCACGCGTTGCTCGCGCCCGTGCAGGTCTCCGTGACGTCGCACACGCCGGCCGAAGCGCGGCAGACGGTGCCGGCGGCCACGTTACGTCGGCCAGGCAAGCAGGGCCTGCGCCCGTGCAGTTCTCCGCCACGTCGCGGCGCCCGCCACGGCCGCGCGACACACCGAGCTCGCCGGCAGGAAGCCGTCCGCCGGGCAGTTGTTGCTTGCGCCGTCGCAGGACTCGACCACGTCGCACACGCCCGCCGACGCGCGGCAGACCGTGCCCGCCGCGACCTTGGCGTCCGCCGGACAGGCCGCCGCCGCGCTCCGGTGCGGCTCTCGGCCGCGTCGCACGCGCCGGCCGAGGCGCGGCACGTCGTCCCCGCGGCGGCAAGCCGTCCGCCGGGCAGTTGTTGCCCGCGCCGTCGCAGGTCTCCGCCACGTCGCACACGCCCGCAGCGACACGGCACGTCGTCCCGGCGGCCACCTTGGTATCTGCAGGACAGGCCGCCGCCGCTCATCCAGTGGTCTCGGCCGCGTCGCACACGCCCGCGGCCGCACGGCACACCACGCGCCGGCCGGTGAGCACGTCCGCGGGCAATTCGGACCGGCGCCGGTGCAATTCTCGGCCACGTCGCAGGGGCCCGGCCGGCATCACCGTCGCCGCCGCCGCGAAGCCGTCGGCCGGGCAGTTGTTGCCCGCGCCGTCGCAGGTCTCCGCCACGTCGCACGCGCCCGCCGACGCGCGGCAGACCGTGCCCGCAGCTGCCTTCGTGTCCGCCGGAGCGCGCAGCCGCCGCACCCGTGCAGCTCTCGGCGCGTCGCACGCGCCCGCCGGAGGCGCGACACACCGACCCCGCTGCCGCGAAGCCGTCGGCCGGGCAGTTGTTGCCGGCGCCGTCGCAGGTCTCACGAACGTCGCACACGCCCGCCGACACACGACATGTCGTCCCGGCGGCCACCGCCATATCCGCGGGGCAAGCGTTGCTCGCGCCCGTGCGGGTCTCGGCCGCGTCGCACACGCCCGCGGCCGCGCGCGAGCACACGACGCCCGCAGGCGCCAGCACGTCGGCGGGGCACGCGGGGCCGGCCGGTGCAGTTCTCGGCCACGTCGCAGCCGCCGGCCACCGCCGCGCGACACCGTCGCTGCGGGCAGGAACGCATCCGCCGGGCAGTTGTTGCCCGCGCCGTCACCTCTTCGGCCACATCGCACACACCCGCCGACGCGCGGCAGGTCGTCCCTGCGGCCACCTTGGCGTCCGCCGGACGGGCCACGCCCGCGCCCGTGCACGCCTCGGCCACGTCGCACGCGCCCGCCGACGCGCGGCGGGTCGTCCCCGCGGCGACGAAGCCGTCCGCCGGGCAGTTGTTGCCCGCGCCGTCGCAGGTCTCCGCCACGTCGCACACGCCGCCCGAAGCGCGGCACACCGTCCCCGCCACCCGGACTTCACGTCACCGGGGCAGTTGTTGACGATGCCATCGCAGGCCTCCGCCGGATCGCAGGCGCCCGCCGATGCGCGACACACCGTACCCGCGACGACCTTCGTGTCCGCCGGACACGCTGCCGCCGCGCCGGTGCAATTCTCGGCCACGTCGCAGGCCCCTGCGGACGCGCGGCACACCGTGCTCGCCGGCTGGAAGCCATCGACCAGTTCGCCGCCGTCGCAGGTCTCGGCCACGTCGCACACGCCCGCCGACGCGCGGCACGTCGGCCACCTTGGTGTCGGCCGGACACGCGTTGCTCGCGCCCGTGCAGGTCTCGGCCGCGTCGCACACGCCCGCCGAGGCTCGGCAGACGGTCCCCGCAGGCGCGACCACGTCGGCCGGGCAGCTCGGCCCGGCGCCGGTGCAGCTCTCCGCCACGTCGCAACCGCCGGCCACCGCCGCGCGACGCATCGCGGCGGGCAGGAACGCATCCGCCGGACAGGCATTGCCTGCGCCGTCGCAGGTCTCGGCCACGTCGCACACGCCCGCCGACGCACGGCACACGGTCCCCGCCGCGGCCTTGGTGTCCGCGGGACACGCAGCCGCCGCGCCGGTGCAGCTCTCCGCCGGATCGCACACGCCCGCCGACGCGCGGCACTGGGTGCCGGCCGCCGCGAAGCCGTCCGCCGGGCAGTTGTTGCTCGCCCCGTCGCAGGCCTCGGCCACGTCGCACACGCCCGCCGACGCGCGGCACACGATCCCCGCCGCGGCCTTCGCGTCCGCGGGGCACGCGTTATCGCGCCCGTGCACGTCTCGGCCACGCGTCGCACGCCCGCCGAGGGCGGCAAACAACGCCCGCAGGAGCCAGCAAGTCGGCCGGGCAAGCGGGACCCGCGCCCGTGCAATTCTCGGCCACGTCGCACGCACCCGCCGACGCGCGGCACACCGTCGCGGCGGGCAAGAATGCATCCGCCGGACAAGCGTTGCTCGCGCCGTCGCAAGCCTCGGCCACGTCGCACCGCCCGCCGACGCGCGGCAGGGTGTCCGGCGGCCACCTTCACGCATCGCCGGACGACCGCGCCCGCGCCGTCGCAGCTCTCCGCTGACCACATCCGCGCGCCCGCCGGCGCGGCGTCATCCCCGCGGCGGCCGGCCGTCCGCCAGGCAGTTGTCACCCGCGCCGTCGCGGAAGTCTCCGCCACGTCGCACACACCGCCCGACCGCCGCGAAATCCCCGCCGCCGACTTCGCGCGTCCCCCGGGCAGTTGTTGATCTGCATGCTGAGCTCCGCCGGATCTGGGCGCCCGCCGAGGCGCGACACCATCCCGCGGCCACCTTCATGTCCGCCGGACACGCTGCCCGGCGCCGTGCAACTCTACGTCGCGCACGCGCGCCGCGGCAACCCGACGCACCGTGCCCGCCGCGACGAAGCCGTCGGCCGGGCAATTGTCGGTCGCGCCGTCGCAGCTCCTCGGCGGCAACCCATCCGCACGCGCCGGCCGCGGCGACACACCGTGCCGCAGCCTGCTTGCCATCGGCCGGACACGCGTTGCTCGCCGCCGCGTCATCCAGCCACGTCGCACGCGCCCGCCGACGCGCGGCACACCACGCCCGCAGGCGCCAGCACGTCGGCCGGACAGTTGGGCCCTGCGCCCGTGCAGCTCTCGGCCGGATCGCAGATCCCGGCCGACGCGCGACACACCGTCGCCGCGGGCAGGAACACATCCGCCGGACAGGTGTTGCTCGCCCCGTCGCAGCTCTCGGCCACGTCGCACGCACCGGCGGCAGCGCGACACACCGTGCCCGCCGCGGCCTTCGCGTCCGCGGGACACGCGTTGCTCGCGCCCGTGCAGGTCTCGGCCGCGTCGCAGATACCCGCCGACGCACGACACACCGTGCCGGCCGCCGCGAAGCCATCCGCCGGACAGGCATCCGTCGCCCCGTCGCAGGCCTCCGCCACGTCACACACGCCCGTCGACGCGCGACACACCGTGCCCGCCGCGGCCTTGCCATCGGCAGGACACGCGTTGCTCGCGCCCTTCATTGATCTCGGCCGCGTCGCACACGCCCGCCGACGGGCGGCACACGACGCCCGCAGGCGCGACCACGTCGGCCGGGCAATTCGGCCCGGCGCCCGTGCAGCTCTCCGCCACGTCGCAGCCGCCGGCCACCGCCGCGCGGCACACCGTCGCCGCCGGCAGGAACGCATCCGCCGGGCAGTTGTTGCCCGCGCCGTCGCACGCCTCGGCCACGTCGCACACGCCCGCCGACGCGCGACAGGTCGTCCCCGCGGCCACCTTCGCGTCCGCCGGGCAGGCCACGCCGGCCCCGTCGCAGCTCTCCGCCACGTCGCACGCGCCCGCCGATGCCCGGCACACGGTGCCCGCCGCTGCGAGGGCATCCGCCGGACAGGCCGCGCCCGCGCCGTCGCAGGTCTCGGCCGGATCGCGAGCGCCCGCCAGCGCGCGGCGCACGTCACCGGCCGCGGGCCTTCACGTCACCGAGGCGGTGTCGGCGACGACGTCGCGCGCCGACTCCGCAGGATCACCAGGCGCCCGCTGACGCGCGGCACCGTCCCCGCGGCGCAGCGTATCCGCCGGACACGCGCGCCCGTGCAGCTCTCGGCACGTCTGCTGCCGGCCGCAGCACGCCGTAGTCCCTGCGGCCACGAAGCCGTCTGCCGGACAATTGTCGGTCGCGCCGTCGCTCTCGGCGCATCGCACGCGCCTGCCGCGGCACGAGCACACCGTGCCCGCGGCTGACGCAACGCCGTCGGCCAGACACGCGTTGCTCGGCGCGCCTGTGCACGTCTCCCGGCCATCGCACGCGCCCGCCGACGCGCAGCACGCCCCGCCGGGGCCAGCACGTCAGCGGGGCAGTTGGGCCCGGCGCCCGTGCAATACTCGGCGGATCGCAGATCCCCGCCGACGCGCGACACACCGTCGCCGCCGGGACAGGGCTACATCCGCCGGACGCGTTGTTGCTCGCCACGTCACCGGCGCCGGCCACGTCACGCACGCACCGGCGGCGGCGCCACTGGCCCCGCCGCGGCCTTCGCGTCCACCCGGACACGCATTCTCCGCGCCCGATACGCTCTCCGCCATGTCGCGCGCGCCGGCCGCTGCGGCAGATCGTACCGGCTGCGGCGCCGGTATCCATGAAGACAGGCATCCGTGGCCCATCCGCGAAGCCTCGGCCACGTCACACGCCGGTCGACGCGCGACACCACCGTGCCCGCAGCGGCCTTGCTGTCCGCCGGACACGCGGTGCTCGCGCCCGTGCAGGTCTCGGCCGCGTCGCACACGCCCGCCGACAGGCGGCACATTGCCCGCGGCCGCGGCTTCACGTCGGCCGGGCAATTCGACCCGGCGCCCGTGCAACTCTCCGCCGTCGCAGCCGCCAGCCACCGCGCAGCACTGCATCCGCCGCCAGCAGGAGCATCCGCCGAACGCGGTTGTGCCGCGCCATCGCGCACCTCCGGCCACGTCGCACACGCCCGCCGACGCGCGGCAGGTCGTCCCCGCACCTTCTTCGCGTCCGCCGGGCAGGCCGCCGGCGTCACCAGCTCGCATCGCACGCGCCGCTGATGCCGCGCGCGGTGCCCGCCGCTGCGAGGGCATCCGCCGGACAGGCCGCGCCCGCGCCGTCGCAGGTCTCGGCCGGATCGCAGGCGCCCGCCGACGCGCGGCACACCGTGCCGGCCGCGGACTTCACGTCACCGGGGCAGTTGTCGACGACGCCGTCGCACGACTCCGCAGGATCGCAGGCGCCCGCTGACGCGCGGCACACCGTCCCCGCGGCCACCTTCGTGTCTGCCGGACACGCTGCCCCGGCGCCCGTGCAGCTCTCCGCCACGTCGCACGCGCCGGCGGCTGCGCGGCACGTGGTCCCTGCGGCCACGAAGCCGTCGGCCGGGCAATTGTCGGTCGCGCCGTCGCAGCTCTCGGCCACGTCGCACGCGCCTGCCGCGGCACGACACACCGTGCCTGCGGCCTGCTTGCCGTCGGCCGGACACGCGGCCGCTGCGCCCGCGTGCACGCCTCGGCCCCGTCGCACGCGCCCGCCGACGCGCGGCACACCACGCCCGCCGGGGCCAGCACGTCGGCCGGGCGCGCGGGCCCTGCGCCGGTGCAGCTCTCCGCCACGTCGCAGACGCCCGCCGACGCGCGGCACACCGTCGCCGCGGGCAGGAACGCATCCGCCGGGCGGGGCGTGCTCCGCCCCGTCGCACGCGCCTCCGCCACGTCGCACACGCCCGCCGACGCGCGGCAGGTCGTCCCCGCGGCCACCTTCGCATCCGCCGGACAGGCCACGCCGGCACCGTCGCAGCTCTCGGCCACGTCGCACGCGCCCGCTGCTGCGCGGCACACCGTCCCCGCGCTGCGAGGGCATCCGCCGGACAGGCCGCGCCCGCGCCGTCGCAGGTCTCGGCCGGATCGCATGCGCCCGCCGACGCGCGGCACACCGTCCCCGCGGCCGACTGCGTCACCCGGGCAGTTGTTGACCACGCCGTCGCACGACTCCGCCGGATCGCACGCGCCCGCCGAGGCGCGGCACACCGTCCCGGCCGCGACCTTCGTGTCCGCAGGACACGCTGCCGCCGCGCCCGTGCAGCTCTCCGCCACGTCGCATGCGCCGGCCGAGGCACGGCACACCGTCCCCGCGGCCACGAGCGCGTCGGCAGGACAGTTGTTCCCTGCTCCGTCGCAGGTCTCCGCCACGTCTGCCCCGCGCCGGCCGACGCGCGGCACACCGTCCCCGCGGCTTGCTTGGCGTCGGCCGGGCGCGTTGCTCGGCGCCGTTGCACGTCTCGGCCACGTCGCATGCGCCCGCCGAGGCGCGGCACACCACGCCCGCAGGCGAAAGCACATCTGACCGGAGCGGCCAGTTCGGCCCCTGCGCCGGTGCAATTCTCGGCCACGTCGCACGCGCCCGCCGACGCGCGGCACACCGTCGCCGCGGGCAGGAACCCATCTGCCGGGCACGCGTTGTTCATGCCGTCGCGGCTCTCGGCGACGTCGCGCACGCCCGCCGACGCGCGGCACACCGTCCAGCCGCGACCTTGGTGTCAGCCGGACACGCGGCGCCGGCGCCCGGTGCAACTCTCGGCCACGTCGCACGCGCCGGCCGCTGCCCAGCACGTGGTCCCCGCCGGCACGAAGCCATCGGCGGGGCATGCCGCCGGGCCCCGTCACGCAGCTCGGCCACGTCGCACGCGCCGGCGGCCGCACGGCACACCGTCCCCGCGGGCTTGAGCGTGTCGGCAGGGCATGCGTTGCTCGCGCCGGTGCAGGTCTCGGCCACGTCGCATGCACCGGCCGAAGCGCGGCACACCGTCCCGGCGGGGGCGAGCGAGTCCGCGGGGCATGCGCTGCCGTTGCCGGCGCAGGTCTCCGCGGGATCGCAGAGCCCGGTCGACGCGCGGCACACCGTCCCGGCCGGGAGGTTCTGGCCCACGCAGTTGCCGGCCTGACAGGCGTCGGCGTTGGTGCAGCCATTGCTGTCGTCGCAGGCCGTCCCGTTGGGCTTGTTCGGGTTCGAGCATGCGCCCGTCGCCGGGTTGCACACGCCCGCGTCGTGGCACTGATCCATCGCCGCGCAGGCCACCGGGTTTTGGCCGACGCACGCGCCGTTCTGACACGTGTCCGTCTGGGTACAGGCGTTGCCATCGTTGCACGCCGTCCCGTTCGGCTTCACGGGGCTCGAGCACACGCCGGTCGCCGGGTTGCACACGCCCGCGTCGTGGCAGGCGTCGGCCGCCGCGCACGCGACCGGGTTCTGCCCCACGCACACGCCGTTCTGGCAGGTGTCGTTCTGGGTGCAGGCGTTGCCGTCGTTGCACGCCGCGCCGTTGGCCTTGTTCGGGTTCGAGCACACGCCGGTCGCCGGGTTGCACACGCCCGCGTCGTGGCACTGATCCATCGCCGCGCACGCCACCGGGTTCGCCCCGACGCACACGCCGTTCTGACATGTGTCCGTCTGGGTACAGGCGTTGCCATCGTTGCACGCCGCGCCGTTCGGCTTCACCGGGTTCGAGCAGGCGCCCGTCGCCGGATCGCAGACGCCGGGCAGGTGGCACTGGTCCATCGGCGCGCAGGCCACGGGGTTCTGGCCGACGCACACGCCGTTCTGGCAGGCGTCGGTCTGGGTGCAGGGGTTCGCGTCGTTGCAGGCGAGGCCGTTCGCCTTGTTCGGGTAGGCGCAGGTCTGGGTCACCGGGTTGCAGGCGCCGATCACGTGGCACTGATCGGCCGGGGCGCATGCGATGCCGCAGCCGCCGCAGTCCGTGCCCGTGACGATGTCGACCTCGCAGCCGTCGGCCGCCATCATGTTGCAGTCGGCGAAGCCGGCGGTGCAGTTGAGCGAGCAGACGCCGCCGTTGCACACGGCGGTCGAGTGGGGGCCGCTCACGCAGGGGTCGCAGCTCCCGCAGGTCGCGGCGGAGCTGTCGGTGTTGGCCTCGCAGCCGTCGGCCGCGACCATGTTGCAGTCGGCGAAGCCGGGGTCACACCCGGTGATGCCGCAGATGCCGGCGATGCAGTCGCCGGTCGCGTTCGGCAGCGTGCACGAGTCGCCGCACATCGCGCAGTCGGTCTTGGTGCCGAGGGTGGTCTCGCAGCCGTCGCTCGGGTCGTTGTTGCAGTCGGCCTTGCCGGGCGGGCAGATGAGGACGCACACGCCGCCCTGGCAGGTCTCGCCCTGGGCGCAGGGCTTGTTGCAGCCGCCGCAGTTCTGCGGATCGACCTGCGGGTTGGCCTCGCAGCCGTCGGCGACGACGCCGTTGCAGTCGAGGAAGGGCGCGTCGCAGGGGCCCACCTTGCAGACGCCGCCGACGCACGCGGGGGCGGCGTTGGGCACGACGCAGTCGGCGCCGCACATCCCGCAGTTCTGGGGGTCGTTCTTGGTGTCGATCTCGCAGCCGTCGGGCACCTTGCCGTCGCAGTCGGCGAAGCCGGGATCGCAGTCACCGATGCCGCACACGCCCTTGTCGCAGACGGGCTTGGCGTGGGGGACGCCGCAAGGATCGCAGGTCGGCGCGCCGCAGCCGAGCTCGGGGTGATCGAGCGAGACGCACACGCCGCCGCAGAGCTTCTGGTCGGGGCCGCAGGCCTGGCCGCCGCCTCCGGTCGTGCCGCCGTTGCCGCCGTTGCCGCCGCCTCCGGCGGCCCCACCCGTCCCCGTGAGGGTGCCCTTCTGCTGGGCGACGAGCATCCCGCCGGCGTCGCAGCCGGACCAGGACGAGATCACCACGGCGACCAGCGCGACACCGAGCGCGGCCAGGGTGAGGCGGGAGCGACGGGCGAAATGGGCGAGAAAGAAAGGTCCGGGTGATTTCACATGACCCTCGTCGTTCGTCGGAGGCGACGCGCGGACGGCTGGAGAACGCGGTGCCGGCGAAGCTCCGCGCCTCTCGATTGTCTCACGAAACGAGAGGGCTTGGGCGAATGCTTGGTGAGGGCCGGGGGTCGATGGGCTGACGCGCCGCACCACGGCATCGCGCTGCGTCGCTCCGTTCGCAGCGGTCCGCCTGCCGTGTTCTTGACAGTCCTCGCGGTTTCGAGCTTTGATTTTCGGCCTATGCGACGAGGGCCCGCAAGCGGCGCGGCATGAAGCTCCTCCCCACCACCTCCGCGCTCGCCGCTGCCAGCCTGCTCGCGACCGCTGCGTTTGCGCAGCAATCCGGGCCCTCCGGCGCGCTCGAGCGCTTCTCCCCGTCGGTGCCCGGCGACGCCCTCTTCGGCGTCCCCTCGCCCTCGATCGGCGGCCACCTCGTCCCCCGGGCCACGGTGGCGTTCGACTACGCCTACGGCCCGCTCTCCATCGACGTGGGCGGCCGGCGCGCCTTCATCGTCTCCCGCCAGGGCTTCCTCCACGCGGGCGCCTCGTTCGCGCTCTTCGATCGGGCGATGATCTCGGCCGACATGCCCTTCGCCCTCGTGCAGGACGGCGAGAGCCCCACCGTGGGCGGCACCACCTTCACCTCCCCGAGCGGCGCCCAGGTCGGCGATCTGCGGGTCGGCGCCCGGGCTCGCGTCCTCGGCGGCGAGCAAGATCCGTTGCAGCTCGGCGTCGGCGCGTACGCCTTCGTCCCGACGGCGCCCAAGGGGTCTTACGCGGGCGACGGCGCCGTGCGCGGCGAGCCGCAGCTCCTGCTCGGCGGGCGCCTCACCCACTTCGTCTGGAGCTTCTCGGCGAGCGCGATGCTCCGCGCGTCGAGCCACCCGCACAGCGTCAACATCGCGGGCGGCGGCGCCTACGTGACGGCCGACGACTTCTTCCAGATCGGGCCCGAGATCACGTTCGCGATCCCCTTCTCCAAGGACACCACGCTCTCCACCGCGACCACGCAGGTCGACCTCGCGACGTCGTCGTCGGCCGAAGTGCTGATGGGGGCCAAGCTCCGCCCCCTCCCGCCGCTGGTCTTCGGCGTCGGCGCGGGCCCCGGCCTCACGCATGGCTGGGGCACGCCCGTCTTCTTCGCCGTCGGCACCATCGGCTACGACCCGCGGCCGCCGCGCGGCCACGACCAGGACGGCGACGGCATTTCCGACGAGGAGGACGCCTGCCCGGCCTTGCGCGGCGTGCAGAGCGCGGATCTCAAGGTGAACGGCTGCCCGCCCGATCGCGACCGGGACGGCATCGCCGACGGCGACGACGCATGCCCCGATCAGCGGGGCGACAAGAGCGCGGACGCGAGCAAGAACGGCTGCCCGTCGTCGACCGATCGCGACGGTGACGGCATCGCCGACGCCGATGACGCGTGCCCCGATCAGAAGGGCGAGAAGAGCGCGGAGGCCGGCAAGAACGGCTGTCCGTCGTCGGCCGATCGCGACGGCGACGGCATCGCGGACTTCGAGGACGCATGCCCCGACGTGAAGGGCGAAAAGAGCGGCGTCGCCTGCAAGAACGGCTGCCCGGCCGATCGCGACGGCGACGGCATCGCCGACGCGAACGACGCATGCCCCGATCAGAGCGGCCCGGCGAGCCAGGACCCGAAGCTCAACGGCTGCCCCGACGTGCGGGTGACGTCGACCGAGATCCTCACGAGCCGGCCGATCCGCTTCATCTTCAACCGCTACTCGATCACCCAGGTGATCGATCCGCTCTCGGAGGGCCTCCTCGAGGAGGTGCGCAAGGCGATCGTCGATCACCCCGAGATCGAGGTGATCGAGATCCACGGGCACGCCGACAGCGTGGGCCTCGAGACGTACAACCAGTCCCTCTCCAGGAAGCGCGCCGAGGCCGTGCGCGACTGGCTCGTCGAGCGCGGCATCCCCGCGTCGAAGCTCCGCGCGATGGGCTTCGGGTCGTCGTCGCCGGTCGCGTCGAACAGCACCGATCCGGGCCGCCAGGAGAACCGCCGCGTCACCTTCGTGATCGTCAAGAAGATGCCGCAGTGACGGGCCCGCCTCAGTTGGGGCAGCTCATCGGCTCGTTCTCGACCTCGGGCTCGCTGTAGCTCCGGTCGTTCGTCATCAGCTTGCCGAGGAGGCCGGGGGTGTAGAAGCGGTCCTCGCAGAACTCGAAGGGCAGGCTCACCGCGCCCACGCGGCAGATCGGCAGGGCGCGCGCGACGCAGGGCTCGCTGCCCATGAAGTCGACGTGGTTGTCCGACGAGAGCACGTAGCCGCTGTTCTTCCCCTCGATCGTGCGCATGGTCGCGAGGCTCCTGCTCTCGGTCGGGTGCGAGAGCACGAGCACGCCGTCGGTCGTGGCGGAGACGCGCAGGTTGCGCGCCGGGGAGAGCGCGTCGGCCTTGAGGGCGCCCACGTAGTCCTCGTAGGGCGCGGTCTGGAAGGCGCCGCCCTCGGGGCTCCAGAGGCGCACCGTGCGATCGGGGGACGACGCGGCGATCTGCTTTCCATCCGGAGAGAACGCGGCGAGGCTCACGCGGTCGGCGATCTCCTTCAAGGTGCGGATCGGCGTGCCGGCGGCCGGATCCCAGAGGCGCACCGTCGTGTCCCACGAGCCGGAGGCGAGCTGCTTTCCATCGGGGGAGAACGCCACGCTCGTCACCCAGAGGGTGTGGCCGGTGAGCGTCTTCTGCGTGGCCATGGTCGCCGGATCCCAGATCTGCACGGTCTTGTCCCACCCGGCCGTGGCGATCTTCTTCCCGTCGGGCGAGAAGGCCACGGTCGCCACCCGATCCTTGTGCTCGCCGAAGACCTTCGTCGGCTTCTTCGAGGCCTGATCGGGCTGCCGCGGGTTGATCTCCCAGAGGCGCACGCTGTTGTCCCACGACGAGGTGGCGAGCCACTTGTTGTCGGGAGAGAACGCCACCCCGGAGACCCAGACGGTGTGCTCGGCGAGGGTGCGGATCGAGCTGCCCGTGCTCGCGTCCCAGAGGCGGGCGGTGTTGTCGAGCGAGCCCGTCGCGAGCCATTTGCCGTTCGGGGAGAACGTCACCGCCGTGGTCTCGGCCAGGTGATCGGTGAGCGCGCGGATCGACGGGCCGCCCTTGATCGGATCCCAGAGCTTGACCGTCGCGTCCTTCGAGGTCGACGCGACGAGCTTGCCGTTCGGGGAGAAGGCGACGGCCGTGATCTCGGCGGTGTGCTCGGCGAAGTCTTGCAGGAGCGAGCCGCTCACCGCGTCCCAGAGCCGCACGTGGCGGTCGTCCGATCCGGTGACGATCTGCGTGCCGTCGGGCGAGAACGCGAGCGATCGGGGCTTGGTGAGGCCGGTGATGTGGACGAGCTCGCGGTAGGTCGACGTGTCGAGGATGGACACGCCCTCGCCGTGGGCGACGGCCATGCGCTTTCCGTTGGGGCTCCAGGCGACGGCGGTCACCCAGCCGGCGAAGCCGTTCGGCACCTCGAGCGAGACGAGCTTGCCCTCGGCCCGCTCGGCGAAGACCACGGCGCGATCGACGAGGCGCTGGGCCTCGATCTTGTTGCCGGCCTTGCGGGCCGCCATCGCCGCGCCGATCAAGGCGTTCTGCGTCGGCCACTCCTCGATCGACTGGTTGTACTTCTCGAGGGCCTTCTTCGGATCCGACGTCGCCTCGGCCTCCTGCGCGAGCTTCTTCGCCGCGGCGCGCGATTTCTCGCCTTTGCCCTTGGCGGCGTTGTCGCCGAGCTTCTGCTCGAGCTCTGCGAGGCGCTCCTTCGTCTCGGCGGCCGCCGTCTTGAGCTCGCTCGGCACGTTCACGGCCTTCTCGATCGAGCGGATCAGGTCCTTGGCCTCGTTGTAGTGGCCGATCTCCACCGAGACCGCGAGGTAGGCCCGCCAGCTCTCGCTCGCGTTCTCCGGGCAGAGGCGATCGGCCTTCTCGATCACGCGCTCGGCGCGGCTGAGCTTGCCCGCGGCGTGGAGCGCGGCGACCGAGGCGCGCAGCGTCTTGGCCTGATCGCAGGGCGCGGCCTTGGGCGGGGGCGCCTCGGGCGGCGGCGGAGGCGGGGGCTTCTTGCCCGCGCAGCTCGAGAGGATCAGGAGCGCGAGGGAGGCGAGGATCCGCGGGCGGGTGGCGAGCATCGGCAACACCATATTTGAAATGACGCGCCGAAGGGTAGAGCCGTCGATCAGGGAGCGGCCGCGCCGTGCGGGCGGCTCAGGAAGTGCCCCTCGATGAAGGCGCGGAAGCCGGCGAGGCTCAGCCGATCGAGGAGCGGGAGGAAGGCGGGCTCGACGCCGTCTTCCCGGCCGACCTCGGCGAAGGGGCGGACGCCGGCGTCGTGCGAGGCGAGCACGTAGGGCATCACCTCGGTCTTCCCCGCGTCGAAGGCCTCGAAGAGCATGGATGCCTTGAGGAAGGTGGACGAGACGTCGAGGAAGGCCGGGCGCACGCCGCGGATGTAGCGGCTGAAGGGCTCGGCGATCACCCGCCGCTCGGGCCTGTCGACGAGGCCGTGCGCCTCGAGCTGGAGCTTGAAGAAGGCGCTCGCGGAGAGGCCGGGGTGCTCCTTCTTCCTGAGCTCGGCCTCGTAGCCCTCGGCCACGATCACGAGCGCGTAGTCGGCCCGGGCGAGGCCGCGCGCGATCTCGCCGAGCACCTCGGGCGGGAAGCGGAAGAAGGGCAGCACCACCAGGTGGGCGCGCGCCGCGACGCCGCAGTGCAGGGCATGCCGGCCGCTCCGGTTGCCCATCATCTCCAGGATATAGATGCGCTTGTGGGTGTACGCGTCCTCGTAGAGCCCGCGGGCGATGGTCGCCCCCGCCTCGACGCCGGAGACGAAGCCGACCGCCCGATCGCCCCCGACGTCGTTGTCGACCGAGACGTTGACGAAGCCGACCGGCGGGCGCGGATCGAGCTCGGCGAGCAGGCCCTTCACGCCCTCGAAGGTGCCGTTGCCGCCCACGCCCACGAGGTGCGTCATCCCCAGCGAGGCGAAGGCCTGCGCGGCGAGCTTGCGGTTCTCCTGGTCGTAGAAGCCGAGGTAGCGCTCGCTCCGGAAATCGCTGCCCGCGTCGAGCACCCGCCGCCCCATCGATCGCGCCGGGATCCCCTTGGCGAGCAGGGCGTAGCGCTCGCGGCGGCTCATGATCAGCCGCTCGAAGCGGGGCTCGGCGCGCGCATCGGGCGTGAGCGATCGAAACCCCTCCGTCGCCGCCCACACCTCGTACCCGCGCCGCGTCGCCTCCTCCGTGAGCGCCACCGCGACCGCCGAGTACCCCGGCGCGTCCCCGCCGTCGAAGATCAGAAGCAAGCGTTTGTCCGACGCGGGGAGCGTCTCCGGGCGGCCGAACTCGACGACGGTGCTCATGGGGCGCCGATTACCACGCCGACCCCCTCCCCTCCCGCAAATCCGGACCTAGATCCCGGCTGCTGAACACCAATCCGCGCGCGATCCAAGGTTCTACTAGTCAGGCGTACACCTTCCGTGGTAAGTGCCGCGCGCGTTCCTGAACCCCGCTTGTGTCGGGAGGAGGCTCCGGCTCCATGGTCGTTGGAAAGATTGCTCAGATCATCGGTCCCGTCGTCGACGTCGACTTCCCCCCGGGCCAGCTCCCCAAGATCCTCAACGCGGTCCTGGTGTCGAACCCCAGCATCTCGGACAAGGCGGACAACCTCGTCCTCGAGGTCGCCCAGCACCTCGGCGAGTCGACCGTGCGCACCATCGCGATGGACTCGACGGACGGCCTGATGCGCGGGATGGACGCGAAGGACACGGGCAAGCCCATCATGATGCCCGTCGGCAAGGAGTGCCTCGGCCGCATCCTCAACGTCGTCGGCCAGCCCGTCGACGAGGCCGGCCCGGTCGTGACGGCGAAGACCTCGCCGATCCACCACGATCCGCCGGCCTTCGTCGATCAGTCCACCAAGGTGGAGATCTTCGAGACGGGCATCAAGGTCATCGACCTGCTCGCCCCCTACCGCAAGGGCGGGAAGATCGGCCTGTTCGGCGGCGCCGGCGTCGGCAAGACGGTGCTCATCCAGGAGCTCATCAACAACGTCGCGAAGGCCCACGGCGGCGTGAGCGTGTTCGCCGGCGTCGGCGAGCGCACCCGCGAGGGCAACGACCTCTTCCTCGAGATGAGCGAGTCCAAGCTCGAGACGGGCGAGCCCGTCATCTCGAAGACGGCCCTCATCTACGGGCAGATGAACGAGCCCCCCGGCGCGCGCGCCCGCGTGGCACTCTCGGCCCTCACGGTGGCCGAGTTCTTCCGCGATGAAGAGGGCCAGGACGTGCTCCTCTTCGTCGACAACATCTTCCGGTTCACCCAGGCCGGCTCCGAGGTGTCCGCGCTCCTCGGCCGCATCCCGAGCGCCGTCGGTTACCAGCCGACCCTCTCCACCGAGATGGGCGCGCTCCAGGAGCGCATCACCTCGACCACCAAGGGCTCGGTCACCAGCGTGCAGGCCATCTACGTGCCCGCCGACGACCTCACCGACCCGGCGCCCGCCACGGCCTTCGCCCACCTCGACGCGACGACCGTGCTCTCCCGCGCGATCTCCGAGCTCGGCATCTACCCGGCCGTGGATCCGCTCGACTCGACCTCCACGATGCTCGATCCGAAGATCGTCGGCGACCGGCACTACCAGGTGGCCCGCAAGGTCCAGCAGACGCTCCAGCGCTACAAGGACCTCCAGGACATCATCGCCATCCTCGGCATGGACGAGCTCAGCGAGGACGACAAGATCGTCGTGGCCCGCGCCCGCAAGATCCAGAAGTTCCTCTCGCAGCCGTTCTACGTGGCCGCGCAGTTCACCGGCCTCCAGGGCAAGTACGTCGCCCTCAAGGACACCATCGCCGGGTTCGAGGAGCTGATCGACGGCAAGCTCGATCACGTGGCGGAGCAGGACTTCTACATGGCCGGCGGCATCGACGAGGTGAAGACCCGCGCCGCCAAGTCGGCCTGATCCGCCGAGGCCGCCGAGGCCCCAGAGGAGCCTGCGCCGACGCGGGCTCCCAACGCTAGCCCAAGGAGTCCCGAGAGATGGCTGCCGAGTCGATTCAGCTCGAGATCGTGACGCCCACCGGCGTCGCCCTCCGCCAGAAGGTGGAGGACGTGACCGCGCCCAGCGTGGCGGGCGAGTTCGGCGTCCTGCCGGGCCACCTTCCGCTGCTCGCGGCGCTCCGCACCGGCCTCGTCACCTACCACGTGAGCGGGCAGGAGCACCGGGTCGCCGTCCACCACGGCTTCATCGAGGTGGCCAACGACGCCGCGCTGCTGCTCACCGAGCGCTTCACCAAGAAGGACGACGTGGACGTGGTGCGCGTGCGCCTGCGCCTCAAGGAGGTCGACGAGGAGCTCGACCACTGGCAGGGCGAGCTGACCGATCCGCGCCGCCGCGAGCTGATCGAAGAGGAGCAGTGGCTCGCCGCCCAGCTCGAGCTGATCGGCGACGCGCCCCCGCCCACCGTGCGCGAGGACACGCGCTACCTGGCCGAGCACGCCTCGCCCCCGAGCGAGGAAGAGATGGTCCGCGCCGGCAAGGCCGACGGCAGCCTCACCGAGCACGACGGCGAAGGCTCCGCCTTCCCGGATGCTTGATCCTGCGCAGTAAGACCTCCCACGCGGACATTTTCGATCCGCTCCTCCACAAAAAGGCGCGAAGAAATAGGGCAACCCAGCTTGTCCCTATTTCTTTTGCGCCTTTGCGCCTTTGCGCCTTTGCGTTAAATTTCTGGGGTAATTCGCGATCGAGCGCTTCGCTGTCCGGCGTCAGCTCGGCGACGGCAACGGTGGAACGGCGCGGCGCTCGGATGCGCCGCGAGCGCGATCGCCCCCGACAACCATGATCTCCACGAACACCATCGCGCGGGTGAAGGAGCGCACCGATCTCGTCGCCCTCGTCGGCGAGACGGTCAAGCTGACGCGCCGGGGGCGATCGTTCACGGGGCTCTGTCCGTTCCACAAGGAGAAGACGCCGAGCTTCCACGTCAACGCGGAGCGCGGCTTCTTCCATTGCTTCGGCTGCAAGGAGAGCGGCGGCGCGATCGACTTCGTGATGAAGATCGAGGGGCGCACCTTCCCCGAAGCGGTGCGCATGCTCGCCGAGAAGCACGGGATCGAGATCGAGGAGACGCTCACCGATCAGGAGCGGCGCGAGGCGCAGGCGGCGCGCCGCGCGAAGGAAGATCTCTACGCGGTCAACAACCTCGCCGCGACCTACTTCGAGCGCTGCCTCGGCGCGTCGCCCCACCCGCTCGCCCACTACGCGCGGGCCGAGCTCGCGCGGCGCGGGCTCTCGCTCGGCGACACGGGCGTCGGCAACGACCAGGTCGGCGAGGCGGCGCGCATCCCCGACACGATCCAGGCCTTCCGCATCGGCTACGCGCCCTTCGGCTGGGACGGGCTCGCGATGTACTTCAAGCAGCAGGGCATCTCGCCCGTGGTGGGCGAGCGCGTGGGCCTGCTCGTGCCGCGATCGTCCGGCTCGGGCCACTACGATCGCTTCCGCCACCGGCTGATGTTCGCGGTGATCGACGTCCTCGGCCGCGTGATCGCCTTCAGCGGTCGAGCGCTGCCCGATCCGACGCCCGCCGAGCTCTCGGATCTGAAGCTCAGCGGCCCCTCGCAGCAGGCCGACAACGCTCCCGCCAAGTACATCAACAGCCCCGAGTCGCCGATCTACACGAAGGGCGAGCACCTCTTCGGGCTGCACCAGGCGCGGCAGTCGATCCGCCAGACGGGCGAGGCGATCCTCGTCGAGGGCAACTTCGACGTGGTCGCGCTCCACGCGCGCGGCATCACCAACGTGGTCGCCCCGCTCGGCACTGCGTTCACCGCCGATCAGGCGAAGCTCCTCAAGCGCTTCGCGCCCACCGTCACGGTGCTCTTCGACGGCGACAACGCGGGCCGCAAGGCCACCCGCGCCGCGCGCGTCCCGTGCCGCGAGGGCGGCCTCTCCGCCAAGGTCGCGACGCTCCCCCGCGGCATCGATCCGGACGAGCTCGTGCGCAAGCAGGGCGCCGAGGGCTTGCAACGCGTGCTCAAGGGCGCGCGGGGGATGCTCGAGTACCTGATCGACGACGCGCTCGAGGGCGAGGCCTTCGGCGGCGCGTCGCTGAGCGAGCAGCTCGCCCGCGTGCGCGCGGTGGCCGATCTGCTCGCCTCGGAGGACGATCCGACCCTGCGCGCGATGGCGAAGACCTACGCCGACCGGCTGTCCTCCAAGCTGGTCATCATGGGCCGCTCCCCGACCGACCTGCACCAGCTCGAGCAGATCATGGGCCGCGCCACGGCCGGCGCCCAGGCGCCCCCTCCCGGGCCCTCCCAGACGATCGAACGGGGCGATCGGGCCCGCTCCCGGGCCCAGGTCGACGCCATTCCGCTCGCGATCCTGGGCGCCCTGCTCGATTTTCCGGACCTGCTCGACGACCCCGAGGTCGAGGAAGCGCTGGGGGTGCTGGACGGGGACGCAGCCCTCGGGGTTGCCGCAATGCGTCAGCATTTGCCGAGCCCGCCGGAGGACGCGAATTCCGGGCCAACGAACGCGGGCGAAAACACGCATCCGGGCGCAAATAAAGGGCTTTACGCCGCCGAATTTCTTGCGCAGATACCCCGGCCGATCCATCCATTCGCGGTTGGACGGCTGGCCTCTCCCCGGTTCGAGCTGATCGGCGACGCGAAGTTCGAGCTCCTTGAGAATGCACGAAAGTTGAAGCGCTTGAGCTTAACGCGCGAAAACGCCGCGGGCGTGGACCAGCTACACCGAGCCGAGGCCCAGGGCGACGTCGATTCGGAGAACGCTCTCCTGCGCGAGGCGGCGCTCCGGGCACGGAAGAAGAGGGGGCTCGCGTGATGCGCGGGACGCGGCATTCTCAAGCCGCGAGCGGACGGATTCATTCCCCGGTGCTCCGGCACCGGAGGCCGGACGGCCCGGCGGCAGGTCGGACCACGAAGGTGCGAGCGAGGGCAACAGCTCGCTCTTTTCTGTAAGTCGCGGCGCTCATCGCCGCGGTGGAGCAAGAGGTACATGGCGATCAAGGCCAAGCAGTCTGCCGGTCGTAGCAACAGCCACGCGAGCGCACCGAGCGCTTCCAGCCCAGGCGCCCGCCCGAGCTCGCGAGGCTCCTCCCCGCCGGAGGCGGCGCGCAGCGACCGCGGGGAGAAGGACCGGAAGGCGCTCGAGAAGCTCGTGGAGACGGGCAAGAGCAAGGGCTTCCTCACCTACGACGAGGTGAACGACGCCCTGCCGGCCGATGTCGCGCCCGATCAGCTCGACGACGTGGTGGGGGCCCTCGGCGACGAGGACATCGAGATCGTCGACGGCGCGACGCAGGTGAAGATCGCGCCGAAGCGCATCGCCGACGAGGAGGCGCACGAGAAGAAGCTCGTCGTCACCACCGAGGACAAGGAAGAAGACGTCGACTACTACTCGAAGTCGAACGATCCGGTCCGGATGTACCTCCGCAAGATGGGGAGCGTCTCGCTCCTCACGCGCGAGGGCGAGGTCGAGATCGCGAAGCGCATCGAGGTCGGCGAGCAGCGGGTCAACTCCGCGATCCTCGACTCCCCCATCGCCGTGCGCGAGATCATCGACCTCGGCGAGAAGCTCCGCAAGCACAAGATCCGCGTCAAGGAGCTGATCAAGGACGCCGAGACCGACGACCAGGAGTTCGACGAGGAGGAGGCCGACCGGCGCATCATCCGCCTCATCGACAAGGTGAAGCGCCTCGACAAGAAGAAGGCCGACCTGCTCGAAGAGCGCAAGGACGTGAAGACGGACTCGCGCAAGAAGCAGATCGACGCCGAGGTCGCCGAGACGACCTCCGAGCTCGTGACGACGCTCGAGGAGATGCGCCTCAACAAGAAGACGATCGACAAGATCGTCCAGAAGCTGAAGGGCCTGATCTCCAAGGTCGAGCGGGCCGAGGCCGGCGCGACCGAGCTCGAGCGGCGGACGGGGCTCTCGAAGAACGAGATGCGCCGCGAGCTCAACAAGGCCAAGGGGAACAAGCAGGCCGAGGGGCGCCTCGCCAAGAAGCTCAACGTCTCCCGCGACGAGCTGACCGAGTTCGAGTCGACCATCAAGAACGCGCAGCGCGGTCTGAAGAAGGTCGAGGAAGAGCTCAACATCGACGTGACCGCGATCCGCGAGACCTACGAGAGCATCCGCGAGGGCGAGCGCATGGCCGAGCGCGCCAAGGCCGAGCTCGTCGAGGCGAACCTCCGGCTCGTGGTGTCGATCGCGAAGAAGTACACGAACCGCGGCCTCCAGTTCCTCGACCTCATCCAGGAGGGGAACATCGGCCTGATGAAGGCCGTCGACAAGTTCGAGTACAAGCGCGGCTACAAGTTCTCGACCTACGCGACCTGGTGGATCCGCCAGGCGATCACGCGCGCCATCGCCGATCAGGCCCGCACCATCCGCATCCCGGTGCACATGATCGAGACGATCAACAAGCTCATCCGCACCTCGCGCTACCTCGTGCAGGAGTACGGCCGCGAGCCGACGCCGGAGGAGATCGCCGAGAAGATGGAGCTGCCCCTCGACAAGGTGCGCAAGGTCCTGAAGAGTCGCGAAGGAGCCCATCTCCCTCGAGACCCTGATCGGCGAGGAGGAAGATTCGGCATCTCGGCGACTTCATCGAGGACAAGAGCGTGGTCTCGCCCGCCGAGGCGGTGATCAACATGAACCTCGCCGAGCAGACCCGGAAGGTCCTGAAGACGCTGACGCCGCGCGAGGAGAAGGTGCTCCGCATGCGCTTCGGCATCGGTGAGAAGAGCGACCACACCCTCGAGGAGGTCGGCCAGGACTTCGAGGTGACCCGCGAGCGCATCCGGCAGATCGAGGCCAAGGCGCTGCGCAAGCTCCGCCACCCGAGCCGCTCGAAGCAGCTCAAGAGCTTCATCGACAGCTGAGGCGCAGGCATGGCTCGCCGCGGCGCAAGACCCCACCCCCAGCCCCTCCCCGCGTGCGGGGAGGGGAGACCCCACCCCCGGCCCCTCCCCGCGTGCGGGGAGGGGAGGAGATCTTGGTCGGGGGCGCATGCTGGGGTGGGTGTCGGGGTGCTCGTGCTCGCGATCGCCGGCTGCGGGAAGACCGTGACCGACGAGGACTGCCGGAAGATCGCCGACAACCTCCGCGAGGTCTGGCAGAGCGAGTCGAAGAAGGCCGCCACGACCGACGGCGTGAGCACCGACAAGGCCCAGAACGTGATCCGGAGCGAGGGCGACAAGCTCGTCGCGTCCTTCACGGCCGAGTGCAAGAAGGAGCTGCTCGGCCAGCGCGTCGACGGCAAAGAGGTCGACTGCCTGCTGCAAGCCAAGACGCTCGATCAGATCGACAAGTGCAGCCGGCCCTGATCGGCGCCGCCTCGCTTCGCTGAAATTCAGCGAAAATTCCCGCCTAGTTCGACGATCTAAAAAAAAGACTCGACAGCGTCCCGGCGCTGGGCCTTACGATGCGCTCATCGCCGTCCAGGACCGCGCAGGTCCAGGGCGCGGGGTGGTGGATCGCGAGGAGCGGTCCTGCACATGATCGCCGATCGGGCGCCGGGGGAGCCGGGCCGTCGAGGGGAAGGAGGGGGAGGATGCCTCCCGCAGCACGCATCTCGGATCGTCACACATGCCCGAAGGTGGAGCCGGGGCCGCACCCGCACGTGGGCGGGCCCGTGTCGGCGGGCGAAGGGTCGGTCATCATCGGCAACAAGCCGGCGGCGCGGGTGGGCGACAGGCTGGTCTGCAACGGGCCGCCGGACAGCATCGCGGCCGGAGAGGGTTCGGTGCTGATCGGCGGCAAGGACGCGGCGCGGCTCGGCGATCGCACCTCGCACGGCGGCGTGATCGTCGCCGGGTGCCCGACGGTGCTCATCGGCTCGTCGCCGCAGGCGGAGACGGCGCGGACCAACAAGCCCTTCTGCGAGGAGTGCGAGCGGAAGCGGCGCGAGCGCGAGGCGCGGAGGAAGCGGGGCAAGGCGTGATCACGATGGAGGGGACCTCGGCATGAACAATCTGGAGCTGTCTCTCACCGGCGTCGAGGTGCCCCTCGACGTGCGGCGATTCTCGGTGAACGAAGCGCTGAGCGCGCTCTTCTCGGTCGACGTGTGGGCGATGAGCGCGCAGGGCGATCTCGACCTCGACGCGATCGTCGGCCGCGCCGCGTCGCTGCACATCCACCCCGGCGCGCTCCAGGGCAGCGGCCGCGCGTGGAGCGGGATCTGCGCCTTCATGGAGCAGGTGCACGCGGAGCCGACCGGGCTCTCGACCTACCACATGCGCGTCGTGCCGAAGCTCTGGCTCTTGACCCAGCGGCGCAACCACCGCGTCTACCAGCACCTCTCCATCCCCGACATCACCGACAAGCTGCTCGGCGAGTGGGGCGTCGATTTCGAGTGGAGGATCGACGAGGGCGCGTACCCGAAGCTCGAGTACAAGGTGCAGTACGGCGAGAGCGATTTCGCCTTCCTTTCGAGGCTCTGGGAAGAGGCCGGCATCGCGTTCGCCTTCGACGACGGCGAGCAGGCGGGCACGAAGCTCGTGCTCGGTGACAAGCTCCACGACGCGAGCGTCCGCGTGGGCCCGCCACTTCTCTACGTCGATCACCCGAGCAACGCGGGCGACAGCGCCTTCGTGACCCAGGTGCACCTCACGTGCGACGTGCGTCCGGGCGCGTACACGATCCGCGACTTCGACTTCCGCAACCCGACCTACGCGCTCTTCGGCGACGCGTCGGGCGCTCCCTCGCCGGAGGACAGGTACGAGCAGTACCACTACCAGCCGGGCGCCTTCCTGATCGAGACGGACAAGGGCGGCGGTGGCACCCCCGCGGCCGACATCCAGGGCATCGCGCGCCACGAGGAGCCCTTCGGCGATGGCCGGGCCGCGCGCGCGCTCGCCGCGATCCGCGCCGGCAAGCGGGCCGTGAGCTTCTCGACGAACGCCGTGGATCTGCGCCCGGGGACGATCTTCCAGATCGATCACCACCCGCACACCGAGCTGTCGTCGAACGCCAGGCTGCTCGTCGCCTCGTTCCACCTCTCGGGCGAGGTCGGCACCGACTGGACGATGTCCGGCCGCGCTCTCTTCGCCGATGTCCCCTACCGCCCCATGCTCACCTCGCCGCGGCCCGAGGTCTCGGGCGTGCAGACGGCGACCGTGGTGGGCCCTGCCGGGCAGGAGATCCACACCGACGAGTTCGGGCGGGTGCGGGTGCAGTTCCCGTGGGACCGCGAGGGCCAGCACGACGATCACAGCTCCTGCTGGATCCGCGTGAGCCAGGGCTGGGCCGGCACCGGCTTCGGGATGATCACGATCCCCCGCATCGGGCAGGAGGTGCTCGTCGGCTTCCTGGAGGGCGATCCGGATCAGCCCGTCGTCGTCGGCCGGGTCTACAACCAGGTGGAGCAGGTGCCTTACAAGCTCCCGCAGCACAAGACGCGGAGCACGTGGAAGAGCGACTCGTCGATCGGCTCCGGCGGGTTCAACGAGATCATGTTCGAAGATCTCAAGGGCAAAGAGCTCGTGTACATGCAGGCGCAAAAGAACCTGCGCAAGCTCGTCAAGCACAACGAGACGATCACCGTCGGCCACAACCGGCAGAAGCTCGTCTTGATGAACGAGACCGAGACGACGGGGATGAACCGCACCGAGGTCACCGGCGTCGATCGCACGGAGATCACCGGCGTCAACCGGACGACCATCGTCGGCGCGCACAAGACGAAGCTCGTCAAGGGCGACGAGACCGAGAAGACCGACGGCAACCTCACGATCTACGTCGGCAAGGACCAGGACATCGTGGTCAAGGCCGACAAGCGCGATCGGGTGGAGGGCGACAGCCACCTCCACGTGAAGGGTCACCGCAAGCAGAAGATCGACAAGTCCCAGTCGCTCACCGTCGGTCAAGACCAGCAAGAGAAGGTGGGCAAGAGCCACGCGCTCGACGCGGGCCAGCAGATCCACCTCAAGGCAGGCACGGCGCTGGTAATCGAGGCGGCCTCCGATCTCACGATCAAGGGCCCCGGCGGCTTCATCCGCATCGACGCCGGCGGGGTCACGATCCGAGGCCACGTGGTGAAGATCAACAGCGGTGGATCGGCTGGATCCGGCGCTGGGGCGAGCCCGGAGGAGCCCGATCCGGCGATCGAGGCCGAGGTGATCCCGCCCCTCGCGCCCACGCCCGACAACGTGGCGATCACCGGTCTTCTCCAGTAGGAGCGAGAGCATGGAGGGGACATCGAAAGAGACCGGCAAACCCCACGCGATCCTCGAGATCCAGTGGGGTCCGCTGGGCGGAAAAAAAGCGATCCTCGCGCCCGGCGCGACGCTCCGCGTGGGCGCGACCGATTTCGCCGATCTCGCGATCCCGCACGACCGGACGCTCTCCCGTGTCCATTTCGAGCTGTCGTGGGATGGAGAGACATGCAAGCTCCGTGACCTCGGGAGCCAGCGCGGGACAGAGCTCGACGGCGCGGTCGTCGAGGAGGCCGAGCTGCTCGACGGCGCCTGGATCCGCGCCGGAGAGACGGACTTCGTGTTTCACGTCGAGCGAGGGACACCGCCTCGCCCCCGCGCCGATCTGGAGCGTGACGAGCGAGCCCCGCAAAGCGAGCGACGCCGCGTCGAGGAGGCCCGCAGGGAAGAAGACGCCCGCCTCGCGGCCGCGAAACAAGCCCTCTCGACCCTGCGCAGGGAGGCCGAGCGAGGGCGGCTCTACGCCATCACCGACGCCGCGCGGGACGACCGGATCCTGGAGCTCTTGCAGGAGTCCGTCGAGGAGCACCGCTCGTTGTACGAGGGCGTCGAAGGAGAGGCGATGTCGCATATCGCCCCGTACCTCGTCGGCCCCCTCGGCCCCGGCTCATCGCTGCTCGAAGCGCTGCTCACCGAAGGATGGGGCAACCGCTGGGGCATCTACCTCGTCTGTCCCCTGCCCTTCCGGGAGATCCGCCGCCATTTTCGCCATTTCTTGATGGTCGAGGTCGAAGAGACCGGCGAGCGCCTCTACTTCCGCTTCTTCGATCCGGAGTGCCTCCGGATCTTCTTGCCAACCTGCTCGCCGCGGCAAATCTCGGAGCTACGAGGGCCCATCGAGCGCGTCTTCGGCGAGGCGCCGGACCGAGAGCTCCTCGTCCTGCTCCCGGCCGAGCGTTCATCAGAGGGGGTTTGATTCATGTCGTTGCTCGAAATCAAGACCGCGGGCTCACCGCCCCTCGACGTGCGCTTCTTCTCGGTGCGCGAGGCGATAAGCTCCCCGTTCGAGGTGACGGTCAAGGCCCTCTCGCCCGACCCGAGCCTCGATCTGGCAGCCATCACCGGCGAGCCGGCCGCCTTCCGGATCGCGAGCGGGCTCGCCTTCGCGCTCGAAGGCGGAGCGCGCCAGTGGTCCGGCACCTGCCGGAGCGCCCGGCAGCTCCAGGCCGAGACGACGGGGCTCTCGACCTATGAATTCGTGATCGTGCCCACGCTGTGGTGCATCGGGCAACGACGTAACCACCGCATTTTCCAGCACCTGTCGATCCCCGACATCCTCGACACGCTGCTCGACGGGTGGACGATCGAGCGGGCGTGGGCCATCGATCGAGCCGCGTATCCCAAGCTCGAGTACAAGGTGCAATACGGTGAGAGCGATCTCTCGTTCTTCCACCGGCTGCTCGAAGAGGCAGGCCTCGCCTTCACGTTCTCCGAGCACGAAGGAAGCCTGTCCAAGCTGGTGATCGGCGACGCGCTGCACCGGGCCGATCCCCGGCCTTCGCCGCCGATCCCTTATGTGGATCACCCGAACCAGTCCGCCGAGCAGGAGTACCTGACCGAGGTGCGCTTCTCGCGCGAGGTGCGCCCGGGCGCGGCCATGATCGCCGACTACGATCTGCGGCGGCCGAGGCTGTCTGTCCATGGCACGGCGCTGAAGGGCGCGCCGCCGGAGGACCATTACGAGCAGTTCCACTACCGGCCCGGGGCGCTGCTCGTCGAGGGCGGCAAGGGTGGAGGGACGCCGGTGGCCGACGACAAAGGCATCGCCCGCCACGAGGAGCATTACGGCAACAGATCGGCGAGACTGGAGCTCGAAGGCACGCGGATGGGGCGCGAGGGAATCACCTTCCACACCAACGCGGCCGATCTCCGGCCAGGCACGGTGTTCTCCATGGGCAGTCACCCGCACCCGAGGCTCGCCGAAGGCGCGCGCTTGCTCGTGACAGACTTCACCCTCTCCGGCTCTCCCCTCACCGCCTGGTCGATGCAAGGCCATGCGGTGCGCGCCGATACGCCCTTCCGGATGCCGCGGCGAACGCACAAGCCGCAGATCAAGAGCCTGCAAAGCGCCATCGTGGTGGGCCCGGCCGGGCAAGAGATCCACACCGATGAATTCGGGCGAGTGCGGGTGCAATTCCACTGGGACCGGGCAGGAAAAGCCGACGAGAACAGCTCTTCGTGGATCCGGGTGAGCCAGGGGTGGGGCGGGCGCGGCTACGGGATGCAGCTCCTGCCGCGGATCGGGCAAGAGGTGCTGGTCTCGTTCCTCGACGGAAACCCCGATCAGCCGGTGATCGTGGGCCGGCTGTTCAACCAGACGAACCCGGTGCCCTACAAGCTCCCGGACCACAAGACGGTGAGCACGTGGAAGAGCGACTCTTCCCAGGGCTCGGCCGGCTTCAACGAGATCAAATTCGAGGACAAGAAGGGCGACGAGCTGTTCTACCAGCAAGCCGAGAAGAACCAGCGCACCCTGGTGAAGCACAACGAGACGATCACGGTGCTCCACAACCGCGACAAGGACGTGAAGCACGACGAGCTCGAGACGACCGGGCTCGTGCGCGTGGAGGTGACCGGGCTCGTGCGGACCGAGAAGACAGGGAAGGACCGCCTGACGATCATCGGTGTCCACCGGCAAAAGCTGGTGCTCGGGAGCGAGGTGGAGCGGACCGAGAAGGACCGGAAAGAGCGCGTCGGCAAGGACAAGAGCTCGGTGGTGAAGAAGGTGCGCCGGGTGCGCGTGGAGAGAGACAGCCACGTGGAGGTGCGGGGGAGCCGGCGGCAGAAGATCGGCAAATCGCAGTCGCTGACCGTGGGCGAAGACCAGCAGGAGGTGGTGAAAGGGCGATACGCGCTCAAGACTGGCAAAGAGATCCACCTCAAGGCCGGGACGGAGATGGTCGGCGAAGGCGCCGACGTGACCTTGAAGGGGCCGGGCGGGTTCATCCGGATCGACGCGAGCGGGGTGACGATCCGCGGGAAGATCGTGAAGATCAACGTGAGCGGCTCGCCCGGGAAGGGGAGCGGGTCGAATCCGCTGTTGCCCGACGAGGCGAAGGAGCCGGGGAAGCTCGACAAGTTCCTGACGCGGAGCGGGTTCGATCCGGCGAAGGCGCTGTCGAAATTCAAGGCCCCCATCGGGGCGGCGAGCTTGAGCTCACTGCTCAAGGGCGGTGCGTCATTCCTGCCTATCTCGGTGTCGTCGTTCGGTGTGACGCTCACAGGAAACAGCCTGGCATCGAAGATCATCGGCGGGATCGTGAGCGCGGCGATCGTCGCGGCTACAGTGAGCCCCGCGGTGAAGAAGCTATTCAAGGACATCGGAAAGTATGTGCTTTATGCCGTGGAAGGGGGTCTTTACTATCTGTTCACCGGCGGGTGGAGTGCGATGGAAGCGACCGAGTGCCCCAAGGAAGGTGCCACGCCCGGCACCAAGACCGTAGACCTGAGCAAAGCGGAGGAGGCGGGCCTGGCCGCGGCCAAACCGGGCACCGACGTGACAGCTCATGTGAAGCCGCTGCTCGAGCAATTCAAACCCACCATACACCAAGACCCGAATGATGCCTTCCCGCTGAGCATAGAGACGCTGCTGGAGCACTCCACGCTGCGCTACATGGATTCGAGCGCACAGGTCGCCCCTGGGCACCTCTCGGTCTCCGAGTACCGCAAAATTCTGTACGGTGGCGGTGCTCCCGCCTATGGGCAGGGCGGAGCGAGCATGCTGTATTTTCTCGACATAGACAGCGCTTTTGCGCACGAGCGCGGCGGGTCCATCGGGACGGTGTATGGCCGCGCCATCAAGGTCGCCAAGGATCAGCTCCAGTTGCAATACACCATGATCCGGGCCGGAAGCTACCTCCCTCATCCGCCCGATCCTTACGCTTTCTTCGAGCACGGAGGAGACGGGGAATCACCATCCATCTACATCCGTAGGTTACCTCCCAAAGACCCCAGCGACCCGGCCCCTCCGCCCGCCGAGCCGCCTCCCCCGGCGGAAGGCGAACAAGCGCCGCCCGCACCGCCTTCCAAGGAGTGGACCTTGTACAAGACGGACTGCGGTGGGCACGACAAGAGGATCATTTGCTGCGCGAGGTGCGGAGGTGCATCGAGCGACGGGACGCCGCATGTCTACGTTGCCAAGGGGTCCCACGCAACCGCGCCCTCCCCCGACCGACGCAAGACCAAGGCCTTCGCCATTGATGTGTTCGACGAGTCCGTGCTCACGTATGAGCTCTTGACGCCCGAAGTCGGCACCGAAGAGCACGACGTCGTGTTCACCGCCCGCACCATGTGGGGAAATCCACATCATTTCGAAGAGAACGGGGCGATGCTGGGCACCAACCCGTACGGTGGCTACGAAGAAATCGGAGCCGCGACCAGGGATAACCCCGAGGAAGCAGAGGTATGGAGCGCCAATGAAGACTGCAAGTGCTAAATTCAAGCTCGGAGAAGCCATCGCGTCTTTGCACGGGAAAACCGGCGTCTCGCTGGCCCTTCCCGACGAGGAGGGAATCGTCGCTTTTTCATTCAAGCAAGAGGGGACGGCGCTCGACTTCTACATGCGGGCGCTCGACGACGCCGACATGGTGAGCATCATGGTGCCCATCGGACAGGTGGACGAAGCGGCGCTAGCCGGGTTCGCCGAGGCGCTGCTCGGCGCCAACTTGCTCGGGCTAGAGACGAACGGGCTTTCCCTCGGGCTGAACCCGGGAGACCGGTCGGTGGTGCTCGGGTACTCGGTGTTCAGCAAGGGGCTGACGGGGGAAGTGCTGGAAGAGGTGATCGGGAGGTTCGTGGTGGCGGGGAAGGAGTGGAAGGAAAGGCTTCAACCGTGATCGCGCCGCACTCTATGATCTCGCCTCGCTGTCGCCAAGCACACACATCGCCACACCACACCCGACACCAATGCTAAACATAAATCTCACCCAAACCGCTCAACTACTACAACAGAATCGACAATCATGGTCACGATTCGTCATCGACACTATCGAGGCCAGGTGTCCCCGTTCGCCAATCTACGACACCGACAGCGATCAACAGCGCTACATATACACGCTCGACTGGTCAAGTCGAGCCCACGCAAACAAGCTCACAGCCGATGAGCACGTCCTCGGATTTATTCTGATGATGCACGAATTTGCGCCCAATTTTGACCAGAACATCGAATTTAGACGCCTCCTTGAAGCCGACAACATGTCTCCACCAGAACGATGGGAATGGCTACTCAGCTCCCAGACGAACACCAATTTTGAATTCTGGGAAGCCCTCGAAGAACACGAGCACTCCGATGACGACTGGCACCTAGAACGTCACACACAAATCGAGCACGCATTTCCGACAACATTTACACAGACGTCGTTCATAGAGTGCTTTAAAATCATAAAGTCGCGCCACGAACGCCATTCAATCAACAGGTAAGCTCAATGTCTGCACCCAAGCCCCACAAGAACACCGCAGGTCATAGAGCAAAAGCCGCTCACCATGCCGCAAAGAAAGCGGTGCGCAAAAAGAAATGCAACGAATGCAACAAACAACCGTGCGACGCGGCGTTGCCGGAAGACGTCACCACACGCGAGGTTGCACTTACAATCTTTGCCGAAGCAAATCCCACGAGCGACAACGACGAATTTGAGGGCATCGCAAGCGTAATACACAATAGAGTTGGGAAACAAGGATTTGGAAAACCCAAGGACATTCACTCGGTCCTTACAAAAACATATTTTGACCGCAAGAAAGGCAAAACCATGTATCAATTTCAAGGATACCAAAATCCACGATACAAGAAAGGAGAATCGAAGAACTTAGATACCAACGAATGCCTCGCGTTAAAAAAATCCATCGATGCTGCGCAGAAGATCGCAAAGGATGGCGTACCTGAAGAGCACCAGAATTTTCTTTTTTTTGCGGCGGCAAAGGACGTGTCGAAAGCAAAAAAGGCGAGTGGGACCGTGCTGGGTTCCACCGTCTTCGGACCCAAGGAATTTTGAGCACCAAGAACTCAGGTCTCATCCATAGCCTTTATCGATTAGCAGAAAATCCGCCGACTCGCTGCTTTTCTAGAGGTGACGGCCAACGCCTTCATTCACAGACCCTTGCCATCGCGTACAGTTCAGGGTACCGAACACTAATTCGGTATGGAAAAGAAGCAGCTCTCCCAGATCACCCGGGCGGACCTCACGCGCCTCGCCGAGCTCGTCGACCAGGAGATCCGCGACGAGCCCTGGGCCACGTTCGAGAAGCGCCCCCTCTCGGCAGAGGATGAGCAGCAGGTCGCCCAGGTCTTGCGCCGGTACCGGGGCATTCACGTCGCGCTCATCAACGAGGCCACCCTCTGGAGCCGCCTCGTCTACCCCCTTCTGCTCACCGCCGAGCGCGAGCCCATCAAGGCATGGGCCGAGGTCCCCATCTTCGCGCGCATCGCGGACTTCGAGATCCAGGGCGTCGTCGACGGCGCTCTCGCTGCCGGCGCCGACGCGCCCCGAGCGCCCTTGCTCCTCATCATGGAGTGCAAGCGCGGCACCGAGGCCACGAACCCCATCCATGCCCTCTATGCGGCGCTCCTCTGCGTCGGGTGGAACGAGGTCGAAGCGCATGGTGGCGACGAGCACACCTGTCATGGCTGCTTCACCATCGCCGACACCTGGACCTTCATCGAAGCGGAGGTCTTCGCGCCCAAGGGAGCCCGCCCCCGCATCGTTGTCCGGTCCTCGCGGGAGTACTCCGAGAAGCTCGAGGCCCACCTCATCCTCGCGGTCCTCAAATCCATCGAAGATCGATGGCTCGCCAAGCTCGCGCCTGCCGAGCCGCCTCGCTGAGCGCAGCGCTCGCAGGGCTCACCGCCGCCCCGGCGCCGAGGCCACCCGGCCGACCGCCAGCACCCGCAGCGCCACCGGCGACGGCTCGTATTGATCTTCCGAGAGGCACACCTCGCCGATCAGCCGTGCCTTGAAGCGCTCGAACATGGGCAGCTTCTTCGCCAGCTTGTCGGGCAGGTAGGCGGGCAGCACGCGGGATGAGCCGCCCACCTGGAGCAGCGCGCGCAGGAACGTGTCGCCGAGCAGCTCGCGACGCTGGTAGCGGCGGCCGGTGAGCAGCACCCTCGTTCGTTGCTCTTCGAGGTAGGCGGAGCCCAGGCCCTTTCGTTCGGGGAAGGCGTCCTCGATGCGCTTGGTCAAGCCCTCGGCCACGGCGGGTGGGCAGAGCAGATCGGGGATCGACAGGAAATCGCGGGCGTCTTTCAGTGCCTTGATGAGCATCTCCTCGCCGGTCGTGAACGGGCTCGCGGTCGCCATCGTCGCCTTCAAGGTCTCCACCTCGTCGAAGGCGAAGCGCAGCTCGCCGCCGAGCAGCACGAGCGGGGGCACGAATTTCCCACCGTCGCGCACGCCGTCGCTGATCGACTCGGACAGGCCTGCGTCTTCGGCGGCCTCGCCTTGCGCCAGGATCTCGAACACCTCGCGCCGGTCTTCGACGTCCATCGGCTCCTTCGCGAGCGCGGGATCGTCGATCTCCGGGTCCAGCGGGCGCTGATCGAAATCGTTCAGGATCTTTCGCCACTCCGGCTTGCGTCGCATCCTCGGCACGGCGTCGGTGTCGAACCAGAGCAGGTGCAGCACCGTTCCCGCCTCCACGCGCGGGATCGGGATGGGCGCGGGCGCGGCTGCGGGTGCGAGAGCGGCCTGCGGGCGCGGCAATGAAGGGACGGCCATCGCGGCGGCGGCGGCGTTGGATGCGGCGAGCAGGCCTCCACCTGGCACATCGCCGGTGTTGCTCGCGCCGCCGGGCAGCACGCGCAGATCCGGGATCGCAGCAGCGGCGGAGAGCGGGCTCCCGCCGGCCCACGGGCTCCTCGGCTCGGCGGACGCGACGGGAGGTGCAACCGGCGCGGGAGGAGGAGGAAGCGGTGACATCGCGCTCCAGTCCACGGCGGAGGCGCCGAGCTTGGCGGGTGGCTGGGCGAAGGGCAGCCCTGCGTGGGGCTGACTCCCGGGTGGGGGTGGCGGCGGCAGAGGCGGCGGCGCGAAGGGCAGCGTCATCGATGGCCCCTGATCGGCGGTGATCATGATCGTCCCCACCGGGGAGTCGACCGACTCGGCCTCCTTGACCTCGTTCGGATCGAGGAACATCGCCGGCGGCTGTGGTGCGCTCGCGGACAGATCGGCGCTCGCCCAGGTTGGCCTCCGCCCGCTCGGAGAGGCCGACGAGATCCGATCCATCGCCACGATCACCCGCCCCGGCTCGTCGCGCCGGCCGAGCGGCACTTGACCTCGCCAGACGAGCGTACAGATCCCCCGATCGGTGTCGATCCACAGCGTATCGCAGCGCAGATCGAGGGCGCGCGCGCCGCCTTGCCCCTCCACCGTCGCGCGCGGGCCGAGGCCGGGAAGACGGCTCGTGAGCCGCGGGTGATCCGGGTGAAGGTTCTCGAGCGCGATCACCGTGCTCTCGCTGAGGAAAGGCACCTGCTGATCGGCGGGCGCGACGTTGAAGTACGATGCGTCGAGATCGCTCGGCAGAGGAAGGTGATCGAGCGCGCCGTGCGCGGAGAAGGTCGCCGCGTGGCGCCCGAGCTTGCTCATCCGGCCGGGCCAGCTCGGCGCGATCGGGCCGAAGCCGAGCGGCTCGTTCGGGTCTGCGAGCGAGGCCGGCGTGACGCCTGGACGCTGCAAGTTCGGCAGCGCGATCCTGCCCTGCGCGTCGCGCAGATCGCGGCGGATCCCCACGGGGTTGAGTGTCCCTGGGCCGCCCGCGGCGCGCTCGTAGACGAGCGGCATCCGGGCGAACGGCGCGCCCTCTCGCACGGTCCCATCGGGCGACAGGCTCCGATCGCACACCACCTCGATCGATTTGTCGACCTCGCCCGCGCAGAGCCTCACCACGAGCGAGCGCGTGGGGACGCGCCCCGGCGCGAACGCGGCGCCGACGAGCAACACGTCGGCGCGCGGCTTGATCGGCGCCATGTCGCTCGCCGCGCGCAGACTGCGCAGATCGTCGTCGTTCCAGTGATCGTCGTGGTCGTTCGGCGCCTCCTGCTCGACGGCGAGCACGGCCTCGCCGGCCCTGAGCTGGAAGGTCGCCCTGCAGACGACGGTGAGCGTGAAGGCGCCCTGGCTCGGCTGCCAGACGCGCGATGCAACGGAAAGAGGACAGGTCGAAATGACGTCCATGAGCCCCCCGGGCGGTACACGATCGCCTCGATGACGCCGACCGAGAGCCCCTTGACCGACGAGGCCCCCGCGCCGGTGAGATCTCATCTCCCACGGCGACGTGCTGGGTTCAAGCGGCAAGTGCCTCCCGCGCGGCCCTCGCCCGCGGGCCGACCTTCCTCAGTAGGGGCGCGCCTCGGCGAGCTGCGCGGCGAGCACGGCCGGATCGTTCGTCGGGAGCTTGCATGCCCCGCGCTCGCACACGTAGGCGGTCGCGCGCCCGTCGCGCAGGCGCTTGTCCGCAGCCCAGGCGAGGCGCTGCCCGAGCGCGCCTTGCATGTCGGCCTCGGTGCCCACGGCGAGCACCAGGTTGGGCGCGAAGGCGCGCGCGAGGACATCGAGCAGCGGGCGGGCCGCGGGGCTGAGCGCGCCGCGGCCCTCGGGGACCACGATCACCACCTCCTTCACCGCGTCGGTCGCCCAGTCGAGCGCGAGGAGCATGTGATCCATCGCGAGCGGGCGGGAGGAGAGCACGCCGGAGAAGGCGCGGACGGTGGACTCGGCGCGCGTTCGGAAGCGATCGTCGCCGGTGAAGGCGTGGAGGCGGAGCCAGACGAGCGCGGCGACCGAGCTCGCGCTCGGGATGGGGCCGTCGTAGTCGGGCTTGTCGCGGAGGAGCAGCTTCTCGTGGTGATCGGCCGTGAGGAAGTAGCCGCCGTGGGCCGGGTCGGCGAAGCCGCGCTCCGTCTCTTCCATCAGCGTGATCGCGTCCGAGAGCCACGCCGGGTCGGCCGTGAGCTCGAAGACATCGAGGAGCGCGCCGGCGAGGATCACCCAATCGTCGGCGAAGGCCTCGCCTTGCGCGAGGATCTCGAACACCTCGCGCCGATCTTCGACGTCCATCGGCTCCTTGGCGAGCGCGGGATCGTCGATCTCCGGGTCGAGGGGGCGCTGATCGAAATCGTTCAGGATCTTTCGCCACTCCGGCTTGCGCCGCATCCTCGGCACGGCGTCGGTGTCGAACCAGAGCAGGTGCAGCACCGTCCCGACCTCGACGCGCGGGATCGGGATGGGCGCGGGCGCGGCGGCGGGTGCGAGAGCGCCCTGCGGGCGCGGCAAGGGCGAGACGGCCATCGCTGCGGCGGCAGCGTTGGACGCGGCGAGCACGCCTCCGCCGGACGCGTCGCCTGGGCTCCCGGCGCCGCCGGGAAGCATGCGCAGATCCGGGATCGCAGCGGCGGCGGAGATCGGGCTCCGGGGTCCAGGTGAAGAAGACGCCCTCCTCGCGGCGTCCGCTCGCGGTGGGGCTGTCGGCGTCGGTCGCGGAGTAGAACGTCCCCTCCGGCGAGGTCATCTCGCGGAGCATGTAGTCGAGCGTCTCGCGGGCGGTCTCGGCGAGGCTCGCGTCGCCCGTCGCCTGGGCTCCTTCGAGGTAGACGAGGGCGAGCTGGGCGTTGTCGTAGAGCATCTTCTCGAAGTGGGGCACGAGCCAGCGCGCGTCGGTCGAGTAGCGGTGGAAGCCGCCGCCGACGTGATCGTGCATCCCGCCGGCCCGCATCTTGTCGAGCGTGAGCGCCGCCATCCGACGGGCCTCGCCGCCGTCGATGTCGCCCTCGCCTCGCCACACGGAGGAGCACCCGGAGGGGGAACGACGAAGGGAACTTGGGCGCGCCGCGGTTGCCGCCGAAGGCCGGATCGAAGCGCTGCACGGCTTTTTCACGCGCGGTGTCGAGCAAGGACGCCGGGGAAGTCGCCGGATGGATCGGGCGCGGTGGCAGATCGGAGGCGGCTCGCCATGTCGCGGGCGGCCTCGACGAGCGCGGCGGGATCGGCGGTGAAGCGCTCGGCGTGGGCGTGGAGGATCTCGAGGAACCCGGCGCGATTGCCGCGGGCGCCGGCGCGCGGCGGGAAGTAGGTGCCGCCGAAGAAGGGCTCGCGCGAGGGGGTGAGCCAGACGCTCATCGGCCAGCCGCCGCTGCCGGTGAAGGCCTGCACGAAGGTCATGTAGACCGCGTCGACATCCGGCCGCTCCTCGCGGTCGACCTTGATCGGCACGTAGTGCTCGTTCAGGTACCGCGCGATCTCCTCGTCCTCGAAGCTCTCCTCCTCCATCACGTGGCACCAGTGGCAGGTGGAGTAGCCGACGGAGAGAAAGACGGGGCGGTTCAGGGCCTTTGCGCGCTCGAAGGCCTCGTCGCCCCAGGGGAACCAGTCGACCGGGTTGTGGGCGTGCTGGAGCAGGTACGGGCTCGACTCGAGCACGAGGCGGTTGTTGTATTTCGGCGAGCCGTCGGCGTTCAGGTGGCGGGTGCGGGGCATATAGCCTGGTCCTTTCTGCCGGACGGCGGCGGCGAGGCGGGCCTTCAGCGCGGCGTCATCGCTGGTCGACGATGGTGTCGCGTGGGTCCCATGGGGAACCGATGGAGCACAGCCGCGCGCCGAGCCGGCGAGCAGCGCGACGAGGGCGAGGCGCGCCGCCTGCGCGAGGAGCTTGCCTGCGGGCTTGCCGGCGCCGTGCATGGTCGGAGTAAAGCGCGCGATCGGCGCGGTGGAGGTCGAAAAACGGCATGGCCGGCGCCTGCTCGCGAGCAGGGCCGGCCATGACGGAACGATCCGCGAGAGGCGCCGATCAGCCGGGGCCGCAGCCCGGCTCCTTGCCGCCCGGCGAGGGCGCGGGCTTGCCGGAGAGGGTGTTCTCGCAGCCGGCCATCTTGTTGTGGGCGCAGATGTTCTGCTTGATCTTCTCGGCGTCGATGCCCGAGAACTTGTACTTGTTGTTGGCGAGCCAGGTGGGGCTCGCGCTCATCCCGGTCGCCTTCGACTCGGCGAACGAGGCCTCGACGAGCTGCTTGCCCTCGTCGCCCTCGAAGCACTTCTGGATGACGGCGGTGTCGATGCCCGTCGAGCCGCCGGTGCACGCCTGCCAGTTGGCGTCGCGGATCGCCTTGTTGCGGCACCAGATGTAATCCATGTACTTCATGTCCTTCGCGTAGTGCTTGATCGCGCACGCCTCGCGGATGTCCTCGTCGACCTCGCCGGCGCCGTGCATCGAGGTGAGCGCCTTGGCGTTGCCGTCGCCGATGTAGTGGATCGCGAAGTCGAGCTTCTCGCCCGCCTTCTTGAAGTTCTCGACGACCTCCTTCATGGCGTCGAGGCCCTTCACGCCGAACGGGCACTGCGACATCACGTAGACGTCGAGGCGCTTCGGCATCTCCTTGCGGCACTGCATGGTGGGCTTGCACTCGTCGAGATCGCAGCCGCCCTCGTCGGCGCACATCGGGTTCCAGCTCCCGGCGGCGACGACCTTGTAGTCACCGGCCGTCTTCATCCCGCGGGAGAAGGCGTCGAGCGCGTCCTTGTCGGCGTCGATCGTCTTGTCGAAGATGATCGCCGGGAGCTGCGCGGGCTTGATCGCCGCGAAGAGCTTCTTGCCCTCGGGGGTGCCGTAGTCGAGGTTCGTCAGCACGGGCTTGCCGATCTTGCCCCGGATGCTGCCCTCGTAGCGCTTGGTGTCGCAGTCGGCGCCGCAGCGGGTGTCGCCGAGCAGGGTGACGTTGACCGGCGGCGACTCGGGGATGTCGTTGCAGGCCGCGGGGCGCTTGCCCTTGGCGGCGTTGCAGATGCCCTTCATCAGGTCGGTCGGGCGGCGGCCGCCCTCGTACTTGCTGCCGCCGAAGACCATGGTGGGGCTGCCCTGGGCGCCCGCCTGCTGCGAGCGCTTGAACGACGCGGAGAGCAGGTCCTTGCCCTCCTGGCCGTCGGCGCAGGCCATGATCTTGTCGGCCGGCATGCCGAGCTTCTTCGCGCAGGCCTCGCCGTTGGTGGAGACCTCCTTCGGGTTCTCGTTCTGGCAGAGGATGAAGTCGAAGCTCTTGCCGGGCGCGTACTTCTGCGCGCAGACCTGGACGAGATCGCCCTTCACCTCGGGCGGGCCGTGCAGCGACGACAGCTCGCCGCTCGGCGAGGCGTTGCCGATGAACTCGATGTGCAGATCGAGATCGCCGCCGAACTTGGCGACGACGTCCTTGAAGGCGTTCTCCGCCTGCACCCCGAAGGGGCACTGGGACATGACGTAGAGGTCGGCCCGCACCGCGCCGGGCTTGGTGGGCGGAGCTTCTTTCGCCCCGTCGTTCGCGGCCACGGCCGTCGCCTCGGACGCGCTGCCCTTCGTGGTGAAGCCGCGCCCATCGGCGGCGCGCATGCCGACCGCGCCGAGGCCGAAAGAAACCAGAAAGCCCAGGATGGCCGTACCCTTGGAATACCGATTGGACATGCTCATGCTCCGTCTGCCCTCGTCGAGGCCGAGCCGGAAAGCCCAGCGAAAAGACCGCTTAGCATGAAAATCGAGCCGCCGGGAGGCAAGGGCAAAAAGGGTCGGCGCGGCTACCCTTTCCCCGCTGCTTCTGCTCCCCCTCCCGCTTCCCCCTCCCGCTCCCGTTCCCGCTTCCCTCTCCCGCTCCCCTCATCCGGCGGGGGCATCGGGAGGGGGCATCGGGAGGGGGAGCGGGAGAGGCGCGGAGAGGGACGGAGGGGTGTTACTGGCAGGCGCCGTGCTTGCACATGGTCCCCGGCGCGCAGGGGGGCGCGCAGGGCGGGGCGAGCTTGCACGAGCCCGCGTCGCAGGTGTCGGTGACGGCGCAGTCGTCGTCCGTCAAGCAGCCGGGCGCGCAGCGGTGCTTGTCATCGTAGTCGGCGTCGCTCCGGCAGTGGGCGTCCGGGGGGCAGCTCATCGTGTCGCACTGCGCGCAGCGGAGCAGGGCGTCGGGGCACTTGGACGGGTCGAGCAGGCACTCCGTGGCGTGGAGCGCGCGGAGGCAGCCGTCGTCACCGGGGGCGCACTGGTTCCACGCGCATGCGCCGCCGGAGCAGAGCGATCCGCAGTCTTCCTTCGCCGGGTCGCACACGTGGATGAGCTCCATCATCCCGTGGTCCTCGTGGGTGAGCTTGTGGCAGTGGTAGACGTAGTTGCCCGTGAACGCGCGGTACTCGGTGAGCATGTCGAGCTTGCGGTCCAGGTTGACGAGGTAGGTGTCGCGCCAGTGGGCGAAGGGCGGCTCGAAGATCCGGCCCTTGGCGTTCGGATCGGGCGAGCCCTCGGGCGGGAGCGGGCAGACGAGGAAGGGGTTGATGTGGATGTGGAAGGGGTGGCCGTCGAAGCCCGAGACGACCCGCCAGTGATCCACCGCGCCGAGCGTGAGCACGCGATCGTAGGGGTACTTCTTCCGGTTCGTGTGCTCGAAGCCCTTGCAGTTGATGTTGTGATCGGGGCACGCGCACTCGTCGGGCCCGCTCTGGTTGTTGAAGATCATCCAGAGCGCGGCGAGCTGGTCGAGCTGCTCCACGTCGCCCTCGGCCTGGGCCGCCTTGCACGCCTCGTTCGCGTCCACGGTGCCGTTCTTGAGCATCATGCTCGGCGCCTCGGCGGCGACGACGGCGAGGTCCGGCATCTTCGTCTCGGTCGGCGGGCCGGCCGCGTTCGTGACGTTGACGATGGCGACGATGTCCCCGTTGGAGGCCGCCTTGATGATCTCCTCCGGCGTCGGCGGCTTGGTGATCCCCACGGGATCGGGCGTCGTGCCGGTCGTGTCCTCCTGGAGGAAGCGGGCCGCGAGCAGGCAGACGGTGTCGCCGTGGTGCAGCTCGTTGCCGTCGAGCAGGGCGTCGACGCGGTAGCCCGGTGACATGAAGATGTAGTTGGGCGCGAAGGGCCAATCGACCCCGCCCGGGGGCTTCGGCAGCGTGAGCCCGTCGCGGCCGATCTGCGTCAGGCGGATGGGCGGCGCCATCAGATCGAGCGCGTTGCAGTCGTGGTCCTTGCCGCGGAAGGCGACGAGGAACACCTCGTCGAGGAAGGATCCGTGCAGGAAGCGCCAGCGCTCGATCTGCCCGGGGGGGATGACCATCCGGGGCCGGCGCATGCCGTTGATCAGGTTGGTCTGCTTCTCGCTCGTGGTGCCGAGCATCTCGAAGTCGTTGAAGGTGATGTGGTCCTCGTCGCACGCCTGCCCGTCGGCGAGCGGCGTCGCGTTGATCGGCGGGGTCGTGATGAGGAGCACGCGCTCCTTGGCGTTCTTGATGCCGGGGATCTCGTCGAGCGGGCCGCGGACGATGAGCGCGCCGGTGGCGCCGGAGGCGACCTGGATCGCGGTGCTCCCGTGGACATGCGGGTGGTACCAGTCGAGCCCGGCGTGGTGCTGCCCGTCCTCGTCGAGATCCCAGCGGTGCTGCACGCCCATCCCGGGCATGACGTGGGAGATCACGTCGTCGGCGAAGTAGCACTCGTGCGCGCCGTTCTGCGTGTCGCCGCTGCAGGTGCGGCAGGAGAGGCCGTTCTTCTCGACGCACCCGCCGCCCGTCGCGTAGTCGGGGCGCACGTGCGACCCGTGGGCGTGGAGGTTCGTGGTGTTGAAGTCGTAGAGGTGGCACATCATGCCCTCGTCGTCCGTGCACTTGCAGGTCGAGGTCGGGTCGTGCGCCTGCTCGGGCGGGCAGCTCATCATCGAGACGGTGTCCGTGCACGTGCAGGGCTTGTTGTGGAGCCCGCGGTAGTCGCTCTTGGTGAAGGCGTTCTTGAGGTCGACCCGGACCTTGCGCTGCTCGCCCGCGGCCGGGGCCGCGACATCGATCGTGGGCGCGGGGACCATGCCGTTGTACGCGCGACCACACTGTCGCTTGCCGTCCACGATGAGCTCGGTGGGCTTCAGCGTCAGCTCGTAGACGCCGTCGGCGTTGGGCGCGAGGACAGGCGGGTTGTGGAAGGTCTCCTCGACGCAGCTCCCGTCCGCGAGCTCGATGCAAGTCCCCCCGCCGCCCGTGGACGACGTGGTCGTGGTGGTGCCGGTGGTGCCCGTCGTGCTCGAGCTCCCTCCCCCGCCGCTGCCGCTGCTGCCTCCATCGCAGCCCGACGCGAGGAAGAGGGCCAGCCCGGAGGCGAGCAGCATGGGCGCTCGCCATCGAATCTTGATGGGTTGATCGTCGTTCATTCTCGACGGATACACTGCCTACCGGATCGAGATCTGCCCGAAGGTGCACACCAGGTGGCCACAATCGAATCACCGGGCAGGCGCAGGTCCAGTCTTCGAAGAAGGCGTCGCGCCGGTGTGTCGAGGTTCGAAAAAAAACGCAAAGGCGCAAAGACGCCAAGGCGCAAGAAGAGCGAGGAATAGGCCGCTTTTCCCTGCTTTTGCGTCTTTGCGTCTTGGCGCCTCGGCGTCAAAAATTCTGAGGGGGCGCCGCGGTCAGTTCAGGTCGCGCCGGTCCTTCGGCTCGGAGGCGCCGCCCTGGATGATGCGGAGCTTGGGGGAGCCCGCGCGGCGCTCGGCGTCGCGGATGACGGAGCGGCGGATCGAGGCGGACTCGTTTTCGAGGCGGCGGAGGCGCATCTTCAGCCAGAGGCGGCGGAGCACGCCGGGGTGCTGCTGGAAACTCTGGAACGTGGACATCCCGAAGAGGAGCGCGCCCCAGGTGGCCTGCATGATCAAGAAGCCCATGGTGATGATCGCGCCCGCGATCTGCGAGATGCCCACCGTCCAGTCGGCGCGCGCAGGGCCGAGCGCGGCCTCGAGGATGTGACCGCCGTCGAAGGGCAGCACCGGGGCGAGGTTGATCGCGCCGAGGAAGACGTTGACCCAGAAGAGGGTGTCGAGCCCGGACCCCACGAGGGGCGGGACCTTGGTGACGAGACCCGGGAAGAGCAGCGCCACGCCGAGGAGGAGGGCGGCGAGGAGGAAGCCGGCGAGCGGGCCAGCGAACGAGATGAAGGCGCGCTGCCCGCGGCCGAGGTAGGCCACTCCGCCCCAGCTCGTGGTGCCGCCCAGGGCGTGGAGCGTGATGTCCGGGCGACCCCCGTGGCGGAGGATGGCCACCGCGTGGCCGAGCTCGTGCACCACGACCGCGATGAAGATGGCCACGATCCACAGGAAGAACGCGGCCACATGGCCCGAGGTGAGCGCGGGCAGGCCCAGCAGGGCCGAGGTCAGCCAGAACCAGGGCTGGATCTGGACGGGGATGCCGAGGAGGCGAAATCGCATGATGCTCCGGCGGTTTGCCCCGACACACGGGGCCTACCGCAACCTGGGGCCCCCGAGCCCAATCGGCAAGTGCGAAGGCGGATCCCGCTCTGATGATGGACGTCCAGGGCGCTCTCCGGGCGTCGCGAGCGGGTCGTGGCTGGGAAGGGACCGCGGGACGTGCCGAGGTACGTTGGGCGGTCCCGACCGACGTATCGAGCCGGGGAGCGCCCGATCAGAAGAAGTTGCCGATGGTGAACTCGAAGACGTTGCTCTGCTCGTACGGGAGCGGCTTGAACGGGAAGCCCCACTCGAAGCGGAGCGGGCCGAGCGGGGAGAACCAGCGGATCCCGAAGCCCCAGGAGGTGCGCATGTCGAGCAGGCTCGACGGCTTGAAGCAGGGGTTCGTCACGGAGAAGGGCGAGGCGGGCGCGGCCTGGCAGTAGAGCGACTCGAGGTTCCACGCGTTGCCGAGGTCGGTGAAGACCACGCCGCGGATCTGCACGGCGTCGATGATCGGGAACTCGAGCTCGAGGTTCTGGTAGTACATCAGGTTACCGCCGATCACGGCCCCGTTCGGGATCGGCGCGGAGTTCTCGTCGAGGCTCGATTTCAGCGGCAGGCGCGGGCCGATGCTGCGCAGCGGGAAGCCGCGCAGGTCGAGGATGCCGCCGAGGAAGAAGCGGGCGAAGATCGGCACGCCGTTGGGGCTCGGGCTCGTCACCATCCCGGCCTCGGAGTTGAGCTTGATGACGACCGAGTTGTCGGAGGTGATCGGGTAGTAGAAGCGGCCCGTGGTGCGCCAGCGGACGAACTCGTTGTGGCTCCCGATCGAGGCCGAGGCCGCCTCGACCGAGCCCTGGAGGTAGATGCCCGCCGAGGGGAAGAGCTGGTTGTTCCGCGTGTCGTAGGTGATCGCCGGGCGGATGCTGGAGGTGATCCCGTCGTTGAAGAGGTTCGCGAGCGGAAGGCGCTGGAAGACCGAGACCGCCGTGGCGGTGCCGAGGAAGGTCGACGTCGTGGTCGTCGAGATCTTGTCCGACGAGAGGGTGTAGGCGAGCGAGGCCTTCAGCTTGGGCTGGATGATCGGGTAGCCGATCGTGAGCGAGCCACCGAGCGAGGTCTGCGAGAACTGGTTGTAGATGCGGAGCTGGTCGAAGACGTTGATCGACGTCGAGAAGCGCGTATCGAAGACGTACGGCTCGAAGAAGCGGACGTCGACGAGCTGGCGGAGGCCGGAGATCTGCGCCTGGAGCGCGAGGGACTGGCCGTTGCCGAAGAGGTTCGCCTGCTGGACCTGGGCCGTCGCGATGAAGTTCTCGATGCTGGAGAAGCCGGCGCCGACCTGGAAGGTGCCGGTGGGCTTCTCGCCGATCTCCACGTTGACGTTGACGTGATCGGCGTCGTCGCCCTGCTCGGTGGAGATGTCGACGCGCTCGAAGAAGCCGAGCATCGTGATGCGCCGCTTGGAGCGCTCGAGCCTCGTCTCGCTGAAGAGCTCCTGCTCGGCGATCTCCATCTCGCGCCGGATCACCCGGTCGCGGGTCTTGGTGTTGCCGCGGATCTCGATCCGGCCGAAGCGCACGGGCTTGTGCCGCTTGATCGCGACGATGATGTCGACCTCCTGCTTCTCGGGGTCGAGCTCGGTCACCGGCGGGGCCTCGACGTTGGCGTAGCCGGCGTCGCGGTAGAGCGTCTGGACGGCGCCGAGGTCCTTCACGAGCTCGGCGCGGTTGAAGTAGTCGCCCGGCTTGGCGCGCACCATCTCGCGCAGGTGGCGGCGGCCGCCGATCGGCTCGACCTCGCGGCCGTCCTCGTCCTTCTCGTAGACGCGCAGGCCGCGGATCTTGTAGCGGGGGCCCTCGTTGATCGCGAGGGTGATCTCGATGCCGTTCCTGTCGGGCGTGAGCATCACGCGCGGCGTCGCGACCTGCACCGAGAGGTAGCCCTTGTCGTAGTAGAGCGCGTTGATGATGAGCACGTCGCGCTCGAACGCGTCCTGCCGGAAGGAGCCGCCGGTGCCGAAGTCGATGAAGGGCATCGACTGGCCGGTGAGCATCGCCTCGCGCAGCTCGGCGTCGGTCACGTGCGTGTTGCCGACGAAGGTGATGCGCCGGACGCTGACCGACTCGTGCTCCTTGATCTCGAACTTGACGGTGACCTGGTTGTCCTTCTGCGGGACGACCTCGAACGAGACCTCGGCGAGGAAGTAGCCCTCCTCGGCGTACTTGTCGCGGAGCTTCTGCACGCCGCGGCGGATGGCGGAGTAGCTCAGGATCGAGCCCGCCTTGACCTCGGCGGAGACGGCCTCGGTGAGGTCGTCCTTGTCGATCTTCTCGTTGCCGGAGAACTCGACGACCTTGATGCTCGGCCGCTCGCGCACGAGGATGCGCAGGACGACGCCGTCGTCCTTCCTGCTCAGGTCGACCTCGATGTCCTCGAAGTAGCCCGAGTCCCAGAGCTCGCGCACGTCCTTCGTCAGGCCCTCGGGGGTGAAGGGCTTGCCGGGGCGCATCTGCTGGAGGTAGCCGGAGATGTCCTCCGACGAGATGCGGCGGTTGCCGGCGAGGACGACCTTGACGATCGGCTGATCGCGGTTCTTCTCGGCCTCGCTCGGGGCGAGGGCCGGCGCGGGAGGCTCCGGGGGCTCGGCCGGCTGGGCCGAGGGCGGAGGCGCGGCGGGCGCGCCCGTGGCCGCAGGAGGCGCCGCAGGCGGGGGCGTCGCGGGAGGAGGCGCGCCGCCGTCGGCGAGGTCCGCGTCGTCGGCCGGGGCCGCGCCCGGCGGAGGGGCTCCGCCGTCGTCGGCGAGGGCCGCGCGGGGCGCGACGAGCGCCTCGCCCACGAGGAGCAAGGCCAGCAAAAGGCCGAGAAAATGGGCGATCCGTGACGACCGAGAGAGCCTCGACGGACGAGTTGGGCGTAGACCGAGCACGGACAAGGCACGACCCCGTAGCCCAGAGCGGAGGGGGTCTCAAGGTCCCACTGAAAAAAGCACAGGTCGTGCGCGGGCCGAGGCCGATCGCTGCGAGGACGTTTCATCGAGCCCACACCCTCTCCGCTCCCGCTCCCGCGACCCCCTCCCGGAAGGGTCACGGGAGCGGGAGCGGGAACGGGAGCGGGAACGGAGCCCTTCGGCGCCAGATCAGACAAAAAATGTCCGCCTGCACGCGCGCGCCCTTCTTCGACGGCTTGACCCGATCGCGCGGCTGTGGGTAATTGCAGGCCCACTCGCAGACCACTGAACGCCGGTTCAAGATCATGGCGACAACGCGATCCCAGGCAGGTGATGCTCCCCGTGGCAAGCGGACCCCTCCGCCGAGCGACGCGCCCCCGCCCATCCTCGACATCTCGCTCGCCGACGAGGCGCAGCGCCGGTACCTGAACTACGCGCTCAGCGTCATCACCTCGCGCGCGCTCCCCGACGTGCGCGACGGCCTCAAGCCCGTGCAGCGGCGCATCCTCTACACGATGCAGCACGACCTGCACCTCGGGCCGGACGAGAAGCACAAGAAGAGCGCGCGCGTCGTCGGCGACGTGATGGGCAAGTACCACCCGCACGGCGACGTCTCGATCTACGAGGCGATGGTGCGGATGGCGCAGGACTTCACCATGCGCGCCCCGCTCGTCGACGGGCACGGCAACTTCGGCTCGGCCGACGGCGACGCCCCCGCGGCCATGCGCTACACCGAGGCCCGCCTGCGCGCCCTCGCGCTCGAGCTGTTGAAGGAGCTCGGCCAGCGCACCGTCGCCTGGCGGCCCAACTACGACGGGACGACGTCGGAGCCGATCGTGCTCCCGTCGCGCTTCCCCAACCTGCTCGTCAACGGCTCGCAGGGCATCGCCGTCGGCATGGCCACGAGCATCCCCCCGCACAACCTGGGCGAGGTGATCGACGCCTGCGTGGCCCTCATCAACCAGCGCGATCTGCCGGTGAGCCGGCTGCTCTCGCACATCAAGGGCCCAGACTTCCCGACGGGCGGGCAGCTCCTCGCCAGCAAGAAGGAGCTCGAGGCGGTGTACGTCTCGGGCCAGGGCACCTTCAAGCTGCGCGGCGAGTTCCGCGTGGAGGACGATCCGACCAAGCGCGGCGGGGTGCCGCGGATCATCGTGACGAGCGTGCCCTACGCCGTCGAGCGCAAGGTGATCGTCGAGAAGATCGCCGAGGTGATCGTCGGCAAGAAGCTGCCGAGCCTCGTCGACGTGCGCGACGAGTCGACGACCGAGGTGCGCATCGTGATGGAGCTGAAGAAGGACGCCGATCCCCAGCTCGTGATGGCCTACCTCTACAAGAACACGCCGCTCCAGACGACGGTGCAGGTCAACCTCACCTGCCTCATCCCGTCGGACAACCCCGAGATCGCCGAGCCGAAGCGCCTCGGCCTCGGGGAGATGCTCACCTGCTTCCTCGACTTCCGCTACGCGACGGTGACGAAGCGGACCGAGTTCGAGCTCGCCGAGCTGGACAAGCGCATCCACCTGCTCGAAGGCTTCGAGAAGGTCTTCGACGCGCTCGACGAGGTGATCCGGATCATCCGCAAGAGCGAGGGCAAGAGCGACGCGGCGCAGAAGCTCATCGCGCGCTTCAAGCTGAGCGAGGAGCAGACGGACGCGATCCTGGAGCTCAAGCTCTACCGGCTCGCGCGCCTCGAGATCCTCGTGGTGCAGAAGGAGCTCGCCGAGAAGCGCGCGGAGCACAAGAAGCTCGAGGCGCTGCTCAAGAGCGAGGCGCGCCGCTGGACGGTGGTGAAGGACGAGCTGACCGAGATCAAGGCGCGCTACAACGACAAGCGGCGCACCAAGGTGCTCGGCAACGTGGACGAGCCCGAGTACCAGGCCGAGGACTTCATCGTCGCGGAGGACGCGAACGTGATCCTCTCCGCGCAGGGCTGGGTGAAGCGCGTGCGCGAGGTGAAGGACCTCGGCGCGACGCGCCTGCGCGAGGGCGACAGCGTGCTCGCCGCGGTCGCGGGCTCGACGCGATCGACCGTGGCCTTCTTCTCCAACCTGGGCGGCTGCTACACCTGCCGGATCCACGATCTGCCGGCGTCCACCGGCTACGGCGATCCGGTGCAGAAGCTCTTCAAGCTGGGCGACGGCGAGCGGATGATCGCCATGTACTCCTTCGATCCGCGGGCGCTCGACGTGCCCGCGCCGACGGAGGACGCGCCCGAGCCCGAGCCGCCCTTCGCCCTGTGCATCACGCGCGCGGGCTTCGGCTTCCGCTTCTCGCTGCGCCCGCACCGAGATCCGTCGACCCGCGCGGGGCGCCGCTACGCCAAGCCCAAGGAGGGCGACGAGGTGCTCTTCGTCGCGCCGACCGGCGACGGCGACGCGATCTTCTGCGCGGCCGGCGACGGCCACGCGCTCGGCGTGCCCGTGGTCGAGATCCCGGCGCTCGCGGGCGCCGGGCGCGGCGTGATCGTGATGGACGTGGCCGACGGCGATCGCCTCGTCGGCGCGGCCCTCGCGCTCTCGGACGCCGATCGCTTCACCGTCGAGACCGAGAAGGGCAAGCCCCGCGAGGTGAGCCTGCGCGAGGTCAAGGGCGCCCGCGCTCGCCGCGGCGAGCCGATCGTCAAGCGCGATCGCTTTGTGCGCCTCGTCCCGCCGCCGCTGACCCCGCCCACCCTGGAGACGACCTGAGATGAACGCCCCGAGCGCCTCCCCGCGACCCGCCTCCCGCCCGCCTTCGGTGCGTCCGCCGGCCGAGTACACCGCCCAGAGCATCGAGGTGCTCGAGGGCCTCGAGCCGGTGCGCAAGCGCCCCGCGATGTACATCGGCGGCACCGACGGTCGGGGCTACCACCACCTGCTCTGGGAGATCGTCGACAACGCGGTCGACGAGGCCATCAACGGCTACGCGAAGCGCATCGAGGTGACGCTCGACGCCGATCACAAGGGCGCGACCGTCACCGACGACGGCCGCGGGATGCCGGTCGACGTCCACCCGAAATACAAGCGCCCCGCGCTCGAGCTCATCCTCTGCACGCTGCATGCGGGCGGTAAATTCGCGAACGACAGCTACAAGGTCTCGGGCGGCCTGCATGGCGTCGGCTCCAGCGTGGTCAACGCGCTCTCCGAGCTGATGGAAGCGAAGATCGTGCGCGACGGCGCGGAGCACACGCAGTCGTTCTCGCGCGGCACGCCGCAGGGCAAGATCGCGCGGAAGGTCACGAACACCCGCAAGCACGGGACGACCATCCACTTCCGCCCCGACGCGCAGATCTTCGGGGCCGAGCGGCGCTTCGACGCCGAGACGATCAAGGAGCGCCTCGAGGCGAAGGCCTACCTCCACGGCGGGCTCGTGATCGTCTTCCGTGACGAGGCCACCAAGGAAGAGGTCGAGCTCGTCCACCCGAACGGGATCGCCGACTACCTGCCCAAGCTCGTCGCCCAGCGCGGCAAGGCGCCGACGCACGCGAACATGTTCTACATGGCGAAGGAGAACGGCATCCGCCTCGAGGCCGCGCTCCAGTGGACCGAATCGACCGACGAGCACGTGCGCTCCTACGTCAACGGCATCCCCACCGCGGCGGGCGGCTCGCACGAGAGCGGCTTCAACAGCGCGATCGTCAAGGCCGTGCGCGGCTTCATCGACGCCAAGAAGATCCAGCCGAAGGGCGTGACGCTCACCGCCGAGGACATCCGCGAGGGCATCGTGGGCGTGCTCTCGATCTACATCCAGGAGCCGCAGTTCCAGGGGCAGACGAAGGACCGGCTCAACAACCCCGAGGCGAACCCCGCGGTCGAGGGCGCGGTGCGCCCGGCTCTGGAGCAGTGGCTGCTCGAGAACGGGACGAGCGGCGAGTCGATCGTGATGCGCGCGATCCTGGCAGCCCGCGCGCGCGAGGCCCGGCGCGAGGCGACCCAGCAGGTGCTCCGCAAGACACCCGTGTCGCACCGGCTGAACCTGCCCGGCAAGCTGGCCGACTGCTCCGCGACCGACCCGAACGAGAGCGAGCTGTTCATCGTCGAGGGCGACAGCGCCGGCGGCTCCGCCAAGCAGGGGCGCGACCGGCGCACCCAGGCGATCCTCCCGCTGCGCGGCAAGGTGTTGAATGCGGAGCAGGCTTCCACGTCTAAGGTGCTCTCGAACAAAGAGCTCCAGGACATCGTGAGCGCCCTCGGCTGCGGCTTCGGGAAAGACTTCGACGAGTCGAAGCTCCGCTACGGCCGGATCTTCCTGCTGATGGACGCCGACAGCGACGGCCAGCACATCGCGACGCTGCTCCTGACCTTCTTCTACCGGCACCTGCCGGGCCTGATCCGCGGCGGCCATGTCTTTCTGGCCCAGCCGCCCCTCTACCGCATCGACGCCGCCAAGCAGACCTACTGGGCGCTCGACGACGCCGAGCGCGACAAGGTGCTCGCCTCGCTGCCGAGGAACGCGAAAGCCGAGATCTCGCGCTTCAAGGGCCTCGGCGAGATGCCCGCGGAGGACCTGAAGGCGACCACGCTGGACGTGCGGCGCCGCAGGGCCCTGCGCGTGATGATCGAGGGCGAGCTGGAGACCGACCGGATCCTCAACGAGCTGATGGGCAAGGACGCGCAGATGCGCTTCCGCTTCATCATGGACCGCGCGAAAGAGGCGGAGATCGACGTCTGATCGCGGCGTCGGGGGGCCCTGCGTAGCCGCCTACCGTGTCGGTTTCGTGCCCCTGCGCGCGTGAACAGGCGGCCACAGTCCCCTGTCAGCGTTGTCGCTCCTCGCGCGTTCCAGGGGACGATGGACAAGCCACTTTTCGGAGATTTCCACCCCAGAGCACAGGTTCGCCCGGCGTCGGCCCGGGCATTGCAACACGGAGAAAGCGAATCGAGACGCTCCGCCGCCGATTCCTCGGCATCGACCGGAGCGCCTCTTGGAGAGGTTCCCGTGAGCAACGCCCTTCCCTTGTTGGCCCATTCCACCACCGTACCCTCCGCCCGCTCGTTCCCCACCCCGGCCCCGCGCTCGTACACGCGCCTCGCGCCGCCCTTGCCGCCTCCGCCCCCGGTCGCGGCGCCGCCCCTGCCGAAGACGACGGCCGAGCGGATGATCATCGCCCGCGAGCGGATCCGCACCGCCGCCGAGGCCGGCAAGCGCGTGCGCTCGTACGAGATCGCGCTCAGCGTCGACATGTCGGAGTTCCACTTCGCCCGGCAGTTCCGCTGCGCCTTCGGCCGCTCGCCGCATGTGTACTACGACGAGGTGCGGGCCGAAGTGGCCCGGAACCTCCTCCAGGGCGGGATGAACGACAGCGAGGTGGCGCGCCGGGTCGGCTTCCGGCGCCCGGCCGAGCTGCGGGCGCTGCTCAGCAAGCGCGCCGTCGCGATCTGAGGCTCGCGCGCCTCACCCCGCGATCGTTGTGACAGGCGGCGAAGTTGCGTACCTTCGGGGCGCATGCGCGCCGCCCCCGCCCTCGCCTTGATCGCCGCGCTGATCGGCTGCGGCGGGAGCCAGGCGCCCGCCCCATCGAGCGCGCCTCTCTCGCCTGCCGATGGCACCGATGGAAGCCCCGCCCCTGGCGCTGCTTCCGCCACCGATCGCGCGCCCGGCGGCCCCAAGCCCGTGCGCGCGCGCCTCCAGGGCACCTGGGAGATCGTCCGCTACACGTCGGGCACCGCATCCCGGACGACGCCATGCCGCTCATGGGCATGATGTTCGATCAGCTCCGGCTGCGCTTCGAAGGCGGCCGCTTCATCGCCGGCACGAGCCCGGCCACCGAGGAGAGCACCGAGCTCGCCATCGGCGGCGAGCGCGGCGACGAGTTCACGATCATCGCCAAGGGCGGCCTCTTCGACGGCGCGCGCTGCCGCTTCGTCGACGCCGACACCTGGGAGGCGCAGGATCACGGGCCGACCTGGCCCGGCGTCAGCGTGCTGCGCCGAGTCGCCGGTGGCGGAGGCAAGGCAGGTTCGCCCGCACCTGCGCCTGGTAAGCCGGGTCGACCCGCGCGGTGACCACGCCTTCTCCCTCGGAGGCCTGCGCGATCACCTCGCCCCACGGATCGGCGATCAGGGATTTGCCGAAGGTCTGCCGACCGCGCGGGTGCTTCCCCCACTGTGCCGCCGCGACCACATAGGCTTGCGCTTCGATCGCCCGGGCGCGCAGGAGCACCTGCCAGTGGTCCTTGCCCGTCATCAGCGTGAAGGCCGCCGGCACCACCAGCACGTCCGCCCCGGCCGACGCATGCGCGCGGTAGAGCTCGGGGAAGCGCAGGTCGTAGCAGATCGAGAGGCCCACCTTGAGGCCGCGCACCTCGGCCTGCACCACCTCGTCGCCGGCCGCGCTCGCGACCGACTCGCGGTACTTGCTCCCGTCCGGCAAGTCGACATCGAAGAGGTGGATCTTGCGGTACCTCGCGGCGAGCGCGCCGTCCGGCCCGAAGACCGCGCAGGTGTTGAACGGACGATCCGGATCGTCCGACCGCTCCGGCATACCACCGCCCATCACGTGGATGTGATGCGCGCGCGAAAGATCCGCGAGGCAGCGCGCGATGGGCCCGAGCGCGCCTGGATCGTCGAGCGACTCGGCGAGCGCGCGCTTGCCCTCTTCGTCGCCCATGTACGCGAAGTTCTCGGGCAGGAGGACCATGGTCGCGCCCCGCCGCGCGGCCTCCTCCACCAGCGCGCGCACCTTGCCGAGGTTGCCTTCCACCTCGGCCTGGCTGTTCATCTGCACCGCGGCAACGACGACCGGCTCGCTCATGGCGCGCCACGGTAGCACGGGCGCGCTCAGCCGCCCCCGCCTGCTCCGTCGCTCGCGCCTCCATCGGGCGGGCCCGCGGGCATGCAGACGACCGGCTCGGGCGTCGCGCAGAAGCTCCCGCACCGATCGCATGCGCATGCCAGAAAGGCGAGGTACTTCTGGTTCGCGTCGGTCGGCGCCGCCGGGTAGAGGCAGTCGCTGACGCAGCTCGGGCCGCCGCCGTCGATGCACCCGGCGAGGCAGATCACCACGGGCGCGCATGCCGCGCCGGCGCCGCAGTCGATGCCCTGCGAGGCGCACTCGTGATCCACCGCGGCGGCCTGCTTCAAGCACACCGCGCACGAGCTCCCCTCGCCGGTGAACGCGGCCTTGGCGCACTCGCAGAGGGTGGATGGACCGGCGCCGGCGCTGGACGACGAGCCTCCTCCGCCATGGCCGCCGGCGCCGCCGCTGCCTCCGGCCCCGGTGGTGGTGAGCGTCCCCACCGTCACGGTCTGTCCTCCGGTGAGGGCCGGCGGGCGGTGGTCGACACCGCAGCCGAACGGCACTAAGAGCCCGATCCCGGCGCTGATCGACAGGCTCAACGCTCCCGGGATCGGCGACCTCCGCCGCGCACCGCGCATCATCCCGCGAGCATAGAGAGCCTCCCGAGCGCGCGCCACCGTCGCCTCCGAGCCAGCTTCGCCACCATGCCCTTCGCCCCTCTCGCCCTGCTCCCCCAAGCCGCGCTCGGCATCATCAAGGAGTTCGCGCGCCATGTGCTGAAGCGCCCCGTGGTGGGCATCGCCGCGGCCGCGCACACGAGCGACGGGCGCTGGCTGCTCATCCGCCGCGCCGACACCGGCACCTGGGCGCTGCCGGGCGGCACGCTCGAGTGGGGCGAGACGCTGCGCACCGCGCTCGATCGCGAGATGGACGAGGAGGCGGGCGTCACCAGGATGACCTTCGAGCGCGTCGTCGGCATCTACTCGCGCCCCGATCGTGATCCACGGTTCCACGCCGTCACCATCGTGGTACGCGCCGAGATCGAGCCGCCGCAGAAGCCCCCGAAGAACCCGCTGGAGATCCGCGAGGCGCGGCTCTTCCGCGAGGACGAGCTGCCCGAGAAGCTCGCGATGGAGATGGACGACCTCTTCGCCGCCGCGCGGCGCGGCGGGGAGACCGAGCTCGAGTAGCCGCAGGACGACCGAGGAAGCGAGAGCATGCGCAAGGAGCAGAGCGACGAGGCGAAGCGGGCGGCCCGGGCCGGCGGCCTGGAGCAGAACCCGGAGAACAAGGCGCGGATCGCCGAGCTGGCGGAGCGGATCGAGCGCTACCGGGCGAGCTACTACAAGGGCACGCCCGAGATCTCCGACGCCGCCTTCGACGCCCTCGAGGACGAGCTGCGCGAGCTCGATCCCACCCACCTCGTGCTCGCCAAGGTCGGCTCGGGCGCGCTGGTCGTCGAGTGGGAAAAAGCCCGCCACGAGATCCCGATGGGATCGCTCAACAAAGCCGTGAACGAGGAGGAGCTGCGAGGCTGGATCGCCCGCTGCAACGAGCTCCTCCAGGCCGACGGCGTGGGGCCGATCGACGGCGATCTCTTCGTGGCCGAGAAGCTCGACGGGATCTCGATCGAGGTCATCTACCGCGACGGCAAGATGGTCGACGCCATCACCCGCGGCGACGGCGACGTGGGCGAGCGGATCACCCAGAACGTGGCCCGGATGAAGGGCGTCCCGGCGCGGATCAAGGACCGTCACTCCATGTCCGTGCGCGGCGAGATCATCGTCCGCCTCTCCGACATGAAGGAGCACTTCCCCGGCATCTTGAGCCCCCGCAACATGGCCGCGGGCGCCTCCAAGCGCCTCGACGGCTCCGACGCCAAGCACTGCACGGTGCTCTTCTACGACGTGGCCGATCACCTCGATCTCAAGACCGAGGTCGACAAATTCGCCTTCCTCCGGGGCCTCGGCTTCGCCACGCCCCAGACCGCCCACGGCTCGCTCGACGACGTGCTCGCGCTCTACAAGGAGTACGGCGCGTCGATCCGCGGCTCGCTCGACTACGAGATCGACGGCCTCGTGATCTACGTCAACTCGCTGAACACCCAGGCCCTGCTCGGCGACGTGAACCACCGCCCGCGCGGCGCCGTGGCCTTCAAGTTCGCCTCGCCGGCCAAGATCAGCACCGTGCTCGACATCCGCTGGGACACCGGCCCGAGCGGCCGCGTCACGCCGGTCGCGATCGTCGCGCCCGTGGAGCTGGCCGGCGCGGTCGTGCAGCGCGCGTCGCTGCACAACGCCGCCAACGTCAAGGCCCTCGGCATCGGCGTGGGCGACGAGGTCCTCGTCTCCCGCCGCAACGACGTGATCCCCTACGTGGAAGAGGTCGTGGAGAAGAAGGGCGCCGTCGCGACGCCGCCGACTGCCTGCGGCGTGTGCGGCTCGACCCTCTCCGTGGAGGGCGAGTACCTCGTCTGCCGCAACAGCGCATGCCGCGCGGTGGTCGAGGGGCGCATCCAGAACTGGATCGGCGCGATCGGCGCGCTCGAGTGGGGCGACAAGGTGATCGAGCTGCTCGTCGAGGCGGGCCTCGTCAAGGAGCCGGCCGACCTCTACAGGCTCAAGTGGGAGGACATCGCGAAGCTCGAGAAGACGCGCTCGGCCGACGGCAAGGGCGTGAAGTTCGGCGAAAAGATCGCGAAGAAGTGCATCGAGCAGCTCACGTCCCGCCTGCCGCTCACGCTGCCCGTCTTCATCGCCGCGCTCGGCATGGACAACTTCGCCCTCCAGACGGCGAAGCTCCTGATCAGCGCGGGCTACACGAGCATCGAGAAGCTCCTCGCCGCGAAGGAAGAAGAGCTCGCCGTGATCAACGGGCTCGGGCCGATCAAGGCGGCCGGCATCGTGCGCGGCCTCCGCGCGCGGGAAGAGGAGATCAAGCGCCTCCTCGCCGCGGGCATCGTCCCCGTCACCCCCTCGCAGGAGGGCCCGCTCTCCGGCCTCTCCTTCTGCTTCACCGGCGCGAGCACCCGCCCCCGCAACGAGCTCGTGCAGATGGTCGAGTCGCGCGGCGGCAAGGCCCTCGCCTCCGTGACGAAGGACCTGAGCTACCTGGTGATCGCCGACCCGGCGTCCACGTCGAGCAAGGCCGTCAAGGCCCGCAAGCTCGGCACCAAGCTCATCGATGAAGACGGGCTCCTGGCGCTCATCGCCGAGCGCGAGACGGCCGCGACGACCGCGAGCTGATCAGCGCACTGCGCAGGCGTAATCGCCGACGAAGACGAGGGCGCGCGTGCAGCGCACCTCGACGGTGCGGCGCGACGTGTGGATCTCGAAGGTCTGGGCGAGGGGGGTGCGCTCGATCCGCGTCTTCTGCGCGTCGCAGCCCTTCTGCGTGGCCGGGTTGTCGGAGCAAGCGGCCGCCACGGCCAGCTTCTCCACCTCGGCGTTGTCCGACATCACGTTGTAGGCCGCCGCGACGCTGAAGAGCACGCAGAGCACGAAGATGAGGGTCTGACCCCAGCGCTTCATCCCCTCACGCTACCACCTCCCCACGGCCCCGCGGGAGACCTCGCCAGGCCTCACGACGACGCGCCGGACGCCGGACGCACGTAGGCCTCGCCGTACGTGATGCCGGCGAGGCACATCGTGGAACCTCCCCCGGGATGGAGGAAGATCAGCCTGCAGGCTTCTTGCGGCCGCGCTTGCCGGCCGGGGCACCGCCCTCGCCTGCCGGCTTCTTCGGCTTGGCGAGCGCCGCCTTGTGCTCGTGCTCGAGCTGCTCGAGACCTTTGAGGATCAAGGCGCGGAGGATGTCCGAGCGAGTCGCCTCGCGCCAGGGAGTGGTGAGGACGTCCCGGAGGGCGTCGACGCGAACGAGGGTGGCGTTGTCCAGACGGACGGCTACGTGATCTTTCGGTGACATCGTGCCGCAGTGTACACCAGTGGGTGCGTCGAACATCAAGTGTTGACGCACATTTTGTTGGAAGCCCAGCCCGGTCCCGCAAAAAGGGCATCCCGGCAAGGCAGGCGCGGCGTGTCCGGCGTCCGGCCCTCAGAAGTTGATCTTGGTGGGGACCGGCGGCGCCTTCTTCTTCTTGAGCGCCTTGACCGCAGGCACCTTCGCCGTCCCGGTGCTCGCGCCGGAGGGAGCCGGCGCGACGCCCACGATCGCCGGCGACGCCGTGACGATCGCCGACGCCGGAAGGAAGAGGCGCCGCCGAGGACGCCGGCGGAGACGCGCTCGGCGCGGCGGAGAGCACGGACCCGCGGGCTCGGCGAGGCCGACGCGCTCGGCGCCGCGGAGCCGGCCGGGATGAGCCACGCGCGCAGCGGCTCGCGGCCAGGGTAGGCCGCCACCGAGATCAGCACGAGCGCCGCCGCCGCGGTGAGGAGGCGATCGCCGCCCCGAGCTCGGCGCCGGAGGCCTGCGCGTCGGCGTGATCACCGGTTCGCGCGGGGAAAGATCGCTCGCCTGCGGCGCGCCGCGCGCGGAGACCGGCGGGGCCACGGCGGCAGGCGCCGGGCGCGGCAGGGCACCGGCCGCGGGCCTCACCCCGGACGAAGCTCCCGGCTGCGAGTCAGGGTAGACCGTGAGCAAGCGCTTGGCGCCGCCGAGCCATGTCTTCGCGATGGGCGCGCCACCCGCGTCGTCGTCGAGCCTGCTCCACCGCCCAGGTCGCGAGCGCCGCGCCGAGCTCGCGCATCGTCGACCACCGGCCCGGGATGTCCTTGCGCAGGCCCTTCTCGACGATCGCCCACAGCGCCGGATCGCCGACGCCGAGATCGGTGAAGGGCACCGGATCGTCGGTGAGGATCGCGGCGATGAGCAGTACATGGATTCGGCCCGTCCAGGCCGCGCCAGCCAGCGATCACCTCGTAGAGGACACCGAGAGCGCCCAGATGTCGGTCGGCTCCGACGCCCTCCGAGCCGCGCGCCTGCTCGGGCGACATGTAGTCGGGGCTGCCGAGCACCTCGCCCGCCATGGTGAACTGCCGATCGGGGTCTTTCGAGAGCAGCTTGGCGATCCCGAAATCGACCACCTTGGGGACGATCGCGCCCGCCTCGTCGGCCGAGAGTAGGATGGTGTCGGGCTTGAGATCGCGGTGGACGATGCCCTTGCCGTGGGCCGAGGCGAGCGCGCCCGCCACGGGCAGGAGCGTCTGCACCGCCACCGGCGCGGAGAGGCGGCGCTTGCGGCGGAGGATCGCGCTCAGCGGCTCGCCGTGGAGCAGCTCCATCACGATGAACGGATCGCCCTGCTCGGACTCGCCGAAATCGAAGACCCGCACGATCGACGGGTGGTGCAGGCGCGCCGCGGCGCGGGCCTCTTGCAGCAGGCGCCCCGGCGCCTCCGGGGCGGTGCGATCACGCCGGATGAGCTTGATCGCCACGTCGATGTCGAGCGGGATGTTGTGGGCGAGCCAGACGGAGCCCATGCCCCCGCGGCCGATCACGCGCGTGAGGCGGTATTTCCCGGCGATCACGTCGCCCTGCATGTACAGGTGCCCGGGCGGCGCGCCGGCCTGCGGATCGACCGGATCGATCGGCGGAGGACCCGCGCCTTCGCGGCCCGGCGAGGTCGGATCCAGCGGCGGGGGGCAGGAGATCTCCTCGAACGAGGGGACCTCGACGCCGAGCTCGAAGTGCGCCTGAGGCTTCGATCCGAGCCTGCGCGTCTCGGAGCTGACCGACTCCACCCAGCCTTCGTCGAGCGCGCGCGAGGCCTCGTCCGCGGAGGGCGCGCCCGGCGGCGGCGAGGACGCTGGAGCCGGCAAAGGCGGCGGCGCGGACGACACCGGCGGCGCTCCCACGGGCCCGGGCGGAGCCTCCTCCGCGCGCGCTGATGCCGGAGCCGGCGCGGCCGGCTTCACGGAGTGGCGGGGAGTGGGCCGAGGGGGAAGGGGCATGGGCTGAGCTCGGGCGCGCCGACGCCGGCAGCAGAGTACACGGGTCGCCACGCCGGGGCGAGCCGATGGCGCCATCCGGTCCGCGAGGTCGCGCTCACCCTGGCCTCGCCCGGGCCTCAACACACCGCGAGGGTGCCCGCGATCAGCCGATCCGCGAGGCCATCCATGCGGCCGAGCTCCCGCTCGACGACGGCCCGGATCGGGGCCGCGACATCGGCCGGCTCGACCGTCCCCCGGCACCGGACGCGCACCTCGGCGAGGGCGGGGCTCTTCACCGGCTGGCCGATCCTGCTCACCAGCAAGCACTCCGCCTCGGCCACCTCGGGCACGGAGGCGACCACCGCGTCGGCGATGGCGAAGGCCGTGAGGTTGTAGAGCTTGCCCACGTGGCTCACCGGGTTCTTGCCTGCGGCCGCCTCGAGGGTCATCGGCCTGCACGGGGTGATCAGGCCGTTGACGCGGTTGCCGCGGCCCACCTGCCCGTCGTCACCCGCCTCGGCCGAGGTGCCCGTCACGGTGACGTACACCTGGCCGTGCTCGGGATCGTCGGCCGCGTTGACGTCGAGCTCCACGCGCGTCCCGGCCGCGCTCGCGGCCACCTCCTTGAGCGACCGCGCGAGCACCTCGCCGCGCGAGGGTAATGCAGGAGATCGTCCAGGTGGCGGCCGATAAGCGCCGTCGCGACGGTCAGGCGGATCGAGGCGCCCCGCCGCACCCATCACCTTGATGTCCTCGCCGACCTCGGGCGAGCGCGGATCGGCCGCGAGCCGCCGCAGCTCGCGCCCCACGGCGAGCACGGTGCGCTCGAGCTTGAAGCGGTGCATAGCCCGCGCCGAACGACGTGTCGTTGGCCAGCCATGTCCGCGCGCCGGCGCGCGCCGGTAGAGATCGACCAACTCGCCCGATCCCGGGCGCACCAGGCGGTGGAGCTTCACGTCGCGCTGGAGATCGAGGGCGTGCATCGTCGAGGTGCGCGCGCTCTCCAGCACGCGAGGGAAGTGACAGGCACGACCGCGCCGTCCACCGACGCGGTCGCCCATTCGGCCAGGTAGATCTCGATGGGCGTCGTCACCACCCCGCCGCGAAAGGCCGGACAGGACGCGCCGGCCCGGAGCAGGGCCTTGTCGACGTTATGGTGAAGAATCGCGCCGAAGCGCTCGCGGTAGAATCGGCGGGGGGGCCACCGAGAGCCCCCTCTGCAGCCACTTCCGCACAAGGTATCCGGGTGCCGACACCCTTGTGCTCCCCGCGACCTCCACGTCGCGCTCCGGTGCCTTGGCCAACAGCTTGCCGATTGAGATCATAGTTGCCTCGCGGGTGCCGTCATCCCGAGGTGCGGCACCGCAGAACGTGGATGCATGGGGTGCGCCGAGCCCACGAATCGGCGAAGCGCCCGGTTCAGGCCGATAAGGAGGCCGCCTTGTTCCCCCCGGCGCAATGCTTGCGTAACGGCAGGGTCAGGTAAGCGTCGTGGTCACGCTGTCGACCGGCCGCCGGATCCGCGATTACCCGCGCGATCTGGGCCGGCAGCGCCGGGCGGGCCCTCGCGGCGGTCCTCTCCATGCGACTATGGAACCCTGGGCGGGATTCCGACATCATGAACTGGACACGCAACGCAGCGAGGGTCGACTCAGCATGCAGCCACCGAGGAGAGATAGCAGGCGATCCAACGCCGGGGCCAAGAAGGTCCCGCTGCCGGCCCCGGAGACGACCCGCACCCTACGTCACGATCCATTGCCTCGGCTGGACGCCACGCCTTCTCCCCCATCGCAGCGCCCGCTGCACCCGGAGCTGAGCCGCACCTCCACGCGCCCGAGCGAGCGCGACGCCCTGCCGCTCTCGCAGCGCACGCCCCCGAGCCCCGGGGTGGTGGAGAGCCCGCGCACCTCCACGCGCCCGAGCGAGCGCGTCGGCTCCGGCCCCGCGACGTCGACCGGGCAAACGCGGCCCCGGGAGGTCATCGAGCTGCAGCTCAAGATCGCCGAGCTCCAGGCGGAGATCGGGCGGGCCGAGGCGCGGGCGGCGCGCTCGGAGGCCGATCAGGCGAACACCGACGAGATGGTCGGCAAGATGCTCTCGCGCATGGCCGAGGTGGAGGCGCGCCTCCGCGTGGAGCAGAAGCGGGCGCTCGACGCGGAGAGCCGCGCGATCGCGGCCGAGGAGCGCGCCGCCGACGCGGAGGACGAGATCGATCGGCTGCGGGCCGTCGAGTCGGCGGCCGAGGTGCGCCTGCGCGCGCTGGAGAGCCGCGGCGATCACGAGAGCAACGAGGTCAAATCCCTCAAGGCCAAGGTGGCCTCCGCCCAGCGGGAGGCGGCCGCCCTGCGCACCGCCGCCGACGAGGCCCTGCGCGCCCTGGCCCGCGAGCGCGACGAGACGGACGTGATCCGCCAGGACCTCGAGCGCGAGGCCGACGAGGTCCGGCGCCTGCGCGAGGAGCTCGCCCGCGAGCGCCAGGAGAGCGAGACGCTCCGCGCCGAGCTCGAGCAGGAGATCGCCGAGGCGGAGCGCCTGCGCGGCGAACGCGCCCCCGGGCTGGAGGACGAGGCCACCGCGGACGGCGAGCCCATCACCGGCGGGGAGGAGCGGGCGACGGCGGAGGTCGAGCTGCTCGCCGATCTCGCCGACGCGAGGGCCGAGCGCGACTCGCTCAAGCAGGAGCTGTCGTCGCGCGACGCCGACCTGGAGTCGACCCACCGCGAGCTCTGCGAGGTGCGGAGCGAGCTCGGCGAGGCGCGCGCCGCCGCGGCCGAGCTGACCACCGCGCAGGAGTCGCTCGTCCTCGAGCGGCAGACGCTCCGGCAGGAGATCGGCTCGCTCGGGGCCGAGCTCGAGGCGACGCGGGCCGAGCTCGCCGCGGGCCAGACGAGGCTCGGCGCCGAGCGCGAGGACAGCCACCGGCTCGCCGAGGAGCTCGCCAGCCTGGCGACGGCCCTCGAGCTCAGCCAGGCCGAGCGCGAGCGGGCCGCGGGGCGCGCCGATCGCATGGAAGAAGAGATCGCCGCCACGCGGGCCGAGCTCTCGATGGAGCGGAGCGCCCTCGCCGCCGCCGACAAGAACCTGGAGGTCTCGCGCGCGATGATCGCCGAGCTGGAGCGCCGCCGCGAGGACGACGCGATCGCGCTGAGCGACGCGATCCGCACCCGGGACGAGCAGCACAAGGAGCTGACCCAGGCCCACCTCAAGCTGGCGGAGCTGACCTCGCAGCAGGGCGAGATGGCGAAGGATCTCAACGATCTCCGCGACCGGCACACGAAGCACACGGGCGACGCGGAGGCGCTCCGCGCGGAGGTCGAGCAGCGCCTCGCCGAGGCGGAGCAGAAGGCCGCGGGCGCGGGCGAGCGGGTGCGCGAGCTCGAGGCGCAGGCGCGGGTCGCCCAGCACCGGCTCCTCGAGCTGGAGCTCGAGCGCGAGCTGCGCGAGGGCTCCGACGCCGAGGCGCGGCTCGCGCGCGCCTCGCTCGAGGACGCGCTCAGCCAGGTGCGAAGGGAGCGCGACGAGCTCGCCGGCGAGATCGTCGGCCTGCACCGCGCGCTCGGGGACGCGACCGACCGGCTCGCCGCGACGCGATCCCGCGCCCACGAGGCGATGAGCGCCGCCGGCCGCGTCCTCGCCGAGCTCGCACAGCGCGAGCAGGAGCACACCCGGGCGCGCCTCGGCGCCTCCACGACGCGCGCGATCTCCTGGCAGGGGCGCTCGACGACGGGGAGCCGCCGGCCGCCGGCGCGGCAGACGACGCCGGCGCGGCAGGCGGCGCCGGCGCGGCGGACAGCGCCGGCGCGGCGGACGGCGCTGGCAGCGAGGCGAGGCGGGTAATACGGCTCGCGCCCGGCCGATCCGGGCGCCGCCGCGATCGCTCCCTCGTTCCCATGGCCGCCTCCGCCGACCGCCGTCCCTCCTCCACCGGCTCGCTCACCGCGTCGCTCGCCGAGCTCGCCGGCCCCCTCGCCGCGCCGAGCCCCGTCGACCCGTCAGCCCGCGCGACCGCGCTCGATCCGCTCCCCTCCCTCGATCTGCCGACCGATCGACCGATCGCCACCCTCGCCGCGGTGGCCGCGCCCCTCGCCGACAAGACGAGCGGCGCCGTCCACCTCACCGGCGCCGCGGGGAGCGCCGCCGCCCTCCTCGTCCGGTCCCTCTGCCGCCGCACCCGCCGCCACGTCGTCGCCGTCACCGCCGACATCGACTCTGCCCGCGCGCTCGCCGCCGACATCTCGTTCCTCCTCGGCGCCGCCGACGCCGACGACGCGGAGGCCGAGGGCGCGGGCTTCGGCCAGGTGCTCCTCTACCTCCCCAACGAGGCCAGCCCCTACGCCGACATCAACCCCGATCGCCGCGGCGCCGAGACCCGCCTCGCCACGCTCTTCCACCTCGGCATGGGCTTGCCTTTCCGCGTCCTCGTCTGCCCCATCGCCGCGCTCAGCCGCAAGGTCGTCCCGCAGGACCAGGTGCTCGGCCACGCCGAGCAGGTCCAGGTCGAGCAGATCATCGATCGCGATCGCCTCGCCGCTCGCCTCGCCGCCGCCGGCTACGTGCGCGCCCCGCTCGTCGAAGATCCGGGCACGTTCGCCGTCCGCGGCGCTCTCATCGACGTCTGGCCGCCCTCGGCCGAGGCGCCCGTCCGGATCGAGCTCTACGAGGAGATGGTCAGCTCCATCAAGCTCTTCGATCCCGAGGGCCAGCGCACCTTGAAGAGCGTCTCCGAGGTGTGGCTCTCCCCCGCGCGCGAGGCCATCCTCACCCCGGACAACGTCGATCGCGCCCGCGATCGCGTGCGCGCCCTCTGCGACGCCGTCGATCTGCCGTCGACCAAGGCGCGCGCCCTCGCCGAGGACGTGGCGCTCGGCCGGAGCTTCTTCGGCGCCGAGGGCTTCCTCCCCGCGTACACCGATCTCGTCCCCTTCGCCGACTACCTCCCGCGCGACCCGATCGTCCTGCTCGACGATCCCGCCGCGCTCACCTCGGCCCTGCGCGACGAGCTCGGCCGCGCCCGCGCCGACGAGACGCAGAAGAGCCGCGAGCCTCACTTCGGGATCGACGCGTTCTACGAGCCCGAGCGCGAGGTCGTCCGCTGGCTCGAAGGCCGCGCCGTCGTCGCCCTCCATCGCACGGGCATCGAGGGCCGCGCCGAGGCCGAGGGCTCGCTCGAGCGCTTCGAGGTCACCCCCGAAGGCACGCCCTCGATCGCCACGAGCGATCAGGCCGATCTCGAGCGCGCCATCCGCGCCGCCCGCACCTCGCAGGGCAAATCGGGCGCGCTCGACCCCTTGATCCGCCGCATCGCCGCGTGGCAGGAGGCGGGCCTCCTGGTCATCCTCGCCGCGCGCGCCGAGACCCAGGTGGAGCGCCTCGTCACCCTCCTCCGCCACCGCGATCTCAAGGTCCGCGCCCACTCCGGCCCCTTCGATCCCTCGCTGCTCGACGCCCCCTCCCCCGCCGCGCGCGCCACCGCGCTCGTCGTCAAGGGCACCCTGGCCCGCGGCGTGATCGCGCCGGCCGAGGGCCTCTGCCTCGTCACCGAAGAAGAGATCTTCGGCGCCCGCGCCCACCGGAGGGCCGCCCGCGCCGCGAGCTCGACCTCCACCTCCCGCCCCTTCCTGGAGGACCTCCGGAGCCTCTCCGTCGGCGACCACGTGGTGCACGCCGAGCACGGGATCGGCCGGTATCTGGGCCTCTTGCACAAGCAAGTTGGAGCTCAAACGATCGACCTCGTCGCCGTCGAGTACCTGGGCGGCGACAAGCTCTACCTGCCCGTCTACCGCCTCAACCAGATCCAGAAATTCTCGGGCGGCGAGGGCACCCCCAAGCTCGATCGCCTCGGCGGGCAGACCTTCGAGAAGACCCGCGCCAGGGTCGAGAAGAACGTCCGCAAGATGGCCGACGAGCTGCTCCGCCTCTACGCCGAGCGCAAGGCCGCCCCGGGCGAGGCCGTGCCCCCGGCCGACGACGACTACCAGGCCTTCGAGGCCACCTTCCCCTTCGACGAGACGCCCGACCAGGCGCGCGCGATCGCCGAGGTCCTCGGCGACCTCGAGATCCCCCGCCCCATGGACCGCCTCGTCTGCGGCGACGTGGGCTTCGGCAAGACCGAGGTGGCCATCCGCGCCGCCTTCCGCATGGCCACCGCCGGCCGCCAGGTGGCCGTCCTCTGCCCGACCACGGTGCTCGCCCAGCAGCACTTCCGCAACTTCGAGCAGCGCATGAGCGCCTACCCGATCACCGTCGCCGTCATGTCCCGCTTCCAGGGCAAGCAGGAGCAGGACCGCGTGGTCAAGGGCCTGCGCGAGGGCTCCGTCGACATCGTGATCGGCACCCACCGCCTGCTCTCCAAGGACATCCATTTCAAGCGCCTCGGCATGCTCGTCGTCGACGAGGAGCAGCGCTTCGGCGTCACGCACAAGGAGCGGATCAAGGCCCTCAAGACCAACGTGGACGTGCTCACCCTCTCGGCCACGCCCATCCCCCGCACCTTGCAGATGGCCGTCTCGGGCCTGCGCGACATGTCGATCATCAGCACCCCGCCCACTGATCGCCGCGCGATCCGCACCATCGTCACGCGCCACGACGAGAACGTGATCAAGGAGGCCATCCTCCGCGAGCTCGGCCGCGGCGGGCAGGTGTTCTACGTCTACAACCGCGTCGAGGGCCTCTACGAGCGCGCCGCCCGCCTCGCCGAGCTCGTGCCCACGGCGCGCATCTGCGTCGGCCACGGGCAGATGGCCGAGGGCGCCCTGGAGCAGGCGATGCTCGACTTCGTGGAGGGCCGCTACGACATCCTCTGCGCGACCGCGATCATCGAGAGCGGCCTCGACATCCCCCGCGCCAACACCATCCTCATCGATCGCGCCGACATGTTCGGCCTCGCCCAGCTCTACCAGCTCCGGGGCCGCGTCGGCCGCGCCCGCGAGCGCGCCTACTGCTACCTGATCGTCCCGCCCGCCAACTCCATGACCGACGAGGCCCGCTCCCGCCTCGAGGCGCTCGAGCGCCACACCGAGCTCGGCTCCGGCTTCCAGATCGCCTCGCTCGATCTGGAGCTGCGCGGCGGCGGCGACCTGCTCGGTGCGGAGCAGAGCGGCACCGTGGCCGCCGTGGGCTTCGAGATGTTCTGCCAAATGCTCGAGGAAGCCGTGCACGAGCTGCGCGGTGAGCCCGTGGTGCACGACGTCGATCCGGAGCTCTCCTTCGACGCCGACGCGCTCTTGCCCGAGGACTACATCGCCGAGGTGGGCGTGCGCCTCTCGCTCTACAAGCGCCTCGCCAGCGCCGGCTCCGTCGAGGAGGTGCAAGATCTCGCCGTCGAGATGGAAGACCGCTTCGGCCCACCCCCCGCGGAGGCGCGGCGCTTCGTCCACCTGATGCGGATCAAGACCGAGCTGCGCAAGCTGCGCGTGCTCGGCTGCGAGGCGACGAGCCGGAGCATCACGTTGCATTTACGCAACGACACGCCCCTCGATCC
>JAXLYT010000062.1:0-75103 GCA_046351295.1 Byssovorax sp.
GCGGCGTAGCGTCTCGAGCGAGCTGAGCAGCTCGGGCGCGCCGGCCTGCTTCGCCTGATCGAGCGCGTCGCGCAGGTAGAGCGTGGCCTCGCTCGGGCGCTCGCGGCGGCGGGCGACCCAGGCGAGCGCCCCGAGCACCACGGCGCGGTCGGTGGTGCCGGGATCGGCCAGATCGAGCGCCTCGCGGAGCACGCCGTCGGCGTCGGTCAGGTCGCCGGCGCGGGCCAGGGCCTCGCCGAGCTTGCGGCTGAAGATGAGGACCGCGTGCATCGGATCGTCGAGCTCGCCGCGGAAGATCTCCCGGCGGGCGAGGTCGAGGCCGCGGCGCAGCGCGAGCACGCAGTCGAGGGTGTCGCCGCGGGCCGCGGCGCGATCGGCCACCTGCTCGAGGAGCATGAGCGCCTCGAAGGAGCTCTGCGCGTGGTAGGCGTGCAGGGCGCGCACCTCGAGCGGCAAGGGGCGGGGATCGCCGTTCTCGTCGAGGTGGGCCTTGGCGTGGAGCTCGCGGCGCACCGCGGCCGGGATGCCGGCGAGGATCACGTCGCGCACGAGCGGGTGCGTCGTGCTGATCCCGGTCGCGCGCTCCTCGATGAGGCCCGCGACGACCAGGGTGCTGAGCAGCTCGTCGAAGCTCTTGAGCTCGGGGAGCAAGGTGCGCAGGCTCCCGTGATCGGCCGCGTTGCCGAGCACCGCGAGGGCCTGGAGGGTGCGGCGCGCCTCGAGCGGGAGACGCTCGATCCGCAGGGCGATGAGGTCGGCCATGCGCGAGGGTGGGTCGCTCCCGCCCTCGAGGTTGAAGCGGATGAGCTGCTCGATGTAGAGCGGGTGCACCGTGCCCCGGAGGCCGTCGGACTGGGCGTGGCCGTTCTCGCCGCGCGCGAGGACGGGGTTGGCCGAGGGCGAGACGCCCTTGACCAGCGAGGCCGCGATGTTCATCGGCAGGCCGGTGAGCTGGCGCTCGCGGCTCGGCCAGTCGGGATCGAAGCCGGGGATGTGCGTCGCGATGACCAGCATGGCCGAGAGCGGGGGCTCGGCGATCACGTCGGCGAAGGCCGCGCGGCTCGCGCCGTCGATCGCGTGCAGATCGTCGATGGCGAGGACGACCCGGTTCTTCCGCGCGGCCTGTTGCGCGCGGGTGATCGCCCAGCGGAGCGCCTCGGCGGCGATGAAGCGGCGGTCCTCCGGAGAGAGCGCGCCCGCGGCCGGCCTGGACCATACGTGCACCCGCGTCTCGCGGCCCGCGCCGGTGGTGCCGAAGAGATCGCCGAGGCCGCGGCGGGCCTCGGGGGTCGCGGCCGTCCAGTCGACCTGGTTGCCGCCGTTCGGGGGGAGCGAGGCGAGGTCGATGATCGCGCGCCGGAGCGCGAAATTGCCGACCTCCGCGCCCCACGGATCCGGCCCGGCCTGGACGATGACATCGCCCGTCGCGGCCGCGTTGCGGAGGAACTCGCGGAGCAGGCGCGTCTTGCCGACGCCGTGCTCGCCGACGAGCCGCACGGCGGCGAGGGAGCCCTGGATCTCGTGGCGACACGCGTCGAGCCAGGCGAGATCGTCCTCGCGGCCGGTGAAGGGGACGGGGAGGCGGGGGAGGCTCGAGTGCGGGCGGCGCTTGGGCGGCAGGCTCACCCCGGCGCCCGCGGGGCGAGGCGGGGGCGCGGAGGCCACGGTGATCCGCGCCCCGCAGTCGCCGCAGAACTTCTGCCCGCGGGGGACGATGGCGCGGCACGCGCTGCAGATGACGCCGGCGTCGGGGGCGATGAAGCGCCCGGAGCCCGCCTCGTTCACCTGGAGCGACGCCCGGAGCGCGGCGGCGAACTCGTCCGCCGTCTGGTAGCGCTTGCTCGCCTCTTTCTGGAGGGCCTTGAGCGTCACCTCGACGAGGCCCTCGGGGATGTCCCGCTCCGGCGCGATCACGCTCGGATCGGGCGGCGGGAGCGAGAGGTGCATCAGCACCACCTGCGTGGGCGACTCGGCCTCGAAGGGCAGCCGCCCGGTGAGGAGCTGGAAGAGGATGACGCCCATCGCGTAGAGATCGCTGCGCGCGTCGATCGCGTCGCCGCGGCCCTGCTCGGGGGCCATGTAGTCGGGCGTGCCGCAGACGATGCCCGGGCTCGTGACGCTGCTCGGGTTGATGTCGGCCTTCATCTTGGCGAGGCCGAAGTCGACGACCTTCACGAAGTCGCCGCCGGAGCGGAGCGGCTCGAGGACGATGTTCTCGGGCTTGAGATCGCGGTGGATGATGTCGAGGTGGTGCGCCTCGGAGAGCGCGGCGAGCACCTGGCAGAGCACGTCGATGATGCGCTTGAAGGCGAGCGGGCCCTCCTCGTAGACCACGCGCGAGAGGTCGCGGCCACGGAGGAACTCCATGACGATGTAGCTCTGATCGCCGTTCTTCCCGAAGTCGATGACGGAGACCGAGTTCGGGTGGTTCAGGCGGCTCGACGCGCGGGCCTCGGTGATGAACCGGACGGAGGCGCTCTCGTCGCCGAGCAGGTGCGGGTGGATGATCTTGACCGCGACCGTGCGCCCGAGGGCCTTCTGCTCGGCGCGGTAGACGCGCCCCATGCCGCCGACGCCGACGAGCTCGAGGATGACGTAGCCGCCGGGCAAGGTCGTGCCGATCAGCGGATCGTCCGATCGGCGGTTCAGCTCGGAGATCGGGAAGCCGCAGACGGGGCAGAAACGATGAGTTGCCTCGCACGGATTTCCGCACTGCGGGCAAACGAGCTCCGACACGCGGTTACCCTATCATGGGTTCAGGACGAGGTGCATCCCCTGTGGTCAGAGGTGCGGCGACCGGCTCCGGGAGGCGACGCCGTCGGCGCTTCGCAGCGTCGGGAGCTCCCCGCGAGCGCGCGCCTCCGAGCTCCCGACGGCGGATGCTGGGCCACCCGCGCCGCATGGGCTACCCTGACGCGCGGATGGCCACTCCTCGCCTGCGTCTTGGACAGCTCCTGGTCGAAGCGAAGCTCATCTCCGCCGAGGCGCTCGAGGCCGTCCTGATCGAGCAGCGCACCGACGGCCGGCGGATCGGGACCCTGCTGGTCGAGCGGGGCCTCATCAACGAGACGCAGCTCACCCAGATCCTCTCCCACCAGCTCGCGGTCCCCTGGGTCTCGCTGCTCCACATCGAGTTCAGCCGGCAGCTCCTGAACCTCGTGCCCTACGACGTGGCCGACCGCTACTGCCTGCTGCCGATCTACGTCCGCCATGTCCGGGGCCAGGGCGACACGCTCTACGTGGCGATGGACGATCCGAGCAACGAGGAGGGCCTGCGGGCCTGCCGCGAGCACGCCGGGCTGCCGGTGCGGGCGATGATCGCGCCCCCGCGGGACATCCGGAACGCCATCCGGGTCTACTACGGCGTCCGGCCTTCGCCCTCGGTGATCGAGGCCGCCGCAGCGCCGCCGGCGGCGAGCGCGCCCGTGGCCGAGCCGAGCCCGCCGGCGACCGAGCCGAGCGCGCCTCCGCAGGCGGCGAGCGCGCCCGTGGCCGAGCCGCCTCCCGCGGCGGCGCCGCCCGAGCCGGCGGCGATCTCCCCCCGCGCCGCGGTGAGCGCCCCGGTGGAGGAGCCGGTGCCGCTCGTCACCCGGGCCACGCGCGCGGCGTCGCCCCACCCGCCGCCCGTCCCGTCGTCCAAGCCTCCGCCGCCCGGGAGCGATCGGCCGCCTCGCTCATCGCGCGGGCCCTCCAGCCCTCCGCCGAGCGGCCGGAGCCCCGCCGAGCGGCTTCGCGCCCTGCTCAGCGCCCAGCCCGAGCCGCCCCCGGCCGTGGAGGAGACGGTCGAGAACATCCCGCGTCCCCTCGGGCGTGCCCCCCGGATGGTGTCGCTCACGTTGCTCGACGGGACGACGATCGCGCTGCCCGCCCGCCGCCGCCCGCGCCCGGTCGAGACCGTCGTGGAGCCGGTAGAGGCGAGCGTCCCCGAGGAGCCCGCGCCGCCGAGCGAGCCCGGCCAGCGCTCGGAGCCGCCCGGCCCGGAGGAGCTGCACGGCCTGACCGCGCGCGATCTGGTGACCGCCCTCCGCGCCGTGTCGCACGGCGCCGACGCGAGCGAGGTGCTCGGGAGCAACGTGCGCTGGGAGTCGATGTTCGCCGCGCTCCTCTCGCTGATGCTGAAGAAGCACCTGATCGCCGACTGGGAGTTCGTCGAGGAGCTGAAGAAGTTCTGAGGAGCGCCTCAGGCGGGCCGCCCTACCGCGCCGCCCTCGCCTTGACGAGCGCCTCGATCTCCGCGTCGCTGAAGCCGCCGTCGCGCAGGATGTCGCGCGTGTGCTCGCCCTGCTTCGGCGGGGCGCTGAAGCGCTCGTCCTTCGGCGTGACCGGGGTACGAAACTGGGGGATCGGCCCGCGATCGGTCGGGAGCTGGAAGAGCAGCTCGCGGGCCTTCGTGTGCGGGTCGGCCGCGAGCTCGCTCGGGTCGAGGGCGGGCTCGATGCAGCAGTCGTGGGCCGCGTTGATCGCCTCCCACTCCGCGCGGGTCTTCTGCGCGAAGACCTCGGCCACCTTTCGTTTGAGCTCCAACTGATGCGGCCCGGGCAGGAGCGCGTCCATGCTCGCCTCGAGGCCGGCGGCCGCGCAGAAGGCCATCCAGAACTTGGGCTCGAGCGCGCCGAGGGCCATGGGGTAGCCGTCCTTCGCGGTGTACGTGTTGTACGGGGCGATCCCGCCCGTGATCGGCCCCTCGCCCCGGGCGACCGGCGCGCCCGCGAGCGCCGGGCCGAGCGCCGTGGGCGAGAAGCCGAGCACGCCGTCCGCCATGGCGATGTCGAGCACCGCGCCTTGCCCGGTGCGCTCCCGCTCGCGCAGCGCCGCGAGGATCGCGATCACGCACCAGAGCCCGCCCGTCACGTCCGCCATCTGGAAGCCCGGCACCTGGGGCGCGCCGCCGCTCGGCCCCTGCGCGCCGAGGATGCCCGCCCGCGCGAGGTAGTCGATGTCGTGCCCCGCGCGCATCGCGAGCGGTCCCGTCTGCCCGTAGCCGGTGAGCGCGCAGATGATGAGCTTCGGGTGCCGGTCGCGGAGCGCGCCGTGTCCGAGCCCGAGGCGCGCGAGCACGCCGGGGCGGAACTGGTCGAAGAGGATGTCGTACGAGCCCGCGAGGCGGAGCAGCGCGTCCACTCCCTCGCGCTTCTTCAGGTCGATGACCGCGCTGCGCTTGCCGCGGTTGAGGAGCTGGAAGGCCACCGACTCGCCCGCGACCTGCGGGGGGATGTGGCGCAGGTAGTCGCCTCCCGTCGTGTCCTCGATCTTGTCGACCGTGGCGCCGAGATCGGCGAGGACGAGCGTGGCGTAGGGGCCGGGGATGAGGCGGGAGAGGTCGAGGACGCGGAGGCCTTGGAGCGGGCGCATGGCCCCCTGTCTCTAGCCTGAACGCGGGGAGGCGGGAACGGGCGGATCAGCCGCCGAGGTTGAAGAGCTTGCCGAGCTTCATGGCGAGCATCTGGTTGCCGCTGACCTTGAGCTTGCCGGCGAAGAAGAGCTGCATGCCGTTGGCCTGGGGGTTCTCGGCGAGCTTCTGGAAGTCCTCGGAGGCGATGGTGAGCGTCACGTCGGCCTCCTTGTTGCCGGGCGTGGCGCTCGGGCCGGAGGCCGAGACGTCGATGTGCCACTCGCCGCCGCCGTCGCCGGTGATGTTCATCTGGAAGGTGGCCCCGATCTCCTTGGCCTGATCGGGGAACTTGGCGAGCTGGGCGGGGAGCTCTTCGTTGAACATCTTCTGAATGTCGACAGCCATGGATGCCTCCGGACGGTGATGGTGAAAGGCGGGGCCCGCAACGAGCCTCCCCGTGGATCGCGCGCCCGAGCGTTCCTCGGCGCGCGTTGTGTGTAGCCGCGCTCTACAACGGGCGTCAAGCGTCGGGTAGGAAACGCTCTCTCCGCTCTCAGGCGCTCGCGGCGGGAGACCCCACGCCCGGGCGCTCCTTCGGGGACCCCACCCCGGCCCCTCCCCGCGTGCGGCTGACGGTGGATCCGATCCCCAGCACCTCGGGGATGTTGTGAAGGCGTGCTGCTGGACCCCACCCCCGGCCCCTCCCCGCGTGCGAGGAGGGGGGAGATCAGGGCGCGAGGGCGTTCTGTTCCGGAGCGCGCTGCTTGGAGCCCACCCCGGCCCCTCCCCGCGTGCGGGGGGAGAGAGATCAGGGCATGGGGGCATTCTGTCCCGGAGCGCACTGCTAGACCCCACCCCCGTCCCCTCCCCGCGTGCGGCTGACGGTGGATCCGATCCCCAGCACCTCGGGGATGTTGTGAAGGCGTGCTGCTAGACCCCACCCCCGGCCCCTCCCCGCGTGCGGGGAGGGGGGCATCGGGGCATGAGGGCATTCTGTCCCAGGGCGCGGGCGATGGTGGCGGTGATGGTGTCGAGCGAGGTCATGACCTCGTCGTTGGTGAAGCGGAGGACGCGGATGCCGAGGGATTCGAGCGTGGCTTGGCGTGCGGCGTCGTACTCGCGGTGGTCGTCGTGGATGGGCCCGTCAAGCTCGATCGCGAGGCGCGCGGTGGGGCAGTAGAAGTCGACGATGAAGCGGTCGATGACATGCTGCCGGCGAAACTTCTGCCCGAGCACCGTGCTGTCCGCGAGCCGCTTCCAAAGAAGAGCCTCCGCCGCCGTCGGCTCCTTGCGCATGACCCGCGCGAGCGGCTTGAGCATCTTCCACGTGCCCGTCCGTGACCGCCACCTCGTCACGATCTCCCCTCTGATCGAAGTAAGATCTCCTCCCTCCCGCACGCGGGAGGGGCCGGGGGTGGGGTCTCCCTCCCGCACGCGGGAGGGGCTGAGTGGTCTCCCCTCCCGCACGCGGGGAGGGGCCGAGGTAAGGGTCTCCCGAAGGGAGTCCGGGGGTTTGGTCTCGGGCAGGGCGATCCGTGTCCTCCAGAACCTTACCCGCGAAGATCTGACGACTGCTCAGCCCCGCACGCGGGGTGGGGCCACGCAGCAAGACGTCGTCGATGGGAAGCAAGAGGAAGAGCTCGGGGGACTGGTCGAACGACTCCATGGGCGCGCGGATCAGCGGGGGAGGACGCAGCGGAGCCCTACGTTCGAGGCCCAGTATGCTGGGGCGTCGCCCAAGCTCAGAGTGAAAATGCCGGCCTGCGTCGCGTAGATCCAGCTGCCTCCCCGGAGCCCCGCGGCGGGAAGGTTGGTGGGGCACGCCCCGCCGATGCACGCGCTTCCCGCGACGTTCCACGTGCTATCGCCGTTGTACAACGGGTCCCCCCAGGGTGACTTCGCAGCATAGGCCGCGGTGGTATCTCCAAGCCCCGCGTACCACTCCTCCGTCCACTCCCACAGATTGCCGATCATGTCCTGCGCCCCCCACGCGCTCGTGCACTGCAACCCGCTCCCCGTGCTGCGCGGCCCGCCCCCGTAGATGTTGCACTTCGTTCCGTTCTCGTTCGCCGTCCCATCATCCGGCGGATCGATCGTCCCCCGCGCTGCCTCCAGCCACTCGTCCCGCTGAGGCAGACGCTTCCCGCTCGCGCGACAGAGCGTGCTCGCCTGGAACCACGTCATGTGGCGCGACGGGATCACCCCCTTCTTGCTCACCGCGAACGCCGGCGGCGCCGTCCCCGCCCACTGCCCGTTCTTCGGCAACAGCCCTAGGATGTTCCCGTCGTTGTCGCTGTCCTTGAAGAAGCGCGTCCCCGAGCCATCCGGCATCGACCACACGCTCGCCTCGTACCGATCGATCCAGAACGCGCTCGCCCCGGCGCCGACCTTCACGATCTCGTCGCCGCCCTTCACGCAGAGGATTTCGCCCGGCACGAGGTTCGGGTCCTGCGTGTTGCGCTCATATCCCACGGGGCAGTCCGCCGACCCCACCTTGTCCGCGTACTTTGCGTACGGCACCGGGTTCACCGGGCACGCTCCCGCCTTCGTGGACCCCTCCCAGATCTCCACCGTCAGGTCTCGTCCATCGAACGGATCGCCCTTGCACCCGCTCACGTCGATCTCGGCGGTGAAGCTCCCGTTCTTGTCCACGTCGACCTGGCTCGGCGGCGGCGAGCAAACCTCCGCCCCGCCAGGTCCTTGGAGCACAAACGAAAGCACATGCTGCCCCGGCAGCGGCGCATCCTGACCATTCGTCAGCGTCCCGGCGAACGACAGCGTCCCCTTCGTCGATCCATTGGGCAGCGCGCGCGCCACATACACCCCGGCGCAGAAGAGCACCGCGCCCGTCGCCATCGACACCACCGTCCGGACCACCTCGCGCTTCGTGCTCATCGCTGCCGCCTTTTCCCCTCAGAACCCGCCCTGGATCACCCATCCCGCTTCACCGGCTGTCACGACCGGCGCCGTCCGGATCCACGGCCTCGCCGCCTTCTTCTCCGAACGCCCGCCGACGAGCCCGACCACCGCGGCCCCGATCGCGATCGCCCCGGCGCCCCCCGCCCCGATGAACACCGCGAGCCCTCGGTTCTTGTGCGCGACGTCGCTCGTGAAGTCGTACTGCGCCGTGGTCTCCCGGCATGGCCGCGTGTAGTCCGTCCCGCAGTGCTGCTCGATCCGCCCCTTGGCGAGCAGCCCATCGATCCCGAAGCCCGCGGCCACGCCGAGCAGCGCGATGCCGGCGCCGCCGCTCACCCAGACCCAGGTCTTCACGGGCGCCCCGCTCGGCGTGTCGGTCGTCGCGGGCGGTGTCGTCTCCACCGCCGCCGCATCCCCCAGCATGGGGACCTCGATCGAGCCGACCCCGCCTTCGACCACCTCGACCGTCGTGCTCCACGCCTTCTTGCCGGGCGCTGTTGCGCGCAGCACATGCCTCCCCGGATCGATCGGCAGCGCCTCGCCCCACTGCGGGGCGCCCATCTCCAGATCGTCCCGGCGCACGGAGAGCCCCGGCCAGCTCTTCATCGCCGGAGGGACGATCACGGTGAGCCGCGGCACCCTGGTCGCGAGCAGGCGCGCTTTGTCCCGCGCTTCGACGACCCGCGCATCGCCGGCGGCGCTCGCCGCACGCTCGGCCGCTTCGTAGGCGGCCTTGGCGCTCGCCACTTTGCCCCAGCCCTCGTAGCATTCGGCGAGGGTAAGGAGCGCGCCGATCTTTCCGGGCAAGAGGCGCGTGACCTCGGCGAGCTTCGGGCACGCCGTCGCAAAGTCGCGCTCGGCCATGGCTTGCTGGGCCTGGGCGAAGATGGGCTCGGCGACGGCGCGGCGTTCGGCTTCGGAAGGTGCGGCGTGCGCGAGGGAGGTGAGGAGGAGCGCGGCGGTGATGCACCCGGTTGCGAGGACCGGGGTGCGATGCGAGCTGCGGAGCGGGGGCCCACCCATGGGGAGGATGGTCGGGGGCGGGCGCGGGGGTGTCAAGGTGCCGCGTCCGTGCTGTGGTGGTGGCACGGCGTCTTGATGCGACCCGTGAGCCAGCTTCTGCGTGGCGGTCCTCTGATCGAGGCAGGCCGAGGGGTTGGTCAGCGGGGGAGGACGCAGCGGAGCCCGACGTACATGTCCCAGTACGCGGGCGTAGTATATAAGCTCAAGGTGAAGATCCCTGACAGCGGTCCAGTGGCCCATGAGCCCCCACGGAGCCCCGCGGCGGGCAGGTTGGTGGGACAACCGACGTTCTGGCATGCCTTTCCTGCGATATTCCAAGTGCCGTCGCCGTGATATAGCGAAGCATCTCCCCAAGTCGACGTTCCGCTATAGGTTCCGCTCGCGTCGGCGAGCCCCGCATACCACTCGTCCGTCCACTCCCAGAGATTGCCGATCATATCCTGCACGCCCCAGTCGCTGACGCAGCTCGCATCCACTGCCGCGCCCACGCCAACTCCGGTATTGCGAGGTCCAAGGACGCTCGACACAGTGTTGCATCTGGCGTTGGTCGTGCCGTCATTGTCCATCGCCGGATCGCGCGTCCCTCGCGCCGCCCGCAGCCACTCCTGCCGCCCCGGGAGCCTCTTACCGCTCGCCGCGCACGCCTCCACCGCCTGGAACCACGTCAAGAATCGCGACGGCGTCACCCCCGCCACGCTGCGCGCGAACCTCGACACGAGCACCTGCCCATTCTTTGGGAAATCTGGGCTCGAGTCGTCTTGCATCGAGAACTCCTGCGCGCCTCCGACCGCCATCGTCCAGATGCTCGCCTCATATCGATCAATCCAGAACGCGCTCGCCCCCGTCCCCACCTTCACGACCTCATCGTCCCCCTTCTTGCAGAGGATGCTCCCCGCCACGAACGGGTTCGGCGGGCTCGGATCCTTCTCATACCCCACCGGGCAATCCGCCGACCCCACCTTATCGGCATACTTCGCATAAGGCACCGGGTTCACCGGCCCCGCCCCGGCCAGCACGCCCCCCTCCCGGACCTCCACCGTCAGATCCTGCCCGTTGAACGGATCCCCCTTGCACCCGCTCGCGTCAATCTCCGCCGTGAAGCTTCCGTTCTTATCGACGTCCACCGAGCTCGCCGGCGGCGAGCATACCTCCGCCCCGCCCGGTCCTTTGAGCACAAACGAAAGCATATGCTGCCCCGGCAGCGGCACATCCTGACCATTCGTCAGCGTCCCCGCGAACGACAGCGACCCCTTCGTCGGCCCGTTCTCCCACGCCCGCGCCGCATACGCCCCGGCGCAGAACAGCACCGCGCCCGTCGCCATCGACACCACCATCCGGACCAGCTCGCTCTTCGTGCTCATCGCAGCCACCCCTTCACCTTCACCGAGCCATTCCCCTCGCTCACCCGCGCGTGCCAGACCACCTGCCCGCGCACCCGCACATCTCCGCCCATGGGTGCCACAGCGCCGCTCACGAACACCCCCTTCACCACCGGCCCAGCGGGCGCGCCTCCGCTCCCGCCGCCTCCCGTGCTGCCCGTCGACGTCGTGGTCGATGTCGTCGTCATCCCCCCGCCGCTCCCGCTCGTGCTCGTCGTCCCCGGGTTCGCGATCGGATCAGGGCACCCTGCGAGCACCCCGCCGAGCCCGACGACCAACCCCACATACCTCGCTCTCATCCGGCCCTCCTTGTTTCGGCTTCAATCGATCGTATGGCCCGGCACCCGCGCGGACGGCTTGAGCGTCAGCGCCGGTGCTGCGGTCGATCGCGGCGCCGCCGACCTCACCGGAGCAGCCACGACCCGCACGCTCGTCACCGCGCTCGCGCTCGTCACCGCGGTCGCGCTCGCGCTCGGCGCGGCCGTCCCCAGCACGACCACCGGCTCGGGCACCGGGGCCGGCGTAGCCGCCGCGCTCGCCGCAGCGGACATCGCGGGACGCGCATCGCCCGGCGCATCCTTCCGGAGCACCTGCCCGAGCCCGATGGACCCGGCGAGCAGCGCGATGCCGGCGAGCGCGTACGGCCACCATGCACGCACCGGCGGGCGATAAGGCGAAGGCGTGGCCACGGCGCTGATCGTCCTCGGCTCCGGCAGTAGCTGTGTCGGGTGATCGGCCCCCTCATCTGGATGGGGCGCGGTGACCGCGACGGCGGCAGGATCGACGGTGGGAACGACCACGGCGGGCCCCGAGAGGATCGTCGTCCCCGCCGAACGATAAGGGGTAAGCGCGCTCATCAGCTCCGGCACGCTCGCGAAGCGCTTCTCACGATCCTTCTCCAAGCAGCGCAGGATCACTGCCTCCAGGCCGTCCGGGATCTCGGCGCGATACGATCGCGGCGGCGGCGGCGGCTGCGTCATCACGATGGCCGACACCTGCACGAGCGACTGGCCCGGGAAAGGCACGTGGGCCGTGCTGAGCTCGTACAAGATCACGCCCAGCGCCCAGATGTCGGTCCGCGCGTCCACGTCGCGCGCCGAGATCATCTGCTCGGGCGACATGTACTCCACCGACCCCATCACCGTCGCCGGCGCGGTGAGCCCGACCTCCCCCGAGGGCTCGTCGGCGAGCACCTTGGAGATCCCGAAGTCCAGCACCTTGATGCGGGTCGTCCCATCCCGCCGCTGCGCGAGGAACACGTTGGCGGGCTTCAGATCGCGGTGAATGATCCCGAGCCCATGCGCCTCGGCGATGGCCGCGGCGATCTGCAGCACGTAGTCGACCGCCACATGGACGGGCAGGGGCCGCTTCTCCTTGCGGATGCGGGAGAGGTCGGCCCCCTCCAGGTGCTCCATCACGAGGAACGGCGACCCATCGTCGAGCGTGTCGACGTCCATGATCCGGACGACGTGATCCCCTTCGAGCTTCGACGCAGCCCGCGCCTCGCGCAGGAAGCGCGCGATCGCCTCCGGATGAGCCGCGAGCGCCGAGCTCAACACCTTGATCGCGACCCGCTGCTGGAGCGCTACATGCCACGCGGAGAGGACCACCCCCATCCCACCCCGCCCGAGCACCCGATCGACCCGGTACTTGCCGCGGAGCACCGTTCCCGGCGCAAAGCTGCTCACCGGAGTATGGTCGAATCTCCCGGCCGGAGCGTCAACAGGGTCCCCAGCACGCGGTCTTGAAGCCCCCCAACCCTCTCCGCACGCTGGGCATCCGTCAGATCTCCAACACCTCGGGGATTTGTGGAGGCGCTGCTTAGACCCCACCCCCAGCCCCTCCCCGCATGCGGGGAGGGCGGGCGGATCTACTTCGATCAGAGGGAAGAATGCCCCGTGCCCTGACGGTCCCCTCCCCCCTCTGCACGCGGGGAGGGGTCGGGGGTGGCCCCCTCTCGCGCGGGGAGGGGGTCGGGGGGTGGGTTCCCCTCTCCCCGCACGCGGGGAGGGGCCGGGGGTGGGGTCTCCGGCAGGGAGGGGTTGGGGTGGGTTTCAGGCAGGGCGAGCCGGACCTTCCAGGACCTCGCCCGCGGAAATGTGACGAATGCTCAGCCCACACCCCCGAACCTTGGAGCTCCTCACCCCGACCGCCTTTCCCCGCAGGCCAACCGACCCCCTCCAGCGCCAATCTATCTCTCTCCGTTGCCAATCCGGTTCTTCCCGTCTGCCAACCCGACACTCTCCCGGGCGCGTCGGGCGCTCCCCCGGAGCCAATCTGGCATTTCCTCGGACCAACGGAGCATTTCCTCGGACCAACGGAGCATTTCCTCGGACCAACGGAGCATTTCCTCGGACCAACGGGGCATTTCCTCGGACCAACGGACCGACTCCTCGGGCCGACCGGGCGTTTCCTCGGCCTCATGGCCCATTTCCTCCGATCGCCCCTCTTCATCCCCGGCGCGCCCCTCGGATGAGGGCGTTGGATGAGCGCGTCGTCTCAGGCGCGTGCTCGGTTGGTCGCCCGCGACGCGCGCGGCGCCCTGTCGAGGGCCGATCGCAGCGGCATCATGAACATCCGGTCGATGGCCACCCGCTGCTCGTTCGGCGGCGGCTCCTCCGGCGAGGCTTGCATCAGGCGCAGATCGCGGATCGTTGCCCGATCGAGGCTCTGCACGTCGAGGTCGGCCGGGGGCGCGGGGCTCAGCGAGGGGAGGAGGCAGACCATGCACAGGTCGTGGGTGCCCTGGCGGATCCACGTCCCCTGGTAGACGGCGACGGCCTGGCCGAACGCCTCCTGGAACACGATCGAGCGCCACTCGAGGGGCGTGCGCAGATCGATCTGCGAGTCGCCGAGCAGGAGGCTCGGCCCGTCGAGGGCGAGGCGCTTGCCGTGGGCGTCGGTGAGGATGAAGCGATCGAGGCAGGCGGGGCTCCGCTCCGCGAGCAGATCGAGCAGGGCCGCAAAGCTCTCGGGCGCGAGCAGCAGCGGCTCGCCGTCGGGGCCCACCGCGTCGAGACCGGCGTCTTCGCTCCCCACGGTGGTGGCGCGATCGAAGAGCGCCTTCTGCGCCGCGCGCGCGTCGGCGTCGAAGCGCGCGCCGACGGCGAAGGTGCCCGAGGCCGAGCTGAGCAGGGCGGCCGCGCGATCGCGCCGGGGGCTCGCGAGGAGGGTGACGCCGAAGGGGCTGCTCAGCGTGACGAGGAGGCTGCTCCGCTCGTGGCCGCGGAAGAGCAGGCGATCGCCCGTGATCTCCAGCCCGCGCCGGGGCCCGGGGGCGCGCCGCGGGCGGGCGGGGCGGGCGCGGAGCACCAGGGCGATCGCGCCGAGCAGCAGGAGCGAGGCGAGCACGAAGCGCAGCACCGGGGCGGGCCCGAAGGCCGCGACGAGCGGCGCGCCCACGAGGAGCGGGATCGCGGCGAGGGCGCTCCGCCGCGGGGGCGCGGGCGGTGGGGCTTGCGGGTCGATCGCGTCGAGCCACCGGGGCTCGGCGCGGCTCCTTTGCGCGGCCGGGACCGGCGCGAGCGGCGAGCGGACGCCGGGCTCTGCTGCGACCCAGCGACCGCCTTCGCGCTTCTGCTCGCGTCCCATGCGCGCCTCCAGACCTAGACCCGGTGCAACGAGGGTAGCACCGGGCTCGCGGGCGGCGAGAGGAATGTCAGCCGGAAAGCCGGCTCCGGTGCTGGAGGACCCAGGGCGAGAGCCTCCCGCGCGCTTCCACGTCCTGCCCCTCGGCGCGCGCGGCCCCCGCTCCGTGCGCGCCGCCGCCACGGCCAGCGCGGCGGCGAGGATCTCCTGCTCCGCGTCGCCCACCTCGGTGTACCCGAAGAGGCTGTCCGCATGCTCGGCGATGAAGCCCGTGTGGTACTTGCCGGCCGCGAAATCCGGCTGCGCGAGGAGCTTCTCGTGGAAGACGAGGTTCGTCCGGATCCCGGTCACCACGTACTCGCGCAGCGCCCGCTGCATCCGCCGGAGCGCCGAGGGCCGATCGGGCGCCCAGACGCTCAGCTTGGAGATCAGCGGATCGTAGTGGCTCGGCACGATCGCGCCCTCGTAGAAGCCGCTGTCGTCGCGCACCCACGGCCCACCGGGGCTGCGCAGCGCGCGGATCGTCCCGGGGCTCGGGAGGAAGTTCGTCGTCGTCGGGTCCTCGGCGTAGATGCGGCACTCGATGGACGCGCCCTGGCGGTGCACCGTCTCCTGCGTCCGCCCGAGCGGCTGCCCGGCGGCGATCTTCACCATCTCCGAGACCAGATCGATCCCCGTCGTCCACTCGGTGATCGGGTGCTCCACCTGGAGGCGCGTGTTCATCTCGAGGAAGTAGAAATTGCCGTCCTCGCCGAGGAGGAACTCGAAGGTGCCCGCCGAGAAGTACCCGACCGAGAGGGCGCCCTTCACGGCCACCTCGCCCATCTGCCGGATGAGCTCGGGCGTCGCGGCGGGGCAGGGCGTCTCCTCGACCACCTTCTGGTGCCGGCGCTGGATCGAGCAGTCGCGCTCGAAGAGGTGGACCATGTTCCCCTCGCGATCGCCGAGCACCTGGATCTCCACGTGGCGCGGCCGGAGGATGGCCTTCTCGATGTAGACGAGCGCGTTGCCGAAGGCGCGCCCGGCCTCGCTCTGCGCGCGCTCGAGCGCGGCCCCGAGCTCCTCCTCGCGGTGCACGAGGCGCATGCCCTTGCCGCCGCCGCCGAAGGCCGCCTTGATCAGCACCGGATAGCCCACGCGGGCCGCGGTGGCCTTCGCCTCTTCGAGCGTACCGGCCGCGCCGCCCGGCGTGATCGGCACGCCCGCCGCCGCCATCTTGGCGCGCGCGGCCGTCTTCGAGCCCATCGCTTCCATCGCGCTCGCGGGCGGGCCGATGAACGCGATCCCCGCAGCCTCGCACGCGGCGGGGAGCTCGCGGTTCTCCGAGAGGAAGCCGTAGCCGGGGTGGATGGCCTCCGCGCCCGAGCGCTTCGCGACATCGATCAGCTTGTCGATGCGCAGGTAGCTCTCCGCGGCCGCGGCGGGGCCGATCGGGTACGCCTCGTCGGCCACGCGCACATGGAGCGCGGCGCGGTCGGCCTCGCTGTAGACCGCGACGGCGGCGATGCCCATCTCGTGGAGGGTTCGGATGATCCGGACGGCGATCTCGCTGCGGTTGGCGATCAGGACTTTGCGGAACACGGCGTTCGTTGCCTTCGTCGATCGCCCGCGCGCACCGCGCGCACGGGATGGATGGGGAGACTCGCCATAGCAAACCCGGCCGAGCGCCGCCTCAGAAACCCCAGGAGGGCTTCTTCTTCTTGCCGGAGTCCGCCGGTTTGGGGGCCGGGGTCGTGACCTTGGGCGCCTCGACGCGCGCCGGCTGCGCCGAGGCCGAGGCCGACGCCGCCGCGGTGCCGGCGGGCGCCTCCACCGCGGGGCTCGTCACGGGCGGCGGCGTCACGGGCGCTCGATCCGAAGGCGCGGCCGGCGTCGTGGAGGAGGCGGCGGACTCGATCTCCGCGCTCCCCGGCTCGCTGCTCGTCGCGCCCCCGCCCTTCATCACGAGGAAGAGCACGACGAACACGACGCCGAGGAGCACCGAGATGCCGACGCCCCAGCTCGCCGCGGACGGAGAGCGCCGAGCCCAGGGCGGATCCGGCGCGACATGGCCTCCGGTCGCCGCGAGGCCGCCGGTGGTGGGCACCGAGTCGGCCCCGCTCCCCGGGGAGAGCGGCGTCTTCGAGGGCTCGGCCACCGGATCGAAGGTGACGTCGATGCTCGGCATCGCCGGCGCCATCGGCGCGGACCCCGCGGATCGAGGCGCCTGGGGTATCGCCTGCGCGACCGGCGCCGCTCGGAGCGCAGCAGCGCTCGACGCGGGCGCGGCGAAGGGTGCGGGGCCGCCCGCGGAGCTCGGCGCCGGCGCGCTCGTCGGGCCGCTCGCGGCCGCGACGGGCTGGGGCGTCGACGCCGGGGTCGCTTGCGGCGCGGTCGGCGGCGCCGGTGGTCGCGGCGCGGTCGGCGGCACCGGCGGCGTCGGCGGCATCGGCAAGGTGCGCGGCGTCGGCCGGGCCATCAAGGGCACGGCGGCATGCGCCGGCACCACCACCTGCGCGAGCTGGGTCATCGGCGGGGGCGTCCAGCTCGGCGCGCTCGCCGACGCGTCGTGCAGGCTGTCGAGGCGGGGCAGGGGAGACGCGGTCGTCCCCTGCACGATGGCGGTGAACGCCTCCGACATCTCCCGCGCCGACTGGAAGCGCTGGGTCTTGTCGCGGGAGAAGGCGCGGAGGAAGAAGCCGTCGAGCGCGGAGGGCAGATCCGGCGCGACCTCGCTCGCGCGGGGGATCGGGTCCGCGAGGATGTGGGCGATCACCGCGCCGAGCACCTGGCTCGCGAAGGGGAGGCGGCCCGTGACCGCGCGGAAGAGGATGACGCCGAGCGACCAGAGATCGCTCCGGTGATCGAGATCCTTCGAGCCGCGCACCTGCTCGGGGCTCATGTAGTGCGGCGAGCCCATCAGCTCGCCCGTCTTCGTCCCCTCGCCGACGAGCACCGCGCCCGTCTCCTTGGCGATGCCGAAGTCGAGGATCTTCACGACCTCCTCGTCCTCGTCGGTCCGCGCCAGGAAGATGTTCGCGGGCTTGAGATCGCGGTGGACGACGCCGGCCTCGTGCGCCTTGCGCAGGCCCCGGGCGGTCTGGTGGAGGATCTTCGCCGCCGCCTGAAGGCTGAGCCGCTTCTCGCGATCGAGGCGCCGCCCGAGGTCTTCGCCGTGGAGCAGCTCCATCACGAGGTAGGGCAGATCGCCGTCGACCCCGTAGTCCTGCACGTGCACCACATGGGCGTTGCGCAGCGTGGCGGCCGCCTTGGCCTCCCGCTCGAAGCGCTGCCGGGCCACCGCCGAGCCGGCCTGCTTCGGGTCGATGAACTTGATCGCCACCTCGACGTCGAGCTGCGCATGCCGGGCCACCCAGAGCGAGCCCATCCCGCCGACGGCGAGCCGCCGCTCGAGGCGGTACCGGCCTGCGATCGTCACTCCGGGCGCGAGCTTCATGGGGGTGGGCGGTGCGCGCGGGCCGGGCGGCTGGGCATGGAGCCCTCCGGGCCCCGCCCGCGGTGCGTCGCCATCATCGCACGGGCCCGGGCCTCGGGACCACCCGCTGTGGGATCCGGCACGAAAATCTGTCCGGCAGCGCCGGATTTTTCGCCCGCCGCCCGCTCCGGCTCAGGGGGTGCAGGTGCCGCCCGTACACTTGTGGCTCGCGCACTCGGAGCCCAGCGCGCAGAGCTGCCCGTTGGTCTTGAGGCAGAGCCCGGCGCCGTCGCAGGTCTGCGCCATCGCGCAGGAGGGGCTCGAGTCGTTCGTGTACTGGGGGATGTTCGAGCAGGTGCCCACGCTCCCGGCGAGGTTGCAGCTCTGGCACGTCGTGTTGCACGCGTTGTTGCAGCACACCCCGTCCGCGCAGAAGGTCGAGGCGCAGTCGTTGCCGCTCCCGCACGCTTGCCCGTTGCCCTTCTTGCACACCGCGTTGCCGTCGCACACGCTCGTGCCGATGCAGGGGATGTTGGCGGTCGGATCTTGCTGCCCCGCCGGCACGTTGGTGCACGTGCCCACGCTGCCCATCAGGTTGCACGCCCTGCAGACGCCCGTGCACGTGCCCGAGCAGCACACGCCGTCGGCGCAGGCGCCGCTCGTGCACTCGGCGTTCGCCGCGCACGGCTGGCCGTTCAGCTTCTTGCACACGCCGTTGGCGCAGGTCGATGTCCCGCTGCAGATGCCGGCCGGGCTGTTGTCCTGCCCCATGTTGATCGCCGAGCAGATCCCGAGCTTGTTCGGCTGGTTGCACGACTGGCAGGCAGCGCCGCACGCGCTCTCGCAGCACACCCCGTCCGCGCAGAAGGTCGAGGCGCAGTCGGTGCCGGCGGAGCAAGCCTTGCCCTGCCCGCACGGCGTCGCGCAGCTCGACCCGCCGCAGTCGACGTCGGTCTCGGTGCCGTCCTTGATCCCGTTGTTGCACTGGAGCTGCCCGCCGCAGCCGTTTCCGACCATCCCGCAGGTGACCCCGAGCTGCGCGCAGGTCTTCGGCTGGCAGCAGCAGGTGTTGGCGACGCCGCAGCCGCCGCATGTCGCGGGCGCCATGCAGCTCGAGTCGTCCACGCAGCCGACGCAGCTCCCTTGCCCGCTGCACACCATCCCGCCCATCCCGCAGGCGGTGCCGGCGGCGGACGGCGGGTGCTTGGCCTCGCCGTTGACGCACACGTCGTCGGTGCAGGGGTTGCCGTCGGTCTGGGCGTCGGTGTCGTCGACGTTGGAGACGATGCCGCCCGCGCCGTCGCACACCTTCTGGTGGCAGTCGCCCGGCATCTGCAGGGCAGGGGAGACGGGCGTGTTCGGTGGAGTGAACACGGGCTTGCAGGCATGCTCGACGCAGCCGGGGTGCTGGCAGTCGTCGCTCGGCCCCGCGCACTTGCCGTCGGTGTTGCACGCGACGCAGGCGCCCTGCCCGTCGCAAACCGCGCCGCCCGCCGTGAAGCAGGGCGTGTCGGGCGGGAGCGCCGGGTTGGAGGGCACGCCCGCGTTGCACAGCTCCTGATCGCAGTCGGTCTCGGTCTTCGGCACGTCGGCGTCGTCGTTGACGATCACGTCCTTGCCCCCGGAGCAGACATGCCCGAGGCAATCCCCCGGCAGATCCATCGCGCCGGGGGTCTTGGTCCCGTCCTCGAGCGGCTCGAACGAGCAGCGTCCCTTGCCCTCGTCGCAGGTGTCCTCGGTGCAGGGCTTGCCGTCGTCGCAGGGCGGCAGATCCGCCCCGCAGGCCACCTCGCAGGTGCCGCCCACGCAGGTCCCGGGGTGGCCGTTGAGGGTGCAGCCGTCGCCGTCCGGCAGGGCCGTGTTGTGCGGGTGCCCCTCGGCGCAGGTGTCGGCCGTGCAGTCGTTGTCGTCGGCCGGGATGTCGGTGTCGTCGACCTGCTCCTTCGCTGCGCCGCCCGTGCACACCGTCACCTTGCAGTCGCCCGGCTTGCTCACCGAGCTCGGCCCGTCCGCGACCGGTGAGGCCACGCAGGTGCCGTTCACGCAGCCGTCGTCGGTGCACGGGTTCTGATCGTTGCAGTCGGCGGCGACGGTGCACGCGGTGCCGCTCCCGCCGTCGCTGAACTCGTAGTCGCCGAGGCCCGCGACGAGGTTGCACGTGGCCGTGCCGCCGAGGAGGAGCATGCTCCCGAGGACCGCGATCGCGCGCCGGATCGAGGCCATCAGAACACCCCCCGCACGGCGGCGAAGCCGGGCCCCACGGAGAGCGCGGCCCGCGGCGGATCGGCCGGCTTGTTTGGATCGCCGGGCTTGCCCGGTACGAGCAGGAGGATCGCCCCTGCGGCTGCGCCGGCGCCGCCGATCACGAAGCCCGCGGTGGAGAGGGCCGCGAGCAGGTTGGTCGTGGCGAAGCCGGGCTCGAGGCTCGGCGCGCAGGCCTTGTGGGAGGGGCACTGCGCGTCGAGATCGGAGGCGCGGCTGAGCGTCATCACCCCGAGCCCCGCGCCGACCCCGATGCCCACGGCCCCCGCGCCGAACGCGACGATGGCCGGCGTCGTGAGCCCGTTGCCCTGGGCCGGCGGAGGCGGCGCGGGCGGCAGCGGCGTGGCCTTGCGCTGTGGCTCCAGCGGGGGCTGTGCGGTCAGGGTCAGCTCCACCAGCTCGCTGTCGCCCTCGTGCAAGATCACGTTACGGCTCGTCCCCTTGCCCGTCTCGGGCATCACCAGCACCGCATGCTGGCCCGGGTTCTGCTCGACCGGCTTGTCGAGCGACGAGGGCGGCAGGCGCTGCCCGTCGATGCTCACGCTGAAGTGCAGCTTGTCCGGCGCGCGGACCTTGATCACGATCGTCGGGATCCGCGGCGTCAGCGCGGTCAGCTCGCCCTCGGCCGAGCTCTGCGCGCCCACGAACTCGTCCGGCGCGTTCGGCGGGAGCTTCTCGGCGATGACCCGCTGGAAGAGCGCCCGCGCCTCGAGCAGCTTGCCCGCCCGCGCCGAGGCCTTGGCCTGGGCGAACACCAGGGTCGGCGCATGGAAGAGCTGATCGGCCCGGCGAAAGGCGTCGATCGCCTCGTCCATCTTGCCGGCCTGGTAGAGCTCGTACCCCTCGTCGGCGAGCTTGCGGGCCGCGGCCTTGGGATCCGGCGGCGCGGCCGCGCACGGCAGGGCTGCGCCCGTGAGAGCGAGCGCGAAGGCCGGAGGAGCAAGGAAGGACAGCCGCATGGAGGCCTCGGGGAGGCGCCGCCGCTCGGCGGTCCTCACCGGAGCCATCTTCGCACAGGGCGGCCGGGCGGGGACAGGATGTGCGCCGCTCCGGGCGGGGCGCCCCCGGGCGGGCGGCCGGGGAGGCCGGGCGGAGGACCGGCCCCCGGGCGTCTTCATCGGTCTTTCCCGGCGGCCGTACAAAAGCTACTGCTCGCATTCCGTGGCGCGCCGATCTCCCCCGTACAGCCTGTCGCTCGATTTCGGCGCCGCGCCCGCGCCGCGAGCGCCCGAGCCCCCCTCGCTCGACGTGCCGATCGAGCCCGAGGAGCCGGCCGAGCCCGCGGTGCTCTCGGTGGCCGAGCTCGACCGCCGCCTCAAGCGCGCCGTCGAGGGGGTGGGCTACGCGATCCACGTGGAGGGGGAGATCAGCGGTCTGCGCCCGGCGTCGAGCGGCCATTTCTACTTCACCCTCAAGGACGAGGCCGAGGACGCCGCCATCGACTGCGTGATGTACCGCAGCGCGCCCCCGCGTTCCCGGCGTCTCCTGGAAGACGGCGCGCGGGTCGTGCTGATCGGCCGGCCCACCTTCTGGGCGCCGCGGGGCCGCCTCCAGTTCACCGCGGAGGAGGCGCGGCCCGCTGGCAGGGGCGCGCTCCTCGAGGCGCTCGAGCGGCTCAAGGAAAAGCTCGCGTCCGAGGGGCTCTTCGATCCGGCGCGCAAGCGCCCCCTGCCGGCCGACCCGCGCGTGATCGGCGTGGTCACGAGCGCGGGCGGCGCGGCCATCCACGACATCGTCAAGGTCGCCTTCCGCCGCGGCGGCGTGCGGATCCTCCTCTCGCCCGCGGCCGTGCAGGGCGCGGGCGCCGCGGGGCAGATGATCAAGGCCCTCGGCCTGCTCGAGCGGGTGCCGGAGGTCGAGGTGGTGATCCTCGGCCGCGGCGGCGGCTCGTCCGACGATCTCGCGGCCTTCAACGACGAGCAGCTCGCCCGCAAGGTCGCGGCCATGCGCGTGCCCGTGGTGAGCGCCGTGGGGCACGAGATCGACGTGACGCTCACCGACCTCTGCGCCGACGTCCGCGCGGCCACGCCCTCGCAGGCCGCGGAGATGCTGGTGCCCGACGCCGAGGACCGCGCCTCCTCGCTCGATCACCTCCGGGCCCGGCTCACGCAGGCCCTCGAGCGCATGCTCGAAGAGGCGCAGGACGATCTCGATCGGCTCGTCGGCCGGATGGGCAAGGCCGAGCACCTGATCGGCCCCCGCCGCCAGGAGGTGGACGAGGCCTTCGCGCGCATGAGCGCCGCGGCCGTCCGGCTCATCGGCGAGCGCAAGGGGGAGATCGTCCAGATCGAGCGCCGCCTCGCGGCCCGCCACCCGATGGCCCTGCTCAGCGCGGCCCGCGCCTCGTTCTCCCCGCTCCACCTCCGCCTCGCGGGCGCCATGCGCCGCGCCCTCGCCGATCGCCGCCGCGCGCTCGCCCACGAGGCCGGCGCCCTCGACGCGCTCTCCCCCCTCGGCGTGCTCGCCCGCGGCTACGCGATCGCCACCACCGCCGAGGGCCGGGCCGTGCGGAGCGCCGCGGAGGTGTCCGCGGGGGACACACTGGATCTCCGCGTCCACGAAGGTCACATCGTGACCACGGTGGTCAGCGCCGTCCACGACGAGCCACGCTCGGCCCGACCGCGGACCCGCCCCTCGGAGGGAACCCATGGCTAGGCCGCAGCGCTACGCCCTGCTCGGGCACCCGGTCGCCCACTCGGTCTCGCCGGCCATGTGCATGGCCGCGTTCCAGGGCATGCACCTGTCGCACTTCTACACGGCGATGGACGTGCCCTCCGTGCCGAACCTGCGCTCGGTGGTGGAGGACATGCGGAGCGGCCTCATCGCCGGGGCCAACGTGACCGTGCCCTACAAGCGCGCCGTCCTCGATCTCTGCGACAGCATCGCGCCGAGCGCCGAGGAGGTGGGCGCCGCCAACGTCCTCGTCGTCGACCGCAAGCGCCGCGTCATCGCCCACAACACCGACGCGGATGCGCTCACCCTCGTCCTCGGCGAGCGGCTCACCGGCCGCCCGCGGATGCGCGCCGCCGTGATCGGCAGCGGCGGCGCGGTGATGGCGGCGATCGTCGATGCAAGCGCCTGGTTCAGCATCACCTCAGCGTCACCTCCCGCTCGTGGACGAGCATGGAGGCGACCTTCGACTCTCCGGCGGCCGAGAAGGCGCGCGATCTCGGCGCCCTCACCGCCCTCTGGCCGGGCACCGCGGGCTCGGAGCCGACCACCAAGACCTCGCAGCTCCTCCGCCTGCAGTGGCGCGAGCTCGTCAGCCAGGCCGACTGCGTGATCCAGGCCACGAGCGCCGGCATGCTCGGCGCCGATCCGGGCGAGGGCGTGTGCGCCGTCGTGCCGTGGGGCAAGCTCCCCCGGCATGCCCTGGCCTACGACGTGGTCTACGCCCCGTCGGTCACCCCCTTCCTGCGCGTGGCCGCGTCCGAGGGCCTCGAGGCGGTCGGCGGTCTCGGCATGCTCGTCCGGCAGGCCGAGCTCAGCATCCAGCTCTGGACGGGCCAGGCGCCTCCGCGCGATCGGATGGAGGCGACGGCGGTCGCGGCGCTGGAGAAGCAGAGCCGCGCCGGAGACGCGCGATGACGGCCGCGGTGAGCCCCGCCGACGCGCTCTGGCCGAGCGTGGCCGTCAAGGGCGATCTGTCGCGGGCCCGCCGGGAGTGGCTGCACACCAACGGCGCGGGCGCCTACGCCGCCTCGACGCTCGCCAACATGCACACGCGCCGCTACCACGGCCTCCTGGTCGCGGCGCTCGAGCCCCCGATCGGGCGGCACGTGCTCCTCTCGCACGTGGACATCACCGTCGTTGCGCCGCGCGAGCCCGGCGCCCCCACGGGTCGCGGCGCGCCGCCGAACCGCTGGGACCTCTTCAAGCACCAGTTCCCCGGCGTCGATCCCACCGCGGGCGCCCTCTTCCTCGAGCGCTTCGATCAGGACCCGCTCCCGCGCTGGACCTACCAGATCCCCGCCGGCGAGCTGGAGGTCACGCTCGGCCTCGTCCGCGGCGAGAACGCCGTGGTGCTCCGCTACCGCTTCCGCGGGAAGAAGCCCGTCAAGCTCGTCCTCCGCCCCTTGATCGCCGCCCGCGGCCACCACCAGCTCCAGCGCGAGCACGGGGGCATGATGCAGCGGGTCGAGCTGCGCGCGCTCGGCGAGGACGCGGGGCCGCGCGGCGCCGGCGAGGTGCGCGTGCAGCCGCGCAAAGATCTGCCGCGGATCTGCTTCCGCTACGAGGGCACCTTCGTCGGCTCGCCGGACTGGTGGCGCCGCTTCGAGCTCCTCTCCGAGCGCGAACGCGGCCTCGACTACGTGGAAGATCTGTGGACGCCCGGGGTCTTCGAGATCCAGCTCGGCGAGGAGCCGGCCACCTTGCTCGCGGCCGTCGACAGGCTGCCGCCCGGCGATCCCGAGGCGCTGCTCGCCGCGTCGGAGGCCGCGATCCGCGCGGAGGATCCTGGCCCGGGCGTGCCCTTGCTCGAGCGTCGCCTCCACGTCGCCGCCGAGGCCTTCCGCGCCGATCTGGCGCCGAGGCCCGCGATCATCGCCGGCTACCCCTGGTTCGACATCGCCGGCCGCGACACCCTCCTCGCCCTGCCCGGGCTCTACCTCGTCCCCCGCAAGATCGAGGGCGCCAAGCAGATCCTCCGCGATCTCATGGCCTCCATGGTCGATGGTTTGATCCCCAACCGTCTCCGCGAGCCCACCACCGGCGCCGACGACGTCTCCGCCGACACCACCCTCTGGTTCTTCGAGGCCGCGCGCCTCCTCGCCGACGCGATCGGCGACGGTGATCCGTTCGTCACCGGCGAGCTCTACCCCGCACTCCGCGCCGCCTTCGAGGCCGCCCTCCGCGGCACGCGCCAAGGAATCCACGTCACCGCGGACGGCCTCTTCGCCGCGGGCCCGTCGAGCGAGCCGCTCACCTGGATGCTCGGTCGCGCCGCGGGCGCCCCCGCCGGCGCGGGCCCCGGCTGCCCCGTCGAGCTCTGCGCGCTCTGGTCCCGGGGCTGCGACACCCTCGCGCGCGTCGCCCGCGCCGCCTCCGACGAGGCCCTCGCCGCGCGCGCCGAGGCCGAGCGGGACCGCGCCCGCGCCGCCTTCCGCGCCCGCTTCTGGTGCGAGGAGACCGGCTACCCCTACGACGTGATCTCCGAGGTCGCCGATGGCCCCGGCGCCTTCCACGATCCCACCCTTCGCCCGAACGCCCTCATCGCCCTCGCGGTCGATCCCGCATGCTTTACCGCCGAGCAAGCCGTCGAGCTGCTCGACCGGGCGCAGGCGCTCGTGACCCGCGCGGGCCTGCGCTCCTTGCCCCCCGGCGACGCGCGCTACCGCGGGCGGTACGCCGGCAAGGCCGAGGAGCGCGACGCCGCCTACCACCGCGGCGCCGTCTGGCCCTGGATGATGGGCTTCTTCGTGAGGGCCGCCTGCCAGAGCGCCGCGCGCGCCCAGCTCGCCCCGCTCTTGCACAAGCTCGTGGCCTCGGCCGCGAGCAACGAGCTCGCCGTGGGGCAGGTGGCGGAGCTCTCGGATGGAGATCCGCCGCACGCGCCCGCCGGCTGTGTGGCGCATGCGCTGAGCGTGGCCGAGCTGCTGCGCGCGGTGGCGTGGGATCTGCGGTAGATCCACCGGCAAATCGGGGGATTTCAACGAGCCGCGATGTCCTCTGAAACCGCTCGATGATCAGCACGGGCCCCCGGTGGTCTCGATCTTCAGCGCGAACTTTATCGGATCTTCGGCGAGGGGCTGGCTGCCCAGGTTCTCGTGCGCCGACGCGACGAATCGGCGTCCCGGCCGGGCCGAGGTCCGCGAGGCGTGACGAGGACGGTGCGGCGGGAGTGTCCGGCGGCTGATTGCGGGGTCGCCCTCATCGGGTCAGGGCAGGTTGCTCGCCGATCGCCAGCGCCTGCTCCACCTCTTCGATGGAGGGCCGCAGCTCGGGCTCCTGGTCGGTCATCCGCCGGATCAACGCTTTGCACCACCCGGGCTCTGCTGGGACGAGATCGAGGCGTGTCGTTCCGGTCAGCAGGAAGGTGAGCAGCTTGCCCAGCGAGAAGATGTCTGCGCTCGGGTGCGCCACGGCGCCGGCGAGCTGCTCGGGGGCCGCATATTCGAGCGTTCCCGCCATCTGGAAGGTCTTGCCACCGCTGTGCCGGTCGCGGTTCTTCGAGATCCCGAAGTCGGCGATCTTCCACTTACCCTGCGAGCACAGCACGTTCTGGGGTTTGATGTCGCGATGGACGATATGGGATCGGTGTAGCTCCGCCACGCCCGCTGCCACCGCCTGCGCGACCTCTCGGGCGTGGGCGAGAGGGAGCTTTTGCTCGGATCTTCCCTTCATGTATCCCGCCAGATCGCCGCCGTCGGCCAGCTCCGTCACCAGAGCTACGAAGTCGTCCCCTCGCTCCATGGAGAGCACCTGGAGGATGTGCTCGCCGTCGTGCCACTGGAGCTTCTGGTAGATCTCCATCTCTCGGTTCAACGCGTCCATCTCGGTGGACTCCGTTCTTACGCGCTTGAGGAAGACGAGATCGCCCGTCGTCCGGTGGCGCGCCTTGAACACCTCGGCCATCCCTCCGGGGCTCAGCGCGACGAGGAGCTCGTAGTCTCCGCAGAACCGCTCGTTCTCGGGGATCGTCGAGGTGACTGCCGGTAGCTCCGGTGTGCTCGGCGGCTCGGGCTCTTCCTTGGGGAAGGTCCCGTACATCATGGCGAGATCGGGGATCCCGCTCGATAGATCCGCCGCCGTGAGGACCACCACGCGCCAGGGGGGCGAGGCGGAGGTGAGGCGGGCGCGGATCTGCTTATCGCGCCGGAGGTTCTTGCCGACGTGGAAGGCGGCGCCGTCCACGTAGATGGCGATGCGCTCGCCCGGGATGGCGAAGTCGGCGTACGTGATGGGGTTCTTCCCCTCCTCGACGGCGATGGGGACTTGCTTGTCGACCTTCAGGCCCTTCTTCTCGAACAGGCGCAAGAAGCGCAGCTCCAGCGGCGAGCCGACGCCGGCTTCATACGCTTCGAGCCAGGCGCGCACGCGCTTGAGATCGCTGCTCTTGCCGGGCCGTCGCGCCGGCCGTCGCTCCGCGAGCGCCGTGAGGCCCGGGAGAGCATGCGGCCATGAGAGCAGAGGATGGTGGCGCTGGTTCTGATAGCTCTTCAGGCAGCGGTAGCAGGCGTCTTCGCAGCCGTCGTGCTCCAGGTGCTCGATCGCCTTCTGGGCCACGAGGTGCATCTCGGCGGCGGCGCGCTCCAGAAAGCCGCTCCCGCCGATGGCGCCGTCGATGAACGTGAGCGCACCGCGCTTGCGTGTGCCGGCGTCGTCCTGGTAGGCGAAGGCTGGCTCCACCTCCAGCTCGATCTCCGGGCCGTCGAGCATGTAGAGGTGCCGCATCCCGATCCGCAGGGCATATCCGAGCGAGAGACCGAGCTTGCGGTAGTCGTCGTCCGGGTAGTCGTGGGGCAGGTCCAGAAGGATGCGCAGCGTGGTCGCCGGAGCGCCCGTGGTCAGGGCGAAGGGCTCGGGCTTCTTTCCGCGCCTCGAACATCCAGACGCGTGGCCATAGGGATCGGGGGCGTCACCCTTGCGGGGCGCCTGGTTCTTCTTGGCCTTCTTTGCTGTCGACTCCTCGTCATCGTCCTTGAGCGACTGACCGCAGGAAACGCAGAGCGAAAAGCCGGGCCCCAGCTCCCCGGGAGCGGCGCCCTTGCGGCGCGACTCGTTGATCCAGCGCACCAGCTCGCCGCGGCGCAGCTCGGCCTGCCAGCCGTTGGCGAGCAGATAGGTGCTCTGCACCTCGCCGTCCCACTGCGGCTCGCAGCGCAGCCCGCCGGCTCGGCTGATGCGCTCCTCCTCGTCGAGCACGGGGGTGTCATGGCGGCGAGCGACGAACCCGCCGAGCTCGTAGGCGGCGAGCGGCTTGCCGCTCAGGTGTGCCCCCCGGCAGCGGGGGCAAGTCGGCTCGCCCTGGGCGTCGACCCGGAGCCCACACGTCCCACAAAGCACGTACAGCCAGATGGGCGCGTCGCCCGAAGGGTTCCAGGGCGAAGCGCGATCGAGCCCGATGACCTCCCACCTGTGGCCGCGCGCGTGAACGATGGCCTCCGGCTGGTACTGGGCGATGCCGAAGCGGCGCTCGACGTTGATCGGCTCTTCTTCGTGGTCGTCGCCGAGCAGGCGCAGCGATGCCGGCTGCGACGGGAACTCGTAGCCCGGCAAGATACCGAACTCGGCGAAGCGCCGCATCGGGTGCCCCGAGGATCGGTCGTCGGATTCGCTTCCCCGGCCTTCGCTGGCCGGTCTCCCGAGCAAGCGCCGGATCATCTCGCCGGCGCGGCGTGCCTGCTGCTCCTGGTTCAAAGAATCTGCGTAGCGGGCGACCGGCTCGCGCAGGTCTTTGATCTGCTTGCTCACGCGATCGAAGAGCTCTCGGATGCGCGCAGGCTGCTCGCGCAGCACCTCCAGCAACGCAGCCTCGGAGGCGAGCCCGAGGGGCCCGAGCACCTCGACCTTCCAGGCCTCGAGCGCGAGCTTGGCCGCAGGCTCGAACTCGGCCTCGAAGCCCTCGAGGAGCGCGGCGATTGGCTCTTGCTTCAGCTCCCCATGGGTATCGAGGTATTCCTCCATCCGGCCCGCGAGCCCGGGGCTCGATGAGCCCAGGGCGATGGCGTTCAAGTGGCGGATCACCACATCGCGGTTGCCGAGCGCTACCCCAGGCGCGGCCACGGCGCCGGCGATCATCTCCTCCGGTTTCTCGTAGAAGTACTGGTCATGCGGGGTATTGCGCGCATACCCGAGGACCACCCCGGCGCGGCTCTTGCGGCCGGCGCGGCCGCCGCGCTGGGCATAGTTGTCCGGGCGGGGGGGCACGTTGCGCATCAGCACGGCTTCGAGGCCGCCGATGTCGATGCCCATTTCGAGCGTCGGCGAGCAAGCCAGCACGTTGAGGGGGTCGACGCTCGCCGGGGCGATGAACCTTTCCTCGACGACGGTGCGCTCCGAGGCCGCGAGCTGCGCGGTGTGCTCCTCGGCGATGAGCGGGGATTCGTTAGAGCGAAGGATGCGACGGAAGAAGCGGTTCTCTTCCAGCTCCTCGCGCCGCCAGGGGCGCATCGTGCCGTGGCAGCTCCGGCAGGGCGATCCCTCGGCCACCCAGGGCATCTTCTGGTTGCAGACGGTGCAGCGGAACCGATCGCCGTCGCGGAGAGGCTGTAGCTCGATGGCGCTGTCGCTCACCATGAGGAGCGTGCTCGGCTTGGGCCCCAGCCCGAAGAGCTTGGCCGGCGCGAGCGCGCCCGCGCCCATCAAGAACTCCAGCACGTCGAGGAGCATCTTCTCCTCGGCGTCGATGCCGGCCATCCGCCTTAGCAGGTGTGTGAAGACCTTCTGGATATGAGGACTGCTCCCGCCCTTGCCCTGCCTGCGCCAGGCATTGTTTCCGCGCACGCCCGGCACCACTTCGCTCTTGTCGAGGTGCCCGCGCGGCGCGCCCGCAGCGTCGCAGGGATACCCCTGGGGCTGTACGAAGCGCCGGTCCCAGTTGGCCTTCTTGAAGGCAGAGGGGCAGTTGGCGTTCTCCGGGTGATAGGTGAGCATGGGGCGGGAGAGGGCGGCGCGGGCCCGCATCTCGTCGAGCAGGCACCGGCAGAGGTAGTGGAGCTGCCCGGGGGTGAGCTTGAGCGCGTCCGCGATGGGCTTGCCGAATTGCTCGACGGCCACATCGAGCGTGCTGTACCGCACCCCGACGAGACCGAGGTTGAGCACCGAGGCGCGGAAGCTCGAGCGGACGGCGAGCTCGTCGAGCAGCGGCGCCTCTTCCCAGGCGGCGGCGTCCTGCCTCCGCTGCGGCCCCAAGACCTGGACGCTCCGCTCGCGGCCGGCGCGGAGGTGCGGGTTGTCCTTCCGCTCGAAGCCCCGGGCGAGCAGCTCCGTGACGGCGTCTTCGAGGGTGAGCTTGCCGCGCTCGTCGAGCGCGCGGACGAGGCGGCGCCGCATGCGATCGTAGCGGCTCGCCTGCTGGATGAACTGGGCCTGGTGGGCCGCGTCCTGGCGGCTGTCGGAGAAGATGAGGACGCGCTCCTTCGGGTCCTTCGCATGCTCGGCGTCGCCCGTGTGCTGGGCCGCAAGGCTCTCCACGACGCCCTCCGCGAGCACATGCAGCGCCGCCGAGGTGCCGAGCGAGACGGGGGTGAGGACATGGCCGCTCCCGGCATAGCTGTCGCACACCTGGCAGCGGTTGCGCTTGGGCGCGAGGATGACCTTGACCGGATAGATGCTCTCGTCGGCGACGAAATCGCAGTGCTCCGGATCGAAGGAGCCCTTCAAGACGTGGCGCGTCCCGCTCTTCGGCTTGGCCTTGCGCGCCGGGGCGCTCCTCGTCGCAGTGTCCTCCGCATCGTCGTCTTCGTCGTCTTCCTCCTCGCCTTCTGCGCCCGTGATGCTGCGCTGGTCATAGAGGATCCACTCGACACCGGCGTCGTCCTGCAGGGGCGCATAAGGGACGAGAGCGCCGCCCTGCGGGTCGGCAGGGCCGCGGAACTGGAGCGCATCGGCGCCGCAGGCGCGGCAGAGGAGGAGCGGGGCCGCATCCTTGCCGCATGTCGCGCAGGACTCTTCTCCACGCGCGTAGAGGCGACCGCACGCCGGATCGACACAGCGGTGGAACTTCCAGCCGCCGCGCAGGAAGCGGTGGGCGCGGAGGCGGAGGGCGCCGGGTACATCGCCGATCTGTGATCCGGCAAAGAGCGCCGCCTCGATCTCCTTGGTGACGGCCGCCGGGTCCGCGCCCGCTCGCTCGGGGATAGAGGCGAGCACGGCGCTCGTGATCCCCGAGCGCGAGAGGGGTTTCTTCGCGAGCAGGCCGGCGAGGTAAAAGAGGATGCCCGCGCGGGGCGCGGACTCCGCCACAGGCGTCTCCGGGGGCAGCCCGGCGAGCGCCGCGATCACGCGGCGAGTGGCCTCCGCATCGTCACGCGAGGGCAGTGTCACCGCCGCCGGTTGCGCCGGCCACGTCGCCTCCGGCGGGAGCTCGAGCGGTTGTCGCTCCTCGCCGAGGACCTTGAACGTATGGGGCAGGGCGCCCGTGATCGTGGCGAGGAAGTCCTGCACCGCGATGGCGCGCATCTTCTGCCGTTCTTCCTCGGTCTTGGTCTCGTCGTCGACGCTCTTGATGGTGGCGCTGGTGGCGACGATGAGGGGCTCGGGGAAGCGCTTTTCCTTGTCTGGGATGTCCGTCGCGAAGTCGTGGACGGCCTTCTTGAGGTGCTCGCGGAGGCGGCGGAACAAGAGGCCGATGTTGGTGCCGAGGCTGCCGCGGTAGGTGTGCACCTCGTCGAGGACGAGGAAGCGGCAGCGGTGGTTCTTGAAGATGGCCTCCCGGTCCTTGGGCCGGACGAGGAGGTATTCGAGCATCATGTAGTTGGTGAGGAGGATGTGCGGGGGCTTCTTGCGCAGCTCTTCCCGCTGCTGCTGCGAGGTGCCGCGGTCATACCGGGCCACACGAATACCGGTGTGGCCCGATTCCTCGAGGTATTCGGTGATGCGACGCTCCTGGTCGGTGGCCAGCGCGTTCATGGGATACACGAGGATGGCCGTGAGGCCGTCCCTGGAGAAGCGGGCATAGTCCTCGATGGCATTCTGGAGGACGGGGGCAAGAAAGCACTCGGTCTTGCCCGAGCCGGTGCCGGTGGTGACGGCGATGTTCTGCGCCGCGCGGCCGCACAGCTCCTGGATGGCTTCGCTCTGATGGAGGAAGGCGGTGCGCGAGCGGGATCTCTTTTCGAGGACCTTGGCGAGGCGATCGTCGAGGCCCAGCTCGCGCCAGGGCTTGCCCTCTTTGAAGGGGCGGTACGCCTGGAAGAAGGGCTCCTGGGCGAGGAAGCCCTGGCCTTCGAGGGCGCGGGCGAGCTCGTCGCGGAGGCGGTCGTTCCGGGCGCGGAACTCGGTGAGGACATGGCCCCGGTATTCCTCGATGACCTGGTCGACGATGGCGATGGGGTGGATGGGGATGGCCATGGCTCGCTTGGGTTCGTGGTCGCGTGTCATCGGTCGTCGACGACGTGTCGGACATACGCGTCATTGGCGGCCGTCTCGGCCTCGTCGGCAAAGGGGGCGAAGCTGGCGGGGCAGGAGGCGCGTAGGGTGTCGAGGTCGGCTTCGGTGGCGAGATCGGCGAAGTCCTGCGGGTTCGGGTTGCGGCTGAGCGCGCGGCGGAGGAGGCACTTGGGGTGGCCGGAGGCGGGGTTCTTCTCGTCGCCCCAGGTCTCCTCGGGGTGCGCATGCACGGCGCTGGTGTCGCCCTCCTTGCCGGCGACCTTGGCGATGGCAGCGCGGTCGCCGAGGGCCCAGGCTTCGATCATGCGCAGCGGGGTGGCCTTGACGCGGGCGATATGGTCGGCGCCCCTGACCGCCGCGAAGCCGGCCTCGATCTCCGCGTGCATGTCCTTGAGTCGGCGGCTTCGCTCGGTGGCATTCCGCTTTTCGCTCGATGCCTTGTCGACATCGTGGGCGAAGACGAGGACGCGGCATCCTTCGACGGTGCTGGCGAGGGCGAGCGCCTTGGCGGCGCGGTCGGCGTGGCCGTTCAGCTTTCTCTTCTGCTCGAACCGGCCGAGGAGGGTGATCGTTTGCCCGTCGAAGGCGACGTTCTCGTCGAGCAAGCGGCGCATCATCGGCTGGAAGTAGCCGTCCCGCGGCGGGTCCTGCCGCCATGCGCGCTCGCGCGCAAGATCGCCCAGCTCCGAGGGGCCCTCCGCGGCGATGAAGACGGTGTACGTGGGATCTTTGCGGCGGCTCATCGGCCCTTCCCCTTGGGGACGAGGCGGTCCTCGCCGGCGTTGTACCAGAGCTCGCCGAGCGCGAACTGCTCGCGGAGGGTGTCGAAGCCCTTGGTGGCCGGCATGGGGGTTACGTGGACGCCGCCGCCCTTGGCGCGGGTGACGAGGAGGACGGCCTCCGGGGAGGAGACGTAGTTGAGGGTGATGGGGCTGTGGGTGGCGACGATGACCTGGGTGCGGCCACTCTTGGCCAGCTCTTCGAGCATCTGGACGAATCCGCCGAGGAGGCGGGGGTGGAGGCCGTTCTCGATCTCGTCGAGGAGCAGGACGCTGGGCGGGTCACGCATTTCGTGCATGGCCGAGACGGCGATGAGGCGGAGGAGGCCATCACTGACTTGGCGGGCGTTGAAGGTGGCTTGCTCGCCGTTCCACTTCTCCGTGATTTCGAGGTGGGTCCACCCGTAGCTTTTGCGGCGGACATGAATGTCGACGAGCCGGGGATAATGGGCCCGAACGCGGTCGATGAGGCGCGCAAAGTCCTTGGGTTTGGACTTGATGCGGGCCAGGAAAGCGGCGAGATTTTCGCCGTGGAGGCCGAGCTCGTCGATGCGCTCTTCGCCGCCCCGGGAGGCAGCCCGGAGCTCCGCGGGGTCGAGGAAGTAGTACGCACGGATGCGTTTGGCCCACTGCGCGAGGGCCACCAGGGTCGGGAAGTCTTTCGCGTCTTCGCGAGGATCGAGGGTGGAGAGCCAAGAAGCCGGGAGCGTAAGGCGAGTCATCTCGTGCTTGCTCGTCTTCTCCGATCGTCGCTCGATCTCTCTCCCCGCACGCGCGAGCAACTCGACCCAGCGACCTTCGTTCCGCATCTCGATGTACTCCTCGGCAATTCCGGGATAGCGGCGAGTGCCGAGCTTGATGGTCCATGAGACCTCTGTACCTGCGTCCGGTAGAAAGACCTCAGCGCCGATGCTGATCTGCCTGTGATCCGAGCGAAGATGGGGCAGGTCTGCATACTCCCACCCCTGCTTCGAGAGCATCCGATTGATGTTGCCATTGGAGAGCCAGCCGAGCATGTCGATGGCCTGCAAGATGGTGGACTTGCCCGAGCCGTTGGGGCCAACGAGGACCGTGAAGGGCTGGAGCGGGATGCCCGGGGTGCTGCGCTTGGGGTCGTCCGAGAAGGCCTTGAACGAGTCGATCCAGAGCTTGGTGATCATGATGTAGACCTCTCGATGCGGAAACCCTCGAGGACCCTCGTCGCGAGCAAGGCGTCCCAGGGCCAGACGCAGAGCGCGTCGTAGAGGGGGTCGGCGTACAGCGCGAGCAGGCGCTTCTTATTCTTGGCTCGAAAGAGATCGACGAGGATGATCCAGTGCTTGAGATTTGTCCCGTCCTGCCCGTAGCAGTCCGTGAGAAGAAGATAGACCGAGTCGACGCCGTCGAGATCGCGAATCGCCTGCGCGTCTCTCCGGTGCTTCAGCTCGTCGCCGGTGACCTTGGCGGACATTAGCCCGGGGATTCTCTTGAGAGCATTCTTCATCCTGCCAAATCCGAGCCCCTTTACCGGATGCCATCCGGGCACGCGGCGCCAGCGGTACTCCGATTGGGGAGCCGTCGTCGCCCATTCGGCGAGCATCCGCAGGCACGCGGGGCCGCAGCCGGCCGGGTGCTCCTGCTTGTGGGTCGGAAAGTCGAACCGCTTGGGGTTGCCCGCATACTGAGCGGTCGTCTTGTTCATGTCAGCTTCTCCCTCCCACCCACCGGTACTTGGTGCCGCGCTTCTCCCCCTCCACCGCCGCCTTGCCCTCGTCCACGAGGCGCTTGAGCAAGGGGCGGACGGCCGCCGCATCCAGGGCCGTGGCGGTCTGGGCGTCGCGGGAGGTGATGAGGCCGCGCTCCTCCAAGAGGCGAGCCAGGGTGGGATAAGGGTCGTCCGCGGGGGGTGCGGGGAGGGGAGGGGGAGCGGGAGCGGGAACGGGAGCGGGAACGGGAACGGGAACGATGCCGAACATGGGGCCGCCGTCGGCGAGCATGGAGAGCTGGCCGGTGCGGTCGATAAGGGGGGCCGGCGCCGCGGGGGAGGCGCCGGGCGCGGTGGATGCCGCTGGCCCCTGCGCGGTGGGGAGGAGGTGGATGACCGGCTGGGGGAGGCTCTCGACGAGGGGGATGTCCCAGTAAGGGTCGTTGGCCTTGACGAAGGCGTCGAGGCCCACGCGCTGGAGGTCGTCGAAAGCGGCCAGGCAGAGGGCCGGGGCCTTGGGGTAGCTTTTGTGGCTGAAGGTTCCGAGGATGTGGGCGTACTGGTCGCGGGTGAGGCCGTAGGCCTGGGCGACAACGGCGTCGATGGCAGCGCGGACGGTCCAGCGGGCGTCGTCGCCGGCGAGGACGGGCCAGGTGTGCTTGGGGGTGGGCTCGCGCCAGGTGTCGGCGAGCTGTTCTTGCCAGAGGGGGGCGTAGCCTTCGTGGTTGCAGGTGAGGCGGAGGGCGGAGTGGGCGAGGAATGCGGCGCGGGGGTGCTCGAAGGCGCTGGGGGGGACGGGGCAGCCGTCGAGGATGAAGAGGTTGACGTGCGCCGCCGATTTTTGGCGCAGTGTCCAGTCGAATGGATAAGAGTTCGTGCAGGCCAAGAGCTGGAGGGCTGCGGACGCGGGCCTGTTCTGGGGTTCACGTTCGCAGGGGGCCGTGTTACCGAAAAGAACACCAGGGGGGACCATGCAAAATATGCCGGTGCGTTCGTCGGTTGAGCGGGCTATGTCGCGGAAAGCGAGGCGGAAGTGTTGAGCAGCCTTCAGCCATCCCGGCTTGTCATGCAGTTGGGCAAGGGCGACGAGGTATCGCGGGGGAGCATCCCAGCGATCGGTGTACTGGTGGAAGGTCTTCCCCTCGTGCAGCACGAGATGATCGGACTCTGTCGCGTATTGTCGATGTTGGAGATCGTGTGGGCCAGATGAGCGAACGTGATTTATGGTGTTTGGGACAAATCGACCCGCGTCGTTCGTCATATGAATTTCCGAGCCGAGGCGAATCTGGGCCGAGGTCGCGACGGTCGCAAAATGTGCCCCGACAAGAAAACAATTTTCGGCGATGTCGAGATCTTCCTGCGAGCGGAGCTCAAGAAGCGACAAATATTCTCCACCGGTTCGGCGAATGAAATCGACAGAATAGGTTAGTGTCTCGTCTTGTCGAAAAAGCCATTCCAGATTGTGGCGATAAAATGTGCACAGGATTCGCTGCTGTGCCTCGTTGTGTTTTCTTGCGGCGACTACTGTGGCGAACTTGAAGCTTGAGTGGATCTCAAATAGTTTTTTTGCGTTCTCGAATGAAAAGCAAGATCTCGTGGTCATCTCTTCGAAGTAGAGCCTTCGTATCCCCGCGGCGCCCGCATTTGCGTGAAAGGCCGATGGGACGACGGCGCCCACTTGGCCATTTGGTCGTGCCATTTGGGCCTTGCGCTCCATGAACACCCTGAAGGCGTCAAGTTGCCGCCCGGCCAGGTCTCCGTGGATGGTGACCTTTTGATAGTCATACAGCTTGTCGTTGGCGCGCTTTTGTTCTTCGACCTGCTCCTGGTAGTGTTGGAAGAGTGTGTCGACTTGGGGCTCCTTGAGGAGCTGTTTTTCGATGATGTCGCGCTCTCGTTTGGTCGGTGCGTCAAGGATTCTTATGTCGAACGATGCCAGAAACTCTTTGGTGTTGAACTTGATTGCGTCCCATGGAGGATTTCCGATCACGGCGTGGAATCCCCCTTGATGGTCGATCTTGCCCGAGGGGAAGAACACCTCGGGAAACGTAAGATCATATGAGATGGACGCCTCTCCGGTGTCGATCATCATTTGAAGACCCGATCGACCCGATACCGTTGCCGCCAAGTCCTGCTGCTCAGCCACGGCTCGCGTCAGGGTCGCATATGCGTCGTCATCGCTCGCTCCCCCCAGCATCACCCCACCCGCCCAGGCTGCCGCCAGCTTCTTGAACGGCGCAAGCGCCCCATCCAGCCGCTCCTTCGCGGCCCTCTTATGCTGGATATCCGCCTCGTCCTTCCCGACCGTCGCCTCCAGATCCCGCACATGCCCGAGCGCCCCCGCCAGCGCCCCCGTCAGCGCAGGCACCAGCTTCCGCGCGAACAGATCCCCCCGCATATCCTCCCCGCTCCGCGGATACGTCCCGAGCTTCTCAAAAAACGGCCCCGTCAGCGAATCCCCCACAATAAGCCGATGATCCAAAAACGTCAGCGGCAGCCCCTCTGCATAAGACTCCAACCACAAGGCCAACTTCGCCAGCTCCACCGCGAGCGGATTCTTATCCACCCCATACAAACAGTGCACCGCCACCAGCCGCTTCGCCAGCGCCTTCGCCTTCGCCGCCGAAACCCCGCTCTCCTCCCCCTCCTTCGCCCTGCTCGGCAAATAAGCCAGCATCTCATCATTCGGATCCGGCAGATCCACCACCCGCCCCCGCCACTTCCCGGCCTCCCCCAACAAAGCCTCCCGCTCCGCCCCCAGCGCCTTCTCCGCCCGCTCCTCCGCCTCCCGGGCCCTTACATCGCACGTCCGGCAGGCCTCATACAGCGCCTCCCCCAGAAACCGACAAGCCTCCACCAAAAAATGCCCCGACCCCATCGCCGGATCCAGCACCTTCAGCTTCAAAATCTCCAGAGGCTGCGGATCCTCCTTCGGGCTCCGCTCCGCCACCTGCGGCCCCAGCGTCTCCTGCACCAGAAAGCGCACGAACGCATGCGGCGTATAATACGACCCCGTGGCCTTCCGCCCGAGCCCCACCCGCAGATAGAACCGCCCTGCCGGGATCTCCTCCACCCACACGACGCGCGTCTTCCCCTTCGCGGGCTTGTCCTCCTCGTCTTCCTCCGCGGGCTCCTCGTCCCCCGCGTCCACTTCGCTGACGGCGTTCGCGCGGTACCGCTCCCCTTGCGCGGTCGGGACCACCACCTCCAGCTTCTGCCGCCGCAGCCGACACATCGCCTCCGTCGCGATCCCCGGCTCCAGCTCCAATAGCGCCTCATACACCCGCCCAAGATCTTCCACCTCGAGCTGCCCATAGTGCACGAACTGCCGCTCTCCGCCTTGCCCCCGCGGCGTCCGCAGCAAATTATCGAGCAACTTCGCCGTCGCCAGCTCACTCCAGCAGAGCGCAGCATCATCCAGCAAAGGCGCCGCATCCGGGCCGAACAGCATCCCGCCCAGCTTGTTCACCCGCATCTCGCTCCAGCGAAACCCCTCCTGGAACATCCGGAACAGCGCCCGCAGCCCCCCGGACAGCATCTGCCCCGTCTCCGCACCCTCATCCAGCGCCTTCTTCGCGACCGGCGAAAGCGCCCGCGCCGGCGAATATGTATTCCGCCACAAGCTCGTCGACGCAAAGCTGAACCCCTGCGCCGGATCCGACGAAGACTCCAGCTTCAAAATGAACAAAAGCCGATACACCAGGATCAGCGCATCCCGGTAAAGCTTCTGCGCAAGCTCCCCCTTGTCCGGGTATCGACCAAAAAACGCCGCATTCCTCGCATCATCCAGCACCGCTTGCACGAACTGCTGCACCGCCTGCTTCGCCTGATCGCGCAGCGTCACCGTCACCCGCGCTTGCGCCAGCCGCGCCTGCTCCACCAGATCGCCGACCTTCGCCACCCCGGCCGGCTGCCCCAGCGCGAGCAACAGCCGATACGAATCCGGCACCTTCCGCGACGCCCGCCACCCACCTGCCTGGTCCAGGTGGATCGCGATAAAGCTCTCCCGCCGCCCCGGATCCCGCAGGATCACCCGCAGCTCGCTCCCATCGGTGAGCAGCGCGATCCGCTCATCCTTCGCTTGCAGCACTCGCTGCGCGATCTGCCCGGGGCTGTACCGGTACGCCTTCCCCCGCTCGGTCGGCGCATCCAGGTCGGCCTCCATATCCACCGCCCAGGCCCGGAGCCGCGCCTTCCCATCGGTCGACTCGAACACCCAGCCCGCGTCCTCGTCGCCCTCGCGCGTGTGCACCTCCCCGTCTCGCCGGAGGGCCGCGTATCCCAGCCGCGACACCAGCGGCTCCAGCACATGGCTCGCCACCCGCGCCCGCTGCCCTTGCCCCAGCGCCCGCAGCTTCCGCCGGTACACCTCCCAGGACTCGACCAGCGCCTTCCCTTCCGGCCCGCTCGTCTTCCCGAGCAGCTTCGCCTGCGCGAGGTGCCCTTCCAGGTCCCCCTTGGCGAACGACTCCGTCAGCGCATGCCCGTGAAATGTACAGTCATCGAGGCTCAGCGTCATGACGCCCGGCCCGCCCCTTTCTGTGGCACCAGCAGCAACAACCCGAGCGGAATCAACCGCGGCGCCTCCAGATCGCTCCGTTGCGCCACCCGCTCCGCCCGATCCTTGTGCAGCCGCAGCACCGCTTGCGCCTCACCCCGCAGCCGCGCGGGCACCGCCGCGTCCGACGCCAGCGCGGCCAGCCGATCGATCGCCGCCGACAGCGTCTTGTACCGAGGAGCCTCGGCCGCCGGACCATCTCCGAACAGGCCCATCTGCAACGTCCCCTGCTTCGCCGGATCCCCGCACAGCTCCTTCGCCCGCAGGTTCAGCCACATGTTGATGTCCCGCTCCTCCGTCTCCATTGCCATCCGGTGATCGGCGACGAACGCCCGCCCCAGCTCGGCGAGCGCATCCCCGGCGGAGGCCCGCGCCCGCGCATCGTCCACCTGCGCCCAGCTCTTGAAGTGCGCATCCCACACCCCGGCGGGTGGCAGCGCCCGCTCCGCCGCGAGCAGCGGAGACCATGCCGCGGCATCGACCAGCACCGAGAAAGCCCCGGTCCGGCTCATCCGCACCGCGATCACCCGCTCCAGCTCCCGATCGGCCCGGCTCCGCACCTGCCCGAGGAACGTGTAGAGCACCTCCGGCTCGCCCCCGTCGCCCCGGATGGCCGCGACCCGCCGATCCAGGTAGTGCCCCGACCCCCCGAAGCGCACGTTCCGCACCCGATCGAGCGCCCGCCGCACGATCGGATGGGCCCGCCCGAGGTACGCGAGCGGCCGGTCTGCGCCGTCGCGCACCTGATCCACCTGCCGGGTGATTCGCAGCGTCTTCGACGCCACATCGAACCCCGGCATCTCATCCAGCCCGAACAGCCACTCGTCGGGCAGCTTGAGCGCCAGGATGCCTCCGGCCTCCTCCGTCACTGCCTTCGGATCGGCCGAATCGGCGCGCACCGCGTCGCGCACGAAGTCCGTCAAATCCACCGCCCCGAGCTGCGACCCGCGCCGCTGCGCCTCGGCCGCCTCGTGCAGCGTCTTCGCGTCGGCGGCGACCCCGGACTCCCCGAGCCAGGCCTTCGTCTTCGCCGTCCGCTCGAAGCTCTCGAACACCTTGTCCATCTCGGCGAACAAGTCGCGCACGGCGGGGCTCGCCTCGTCGTCCGAGGGCACGGCCGGGGCGAGATCGGGCACCCGGGCGAACAGCCCACCCTGCTCATCGGCCAGCCCTTCGAGCAGCTTGCCTGACCCGAGCTCGGTCGCCGACAGCCCGAGCGTGTTGGGCATGAACCCGAGCGTCTTGCGCTGCTTCTCGTACTTGTCGACGAGCCGGTGGAGCAGCTTCTCCTCGAACGTCCCGGCGAGGTACAGGTAGCGGATGATCGGATCGAGCTGCTGCCCGTACCGATCGATGCGCCCGTTGCGCTGCTCCAGCCGGTTCGGGTTGTAGGGCAGCTCGATGTGGATCAGGTGATGGCAGCGCTCGTGGAGGTTCAGGCCTTCGGCGCTCGCGTCGGTGCTCACCAGCACGATCCCATCGGCCCCCGTGAACGCCGCCGTCACCCGCTCGCGATCCTTCTCGTCGTCATCACCGCAGATCGACTCGATCGTTCCGCCGAGCTCACCCCGCCCGAGCGCGGCCTGGAGGTGATGGACGACGGCCTCCTGGCTGTTCGAGTACTCCGTGTAGACGAGCACGTTCGCGTTCGGCTCGGCCGCGCGGATGGCGCGGATCTCCGCGAGCACGGCGTCGAGCTTCGGATCTTCCAGCGCTGCGTCCGCTGCGAGGCGCGACAGCTCCGCGAGCGCGTCCTTCGTGTCCTTGATCTGCCGCAGCCGATCGTGCTCCCGCCGGCTCTCCCTGCGCAGCGTCTCGAGCAAGTCTCCCGGGGCCGCCTCCAGCAGCTCCGACGCGATGTCCTCGGCTTCGAGGGCCGCCAGGTCTTGCTCCTCTTCGAAGGAGAGCGACCCGAACCGCTCGCTCCGCCGCACCAGATCGCGCAACGTCCGGATCCGCTGGCGCCGCTCCTCCTGGAGGTCGCCCTTCTTCTTCATCAGCTCGCCGAGCCGCTCCTCCACGACGAGCAAGGTGCTCGCCGCGGCCTTGACGGTGGACACGCTCCGCTTGAGCAGCGCGATGAAGGCGAGCGCGTCGCCGAACGACTTGCGCTTCAGGGCGCGGCGGAGCGGCGGCACGATCAGCGAGAGCATCGCGGTCTGGAACGCGGAGAACCGTGGCCGGGCCGAGAAGTCGATTCGGTGTGGCACGAGCTGCCGCTCCCGGAACAGGGGCAGCCCCGTCTCCGGGTTCATGATGTGGCGCTTCAGCCGGCGGATGATATGCGCGCGGTAGCGATCGCCCCGGAGGCTCCCGCTCCCGTCGAGCAGGCTCGGATCGAGCAGATCGAGGAGCGAGGCAAAGTGCGGGTCGAAGCCGTCGTGCGGGGTGGCGGTAAGAAGGAGCAGCGCGTCGGCCCGTTCGGCCAGGACCTCGGCGAGCTTGCGCTGCTGCGAGTCCCCCCGCTCACCCGCCGTGCCGAGCTTCGCCACATGGTGCGCCTCGTCGATGATCACCACGTCGAAGTGGCTGCGCTCGATGTCCGCGATGACCTTGTCCTGCCGCGCGAACTGGAGCGAGGTGATCCCGAGCGCCACCTGATCGAACGGGTTTGCCCCGAGCTCGTTCTCGTGGCGGATGTCTTGCAGCGCCGCCCCATCGATCGCCCGGAAGCGCAGCCCGAAGCGATGCCGTAGCTCCCGCTGCCACTGCGCCATGAGCGGCCCGGCCGGCGAGACGATGAGCACCCGATGGGCGCGCCGCCGGGCGATCAGCTCGGCCAGGACGAGCCCGGCCTCGATCGTCTTGCCGAGGCCCACGTCGTCGGCGATGAGCAGCCGCGGCCGCGGCATGCCGAGCGCACGCATGATCGGCACGAGCTGGTAAGCCTGGATCTTGAGCCGCCCCGGCTGTGCCGCGAGCAGCGCATGGGGACCGAGCGCCTGCTCCAGGAGGAAGGCATCGTGGTAGACGCGGAACGGCGCGAGCTGCCCGGCCTTCGTCGGATCGATCGGTGTGGCCACCGGCTCGACGGTCTCGAACGGAGAGACGAGGTCGATCTCCTGCCCGCGCAGTGCGCCCTCCTGACACCGCAGGCGAAAAAGCGACGCGTCGGCGCTCGGCTGGACGTGAACGACCTCCCAGCGCAACCCGCGCGCCAGAACCTCGGTCCCAGGAAGGATCTCTTGCATGACCCGGAGGGCCGGGACGGTACCATACTTCGGCGGGGGAACGGCCGGCGGGCGAGGAGGGAAGGGAGTGTGCGCCTCGCGCGCACCATCGAGCAGCACGGGGCAGATCGCGTCGATCTGCCCCGTGCGTCGGGCTCAGCTCGGCTGGGCGAGCTTCGTCTTCAGGGCCTGCACCTTGGCGGCGGCCTCGGCGGCTTGCTTCTCCGCCTCCTCGAGCGCCGCCTTGTCGGCCTCGAGCTGCGCCTTCTGCTTGGCCGCCGCGTCCGCCGCGTCCTTCTCCTGCGCCTTGGCGATCTCCTCCTTCAGCGCTTCCATCTCCGAAAGCTTCACCTTGAGCATCGCCTCCAGCTCGGCGAGGGTCGCCGGCTTGCCGTGGCCGTTGCTCCGCGACCGATCATGCCGGAAGAACTGCTCTGCGAACGTCATCGGCAGGTGCTCCTCCGGCATCGCATGGGGCATCTCGGAGAGCTTGCCATATGTCGCCTTGCGGAGCGCGTTCTGCTGATCGATCAGCGCCTTGCGCTCGCCGACGAGCCGGAAATCGCGGTTCTTCTGCTCCGCCAGCGCGAGCTTCGCGACGGCCTGATCGGCGAGGGCGACCACCCCGCCGAGCGCGCTCCCGAGGTCGGCGAGCGACGGAATCGGCGACGACGTGAGCGAAGGCACGAAGCCGCGCATCGTCTCCAGCTCTTCGCCGAGCACCGGCCGCTTGAGATCGCTCGGCCGCTTGGCGCCGAAGTAGAGGAGGTAAAGGGGCGCTTTACGATCGTTCTTGGTGATGGTGAGGACCGCGGCGGCGAGCGCGTCGACCAGGGGATCGAGCATGTCGTCGACCACGGAGACCTCGGCGAGGGCGGTGACCACGGCCACGCGCAGATCGATTTCCTGGGCGTTGACCTTGGTCCAGGTGTTCTGGAACAGGATGAAGTCGTCTGCGAGGTCCGCGGTGAGCGGGTTCGCCTTCAGACGAGCGAGGGTGGTGGTGTTCTCCTCCAGCACGGTGGCCAGGGAGGCGTCGTATGCAATGATGGGTACGGGCATGCCCTGACAGACGAGACCGTTGCAATGATGTTCAACGGCCGCGCATATTTTTTCACGATCGGTGGGCGAGCCCGCGATGAAGCTCCCGGAAGGGTCGTCAAGTGTCGGATAAGGGATCTGGTGTGCGCAGGGAGGGGCCGTGAACGCTCGATGCTCGGAGCGGCGCAGCGGGGGAACGAGGGGATGAGCGCCCGGGGTCGTCGCCGCGGCGCCGGGAAGGGCAGGGAATGGGAGCTCATGGGTGGAGGATATGTGCGCTCCGCCGCGGAGGGCTCGACGGCGGCTCCGGCGCATGCGGGGGAAGGTGCGTCGACGCTCGACGGCGGCTCCGGCGCATGCGGGGGAAGGTGCGTCGACGCCCGGCGGGGGCCGCGGCGCAACCCGCGGACAGGCAGCGCCGGGCGGCGGAGGGGCCGGAGGAGGCGGGGGAGGGGAGGTCGCGCGGGGCGTGGTTGGCCGGGGTCGCGGCGGTTCGGCGGGAGGCGCTCGACGGTGGGCCCGGAGCAGGTCGAGGTGGGACCCGCGGCGGTTCCGGCGGCTTCCGGGCGCATTTCGCGGGGCGGGCGCTCGCTGGACAGAGGGAGGCGGCGCGCATGTGGTCGAGGCCGGCGACGGCGGGGGCCGGCTCCGGTGGAAGTCCTTGCCGCCCGAGGACGCCGGTGGGTAAAGGTTTCCCATCATGGAACCGGACGAGGAGAGAGGCGCAGCGAGGGCCAGCGGGGTCCTGGGGAGCCTCGACATCGGCGCCTACCGTTCGCTCCGCGACCTCCGGCTCGAAGGGTTCGGCAGGATGAGCCTCTTCGTCGGCGCGAACAACGCGGGGAAGACGTCGGTGCTCGAAGCCATCGGGCTCGTGGGGCGGCCGGGGGACCCTGGCCAGTGGGTCCAGACGGCCACCAACCGCGATGCGTCCGGGCCCGTGGTCGACGGCATCTGGAGCCTGTTCCCGGGGAGCACGGCGCTCACCCTCGAGGGTCGTGAGGAGACCTCGGCTGCCATCGAGATCGCCGCGGAGCTACGCGGGCGACGGAGGGCTCTGCAGGCAATTGCGCAGGCCTTCGTCGAAGAGTGGACTGGCATCGATCCGAGCGGCACCGAGGCCCAGCCGGAGGCGCTGGTGCGGGTCAACGCAGAGGTGCATGTGGAGGATGGAAAGCACATACGCCATGCGCTGGAGTTCTTTTCGAAGCAGCGCCGCATCAACATGCCCCCAAGTGCCCCTCCCATTCGCGTATTCACGATCACGCCCTATACGCACCGATCGACCCAGCAGCTCATCGTCCATTTGAGTCATGCCATCGACGAAGGGGTGAAGGCGAAGTCCATCGAGCTCCTGAGGATGTTCGATCCAGATGTGTCCGATGTCGTCATAAGCCGCCCTTTCGGCCGCGACGCCATCCGGGTGATGCATGAAAAGAAAGGCGTCGTGGACCTCGCGACCTTTGGTGACGGGATGCGCCGCGCGTTCGCGATGAGCGTCGCGCTCACGCGGGCGAGCGGCGGTCTCTTGCTCATCGACGAGATCGAGTCGACCATCCACGCCCGGGCCCTCGGCACCGTCCTGCCCTGGCTCGTGCGGGCCGCCGCCGAGGCCGACGTGCAGATCGTCACGACGACGCACAGCCTCGAGGCGATCGACGCGGTGATCGCGGCCCTGGCGAAAGAGGCCAACGAGACGGTGGTAGCCTTCCACCTCAAGCGGACGGAGGCCGGGCACCAGTGCCGGAGGTACGACCTCGAGGGGCTGCGCGACTTCCGCGAGGAGGGGCTCGACATCCGATGAGCGCGCGCATCTATCTCATCACGGAGGGAGTGCACGACGTCGCGTTTCTGGGAAAGCTACTCCAAGCGACGCTCGGATTTGCCCAGATCGTGAGCAAGGAGGACCTCGATTCAGCATGGGAGCCCCTGCTCCCGACCTGGCCTTACAAGGGTTCGCTACGGGGATCGGTGCCAGTACCGTCGTTTTACCGGAGGTCGTCTGGCGATACGATCGCCATCGTCAACGCCCAAGGGATCAGCGAGATCAACAAGCGCTTACGGGTGCACCGTCAGGTCCTGGACCAGGCCGGCGTGAGCCTCGACGCGGTGGGGATCGTCCTCGATGCAGATTCGAACGAGCTCCCTGCGGCTCGGTTCACCAAGCTCGGAACCGCCCTCGCCTCGCAGGGGTTGTCCTGTCCAGCCACGGCGGAGACCGTGGCCGGCACCCCACGTACAGGCATCTTCGTGCTTCCAGGTGGCGGCACCCCGGGAACGCTGGAGGATCTGCTGCTCGAATGCGCTGCCCTGGTCTATCCGACGCTGTCGGGCGCGGCTGCCAGCTTCGTTGATGGGCTCGATCGCACGGCGTCCGATCTCACCCCCGAGGATCTTGTTGAATCCGGCAAGCCGGCGGGCCGCAACAAGGCGGCGATCGCGGCCATGGGCGCCGTGCTCAAGCCTGGAAAACCCATCCAGGCGTCTCTCCAGGACCATCGGTGGATCGAGCCGAGGACGATCGTGCTCTCCCGGATAAGCGCGCTTTCGCGGTTCCTCGGCGATCTGGCCGGCGTCCCGGCGACGATCGATGCACCGAGAGCGGAGCCCCGCGAAGCACTCTGAGATGCCCACACCACGGAGACGATATGGGCGCATGTTACGGTGACGGGATCCTGGGCTTCATCCCCGGCGGCATCGAGGGGGCCGAGGCGCAGCACGACTTCGTGAAGAGCTTCGCCGCGCTCGGGCTCAGCCACCGGTTCAACGAGGTCATCGGCGATAGGGTCGCTGAATTCGCCTTCAAGAAGGGCGAGGTCGTCACGCGATGGCTCTCCCCGGAGGAGGCCGCGCCCGTCCTCTCGGCGGCGCGCAACGCCGGCGGCTCTGCCCCTTATTCGATGTTCCCAGGCTGCCTCGAGAACCAGCTCTACATCCCGGGCTGCCGGAGCAGCGGTGAGGGGCGGGTCAAGATGCCCGGCTCGCCCCTCGACGGATGGAGCTTCCGGCCGATGCGCAGCGCCGTCGCCGGCCTCGAAGCGTGGGTGGACCTCATCCAGAAGGGAGAGGTCGAGGACAACCTCGACTTCACGCGGAGATTGCTCGAATCGATGAAGCTCTGCAGCGAACACCGGCTCCTCTTCACCATCGGGTACTGACCGCAGCGATTCGCGCTCGGGCCGCGCTCCGCCGAGCCCGTCGATCGCCTGCGGACGGCCCGCGGGCGCGCGGCGAAACATCGGCACACGCCCGCGGCTTCCGGTTACCCTCGGGCTCCCCCCGCCACGCCCCGAGCCCGATCATGAACGACCTGCTCCGGCCCTTCCTCTCCACCGTCGCATGCGGCGCCGCCTTCCTCGCCACCCTGGCGATCGCCTGCGGTCCGGGCCCCGAGCCCCAGAGCCCTCCGTCCCCCGGCACATCGTCCCCCGCGTCCACGTCCGCCGCGGCGAGCGGCACCTCCGGGGCCTTCGACGAGTGCGCGGGCTCGAAGCCCGTGCCCCACCCCTTCAGCGGCATCCTCCGCGTCGCGCGCTGCGAGCAGCACATGTACCTGACCATGGCCTCCGTCGCGGGCCAGCTCGGGGTCAAGTGCGCCTACTGCCACGCGCCGCCGAAGCCGGGCGAGAAGGACGAGGACTACCCGGTGATGACGCCGAAGAAGGAGATCGCCAACTGGATGAGCATGCACCTCATGCAGGCGGTCAAGCCCATCGACGGCTCACCCATCAAGTGCCGTAGCTGCCACACCGACGAAGAGGGCAAGCCCGTCGCCAAGATCCTCGGCGAGCCGCGCGATCCGGTGAAGGCCGCCGAGTGGATGAGCCTCGTGATGGTGGCGAAATTCGTCTCCGCCGACGGCGAGAAGCTCCGCTGCAAGAGCTGCCACGTCGGCAACGTCAAGTCCCCCACCTGGCAGGGCAAGGTCATCCTCCGGTCCGACCAGATCCCGAGGCACAGCGTGGGGGGCGCGGGCCCGGCGCTCTAGCCGTCGAGCCCGTTGCCGCCGGCCTCCCGCTCGGGCAAACGTCCCGCGCATGAGTGACCCCACGAGCCACCTGGAAGCCCTCTCCTTCGGCTTTCGCCGGCGCTACTTCACGTACGACGAGCTCACCCGCCAGGTCCACGCCTGGGCCAAGGCCTTCCCCGCCTTCGTCCGCGTCGCGTCGATTGGCAAGAGCCTCCTCGGGCGCGATCTCTGGCTCCTCACGATCGGCCGCGATCCGGAGCGGATCCGCCCGGCGGCGTGGGTCGACGGCAACATGCATGCGTCCGAGCTCTGCGGATCGAGCGTCGCGCTCGCCATCGCCGAGGACCTGATCCGGGCCCACCTCGTCGGCGCCGGGCAGCCCATCCTCGATCTGCCGCCGCACCTCGCCGATCTCATCCGCGACGACGTGCTCGTCTACGTCCTGCCGCGGATGAGCCCCGACGGCGCCGAGCGCATGGTCACGACGGGCGCCTATGTCCGATCGAACCCGCGCGACACCCGTCTCGGCCGCACGGCGCCCTACTGGCGATCGGCCGACCTCGACGGCGACGGCGCGGCGCGCCTCATGCGCATCGTCGATCCATGCGGAGACTTCATCGCCTCGCCCGACCACGAGGGCCTGATGCTCCCGCGGAGGATCGAGGATCCCGGGCCGTTTTACGCCATCCACCCCGAGGGGATGATCGAGAACTGGGACGGCGTGACCATCCCCGAGCACGGGTTCATGTCGGACAACGAGACCGATCTGAACCGCAATTTCCCCTACGGGTGGGCGCCCGAGCCGCGGCAGATCGGGGCCGGTGCGTACCCGACGAGCGAGCCCGAGTCCCGCGCCGTCACCGCGTTCGCGACGGCCCACCCCAACATCTTCGCCTGGCTCAACCTCCACACCTTCGGCGGCTGTTACATCCGCCCCGCGGGGGACAAGCCCGACAAGGCGATGGATCAGAGCGATTTCGCGATCTTCAAGCAGATCGAGGAGTGGACCGACGCCATCACCGGCTACCCGATGGTGAGCGGCTTCGAGGAGTTCACCTACGAGCCGGACAAGCCCCTCTGCGGCGATCTCAGCACCTACGCGTACGCCCAGCGGGGCGCGATCGCGATGGTCTGCGAGCTGTGGGACTTCTGGAAGCAGGTGGGCCTGCGCATGCACCGGCCCTTCGTCCACAACTACCAGCGTCGCACGCGCGACGAGATCCTGCAGATGGCGCGCTGGGATCGCGAGCACAACGGCGGCAAGGTCGTGGGCGCGTGGAAGCCGTTCGATCATCCGCAGCTCGGGCCGGTGGAGATCGGAGGCTACGACCCGCGCGTCGGGATCTGGAACCCGCCGCTCGATCGGCTGGGCGAGATCTGCGACCAGCAGGCCCGGGTCTTCCTCCGCATCGCCGCGCTCGCCCCGCGCCTCCGCGTCGCGAAGATCGAGCGGCGCGCGCTCGGCCCGGGGCTCTCGGAGGTGAGCGCGATGATCGAGAACGCAGGCTACCTGCCCACGCAGGTGCTCTCCTCCTCGGCGACCTTCCCGTGGAACGATCCGGTGCGCGCGCGCCTCGTCCTGCCGCCCTCGGCCTCGCTCGTCTCCGGCCCCGAGGTGCAGACGGTGGGGCACCTCGGCGGCTGGGGCGGGCACCACAAGCTCTCGACGCCGTACTTCGCGCGCACGGGTGGCGCAGGGGTCCGGCAGCGGGTGAGCTGGGTGGTGAGGGGGAGCGGCGAGGTCGCGCTGCGCGCGGGCGCGGCGCGGGTCGGCCAGGTGGAGGTGAGCGTGGATCTCGGCGAGGGGTGACGATCACGTGAGGATCGCGCGCGAGCGCGTGAAGATCGCGCGCGAGCGCGTGGGGATCCCGGGCGAGCACGTAAGGATTGCGTGCGAGGTGGGGCACCGGAGCGATGAAAATGGATTGCATCCCGAAAGCGACGGCGCTTAAAGTTGCTTTCATTTCATCGCGCGCCCCTGCGCGCCTTCTTCCCGAGGCCCCCCATGACGATCTTCGACTCCCTACGACCCCGCTCGCTCGTCCTCGCCTGCTCCCTCGCGCTCGCCGCCACGGCGTCGGGCTGCGGCTCGGAGCCCGAATCGGTCGTCGATGATCTCACCGACGTCAAGAACACGGCGGTGAAGAACCAGTCGATCGGCAACTGCTGGGTGTACGCGTCGATGGGCTGGGCCGAGTCGCTGCACCTGACGCAGACGGGCGAGACGCTCAACCTCTCCGAGTCGTGGATCTCCTACTGGCACTGGTACGAGGAGCTCGCCGGCCCGCCGCCGGGCCTGCCCTCCATCGCCTCGCTCGACAAGGGCCAGCTCTCGACGGGCGGCTGGTTCGGCCTCGCCGCCGAGCTGATGCGCCGCTACGGCGTGATCACCGAGGGCAGCTTCATCCCGGAGGAGGCGGAGGCGGCGCGATCGAGCCGGCAGTCGTCGGCGCTCTCGGCGATCAACACCTCGCTCAAGAGCGGCGTGCTCAGCGACGCGGCGAAGCGGAAGGATCGCGCGCTCGTCCGGGCGGAGCTCGACAAGGCCTGGGGCCTGTCCGCCGCCACGACCTCGCTCATCAACGACACCTTCGGCGTCGACGTCTCGAAGTCGCTCGCCAACGACACCGCCAAGGTGCAGAAGGGCGGGGCGATCCTGCTCCCGAAGAGCGTCTCGGTTGGCCACAACATCTCGCTCGCGGACGCGATCGGCCTGCCCTCGTCGAGCACCAACGTGCTCCAGCGCAAGGGCAAGTACGCGTGGAACGAGACCTCGTACCCGTCGACGGCCACGGCCCGGCGCGACGTGCTCCGCAAGATGCAGAAGGCCATGCACAGCGGGATGCCGGTGATCCTCTCGTGGTTCGTCGACTTCAACGCGATGGATGGCCAGAACCGCTTCATGGAGCCGCCGGCCACGCCGGGCCACCAGGGCGGCCACATGACCGTGCTCGAGGACTACCAGGTCACGAACGTGCCCGGCTTCGGCACCCTCAAGGCCGGCGAGCTCGTCACCGACCCGAAGGCCCTCACCGCGGCCCTCGATCCCTCGGCGAAGATCGAGTTCTTGCGCATCAAGAACTCCTGGGGATCCGGCCTCGCGCCGAACGCCGCGGGCGAGCAGTTCCGCGGCTACCACGACCTCTACATGAAGTACCTCGACGCCCAGCTCGTGAAGTGCACCGAGTCGAACGGCGACAAGTGCGGCACGAAGACGAAGGTCCCGGGCCTGACCGCGCTCATCCTCCCGCCGGACGCCTTCGTGACGGACGCCTTCGTCAAGGAGGGCACCTGCAACGCCGATCTCTGCGTCGCCGGTCCCGCCCTCAACGCCACGACCTGCAAGGACAACCCGGACAAACAGGCCTGCGTCGACCTCATCTGCGAGACCGACTCGTTCTGCTGCAACAACTCCTGGGACAAGGCATGCGTCGAGCAGGTCGTGTCCGGCTGCGGCCTCGATTGCCCCTGATCGGCGCGGGAGCTGATACGCTCTCTCTCCGCTGGAGGTGAGCGCATGAGCCTCGACGACAAGCACCTGAAGAGCGCGGTCGACTACAACCAGAAGCAGAGCAAAAAGCGCTGGATCGCGGCAGATTTGCCGGATCCAGCGCTCCGGGCGCTCGCGCCGGACAGCGCGGATTTCGCGCTGCGCGTCGCGGCCCTCCAGGTCGAGGAGGAGCTCTCCGAGGACGGCATGCTCGGCCCGCGCACGCTCCAGGCGCTGATCGAGCGGCGGGTCGAGGAGGACGTGCTCGCGAAGAGCCAGAACCTCGATCTCGGCTGGTGGCGGGCGGGCGATCCGTACCCCGAGGCCGCGGCGGTCCTCGACGTGTCCCCGCCGCTCGCGGCCGAGTCGCTCGACGCCTACCTCGACCGGATGGGCTGCGGGCACTTCAGCGCCTTCGAGCTCACGCGCCTCGCCCGCTGGGCCACCAACGTCGAGCCGCTCCGCGAGGACTGGCCGCACATCATCCCCACGCTGCGCCTCGCCGAGATCGTCCGCCACGAGCTCGGGGGCGACCCGCTCCTCGTCCTCTCCGGCTACCGCCCGCGCCGCTACAACAAGAAGATCGGCGGCGCCAAGGGCAGCTTGCACATGTCCTTCCGGGCGCTGCTCCTCGGCCTCGACGCCGAGAACGCGGCGAGCGACGACCAGCAGCGCCAGCTCTACGAGGTCGCGGCGCGCCTCTTCTCCCGCTACGGCGCCGAGCTCAAGATGGGCCTCGGCTTCTACACGCCGAAGCGCGGCACGCAGATCTCGATCGACACGGGCTTCGCCGTCCGCTCGTGGCAGGGCGACAACGTGCGCGCGGTGCTCGCCGACCTCGGCCTCCCGGCGCCCGGCGCGCCCCCGCCCCGCGATCTGCCGCCGCCGGGGGAGGGCATCGTGCCCTACGCCGTGTTCCAGGCCGCGCGCGCCTACAAGCTCGGCGCCTTCGCCCAGGCCGAGCGCCGCGACAAGCAGATGCTCTACGGCTTCGAGAAGGGCACCGTCCTCTACGACCCGGCCGAGCAGCGGGTGATCGAGGTCAAGCGCTCCTAGCGCGCAAGGGCCGCAGGCCAGGCGAAGAAGTTGCGCCTCGCCTCGCGAGAAAATCCCGATAATTCCGCTGAAAATCGCCTCCTTTGGCGTCGGCCCGGCTGATGCACGGGCGCGATGCCGACGCCGAAAGCCGCCGGTTCACCCGGCGCCGCGGCGCGGAGGCGCACATGGTCAAGGACACCCTCAGCATCGTCGATAACCGCACCGGCAAGACCTACGAGGTCGCGGTCAAGGACGGCGCGATTCGCGCCATGGACCTTCGGCAGATCAAGACCGACGCCGAAGACTTCGGCCTGATGGCCTACGATCCGGCCTTCCTCAACACGGCCTCTTGCAAGAGCCGCATCACCTACATCGACGGCGACAAGGGCATCCTCCGCTACCGCGGCTACCCGATCGACCAGCTCGCCGAGAAGTGCAACTACCTCGAGTGCGCCTACCTGCTGCTCAACGGCGAGCTCCCGACGCCGGATCAATACAACACGTGGAAGGACGACATCACCGTCCACACCATGGTTCACGAGGACGTGCGCAAGCTCATCGACAGCTTCCGCTACGACGCGCACCCGATGGGCATGCTCGCCTCGACGGTCGCGGCCCTCTCGACGTACTACCCCGAGTCGAAGCGCATCTTCGATCGCGAGCAGCGCCGCCTCGACATCGTGCGCCTCATCGCCAAGCTCCCCACGCTGGCGGCCTGGTCGTTCCGCCACTCGAAGGGCTACCCCTACGTGTATCCGGACAACGAGCTGTCCTTCTCGGGCAACTTCCTCGCGATGGTGAAGAAGATGGGCAACCGCCCCTACGAGCCCAACGCGGCGCTCGAGCGGGCCCTCGACGTGCTCTTCATCCTCCACGCCGATCACGAGCAGAACTGCTCGACGAACGCGATGCGCGCCGTCGGCAGCTCGCACGCCGATCCGTACGTCTCCGTGGCCGCCGCGGCCTCGGCCCTCTACGGCCCGCTCCACGGCGGCGCCAACGAGGCCGTGCTCCGGATGCTCAAGGAGATCGGCTCGGTCGACAAGGTGCCGGCCTTCATCAAGGAGGTGAAGGAGGGCAAGAGCGGGCGGCTGATGGGCTTCGGTCACCGGGTCTACAAGAACTACGATCCGCGGGCGAAGATCATCAAGAAGATGGCCGACGCGGTGTTCGAGGTGACGGGGCAGAACCCGATGCTGAAGATCGCCCTCGAGCTCGAGAAGATCGCGCTCTCCGACGAGTACTTCGTCAAGCGCAAGCTGTACCCGAACGTCGACTTCTACTCCGGCCTCATCTACGAGGCCCTGGGCTTCCCGGTCGACATGTTCCCGGTGCTCTTCGCGATCCCGCGCGTCTCCGGCTGGCTCTCCCAGTGGGAGGAGATGCTCCTCGACGAGGAGCAGAAGATCGCCCGCCCGCGCCAGCTCTTCCTCGGCGAGGCCGAGCGGAACGTGGTGCCGATGAGCAACCGCCGGTGAGCCCCCGGGCAAGATCCTGATCAAGAGAGCGGTGGAACCAGGCGGCCTCCTCGGCTAAGCCGGAGAGGTCGCCTGCCCCGAAGGAGCCCTCGTGCCCCGCTCTCGCCTCACCTTCGCACTCCTCCTCGCCCTCCCGCTCGCGGCTTGCAGCAAAGACAAGCCGCCCGTCCCCGGTCCGGACAAGCCCCAGGCCGCGCAGGACGCGCCGGGCACGCCCGTCAAGGTCCTCCTGCCGCCCGTGTCGGCGAGCCCGCTCAAGGCCGCCGCGCCCAAGCCCGCGATCACGGTCGACGCGCCCGCGGCCGGCACGGTCCAGCCCGTCGGCACCGCCGTCCCGCTCGAGCTCGTGAAGACGGCCGATCCCAAGGCGAAGGAAGAGCCCAAGAGCAAGGACGAGGCGGCCGAGGCGCCGGCCAAGGCCAAGGCGCCGCCGGACGCGCCCGCGGCCAAGGCAGGCGCGACCGGCGCGACCGGCGTGCCCATGCCCGCCACCAAGAGCGGCGTGCTCGGCGCGGGCGCGGCCGACAAGATCCTCAAGGTCGGCTCACCGCCGATCGTGACGATGCTCGACGCGGGCGGCGAGCCCCGGAGCGATCTCGGCTACGCCCTCACCAAGGGCAACACGCAGAAGCTCTCCATGGGCATGGACATGACCATGGCCATGAAGATGGGCCCGAAGGCCCTGCCGCCCACGACCATCCCGCACATGGTCGTCCTGCTCGACATGAACACCGCCGATCAGAACGGCGCCGGCGAGTGGAAGATCGACTCCAAGCTCACCAGCCTGAGCATCGAGGCGAAGGGCGCCGCCGACAAGCCCGTGGCCGACGCGCTCCGCCCCCAGCTCGACAGCCTCAAGGGTCTCGGCATCGGCTACTGGGTGAACACCCGCGGCCAGGTGCGCGACACCAAGATCGACGTGCCCGCGAGCCTCCCCGGCGCGGCCCAGCAGATGATCCAGGGCATGAACCAGTCCTTCGAGGCCATGGTCGTGCCCTTGCCGAAGGACGCGGTAGGCACCGGCGCCCGCTGGCAGGTGGTGAGCCGCCTCGCGAGCTCCGGCGCGGACATGCTCCAGTGGGCGACGTACACGCTGCGATCGCGCGCGGGCTCCAAGGCGACCATCGAGGTCAACCTCACCCAGCTCGCGGCGAGCGACACGATCAAGGTCCCCGGCGCGCCCCCGGGCACCGCGGCCATGGTCAAGGACTTCCACTCCGGCGGATCGGGCATGCAGCAGCTCGACACCAAGGTGATCGCCCCCGAGGGCGGCGCCATGCAGATCAAGACGTCCATGACCATCGGCGTGAAGGACGGCTCGCTCGACCAGGAGACGAGCATCGACACGGTGACCGCCGTGCAGATGAAGAGGCCGTGATCGGTCGATGAGCACCGAGCCCGATCGCCTCCAGGACCTCGACGCCTTCCGCGCGTCGTACAGCCATTTCCTCGCCCCGGAGAGGATCCTCCTCACCGGCCACTCGCACCAGGCGTGGCCCGACGCGGCGCGCGCCGCGATGACCGAGGCCTTCGACGACGCCGCGCGCTTCGCCGACGACAAGTGGGAAGAGGCCGTCTTCCCGAAGATCGATCGGGTGGGCACGAAGGTGCTCGATCGCATGGGCTTCGACCCGGGCGACGCGATCGCCTTCGGCAAGAGCACGCACGAGCTCTGCTATCGCCTCTTGAGCTGCCTCAAGCTCGCCGATCGGCCGCGGATCGTCACCACGCAGAGCGAGTTCCACTCGCTCCACCGCCAGCTCTCGCGCCTCGCCGAAGAGGGCGCCGAGGTGGTGTGGGTCGAGACCGAGCCCCGCGAGCGCCTCGCCGATCGGCTGCTCGACGCGCTCACCCCGGGCACGGCCATGCTCGCCTGCTCGGCCGTGCTCTTCGAGGACGCGTATGTCCTCCCGCGCCTCGGCGAGATCGCCGCGCGCGCCGTGGAGATCGGGGCGATCGCGCTCGTCGACGCGTACCACGCCTTCAACGTCGTCCCGCTCGCGTGGGGCCCCGCGCAAGACCAGCTCTTCGTCACCGCCGGGGGCTACAAGTACGCCGGCTTCGGCGAGGGCGTCTGCTGGCTCCGCTGCCCGCGCGCATCGGCGCTCCGCCCGCTCTACACCGGGTGGTTCGCCGACTTCGCCTCGCTCTCCGCCGAGCGCAGCACGAAGGTGGGCTACGGCGAGGGCGGCGCCCGCTTCTCCGGCGCGACCTTCGATCCCGTCTCGTTCTACCGCGCCGACGCCGCGCTCGCGCACTGGGATCGCTTCGGCCTCACGCCGTCCCGCCTCCGCTCCATCTCGCTCCGGCAAACGCAGCGCATCCTCGATCGCCTCGACGCCGCGGGTCGAGGAGGGCAGGTCGTGACGGCCCGCGATCCGGCCCGCCGCGGGGGCTTCGTCACCCTCCGCGTGCCGGGCGCCTCCGCGATCGTCGAGCGCCTCCGCGCCCGCTCCGTCTTCGTCGACGCCCGCCGCGATTTCCTCCGCCTCGGCCCCGCGCCCTACCTGCGCGACGACGAGCTCGACCGCGGCACCGACCTGGTTATCGAAGCGCTTTCATAACACCACCGCACCCGAGGCCCGACCCCATGCAGAGCTTCCCGTCCACCTCCGCCGACTCGTACAAGGCGCTCGCCCGAAGCTGGGCCGCCACCGTGACCGTGGTGACCGCCCGCCGCGCCGAACAGCACATCACGGCCGGCGCCGTGCCCCTCGACGGCTTCACGGCCACGGCCTTCCTCACCGTCTCGATCAACCCGCCGATCATCGTCGTCTCCGTGACGACCGCGTCGAGCGGCCTCTCGCTCCTCCGCGAGTGTCAGGGCTTTGCCGTCAATTTCCTTGCACCGGGGCAGAGCGATCTGGGCGGCGCGTTCGCCAAACCCCAGGCCGAGCGCGCGGCGCTCTGGCAGAGCCTCCCCTTCACCCCCGACGCCGACGGGGCCCCGCTCCTCGACGGGACGGCCGGCGCCTTCTCCGCGCGCGTCCGGCAGATCGTCGACGCGGGCGATCACGCGCTCGTGCTCGGCGACGTCACCGCCATCCACCTGGGCGAGGGGCACGACACGCTCGTGTACCACAACCGCGCATATGGCCGGGTCACGCCCCTGGCCTCCACCTGACGCGGGCTCTGGCAAGCCAATCCAGCCTGGCCCTCTCTGGCACAGCCTCGCGCCCGTTCTCGACGCGGATGCGTGTCCAGGGTGTGGCGCGCCGGTTGCTCTCCAGCAGGGCACCATGAACCACCGCTCCATCCTCCTCGCCGGCTCGCTCCTCCCCATCTTCGCCCTGGCCTGCGGGAGCGTGAGCGTCGCGCCGAGCGGAGGCACCGGCGGCTCCACCGCGACGAGCACGTCAACGACCGGCGGCAGCACCGTGACCACCACCGGCACCGGGATGAGCACCGGAGGCAGCGGGGGCGGCGGCGGATCCGGCGGGGCTCCGATGTGCGGCGAGACCCAGGACAAGCTCGATTTCGTGCTGAGCACCTGGGATGGCAAGACGGTGGGCTGCCAGAGCTGGGACGACGACCTCGTGGAGCTCAACGCCACCGTCGCCGACGCGGGGCCCGACTTCCTCACGCTCGATAGCTGCGCGCCCAACGCCGACTGCCTCCCCGAGCTCTCCAAGCTCACGGTGAAGGCCAAAGATCTCACGCTCACCCACATTCCCATGGGCGCGTTCGTGCGCGTCGAGGCCCAGGGCTTTCACTTCCAGGGCGGCTGCGGGCACAAGATCCTCATCACCAACCTGCCCGTCTGGGGCGGGCTGCCGAACCCGCAGGTGCCCCTCGAACGCCTCTGGCTGCTCGCGGCCGACGGCAACCTCGGGTACTTCGAGGACGCCCCGCTCATGGTCGATACGGTGCCGCTCGGCTGTTATCCGAACGATCCCCCGGGCTGCGGCGAGCACGACGACGACCTGCTCCGGTTCCGCACCACGAGCAAGCCGGACGACCCGGGCACGACGGTGGCCATGGGTCAGTCGAAGATCTGGTCGATGATCAGCGGCCAGATCTCCCACCCGGTGCTCGGGCGTAACCTCCGGTCCTTCACCAGCGGCATTTGCGACGGCCCGGTGGAGCTGGCCTTCTGGGTGAGGTTCATCGAGACGCCGGACTGACCGTCTGGCGCCGCCCACCGAGGAAAGCAGCCAATCCACTTGCTTCCGGGGTGGCAGGGGCTTAGGCTGCTTGTTGAATATGATTGTCAACTTCAGGCGCGCCCTTCTCCTGCTGCTGGTGCTCCTCCTCGTCCCGCGTGCCGCAGCCGCCGATGAAGGCGACTCGCCCGAGACGGAGGCGCAGCGCCTCGCGCACATCCTCGGTTATACCGCGTCCGACTACGGTGGGGCGGTGCAGAAGGGGGCGATCGTCAACGCGACCGAGTTCGAGGAGCAGCTCACGCTCCTCAAGGACGCGGCGAAGATCGCGGCGCGCATCGGGCCCAAGGCGCCGGCCGAGAGCGGCGCGGGCGAGCTCGTCGGCAAGGTCGACAAGGTGAAGACGCTCGTCGAGAGCAAGGCCCCGGAGGAGCAGGTCGGCGCCGCCGTGGAAGACGTGCGCGCGCTGCTCACGCGGGCGTTCCACCTGTCCGAAGCGCCGGCCGCGCCGCCCGAGCCGAACCGCGGCAAGATCCTCTTCCTCGAGCACTGCGCGACCTGCCACGGGCAGACCGGGCTCGCCGACACCCCGCGCGCGGCGAGCCTCGATCCGCGCCCCGCGAACTTCCACGACCCGCGCATCGCCGATCCGCTCACGCCGCTCAAGGTCGCCGGCACCGTGCGCTTCGGGATCAGCGGCACCGCGATGGCGCCGTTCACCTTCCTCTCCGACGCCGATCGCTGGGCCCTCGGATTCTACGTGGTGGGCCTCCGCCACGGCGCCGCGCCCGCGAGCGATTCGCCCACGTACACGGTGGCCGAGCTCGCGCTCCGATCCGACGCGCAGATCCGCGACGAGCTCACCGCCGCGGGCATCCCCGAGGCGCGCTTCGACGCCGTGCTCGCCGATCTCCGCCGCCGCGCCCCGTACGAAGATCGCGTCGGCAAGAACCCGCTCACGCTCGCGCGCGTCAAGCTCGATCGCGCCCGCGTCGCGCTCTCCCACGGCGATCGTGACGTCGCTCGATCGAACCTGGTCGACGCGTACCTCGAGGGGATCGAGCCGGTGGAGGGCGCGCTGCGCGCGATCGACGCGTCGCTCGTGACGGCGCTCGAGGAGCGCTTCGTCTCGCTGCGCTCCAGGCTCGAAGGTGGCGCGCCTCCGGATGAGCTCGAGTCGGGCGTCGCCGGCCTGCTCCGCGATCTCACCCGCGCCGAGCTGGTGCTCGCCGCGCAGAGCGAGAAGCAGAGCTTCCTCTCCACCGCGATCTCGAGCGGCGGCATCCTCCTCCGCGAGGGCGTGGAGGCCGCGCTGCTCATCGCCGCGCTGCTCGGCATCGCCACGCAGGCCATGATGGGCTCGGATCCGGCCGCGCCGGGCGCCGGCTCTGCGCAGCCGATGAGCCCCGCCGATCGCAAGCGCTACGTGCACTACGGGTGGATGTCCGCGCTCGCGCTCGGCCTGGTCACCTTCTTCGCGAGCTCGCGCCTCATCACCCTCTCCGGCGCGAGCCGCGAGCTGATCGAGGGCGTCACGGCGCTGCTCGCCACGCTGGTGCTCTTCTATGTGAGCTGGTCGCTCCTCGCGAAGAAGGAGGTGGCGCGCTGGATGAAGTTCCTCCGCGCCCAGGTCTCGCCGCGCAGGGCCGCGCTCTCCCTCTTCGGCGTCTCCTTCCTCGCCGCGTACCGCGAGGCCTTCGAGACGGTGCTCTTCTACCAGGCGCTGCTCTCCTCCAAGGCCTCGATCGCCGCGGCGCTCGCGGGCGCGGCGGGCGGCGCGGCCCTGCTCGCCGCGCTCGTCGTCGCCTACACGCGCGCGGGCCGCTTCGCCCCGCCGCAGGTCTTCTTCAAGATCTCGAGCTACCTGCTCTACGCCCTCGCGGTCGTCTTCGCCGGCCAGGGCATCGCCGCATTGCAGCTCACCGGGCATGCGCCCATCCACACGCTGGCCATCCCCAGCGTGCCCGCGCTCGGCCTCCACCCGACGGTGGAGACCTGCGCGGCCCAGGGCCTGCTCCTCGCGCTCGCGGTGGCCGGCCTGCTCGCGGAGCGGAAGAACGCCGCCGCCGCGCCCGTCGCCGCCAAGGCCCCCGCGGCCTGATCGCTAGAACGGCTCGCGGTGGTAGGGCGCGGCCTCCGGATGGAGAGGCTTGAGCCCCTTGCGCGCCACCTGCATCGCGCTGTCCGCGGGCTCGCTGAGGTCCCACTCCAGGTAGAGCTTGTCGCCGTCGTAGCAGCCGAAGCTCGTCGAGATGCAGAGCAGCGGCTCGCGATCGACCGCGAAGCCGGCGCGCGCCACGTCGTGCCCGTACACCGCGACCCGCGCCTCGGGCTCGATCGCGCGGAGGAAGGCGTAGCCCCGCTCCGTCGACGTCGTCCGGGCCCAGAGCAGCGCCCCGAGGATGCTCTGCATCGCCATGTCGGGGCTCGCCGGCGCGCCGCTCGCGGAGCGGAACGGATCGTCGAGGATCAGATCGAAGAAGCCGTCGAGCGAGAGCCGCTCCAGATCGTCGGCGCTCTCGATGCGCGCGTGGGGTGCGGCGTGGAGCATCAGCAGCCGGGCCCGCTTCGCGACCGCGACGAACGGCCAGGTGCGTAGCCAGGTGCGCATCTGCCGCGTCCCCTCGGCGCCGAGCAGGTCTTCGAGGCGCTTCGCTTCATCGGGGAAGAACTTCGACACGACCGGCCCGCCCACATGGGCATGCTCGTGGTTGCCGAGCAGGTAGTGCACCCTGCCCGGGTGGCGCGCCGCGAGCGAGCGAGCGTGGTCGAGGAGGCGCTTCGAGTCACCGTGGTAGAAGCTGCCGAGGTAGTCCGGCCACTGGCTCGGGAGCAGCTCCGGCCCGTGCACCAGATCGCCCGTGACGACCAGGCAGGCGCCGTCTCTGTCCTTGGCGGCCTCCTCGAAAATGGCGGCCATGCGGTCGAAGTCATCGACGTTGCCCTGCATGTCGGTGGCGACGAAGAGTCGGCCCCGGTCAGGGAGGTGGACGACGCGGCGCATAGTGTTCGAGGATAGCCGAAAGCCTCCCCCGGGGAAAAGCCGAGCGCCCCTCATTCCGAGAACTCGCGTACGCAGGCGGCCCGGCGCCGGCCGGTCGCGGCGAACGTCCGTCCAATACGCGCATCCATTTCGCAGCACTTCGTCTTGGCGCGCCCGGGGGAGCGCACTAGGGTGCGGCTTACGATGGCGAACGAGAGTCTTTCCGCGTGGGTGTCCGAGGTCGCCAACCTGACGACGCCCGATCGCGTGGTGTGGTGTGACGGCTCCGAAGAAGAGTACCGCGGCCTCGTCCGCGAGATGCTCGCCTCCGGCACGCTGATCGAGCTCAACCAGGACAAGCACCCCGGCTGCTACCTCCACCGCAGCCACCCGAGCGATGTCGCGCGGACCGAGCACCTGACCTTCATCTGCTCGGCGCGCGAGGCCGACGCCGGCCCGACGAACAACTGGATGGCCCCCGCCGAAGCGCGCGAGAAGCTCGGCGCGCTCTTCCGCGGCGCGATGAAGGGCCGGACCATGTACGTGGTCCCCTACCTCATGGGCCCGGCCGGCTCGCCCTCGTCCAAGGTCGGCGTCGAGCTCACCGACAGCCCCTACGTCGCCGCGAGCATGCGGACCATGACCCGCATGGGCAAGGTCGCCCTCGACACGCTCGGCAGCTCGAGCGACTTCTGCAAGGGCCTCCACTCCCTCGGCGATCTCAGCCCCGATCGCCGCTTCATCTGCCATTTCCCGGAGGAGCAGCTCATCTGGAGCGTCGGCTCCGGCTACGGCGGCAACGCCCTGCTCGGCAAGAAGTGCTTCGCGCTCCGCATCGCCAGCACCATGGCGCGCGATCAGGGCTGGATGGCCGAGCACATGCTCATCCTCGGCATCGAAGATCCGGAGGGCCGCGTCACCTACGTCTGCGCCGCCTTCCCGAGCGCATGCGGCAAGACCAACCTCGCCATGCTCGTCCCGCCCGCCTCGCAGAAGGGGTGGAAGATCTGGACGATCGGCGACGACATCGCGTGGCTGCGCGTCGGCGCCGACGGCCGCCTCTGGGCCATCAACCCCGAAGCCGGCTTCTTCGGCGTCGCCCCGGGCACGAGCGCCAAGACCAACCCCAACGCCCTCGCCACCGTGCAGAAGAACACCATCTTCACCAACGTGGCGATGACGCCCGACGGCGCCCCCTGGTGGGAGGGCCTCGGCGAGGCGCCCGCAGGCCTCATCGACTGGCGGGGCAACCCGTGGACGCCCGGCAAGGAGCCGGCCGCGCACCCGAACAGCCGCTTCACCGCCCCGGCCGATCAGTGTCCCTGCATCTCCCCCGAGCTCAACGCCCCGGCCGGCGTGCCGATCTCCGCGTTCATCTTCGGTGGTCGCCGCGCCCGCCTCGCCCCGCTCATCTACGAGGCGACGGACTGGGAGCACGGCGTGTTCGTCGGCGCGACGATGGCCTCCGAGACGACCGCCGCCGCCACCGGCAAGGTCGGCGTCGTCCGCCGCGACCCGATGGCGATGCGCCCCTTCTGCGGATACAACATGGGCGACTACTTCGCCCACTGGCTGCGCATGGGCGAGGGCCGCGCTTCCTTCCCGAAGATCTTCCACGTCAACTGGTTCCGCCAGAGCGACGCAGGCAAGTACCTCTGGCCGGGCTTCGGCGAGAACATGCGTGTCCTCCGCTGGATCCACGGCCGCGTGCACGGCACTGCCGCCGCCGTCGAGACCCCGATCGGCCTCATGCCCGCCGAGGGCGCGATCGACACGAGCGGCCTCGATATCTCCCCCGCCGCGATGGCCGAGCTGATGAGCGTCGACAAGGCCGCCTGGCTCGAAGACGTGCAGAACCAGGACGAGTTCCTCAAGTCCTTCGGCGACCACACCCCCGCCGCCATCTGGTCGCAGCACGCCGCCCTCAAATCCCGCCTCCAGGGCTAGAGGGTATTCCCCAGGCTGCTGCGCAGCCCGATGCGTTACGTGCGGAACCGCTCACCGTACTGCGGCTCGCGGTTCCTCCCTGGCCTCGGCCCGCTCGCGACGCCTGTGGAACACCCTCTGAGCCTGGTCCCAAAAACCTTCGCAGGTACGGTTTGCGACGGCGGATCGCCGCTCTGCGCCGGCGAACGTGGACGCTCCGTGGCGTTTCCGTGGAGCCAGCCGGGTTCTGGCTTGACTCTGGGGCCCTTTGCCTCCATCAATAGTTTCAGAAAATTTTGAAGGTTCAATGAGCGCCACCGCCGACCCCACCCTCGAAGCCGAGCTGCTCGCCGCCGACGCGATCGGCGACATCATCGAGCACTGGGGCTTCCGCAAGGGCCTCGGGCGCGTCTGGACGGTGCTCTTCCTCGCGGGCGAGCCCCAGCCGGCCGCCGCCATCGGCGACAAGCTCCAGATGTCGGCGGGCGCGGTGAGCATGTCGCTCACCGAGCTCCAGCGCTGGGGCGTCGTGCACCGCGTCTGGAAGCCCGGCGAGCGCAAGGAGTTCTTCGAGGCCGAGACGGACTTCTGGCGCATGATCTCCAAGGTCTTCGACGAGCGCGAGCGCCTGCTCGCCACGTCGGTGCGCGCCCGCCTGGAGAGAGCGGCCGAGCTGCTCCTCCGCACCCCGGAGAGCCACGCCCGCAGTGTCGCGCTCGACCGGGTGAACCGCCTGCTGTCGTTCGTGATCGTCGCCCAGACGGCGCTCGACGGCTTCATCAAGTCGCGGCGGGTGGACTTCACCCGCTTCGGCGATCTGGTCCGCTTCCCGCTGCGCTCCGCCCAGCGCCGAAAGGGCGACTAGCGCGGAGGCCGGGAGCGCCGACCGAGAGTGTTCACGCCCCGCGCGCGCAGGGTCCGTTCCCCGCGCGCCGGGAGAGATCTGCCCGCGCTAGCGGGACGATCCGCGGGTAGTGCTTCGACGCGCCGCGCAACGACGGCGGACGCGATCGGGAGAGCTGTGATCTGTTTCCGGGAGCTCGACGATGACCAACATCCCCGTATCCATCGCCCCTGCCGCCGATGTCTTCGCCAGCCTCGAAGGCATCTGCCAAGGCCGAGGGCTCGACCCCCTGGCCGGGCGCCTGGTCGACCTGCGCCTCTTCCTGGAGGACGATCTCGCCGAGGTGGAGCGCGCCATCGCCTCGGCCTCGCACGGCGACAGCCTGGCCCAGCGGAGCGCCCGCCACCTGCTCGATCAGGAGGGCAAGCGCCTGCGCCCGATCTGCGTGGCGCTCGCGGCCCGCGCCGGAACCGGCTTCAACGCCGCGGCGCGCGCCTACGCCGTCTCGGTCGAGCTCGTCCACAACGCCACGCTCCTCCACGACGACGTGGTCGATCTCGGCGATCGCCGCCGCGGGGCCGACGCCGCGCGCGTCGTCTACGGCAACGCCGCCTCCATCTTCGGCGGCGACTGGCTCCTCGTCGACGCCCTCTGCCGCATCCAGGCCGCGAACATCCCCGGCGTGATCGAGCGGATGCTCGACGTCATCAAGGAGATGGTGGTCGCCGAGTCGATGCAGCTCGCCGGACGCGGCCGCCTGCGCGCGGGCCGGAGCGAGTACTTCCAGGTCGTCTCCGGCAAGACCGCGGCCCTCTTCCGCTGGGCCATGTACGCGGGCGCGCGCGCCGGCGGGCTCGACGAGCGCGCCACCGCCGCGCTCGAGCGCTACGGCGACAAGCTCGGCATCGGCTTCCAGCTCGTCGACGATCTGCTCGACGTGGCCGGCGATCCAGGCACCACCGGCAAGGCGCTGCTCACCGATCTGCGCGAGGGCAAGATGACCTACCCGCTCATCCTCGCGATGGAGCGCGACCGCGAGATCGTCCCCGTGCTGGAGCAGATCTGCGCCTCCTCCGAGGTCGCGCTCGATCCCGCCCTCGGCGCCCGCGTGCAGAAGACGCTGGCCGCGACGCGCGTCGCCGACGACTGCCTCGATCTCGCCACCCGCTTCTGCCGCGAGGCCGCGAAATGCCTCGACGATCTCCCGCCGAGCCGCGCGCGCTCGGCGCTCGAGGCCGTCGCCCTCTCCACGCCCAAGAGGAGCAAGTAGTCATGATCGTCTCACTCAAGGTCGGCGCCGACGCGGCCCGCGTGCTCGGCGAGCTCGTCTCCCGAGGCCTCTGGGTCAGCCACGTCGAGCAGAGCGCCGCGGAGGGCGGCCAGACCCACTACGTGATCGCCCCGCACTCGGCGGCCGTGGGCGTCGACGAGATCGCCGCGATCGAAGGCATCTCCAGCGTCTCCGTCGGTCGCTCCGCGCACCCCCTCGTCGATCGCCAGGGCCCCGTGGTCGAGGTCGCCGGCGTCACCATCGGCGGCGGCGAGCCCGTCCTGATGTGCGGCCCGTGCAGCGTCGAGTCCGAGGCCCAGGCGCGCTCCATCGCCTCGCGCCTCGCGCCCCTCGGCGTGCGCTTCCTCCGCGGCGGCGCCTACAAGCCGCGCACCTCGACGTACGCGTTCCAGGGCCACGGCGAGCCCGCGCTCGACTGGCTCCGCCGCGCCGCCGACGCCACCGGGATGAAGGTCGTCACCGAGGCCCTCTCCGAGGCCTCCGTCCCCTTCGTCGCCGAGCGCGCCGATCTCGTGCAGGTCGGCTCGCGCAACATGCAGAACTACGCGCTGCTCAAGGCCGTGGGCCGCGCCCAGAAGCCCGTGCTCCTCAAGCGCGGCATGGCCGCCACCATCGAGGACTGGCTCTCGTCCGGCGAGTACCTCCTCGCGGCGGGCTCGCCCGCGGTCGTCTTCTGCGAGCGCGGCATCCGCAGCTTCGACGACTCCATGCGCAACCTCGTCGACATGGGCGCGGTGGCCTTGCTCGCGCATGTGCACCGCCTGCCGGTCATCGTCGATCCCTCGCACGGCGCGGGGAGGCGCGACCTCATCGTCCCGCTCGCCCGCGCCGCGATCGCGGCCGGCGCCGCGGGCCTGATGATCGAGACCCACGAGGACCCGGCCCGTGCCTTGAGCGACGGACCGCAGGCCATCCCGCTCGCGGCCATGCCCGCGACCTTGCGCGCGATCCACCGGGGATTTGCGCCTGGAGGAGGTGCGTCGTGAAGGAGACCATGCAGCCCGAGGCGGGCGTCCCCCGCGGCGGCAGCGGCGAGATGTTCGACGGCATCGCCGAGCGCTACGACTTGCTCAACCGGATCATCTCCCTCGGCCTCGATCAGGGCTGGCGGAAGAAGACGGTGCGCGCGCTCGCGCTCGGCCCCGGCAAGACCTCGCTCGACCTCGCCACCGGCACGGGCGACCTCGCCTTGATGATCGCGGCGATGTTCCCCGAGGCCCAGGTGATCGGCACCGATCCCTCGAAGGGCATGCTCGCCGTCGCGACGCGCAAGGCCGAGGGACGCGCGCCCAACGTGACCTTCCGCGCAGGCGACGCCCAGCAGATCGACCTGCCCGACCGGAGCGTCGACGCGATCAGCATGGCCTTCGGGATCCGCAACGTCCCCGATCGCCCGAAGGCCCTCCGCGAGATGGCGCGCGTCACCCGTCCGGGCGGCCGCATCGCGATCCTCGAGCTGTCCGAGCCCGCGCCCGGCGAGGGATCGTCCTCGTCCTGGGCGAAGAGCGCGCTCTCCGCGATGGCTCGATTCCACATCCACGCCGTCGTGCCGGCCGTCGGCGGCCTGCTCTCCGGCAAGCGCGAGTACGGCTACCTCCAGCGCTCGATCGCCGCCTTCCCGCCGCCCGATCACTTCGCGGCGATCATGGATGAAGCCGGCATCGACGTCCTCGAGGTCGATCCGCTCACCTTCGGCGTGGCCTGCCTCTTCGTCGGCACGCCCCGCGCGACCGAAGGCGCGCCGGAGCCCGCATGAATCCGCTCGATTTCCTGCTCGCGGCGATCGACGCCATCGAGGCCGATCCCTCGATCGATCTCGGCGTCATCGCTGTCCCCGCGCCCCTGGTCGATCCGGACGATCTCCTCGACCGCGTCCATCGAGAGCGCGCGAGCGGCGAGCCGCTGCTCCTGTGGGATGCGCCGTCGCGCGAGCCGGGCAGGGAAGCGCACACCTTCCTCGGCTGGGGCGAGGCCGCGCGCATCGAGGGCCATGGCGACGCCCGCTTCACCGAGCTGCGCGACGGCGCCCGCGCGCTCTTCGCCTCGATCACCGAGCACCGCCACCCGGCGCTCGGCGCGCTCCCCTCCGTTCGCCTGTTCGGCGGCCTCTCCTTCCGCCCCGAGCTCGATCGCCCCGCGGCGTGGGTGCCGTTCGGTGACGCGAGCTTCGCCCTGCCGCGCTGGCTCTACGCGCGCGCCGGCGATCAGGCCTTCCTCCGCCTCGCCGTGCGTCGCGGCGAGCCACTCGCGCGCGCGTCGATCGAGGCGGCCTTCGCGCTGCTCGGCGCGCCCGATCGCGCCGCTCCGCCGGCCGAGCCCCCGGCCCCGCGTGACGTCGCGATCGACCGCCCGAGCCCCGCGAGCTGGGGCGCCCTGGTCGACGACGCCCTCGCGCGTATCCGCGCCCACGAGCTCGAGAAGGTCGTCCCCGCGGCCCTCTGCCACGTCGCCTCGTCCCGCGATCTCGATGCCGCCGCCGCGCTCCGCCGCGTCCACGCCGCCTACCCGGAGTGCGCCCGCTTCGCCTTCCAGCGCGGTGGCGGCACCTTCCTCGGCGCCTCGCCCGAGCGCCTCGTCGCGCGCACCGGCGATCGCGTCGAGGTCGACGGCCTCGCCGGATCGCGCGGCCGCGGCCGCACCCCCGAGGCCGACGCGCGCGCCGCCTCCGCGCTCCTCGCCAGCGACAAGGACCGCCGCGAGCACGCCCTCGTCGTCCAGGCCATCGAGCGCGCCCTCGCGCCCCTCGCGCGCCGCGTGGACGTCCCCTCGACCCCGGTGCTCCGCTCGCTCCACAACGTGCACCACCTGTGGACACCGATCCACGCCGTGATCGATCGTCCCACACACGTGCTCGATCTCGTCGAGCTGCTCCACCCGACCCCGGCCGTCTGCGGCGCGCCCCGCCCCGCCGCCATCGCCTGGATCGCCGCCCACGAGCCCATGCCCCGCGGCTGGTATGCCGGCGCCGTCGGCTGGCTCGACGCGCACGGCGACGGCGACTTCGCGGTGGCGATCCGCTCCGGCCTCCTCGCCGGCCGCGAGGCCTGGCTCTACGCCGGCGCGGGCATCGTCGAGGGCTCCGATCCCGGCGCCGAGTACGCCGAGACCGGCATCAAGCACGGCCCCATGCTCGCCGCCCTCGGGGTCGTGCCATGAGCCGCGAGGGCCTGCACATCGCCTGGGCGCGCCTGCTCCTCCGCGCCTTCTCCTCCGCCGGCGTGCGCGAGGTGGTGATGAGCCCGGGCTCCCGCTCGACACCGCTCGTGATCGCCGCCCTCGGCGACGACACCCTGCGCACCACCGTCCTCGTCGACGAGCGCACCGCGGCCTTCTACGCCCTCGGTCAGGCCCGGATCACCGGCCGACCGACCTTGCTCCTCTGCACCTCCGGCACCGCCGGCGCCCATTACTACCCCGCGATCATCGAGGCCTCGCAAGCTCACGTCCCGCTCCTCGCCCTCACCGCCGATCGCCCCTGGGAATTGCAAGACGCCGCCGCTCCGCAGACCATCGATCAGCTTCGCCTCTTCGGCGCCCATGTCCGCCACTTCGCCGATCTCGGCCTCCCCGATCCGAGCCCAGGCGCCCTCCGCGCCGTCCCGCGCATCGCCGCCCAGTGCGTCGCCCTCTCCCTCGGCCCGACGCCCGGCCCCGTCCACCTCAACGCCCGCTTCCGCAAGCCGCTCGAGCCCGTGCCGAGCGACGATCCCGAGCCCTGGGAGCCCCTCTGGTCCTCCCTGATGGAGCACGGCGCCCCCGCCATCATCGCGCCCGCCGCGACGCCGGACGAGACCGCCGTTACCGAGATCGCCGAGCGCATCCGCCGCGCGGAGCGGGGCCTGATCGTCTGCGGCCCGATGCCGATCACCGCCGCGAGCGCGCGCGCCTCCATCCTCGATCTCGCCCGCCGGACCGGCTTTCCCCTGCTCGCCGAGAGCACGAGCCAGATCCGCTCCGGCGGCGATCGCGACGGCGTCGCCGACATCGCCTTCTTCGACACCATCCTCAAGAGCCGAGACTTCCGTGCCGCAAACGCGCCCGATCTCGTCCTCTCGATCGGCGCCCCGCCCACCTCCTCGGCCTACGCCGAGCTGCTCGCCCAGCACGCTCCGGCGCGCATCGTCATCGCCCCGCACGGCCACAACGATCCGAGCAGCGACGCCTCGATGCTCGTCCACGCCGACCCCGCCGATCTCGTTCGCCGCCTGAGCGATCGCCTCGCGCCCCGCGCGCCGAGCTCGCCGTGGACAGCCACCTGGGCCCGCGCGCAGGCCGTCGCCGAGGACACAGCGTTGACGATGGGACACGAACCGGGCCTCTCGTCCGACAAGGTGGTGCGCACCCTCGTCGACGCCGCGCCCGAGGGCTCGATCCTCATGGTCGGCAACAGCACCCCGGTGCGCGATCTCGACGCCTTCTGCCCCGCCTCCGCGCGCCCGCTCGCCGTCCTCCACCAGCGCGGCGCGAGCGGCATCGATGGCCTCGTCTCCGGCGCCGCCGGCGCCCGCAGCGTCACCGCCGATCCCGTCGCCCTCCTGCTCGGCGATCTCAGCCTCTTGCACGACATCGGCGGCCTGGCCGTGCTCCGCAAGGCGCCGGGCCCGCTCCCCGTCGTCGTCATCAACAACGGAGGCGGCGCCATCTTCGAGCGCCTCCCGATCGCCCGGAGCGTCGACCGCGCGATCTTCGAGCGCGGCTTCCTGACCCCCGAGCCCTTCTCGATCGAGCATGCAGCGGCCACCTTCGGCGTGGCTTACCTGCGCGCGGAGACGGGCGAAGACCTGGCCCGCGCGCTGGGCGAGGCCTACGCCGCGAAGGCCCCGATCCTGATCGAGGCAGTCATCCCAACAGTACCGCGACCGGTAGGGAGCGGACCGCGCAGCGTGGCGCCCCCAGTCGGCGACGGCGACGGCGACGGCGACGGCAACGGGGCGAAGCGCTGATTCGTAGGGTTGTCGAGATGGTTTGTGCTCCAACGAAGCAAGGAGAAGCGTGATGAGTGAGGTAGCGTTCAAAGCGGTCAAGGGGTTCGAGGACATCAAGTACGAGAAGAACCCCGAGGGCATCGCCCGGATCACCATCAACCGGCCGGAGGTGCGCAACGCCTTCCGCCCGAAGACGGTCAAGGAGATGATCGCCGCCTTCGCCGACGCGCGCGACGACGCCGACGTGGGCGTGGTCATCCTCACCGGCGAGGGGCCGGACGCCTTCTGCTCGGGCGGCGATCAGCGTGTCCGCGGCGAGGGCGGCTATGTCGGCGACGACGGCATCCCCCGCCTCAACGTCCTCGATCTCCAGCGCGACATCCGCTCGCTCCCGAAGCCCGTCATCGCGGCCGTCGCGGGCTACGCCATCGGCGGAGGCCATGTCCTCCACCTCGTCTGCGATCTGACCATCGCCGCCGACAACGCCCGCTTCGGCCAGACCGGCCCCAAGGTCGGCAGCTTCGACGGCGGCTTCGGCGCAAGCTACATGGCGCGCATCGTCGGACAGAAGAAGGCCCGCGAGATCTGGTACCTCTGCCGCCAGTACGACGCCAAGCAGGCCCTGGAGATGGGGCTCGTCAACACCGTCGTCCCGCTCGCCGACCTCGAGGCCGAGACGCTCAAGTGGTGCCGCGAGATCCTCCAGCACAGCCCGACCGCGATCCGCCTCCTCAAGTCGTCGTTCAACGCCGACTGCGACGGACAGGCGGGCCTCCAGGAGCTGGCGGGCAACGCCACGTTGCTCTTCTATCTCACCGAGGAGGGCAAGGAGGGCAAGAACGCCTTCCTCGAGAAGCGCAAGCCCAACTACAAGAAGTTCCGGCGGCTCCCGTGAACGGCGAGGCGACGCTCCGCGCGGCGGGAGCCGAGGCGCCGCCGATCCGCCCTGGATCGGCGCGCGCCTGGCTCCTCGCGAGCCGCCCGCAGACGCTCACCGCGGCGCTCGTCCCGGTGCTCGTCGGCACGGCCGTCGCGCATGCCTCGGGCGGCGCTCGGCCCGGCCCCGCGGCCGCTGCGCTCTTCGGCGCCTTCATGATCCAGATCGCCACGAACTTCGCCAACGACGTCTTCGATCACGAGAAGGGCGCCGACACCGAAGGGCGCCTCGGCCCCACGCGCGCCGTGCAGGCGGGCCTGCTCACCCCGCGCGAGGTGCGCATCGGGATGGTCGTCTCGATCCTCCTCGCCGTCCTGGCCGGCCTCTACCTCACCGCGGTCGGTGGCTACCCGATCGTCATCATCGGCGTCCTCTCGGTCCTCTCCGGCGTCGCGTACACGGGCGGCCCCTATCCACTCGGCTACCACGGCCTCGGCGATGTCTTCGTCTTCGTCTTCTTCGGCCTCGTCGCCGTGTGCGGCACGGTCTTCGTCCAGACCGGCGCCGTCCCCCCGCTGGCGATCCTCGCCGCCGTCCCCGTGGGCGCGATCGCCACGGCGGTCCTCGTCGTCAACAACGTGCGCGACCGGAGCACGGACGTGACCGCCGGCAAACGCACGCTCGCCGTCCGCTTCGGCCGCCGCTTCGGCGTCGTCGAGTACGCCGTCCTGCTCTTCCTCGGCTACGCCGCGCCGGTGGCCGCCCTCCTCGCCTTCCACCGCTCGCCCCTCGTCCTGCTCCCGCTCCTCACGTTCCCCATCGCGATCAAGCTCACGCGCACCCTCGCCACCACCGAGGGCAAGCCCCTCAACGCATGCCTCGCGGGCACGGCCAAGCTCCTGCTCCTCCACGGCGTCCTCTTCGCCGGAGGGATCCTCGCCGCGCCGCGCTGAGGGCCTTCGATGCGCCTCCGCGGCTTTCACCTCGCGCCGGTCACACGCCCCCCCGCGCGCCCGTCGCTGTGGCTCACCCTCGCCGACGGTGACGGCCACGAGGGGCTCGGCGAAGCCTCCCCGCTCCCGCCCTTCTCCCGGGAGAGCATCGACGCCTGCGCGAGGGCCCTCGCCGACACCTGCGCGCGCCTCACCGCGCTCGACGACGAGAGCCCCGCCGGCATTTCGTTGCTGCTCCAAGCATTTCCCCCGGGTGTGCCCGCGGCCCGCTTCGCCCTGGAGACGGCCCTGCTCGATCTCGCCGCCCGCCGCCGAGGCGTCTCGCTCGCCGCTTTCCTCGGAGGTGCCGCGCCGGATCGCCCGGTGCAGGTCACCGCGCTGCTCTCCGCCGAGCCCGCGGACACCCTCGTCGCCCGCGCCCTCGACCTCGCGCGCGCGGGCTTCACCTGCCTGAAGATCAAGCTCCGCGCCTCCAATCGCCCGGGCTTTCTGCGCGGCTCGAGGCCCTCACCGCGCTGCGCGCGCATCTCCCGCTCCTTCGAGCTGCGCCTCGATCCAACGCCGCCTGGTCCCTCGACGAGGCCGCGCGCGCCTCGCCGCTCGTCCGATCGCGCCCGCCTTCGTCGAGCAGCCTGTGCCTCCCGGCCTGCTCCCCGAGCTTGGCCCTGCGCCTGTCCCCTGGGCCGCCGACGAGTCGCTCGCCGATCCCGCCGAGGCCACGCTCCTCCTCGACCAGCGCACCGCCGCCGCCGTGGTCCTCAAGCTCCCGGTGCTCGGCGGTCTCCTGCCCGCGCGCGATCTCGCGCTCCGCGCCCAGGAGCGCGGCCTCGGCGTGGTCGTCACGCACTTCTTCGACGGCCCGATCGGCCTCGCCGCCGCCGCCGAGCTCGCCCGCTCGCTCCCCGCGCCCCCGCTCGCCTGCGGCCTCGATCCGCACCCGCAGCTCTCCGCCTGGCCCCCTGTCTCCATCCCCCAGCTCGCCCATCGCGGCGCGGTATGCGCGAGCCAATCACCGGGCCTCGGCCTCGTCCTTCCGCCGCCCGAGGAGCGACCATGGATGGCCTGAGGCTCCACCGCGCCGCCGCCGATCCCGCCGTCGCTGCGCTCCCCGCGCTCTTCACCGGCGATCGCGCCTTCACCTTCGCCGAGCTCGCCGCGCCCGTTGCGCGCCTCGCTGCCGGCCTCGCCGCGCGCGGCATCGGCCCGGGCTCACGCGTCGCCCTCACCGCGAGCAACGAGCCCGCCACCGTGATGATCCTCCTCGCCCTGATCGATCTCGGCGCGACGATCGTCCCCATCCACCCGCGCCTCACGACCGCCGAGGCCGAGGTGCTCGTCACCGACGCTGCCCCCGATCTCGTCCTCCGCGACGCCGATCTCTCCACGCTCGAAGCGAGCGCCCCGCACGCGCGCTTCACCGACCTCGACCCCGCGCTCCCGCTCGCGATGGTCTACACCTCCGGCACCACCGGCAAGCCCAAGGGCGCCGTCCTCTCCCGCCGCGCCTTCCTCGCCTCCGCCGCGGCCAGCGCGCAGAACCTCGGCTGGACCGCCGAGGATCGCTGGCTCCTCGCCATGCCCCTCTGCCATGTCGGCGGCCTCTCCATCGTCACCCGCTGCCTGCTCGCCCGGCGCCCGATCATCCTCCTGCCGCGCTTCGAGCCGGCCGCCCTCCTGGAATCCATCGTTCTACATCGTGCCACGTTGCTCTCCGTCGTCCCCACCATGCTCCGCGCCTTGCTCGACGCCGACCGCGACAACGTCCTCGCCCGCCTGCGCGCCGTGCTCACCGGCGGCGCCGCCGCCTCGCCCGCGCTCATCGACGCGTGCGCCCGCCGCGGCGTCCCCGCGCTCACCACCTACGGCCTCACGGAGGCATGCTCGCAGGTCGCCTCCCAGCGCCCGTCGTCCCCGTACCGCCCCGAGCCCGGCGCCGGCCGCGCCTTGCCCGGCGTCGAGCTGCGCGTCCAGCACGACGACCCCGCCGCGCCCGGCCTCATCCAGGTCCGCGGCCCCACGTTGATGAGCGGCTACTGGCGGGGCCCCGGTCTCCCGCTCGATCCCGCGACCGACGCGGATGGATGGCTCTCCACCGGCGATCTCGGCCGCCTCGACGCCGAGGGGCGCCTCTTCGTGGAGGCTCGCCGCGCCGATCTCGTCGTCACCGGCGGGGAGAACGTCTATCCGCTCGAGGTCGAGCGCGCGCTGGAGTCCATCCCCGGCGTGCGCGCCGCCCTGGTCTTCGGGGTCCCGGACGAGCGCTGGGGCCAGGTGGTCGCCGCCGCCGTCGAGCGCTCCGCCTCCCTCGACGAGGGCGCGCTCGCCGCGGCGATCAAGGCCCGGCTCGCCCCCCACAAGCGCCCGCGCCTCGTCTGCTTCGTCGCCGCGCTGCCCACCCGCGGCCCCGGCAAGCTCGATCGGATGGGCGCCCCGGCGCTCCTCGCGGACCATCTACGCCCGCTCCCGTGAGGCTTTCAGTGCCAGCGTATTCTTTTGATGACGTCGACAAACGCCGTCAACAGGCGTACATGACTCTCCATGAGAAGAGTCAAAGGTCCTGCCGGTTTCGTGGCGATCGGGCTCATGATCTCCTGCGGTGAGCCCAAAGCGCCCGCGACTCCAGAAGTCTCCACCACGGTGGCCCCGGCTCCGTCCGCCGAGGTCACGGCGGCCCCTCCGGTCGATCCGAGCGGCACCCCGAGCGCCGCTCCGGCGGCTCCTCCGGTGGCCCGCAAAGAGTGCTCCAAGATCGCGGCCATGGCCTCGCCGGAAGAGCCGCATTTTCACGTCCTCGCCCAGCCCGGCTCCTGCTGGTCGATCATCCCCGCCGAGGGCGATCCCCTCCGCGACATCGTCATCGAGGCCTACGACGCCCGCCGCGTCGACGACGCCGACGTGGCCCGTCTGCGCGTCACCTACAACGGCCCGAGCGGCCCGGAGGACATCAGCGAGCGCGCGGCCTGGCCGCAGCAGGTGGCCGTGGGCCAGAAGGGCGTATGGTTCGCCTCCCGCAAGGACGATGACAAGGCCATCAACGCCGCCATGCAGAAGCCGCCCACCTACGCCCTCCCTCCCAAGCCGGCGGAGCCGAGCAAGGCCGGCAAGTGGCGCTTCCTCCGCAAAGGCACCTCGCCGAAGGGCGAAGTCGCCTGCTTCGGCTTCGAGCTCCCGAAGGACGAGTGCAAGGAAAACTGCTCGGCCACCATCTGCACGGCCGTCGTCGGCGGCATCGTCTCCGCCTCCGGCGCGGCCACCCCGACCGGAGGGGCCTTTGCCCAGAAGGGCATCAAGGTCGAGATGAGCGCGACCAAGAAGCCGTGACGACCGTGAAAATGATTCGCCTGCTCCGCAGCTTCTGCGCCGCTCGCGCCCGCTGCCCCGTCGCTGTCGCACCGCTCATGTGCTGAGCGCCCCACCGCTGTCGCAGGCGCCGCCCTTTTCGCTGCAAGGGATCGCCTCGCGCGCGGCGCACCGGTTGCAAGCCATGGTGTGCCGTGAAGCCCAAGGCCCCTCTCTCCACCCTCACCCTCGCTCTCCCCCTCGCGCTGGCCCTCTGGGCTCCACCGGCCGCCGCAGGCCCCCAGCAACCCGACGGCGCCGTCATCCCCTCACAGCCCGGGTGCAACGGAGGCAAGACCACCGGCCTCGCCGCCGAATTCGCCTGCGTGTGCACCGAGCCGGGCGTCTGCAACCAGGGCGCGGCATGCCCCGGCGGCTCACCGAGCTGCGATCCGGGCACCAACGGTACCTGCGAGACCACGACGTGGCACAACGTCAATGACAATCCGTGCATCCCCGAAAACCTGAGCGGGCTCGACCCTCAGGCCGATGCCAAGCTCGTCCCGGAGGTCTTTCACCCCACCTGTCCCCAGACGTTCACCGTGATCACGCGGGGCACGGCGATGTTCAAGAACGCCTTCGGCTGGTACAACGCCACCGGCCAGAAGCCCGCCTTCGCCGATCTGCACCTGATGCTCGACTGCAACGCCCAGAAGGGCGCGAGCGCCGTGCTCGATCTCAA
>JAXLYT010000063.1:0-74326 GCA_046351295.1 Byssovorax sp.
CGCGACCGTCCTCATCCTCATCCTCGGCGTCGTGGGCTTCTTCGCCTACCTCCAGCTCGGGGTCGATCGCTTCCCCAAGATCGACTTCCCCAACGTGACCGTGACGATCCTCCTCCCGGGCTCCGCCCCCGAGGAGATCGAGACCGAGATCACCGACAAGGTGGAGGCCGCGGTCAACACCATCAGCGGCATCGACGAGCTCCGGAGCACCTCGGTCGAGGGCGTGAGCCAGCTCATCATCACCTTCGTCCTCGAGAAGGACATCGAGGTGGCCGCCCAGGAGGTGCGCGACAAGGTGAGCGGCGTGCTCGGCGACCTGCCCGTCGGCATCCGCCCGCCGATCATCACCAAGATCGACCCGGACTCCTCGCCGATCATGACGCTCGCCCTCTCGTCGAACGCCGGCGTGCGCGACGTGACCGAGTTCGCCGACAAGGTGTTGCGCCGCGAGATCGAGTCGATCAACGGCGTCGGCCAGGTGCTCATCGTGGGCGGCCGGCCCCGCCAGATCAACGTCTTCATCGACCCCGACAAGCTCCAGAAGTACGGCCTCGCCGCCACCGACGTCGAGCGCGCCCTCCGCGCCCAGAACGTCGAGATGCCGAGCGGTCGCGTCGAGCAGGGCGCCCGCCAGCTCACTCTCCGCACCCAGGGCCGCGTCGAGTCGGTCGAGCAGATGGGCGACATCATCCTCGGCATGCGCGACGGCTTCGCCATCCGCATCGCCGATGTAGGCACCGTGGAAGACTCGACCGCCGACCCCGAGTCGGCCGGCTTCAAGGGCCAGAAATCCACGGTCGTGCTCAACATCCGCAAGCAGAGCGGCACCAACACCGTCGCCGTGGTCCACGAGATCCGTGCCCACCTCGACGAGCTCAAGTCCCGCCTGCCCCCGGGCTACGCGGTCGACATCGCCCGCGATCAGTCCGAGTTCATCGAGAACGCCGTCGAGGCCGTGAAGGAGCACCTCCTCCTCGGCGCCATCTTCGCCGCGCTCATCGTCTACCTCTTCCTCAACAACGCCCGCTCGACGCTGATCGCCGCCGTCGCCATCCCCACGAGCATCATCTCGACCTTCGGGATCATGCGCGCGGCCGGCTTCACGCTCAACTCGATCACGCTGCTCGCGCTCACCTTGGCCGTCGGCATCGTGATCGACGACGCGATCGTCGTCCTCGAGATCATCTACAAGCACATCGACGAGAAGGGCACAAAACCCTTCGCCGCGGCCATCAGCGGCACGAAGGAGATCGGCCTCGCCGTGCTCGCGACCACGCTCTCCCTCGTGGCCGTCTTCCTCCCCGTGGCCTTCATGGGCGGCATCGTCGGCCGCTTCATGAGCTCCTTCGGCCTCACCATGTCCTTCTCGATCATGGTGTCGCTGCTCGTCAGCTTCACCCTGACGCCGATGATGTGCGCCCGCTGGCTCAAGGCCAAGGCCACCGGCGAGGCCGCGGCGCTCGCGGCCGGCCATGCCGCCGGCCATGGCGGTCACGGCGGTCACGGCCATCAAGCGAAGGGCCTCTACGGCGTCATCGAGCGCGGCTACGTGAAGATCCTCGACTGGTCCCTCCACCACCGCTGGGTCATCGTCCTCTCCTGCGTGCTCTCGCTCGTGGCCATCCCCATCCTCGGCAAGGCCGCCAACGCGAACTTCCTCCCGGACGAAGACGAGTCCCAGTACCAGGTGACCCTGCGCGCCCCCGAGGGGACGAGCCTCGACGAGACCCGCCTCCTCGCGACGCGCCTCGCGGGCGAGATCGAGAAGGCCCCGGGCGTGGCCTACGCCGTCACCACCATCGGCGACGACCCGCAGAAGACCCCGAACCTCGGCTCGATCTACGTCAAGCTCGTCCCCCCGAACGAGCGCTCCTTCTCGCAGATCGACGCGATGGATCAGGCCCGGAAGGACATCCTGCCCAAGTTCAACGCCCAGCACCTGCGGCTCGCGGTGAGCCCCGTCCCGGCGTTCTCCGGCGGCGGCGCCCAGTTCCCCGTGATGTTCCAGATCATGGGCCCGGACATGACCAAGATCTCGGCCTACGCCGACGCCCTGCTCGCCAAGATGAAGACCTTGCCCGGCGTCGTCGATCCGGACACCTCGCTCATCGTCGGCAAGCCCGAGATGCGCGCCCACATCGATCGCCGGAAGGCGGCCGATCTCGGGGTGAGCGTGGCCGAGGTGGCCGGCGCCCTGCGCCTGATGGTCGGCGGCTACGAGGTGAGCGACTACAACGAGGGAGGCGAGCAGTACGAGGTCCACGCCCGCGCCATCCCCGGCTACCGCACCGACGTCGAGGGCCTGCGCCGCCTCACCGTGGCCTCGCCGCGCGGCCCGATCACCCTCGATAACCTGGTGACCTTCACCGAGGGCAGCGGCCCGTCGAAGATCGACCGCTACAACCGCCGCCGCCAGGTGACGATCATGTGCAACCTGAAGAAGGGCTACTCCGAGGGCGCCACCGTGAACGCGCTCGTTGAGGCCGCCGCGCAGCTCCAGATGCCGCCCGGCTACGTGGCCGGCCCCATCGGCCGCTCCCGCGAGCTCGGCCGCGCCGCGAAGAACTTCGGGATGGCCTTCGCCCTCTCGTTCATCTTCATGTACCTGGTGCTCGCCGCCCAGTTCGAGAGCTGGCTGCACCCCATCACCATCCTGCTCAGCCTGCCCCTCACGGTGCCCTACGCGATCCTGAGCATCATCATCTTCCGCCAGTCGCTGAACATCTTCTCGATGCTCGGCATCCTGGTGCTCTTCGGCGTGGTGAAGAAGAACTCGATCTTGCAGATCGATCACACCATCAAGCTCCGCGCCCAGGGCCTCTCCCGCCACCAGGCGATGCTCGACGCGAACCGCGATCGTCTCCGCCCCATCCTGATGACCACCGCCGCCTTCGTGGCCGGCATGGTGCCCCTGGTCTTCTCGAGCGGCGCCGGCGCCGGGACCAACCGCGCCACCGGCTTCGTCATCATCGGCGGCCAGTCCCTCGCCCTCCTGCTCACCCTCCTCGCGACCCCGGTGGCTTATTCGCTCTTCGACGACCTCTCCAACTGGGGCAAGCGCATCTTCCGCATCAAGACCGTGAGCGCGGAAGAGACGGGTGAGGCCGAGGTCCTGGCCGCAGAAGCCGAAGAATAGCCAACCAACGTTCCGAACCGCGACCGGCGGAGAGCGGGTCCCAGCAAGGCGCCACCCGGAGTCGGAGCAGCCATCCCGCTCCCTCCCGCCGCGCCCACCCGCGCGCGAAGCGAGGCCCGGACGACAACAAGCCCAGCGAGCTGAGAGAAATGGCGACGATCGCCGTCGAGGAGGCCGCATCCCTCTTGGTACGAACCAGGCGCCCGATCCGAATCGTCACCCAAGCGCCCGGTTCGTACCCGAGACGACGAGAATGGTGGGCGAGATCGACCGGTGGGCTGCGCGCTCGGAGGCGTGCGGGAGAGTTACCGGGAACGCCTGTCGGTGCTCTCGTGAGGACGAGGCGCCGCACGTCGTGCTGACCTCGAAGGTCGTCGGCACTCTTTCGCAAGGCCCCTTGATCCTCTTCTCCCAGCGCCGTCATCACCCGTTCGAGCGCCCGGGCCACGGCCAGCACCTTCACGAGCGTGCTCCTGCCCTGCGCGATCGCGGCATGCAGGACGGCGAATCGATCTTCGTTGTGCGCGCGGACCAATCCGGCGTGCGTCTCTCCGGCGGACGCCGAGCGGAGCGATGGGGTCATAGGGGTCTCTCGATGTGGAAGGTCAGGCCTGGTCGAGGTCGATCACCTGCTCGGGCCGGACGGCCGCGAGCAGCTCGGGTGACGACGTGGCCGCGATGATCTGGTTGTCCTCGCCGAGCTGGGCGAGCCCCGCGAAGAAAGCGGCTTGCCGGCGTGGATGGATGAAAAGCTCGGGTGTGTCGATGAGGATGACCGAGCGGCAGAGGCCGAGCCGGACGAAGGCGGAGGCGAAGAGCACCGCTTGTTGCTCGCTCGCCGAGAGGTCGTCGAGCTCCACCCGCGCGCCGTCGCGGCGCAAAAACCAGACGAGGGCGCCCTTGTCCTGGGGCTCGACCGTGGCGAGCCGGAGGTCGGGGAGCAGTAAGGCCATGGCATCGCGGTACGACGCGAGGGGATCGGGGACGTCGGTGCGGAGGGCGATCCCCTGGGTATCGAGGACCTGCGCGATGCGGGCGGCGCCGGCGAGAACCAAGTTACGAAGAACTTCGCGCAGGCCGATGTACTTGTCGGGATCGCCTGCGAGCCGAAGGCGCCCGGTTGCGGCACCTGAAACGGCGAGAGACGGACCTTTCCAACCAGGGCTGGTGAGTCGGCGGCCATGTGGGAAATATTCGAATTTCCCATGCCCAGCATCTTGAGCGTAGTACGCAAAGAGACGACGCAGGCGATCGTCCGTGTCGACTTGGATCGAGTCCGAGCCAATTGTGAGGTTACATGGCTGGAGCGGCTCTTCGAGCCCGGTGAAATCCCGCTCTCGCTCTGAGATCCACCAGATTGCCGTGACGCGACCCTGATGATCGCCCTTGGCTATCAGGCGACGGCGATCCATCACAGCGCCTGGATACGGTCCCACCGCGTCCTTTACGGCGGCGATGATGCAGAGCATCGAGGTCTTGCCGGACGCGGGTGCTCCGGTGATCAGCACTTGGTTGAACGGCCTTGGGCTCCGGTGATCGGTGAGCACATATCGCCCGTTGGGGACACCGCTAACCGCGGAGATGTCCAGCATTGCAAGTTTCACGAGTCGGCCCTCCCTTCGGATGGGATCATTCGAACGCGATGGCGACGGTGTTGGATGTGACCTCCCAGAGGTCGTTCTCGTTGAACGGATTGTCGTGAAACGCCTGGTAGAGCACGGTGTATCGGCCCTGGGGGGCGACCTTATATGCCAAGGCGACGTCGACGTCGACGCGGAAGGAAGATTGCGGCGCGATCGCGAAGAAGTCGTCCGGTTGGGGGGCGGGACGTTTGGTGTAACAACCGATGTAGGGCACGCGCTCGCCGGCATCGAGGACGACCAGCACATCGTTGTCGAATCGACCTTCCAGGCAAGCGTTCGGACGATACAGGTAAGCGTCTTCTTCGCTCTCGTTGAAGAACGAGAGAGACAGGCGGCTCGCGCCGCGGGGTTCGACGACGGCAGAGATGGTCGGATGTTTCATGACTTGATTACGGAAGGGTCTCCAGCCAGTACTCGTAGCTGTCCGCGTTGCCGAGGGCCTTGTCCGGGTGCTCGGAGGCGAGCCTCCGGCACTTGGTACGACCGTAGGCATAGTCTCTCGTCCCAGCGGCTCCCCAGAAGTGCGACGTTTCGTGGACGAGCGTGCCGGCTCGGGAGTCTTTACCAGTGCGCGGAGCGGTCCAGAAGCAATCATCGAGGTTCACCGTGTTCCCGAACGGCCAGACATGCGCGTACTTCCCGGGGTCATTCCCGACGACCAGATCCTCTTCCTGGAGCTTCTTACGTATACGGCGGAGGCGCTCGCGCATTTTGTTCCGCGCTTCCTCGGAGTCGGTGCCGAACCACTCTTTGAAGTGGGCTCGATCATCGGCGTTCCATCGGTCGAGCGAGAGCATCGCCTTGTCGATCATGGCGAGCGCGTCCGCGCGGGCCATCTCTTCCATGGTGATGGATGGCCCCCCGAGCAGGACGGTCTTGCCCGCTTGCGAGAGCGCGCCCTTGCCGCCCGAGTGGGTTGTTGCATGGGAGAGCCCCGCGGCGGGCTGCCCGTTCACCCATACGGTTGCCGCCCCCTCGGTGACGATCCAGGGCACGCCCGGGCCATTCATGCAGCAGACGTTGTTCGCGCCCTGATCTTCAAAGCGGAGCGCTCCCCGGCCTTCGCTCTGCACGTTGCCTGCCGCCGTCATGGCCGGTCCGACGAATCCGCAGTTGAGGCAGCGGGACTCGTCCGCGAGGCGTGACGCCGGTGTCATGAGCCGACCTGCCCGCGGCGCTTCGAGCGGGCGCGGAAGAGCCACGCGGCGCCCGTGATCGAAGCGTAGAAAGAGAGCCCCAGGGCGGCGAACCCGAAGGAGCTGAAGGAACGCTCCGAGTCCAGAAGCTCCTGCTCGGCAGGTTTGCCGATACTCTGCGGCCCGATGCTGTGGCGAGGCAAGATCGGTCCGGCGATCCACGCGGGCAGGTTGAGCACATAGAAGGTCGGGTCCGGGGAGCAGCCGGGGAATTCGCGCAGCTCGCCTACCCGGAGAAAATGGACGCCGAGGCAAGCCAGGTAGAGGCCGGCGCCGAGGATGGCGCCCTGGAAGAATGCTCGAAAGCTCATCGATGACCATCCATTAGCAGTTCAACTTGACGTTTTGGCCGTTGATCTCCACGTCGCCGCTGCTCGCGATCTTGATCCCGCCGCCGGTGACGTGCAGCGACGATCCTCCCACTTGGAGGTGGATCTCGGAGCCTGCGAAGATGTGCACGGTGGGCGCGATCACCTGAACTACGTCGCCGCCCTCGACATAGATGCCTTGGGCGCGGAGGTGGTAGTTCACCGCTGCGGTCACTTCCTGGTCTTGCCCGGCCGAAAGGTACAGATTTCCGGGGGTATTCGCCTGGAAAAAGGTGCCCGCCTGGAGTTCGATGCTCGCGGCTTCGGTGCGCGAATGGCCGGCGACCTTGATCTGCTGGTCTCCTCCGATCGAGGTGCTCGACGCTCCGGAGACGGCGATCGACTGGCTCCCGCCGACCTTCACGGTCTGGTTCACCCCCACCGTCGTATCGGCGTTCCGCCCTGTGTCCGAGCGAAAGTCCCGCTGTGCGTGGAGCCACAACCGCTCGGCCCCCGCCTTGTCATCCATCCGGATCTCGTTGTACCCAGCGCCCTCCGGCGTCGACCGCGACCGCCATACGCTCACCGCCTTCTCCTCGGGCAGGCGGAGGGGCGTCGTCACGAAGGCGTTGTGCACCCTCCCCACGATGATCGGCTCGTCCGGGTCGCCGTCGAGGTAGGCCACGATCACCTCCTCGTTCACCCGCGGCAGCATCACGAAGCCGAAGCCCGCGCCCGCCCAGCCCTGCGCCACCCGCACCCGGCGCGAAGTCCCGCCCGTGTGCTGGTCTCGCCGGTCCCACCGAAATTCGACCTCGACCCGGCCGTATTTATCCACGTCGATCTCCTCCCCCGGCGCGCCGACCACGAAGGCCGTCTGCGTCCCCGCGATCCTCGCCTTGGGCCGCCGCGGCGGCCGGAAGCGCGCGCGGCTCTCCTGAAGCTCGAGCTCCCGGCGCGAAGTCACGCCGAAGTCCGAGATCGAGCGGGCCCTTATTACCATAAATTCGGCGTCGAGCTCGGGGCGGGGGTGATCGGTGAGGGTGAACCGGGTCCCCGGCGAGAGCGCGAAGCTCCCGGTGCACGCAACCCGCCTCCGCGGGCCCAGCGCCTCCTCCAGCATCGCCCGGGCGCGATCGTCGCCGGGGCCCTGGCGCGTGAACTTACCGATCTCGAAGCCGTACGATTCGAGCGGAGCCTCGCCGGTGAAGGCGCCGGCCGGGGCAGCGGCCTTCTTGGCTTCGAGGACGAACTCCGGCTTCTCGAAGTCATAATCGCGGATCGCCGTCCTCCCGATCTCGACCTGCGAAGCAATGACGGCGCTCTGCACGTGGGGCGCGTCGGGGCTCGTCTGGACGATGGGGCTCTGCTGCGATGGATCGGAGAACGGGATGGTCGCGGGGAGCGCAGGGGCCGACAGCGAGGTGTCGTCGATCAGGGTGAAGGCGCTCCCCGCGGCGTGGTCGAAGAAGGTCGCGATGCCCTCGTCAGCCAGGATCCGGCGGATGAAATCCCAGTCGGTCTCGTCGTATTGCACGCGGTATTCGTGTGCCTCGAAGGTGCCGGTGAGGAGCGAGGCGGGTCGGGGGATCTTTCCGGCATAGGCGGGATCGAGGAGCACGGCCTCGACGATCTCCGGCGTGGAGAGGTGCTGGAAGATCCGGTGATCTCGCCTTCGGGTGCAAAGCCAAAGGGGCGGGACGACGGTCAAGGTGTAGCGGGAGGTGCCGGTGGGGACGGCGGTGTGCTGCACCATCGCTCGCACGATACCCTGGATCTCCTTGACGAAGGGCTCGTCGGCGAAGTCGACGACCACCGGCTCGCCCACGAAGGCTTGCTCGGCGATGGCCGGATCGGGGGAGAGGATCTCCACCGAGAGCTCGAAGAGCTCGCTCATGGCTTCGGAGAGATCGAAGCGCTGGACGAGGAGGCCGTTTGCCACGATGGCGGAGGCGTCCGGGGAAGTGGGGAAGGAAAGGGTGATGTTGAGGGCCATGGACGGTGTACCTTGGGGGAGAGGGATCGGCGACGGCGACGGCGACGGCAACGGCAACGGCAACGGGTGGTGGCGGTGTGGCGTCTGGGCGTGTTGGGGCTGCCCGCGCAACAGGGGACGGTTTTATCGGCGTGATGGGGTGTCGACCCAGATGGGCTCGGCGAGGGGGAGGCCGGTTTGGGAGTCGAAACGGTGGAGGCGCCTTCGGGGTGCGGGGGAGGCTGGGACGGGTCGGAAGGGGAGCACGGGGGGCTGCGCGGGCAGGATCAAGCGCGGCAAGGTCGGGTCTCCCGGCGTTGCGGCGTTTGCCAAGAGGGCCTCTTCGATGGAGCCGTAGGTCTGCTCGGCGTAGGGGCTCGGACCTCGAGGCGGCATGAAGGGCAGCGGGGGCTCGGGTGGGCACGCGGGCAATTCGATCGTTCGTTCGGTGCCGGGCATGGACGTATGAAGCGCGTTTTGGGCGCGGCGATAGCAGGCAGAGAAGCGCCGCGCGAGGTCTGGCTCCGTGCCGGCGGAGAGCCGCGCGAGCCACCCTTCACACAGGTGTTTCCACGTCGGCTCATCGAGCCCCGCGGCGGAGAGCACAGCGGCGCGGGAGGCGAACCGATCGGCGAGCGCCGCAGAAATCGTCGCGAAATCTTCGATGGATTCACGAGCGTGTTGCACGGAGCAAAGGGGGTTATTCATCGAAATCCCTATCCCTGCCATGAAAATCGGCGACGCCAACAGTACCGCGACCGGAAGGGAGCGGATCGAGCCGCACCACCCCGGGCAGACCGCACCTCGGGTTATGCCGTGATGCGCTGGATTCCCCTGGCGGTGAGCGCGGCGCGGAGCTTCGGGATCAGCTTGTTCTCCATCCGTTGTGCGGACGAAATGCTCACGCCGAGGCGCTCCGCGACGGACTCCCAATCGAGCCCCTGGAAGTACAAGAGGTCGAGCAAGGCTGCATGTTCCTGGCCGAGGGAGGAGACGGCGCCTCGCACGAGGGCCCGCTCTTCGTGGTCGGCGAGGTCTTCCTCGGGGCTCGGTGCGACGGCACGGCTTTGCTGGTAGGCGAGGAACGCCACCGCCATCACGTCTTCGCCGAGGGCGCGCGCACGGGCGCTCTTCTCGGCGTCGGTCTCGGCGATCTCCCGGGCGAGGTCGCGCCCCTCGTCGAGGGCCTCTTCATGCGTCGCGATGGCCAGCCGGGCCGCGGCGAGCGGATCGCGGCGGGCCTTGCGAATGGCCCGCAGCATCGCCCCCTTCATCTCTTTGAAGCAGTATTGGCCGAGCGTCGTCCCCCGCTCCGCGTCGAAGCGCAGGACCCGGCGCACGAGCACGGCATGTCCCTCGGCGACGAGCTCCTGCTCTTCGACGCCGGTGGAGCGAAAAGAGAGGGACCGCGCGACCTGGCGTGCATGAGGCATGGCCTCTTCCACGAGCTTCGCCTGCTCGGCGGAGAGCGGGATCATGACTGGATGGAGATCGTTCACCGCACCCCTCCCGAGCTTCGCCTCCTCGTTCCCCCGTCCAATGCGCTCTTCAGCGCGGCCTCGCCGCGGCGATCGACCGTACCGCTCTCGTCCACCACGGGCGCGGCGGAGAGCTCGGCGAGCAGCCGGGAGGCCACAGGGTTCTCGTTGTAGAAGTCGGCGAGCATCCGGCGGAACGCTTCGAGGTCTTCCGGCGGCAGGTGATCGCGGTACGGCGCGAGCGCGTGCTCGACATACTCGAGGAGGCGCGGGTTATCGTCTCGTTGAGGGGGGCGCTCGGAGGCCATGAGGAGAAGGACCCTTCGGGTTCAGCGGCGCCGCGCGGCACGCGGTCCACGAGAGTAAATCACCTCGGCGCGAGGGAGTCGGTCAGAAAAATCAACGGCCCCCTATTTCCCCGGGAGTACCCCGTTCCCGTTCCCGTTCCCGTTCCCGTTCCCGATTCCCCCTGCCTGCAGAGTGCGAGGGCAGCGGGAGAGGGCAGCGGGAGCGGGAGCGGGAGGGGGAAGAATCACCGCTGCAAAAGAGCTGCACCCGCAGTTTTCTGGTGGGCGCAGTGCATTTTGTTGACCGACTCGGCACGGCCGCCGCGATTTCCATTTCGAGGCTTCCCATGCCCGTGCTCTCTCCGATCCCTCCGCTCGCAGCCGGCCCCGCCGGCGAGCCGCCTCCGCCGGCCGATTCGCTGGCGGGCACACCCTACCGGGTGATCGCTCCCATCGACCGCGGCGGCATGGGAGAGGTGATCGAGGCCGAGCATATCGGGCTCGCCAAGCGGGTGGTCGTCAAGCTCCTCCACCCGGAGCTCGCCGATGATCCCAGGCTCGTCCAGCGCATGCAGAGCGAAGCGCGCACGCTCGCGCGCCTCGCCAATCCGCATATCGTGACGGTCAGCGATTTCGGCCGGACCCCCGAGGGGCGCACGTACCTCGTCATGGAGCTCCTCCACGGCCGCACCTTGCGCCAGGAGATCGAAGCGCGGGGAGCCCTCCCGGTGCGCGAGGCGATCCGCTGGGTCCGCCAGGTCCTGATCGCGCTCGGCGCGGCCCACCGGCACGGCGTCATCCACCGCGACGTAAAGCTCGACAACATCTTCCTCTGCGAGCCCTCCGAGTCGGGCCCCGAGCGCGCGGTGCTCCTCGATTTCGGCATCGCCAAGATCCTCCGCGCGCCTGCCGGAGCCTCCACGGAGACTCCGCACCAGCCGACCGAGCAGGGGACCATCGTAGGCACGCCGCGCTTCGTCTCGCCCGAGCAGGCGAAGGGCCAGCCCGTCGACGGGAGGACCGATCTCTACGCGCTCGGGCTCGTCCTCTACACGCTCGTCGCCGGCCGCGGACCGTTTGCCCACCTTCGCGATCCGATGGATCTGCTCGCCGCGCATGTCGGCGAGCCGCCGCTGCCACCCTCGCACTTCGGCGGCGCCCATATCTCGCCCGCGCTCGATCGACTGGTGCTCAAGGCGCTGGCCAAGCGGCCCGAGCATCGCTTCCAGACCGCCGCGGAGTTTGCCGAGGCGCTCTTCCGCGTTGAACAGGAGGCGGGTGTGACGCAGCCGCTCCAGCTCGAAGCGACCCCTCACCCTGCCGAAGCCGCCCCCGGCGGGACCTGGATCTTGCCCCGCGCTTCTTCACGTCCCGAGCCGCCGGCGCCGCCGGAGGAGAGCACGGCGCCGACGGTGCCCTTGGCGCGCGTCGCGGGCCCGGCCCCGCGCCTCGGGGTCGGTCCGTTCGTCGCGCTGCTGCTCGGCAGCACGGCCTTCTTCCTGGTATTGCTCTCCCTCGTGATCCATTACCTGCGTCGAGGCTGAGGCACGCCATGGGGGCCACCCTCTTCGAGAAGAAGTACGTCATCCGCGAGCTCATCGGCAAAGGTGGGATGGGCGAGGTGTACGCGGCGACGCACGTGATCTCCAAGGCCGAGGTCGCCATCAAGTGCATCCCTCGCAGCCGCGCGACAGAAGAGCTGCGGGCGCGCCTGCTCAAGGAGTCGGCGGCCCTCGGGGCGCTGATCCACCCGAACATCGTCCGCTTGCACGACGCGGGCGTGACGGATGAGGGCGTGGTCTACATCATCATGGAGCGGGTCCCAGGCGAGCCGCTCCGCAAGCTGATCGCCAGCGCGATCAAGAAGAAGACGCGGCTCGACATCCGCGCGGTGCTCTACATCATGGCCCAGGTGGCCGAGGCCATGCAGTTCGCCCACAAGAAGGGCGTGCTCCACCGGGACCTGAAGCCCGAGAACATCATGGTGGGCGAGGGGAGCCGCGCCGTGGTGCTCGACTTCGGCGTGGCGAGGCTCGGCGGGAAGGAAGCGGAGACAGGCCCGATCGGCGCCAAGACAGACCCGATGCGGGTGATGGGCACGCCGAGCTACATGGCGCCCGAGCAGGTGCGCGCGCTGCCGCTCGACGGCCGCACCGACATCTACGCGATGGGGGTCATCCTCTACGAGGCGATCTCCAACCGCCGTCCCTACACCGAGGATCAGACGACGAGCATCACGGAGATCATGGCCCACCACGCCTTCGCAAACCCTGTCCCGCTCCGGGATTTCGTGTCCGATCTGCCGCCGCGGATCTGGTCGATCGTGGAGCGCTGCCTGGAGAAGGATCCCGCCGATCGGTTCGCCACCATGGGCGATCTGGCGCGGGAGCTGCGCGCTTGCATGCGGGAGATTTTGCGGGCGTCGGCACAGAAGCCCGCGGCCCCGGCCGATCCTTTTCACGACGAAGCAGACGACGAGCCCGAGATCGATCACCCGACCCTGGAACGATCCGTGGGGCCGCGCCTCCTGCAAGAGACAGCGCCGATGCCGGCCGGCGGCGTAGCGCGAAGCGCGCTGCCCTTCTCCGAGCCGCCTCGTCCCGCACACGCCGCCGAGCACCGGCCGCGGGAAGTGAGGGAGACGGAGCCGATGCCCCTCGCGTTTCGGCCACTCGCGGCGCTGCCTTTCAAGAGCAACGCGGCGCTGGCCGAGGAGCCCGCTCCGATCGTGGAGTCGGGAGTCCACTTCAAGCAGGTGCCCGCCGCCTCCGTTGCGGAGCCGACGCCGGCCGGGATGCCGAGCTCGCCGGCCGGCTTCGCCTTCGATCCGACCTGGCCGGTGGGCCACGCGCGTGGGGCCGTGGCCCGGGTGCCCGCCGCCGGGCGCCGATACGAGCAGGCCCCGATGCCGCGGGCGCGGCGGGTGAGCGGCGTGCAGATCATCCTTCCCTTGATCGCTGGTCTCGTGCTGGCCGCGTCGATGCTGGTGGTGGTGATGGTGATCCGCGTGCCCCACGAGCGAGATGTGGCGCATGGGAGCGCGGGTGGGCCGGCCACGGCGCCGAGCGGGACGGTGACGGTCGTGCCGTCGCCTTCGGAGGAGCCGGTGATCCCGCCGCCGGCCGCGGTTCCTTCAGCGAGCGCTGTGTCATCCGCGACGGTTGCGCCGTCCGCGACGGCGATGGCGGCTCCATCGGGGAGCGCTTTGCCGAGGGTGCCGGCGGCGCCGAAGCCGAGCTTGACGGTCGCCAAGCCCCAAGGGAAGCCCAAGCCCGCGCCCGCGGCGACAGGGAAGGCCATCGTGCCGCTGTTCGATTTCGGGAGTAAGCCATGAGCGGCGAGAGCAAAGTGGATCTTGAAAAGTACGTGCCCACGTCCGAGGCGCTGAAGAACGCGGCGGACGAGAAGGCGGCGCGGGAGCGGCTGGAGAAGGCGCTCGAGCCGGAGGCGGCGAGCCCCTGGGTCGGGCACAAAGGCGGGGTGATCGACAAGGCTGCGCTGCCTTCGGCGCTTGGGCCGGTGGTGGCGCCGGCCGAGCAAGCAAAGAAGGAGGCGGGGCCGACCGGGAAGAGCCCGGCTTGGACGGTGCTTGCGGCGATCGTCGTGGTGTTCTTCCCGGTGATTTTGGTGTTCGTGCTGTTTGTCAAGCCTCCGCCGACGAAGGTGGAGGGGGTGGTGATGACGGTGGCACCGGCGGTGGGGGATGCCGCCGCGGCGAAGGGGGCATCTACGGAGAGCGCTCCGGCGGTGCCACCGGTGGCACCGGTGGAGAGCTCGACCGGCACGGCTGCACCGCCGGAGCCACCGGTGGGTGGGACGGTTCAGTCGGGGGGGAAGGCGGCATCACCCGGCGGGAAAATCAAGAATGAAACTCCGTATGACGCGGCGCCGCCGCACCCCGCTCCGCCGGGGACGACAGGAGCGCCGGCTGTGCCACCTGTGCCTACAGATGCGCCTTCGGTCACGCCGCCAAGTGTCCCGAGCGCTTCAACGCAACCCGCGGCGGTTGCTCCGACAGCGTCGGTCCCGTTCCTCATTCGCAAGAGAGAGCCGTGATGAACTTCTTCCTGAAGCCATTTTTCGCCGTCGTACTGATCGCGATTGCGCTTGTCGGATCAGCCCATCCGGCCTTGGCCGGCGCCGGGCCGAGCTCTGGATCTCCACCGCAGGGCGCGGCTCCCTCCAGGGACCGCGCAGATGAGCTGTTCGACCAGGGGACAGCCGCGTTCGATGCAGGGCGATGGTCGGAGGCCCGGTCGAAGTTCGAGCAAGCCTGGGCGCTCAAACAAACGCACGACATCGCGGGGAACCTGGGGATCGCCGAGGTGCAGCTCGGGAAGTTCCTCAACGCCGCCGAGCATCTGGCCTGGGCGCTCGATCACCTTCCTCCCACGGAGTCGTCTGCCACGCGCAAGGGCCTGGAACAAGCGTTGGAGAAGGCGCGATCCCAAGTGGGGGTGCTGCGCCTGCGGGTCAACGTGGACGGGGCCGCCGTGGTGATCAACGGGGGCGCGGTGGGGGTCGTCGCGAAAGGCAAGACACTCTTCGTCGAGCCCGGCGCCGTCACCGTCAGCGTTCAAAAGGAGGGATACCTCGAGGCGCGCCAGACGATCACGGTGCCGCGGGGTGAAGCTCGTGAGATGTCGTTGACATTGGCGCCGACTCCGGGCTCGGGTGAAAAGCGGAGCCTCGTGCCGGGGGTGATCATGGGAGGTGTCGCGATCGCGGCGCTCGCCGCCGGAGCCGGGCTGCTGGTCGACGCGGGAGCAAAAGGTGCGACCGCCAAGGAGCTGTCCGACTCGATCGCGGGCGCTGGCCATGGCTGTGCCGAAGGAACGCCGGCCTATGATTCCAGATGTCCGGAGCTGTTCAGCACGGCATCGGCCGGCGACTCGCGGCACAGCGCCGGCATTGGCCTCGCCGTCGGCGGTGGCGCAGCGGCCGTCGCAGCCACCGTCTACTTTCTCTGGCCCACATCGCGCGCAAACGTGACCGGCCCGAAAGCCATGCGTGTTGCCCCGGCCGTATCGACGACGACCGGCGGGCTGCTCTTCTCAGGAACGTTCTGAGCTTCAGCAGGAGAGACTACGATGAGCACAGGGCGTTATCTTGCGATGTTGTGTGGGCTCCTCGGCGGTACCGGCCTGGTATCTGCCGGGTGCAGCCATTACGTGGACGACTATTACACTCCACTGACGAAGATCACCGGCATCGGGACGGGGGGGAGCGGCGGCACCGGTTCGACCACAGGGACCGGCGGGACGAGCGGCACCGGCGGCACCGGGGGCGGTGCGCCGAGCTGCGTGCCGAGCGAGAACGACAAGGCCGTTGCTGATACGTGTGGCGTCTTCGTGTCGTCCAGCACCGGCGAGGACGGAAAGGATCGCGGAGCCAAGGATAAGCCGTTCAAAACGCTCAGCGCGGCCATCATGGCTGCGGCAGATATGAAGAAGCCCGTTTATGCTTGCGGTGAGCTCTTCAAGGAGGTCGTCACGATCTCGTCCGGGGTCGTTCTCTACGGAGCGCTCGATTGCACCAAGGAATGGGTCTATCAAGCGGATAAGAAGACGGGGCTCACGGCGGATCCCGACGCTGTTCCGGTGACATTGGCGAGCACTGCGGGTGGGACGATGATCCACGATTTCTCGATCACCGCGGCGGACGCGATGGTGGATGGGGGGTCGTCGATCGCTCTGGTGGATGATCAGGCAGAGCTGATGCTGGAGAATGTCACGCTGAATGCTGGAAAGGGGAAGGCGGGAGCTGGGGGGGCGGTTCAATCTCAGGTCGCTACTCCTGTAGACGCGAAAGGTGGCGATGGCGCAGACAACATGTGTGGTGTGCAAGCAAATGTAGGGGGCAACCCAGGTATCAATACCTGCCTCTACATGGGAAATATGGTGGATGTTAGCGGTGGGGCCGGCGGGACTGGAACCAATAGCATGACGGGCGGAAATGGACAGGATGGCAATCCCCTCGGCGCAGCCGGGAAAGGAGGGGTAGGACAAACAGCGTTGCAGTGCCAACCCGGGCAACCAGGATCTCAAGGTCCGGATGGAATCGCCGGAAGCGGGGCTCGCGGGATTGGCGACATCGACGCAACTGGTTATCACGGTCCACTCGCCTCCAAAGGCACCGGAGAAAGCTCCCCAGGGCAAGGTGGGGGAGGCGGGGGAGGTGCAAAGAAATGCGTCGCCGGTGGTTCCGGTCCCGGCGGAGGAGGAGGTGGAGCCGGAGGATGTGGTGGCGCTCCGGGGAACGCGGGGCAATCGGGCGGCAGCAGCATCGGCATTCTTGCGTTGAGCGCGAAGCTCACCTTGAAGACTGTGACCATCAACACGAAGGATGGAGAATCAGGTGGCGTCGGTGGTGATGGGCAGCTAGGCGCAGCAGGTGGACAGCCGGGCGGTGCAGGAGGAGCCAATGCCTGCCCTGGTAACATTGGAGGCGCGGGCGGTCGCGGCGGATCCGGCGGTGGCGGTGCAGGCGGCCACTCGATCGGCCTCGCCATGAAGGGCGGGACGCTCCCCGCCCTCGACAGTACGACGATCAAGCTCGGTCAGGGTGCGCCGGGCGCCATCGGTGGCGACATGGACATGACACCGCAGACCAAGGGCGACGACGGGAAGACGTGTACCGTCCTCGATTTCACCGACCTCATGAGCCCGACGGCGTGCATGAAGTGACTTATGGGCTCTCCAAGGCATCAACGCCTTCTTCGAATCGGCCGGCCCGTGGTGTTGGTTGGAATCTCCGCCACGAAGGGAGTGTCAAAATGAGCACGACTAGCCGAAAACCGGCGCGCATCCACGCGGGCGTGCGGCTCGATGCCGAGGTTGTCGCCAAGGCGAGGGCCTTGATCCCGGAGCTCTCGACCACCTGGCGAAAGGCCACGCTCACCGATGTGCTCCGGCACCTCGTCTTGCTCGGGCTCGACCGGGTCGAGGAGCGGAAGAAAAGCGTTTCAGATTGAATATCGGCGGGGTGTAGCCGTCATAGAAAGTAACGATTGTCGTTGTGATGAGGAGCCGAGGGAAGCCTCGGTTCCGAAGAAGAGAGGTAAAGCGATGGCGGAGGCGATGAGCATCCCGGCAGCGCCGGGGAACACCAACAATGTCGTGGTGCCCTCGCGCGTGTTCAACGAGGTCAAGACGGTGAGCCTCGAGATCATCGGCGACCACCAGCTCCTCAAGGACAACGCGACCGACTGGACGAACACGGGCAGCGTGCCACCCAAGCCGGAGTTCAAGTACGGGGCGAAGAGCGCGGCGGTAAGCCGGACGAAGAAGAAGCGCCTGGCCGTGCAAGTAGGGTTCGAGGTGTGGCCCTACGACGCGCCGCAGATGCCCTGCACCATCAAGGGAACGGCGTCGTTCGGGGGCCTGACGTTCGACACGAGCTTCCCGCTCAGGGGCGGGGTGCAGACGGTCATTCTGGAATCCTCGCAGGACTTGCCCGACAAGATCGTGAAGCTCTCCGGGGAGATCACGTGGGTGGTGGATAACGGTACAGATGGGCCGACGAAGGCCGACTCATCGTGGGGGCACGAGGTCTTCGTGACGATGGACACGCCCGTGGATCTGGTAGGGACCAGCGAAGCAGGCGTCACCGTGAAGCACATGAACGCCGCGGTGACCCTCGGGGCCAGGGCGTCGTCGAACGATCCTCATGCGATCGTAGGATCCCTCATGGGCATGATCCCCGGGTACACGCTGACCTCGAACCCCACCGTCCCCTCGCAATACAACCATCCTCGGTACTTCAATTCGGTCGGCGGGGCGTGGCCAATCGCGGATTACTTCGCCTACTCGGCCGAGTGCCAGGCGATTTGCAGGTTCGTCAGCGCGACGATAAAGCAAGTGGGCTGTCCCGGAGCTGCCGACGTAGTGGTCGTGTGGGCGGACCCGGACTTGGATGATGGTAAGACAGCGTTGGAGGCGCCGCTGGCCCCAGGTTCCGGGCTTGGATCGAAGAGCAAGCAGGTAGGGGGCTCGACCTGGCATGCGGTTCTCGTCGACAGATACCCGGAAGAGGGATCTCTCTACAGCTTTGCTGACGAAGCCGACGCGGACTACATCGGCCTGAACAACTATGAGGCGTGTCTCCGTTTCGAACATAACGGCGTCAAGAGATACTACGGTGGCGGCGCGGGCGTATATGTCGATGTTCAGGCGGTGTTGCTGGCGTTTCATGCGCTCTGTTGGGTGAGGATCACGTTCGAGAACGGAAGGCAGTTGGTGTGCATCGAAAAGGTCGTAAAACGATGGCGCGATCGGCAAGGGAATGTCCTGCCATGAAGAGGTGCTCGTCCGTGATGAACTATGCGATCGTGGCACGCGGCGCAACGCTATTGGCCTTGTTGGCGGCTATGCTGGCGGCCTGTAAGGGGGGCGGCACGGGTGTCCGGAGCGCGCCGCCTTCGGATGGCGGGACGGCGAACGATGCCTCGGGCGAAGCGTCTGCCTTTCAGCGTAAGGAGGAGAAGAACATGGATTCGACGATCGATAGGAGCCGCGAGGCCATCACGAGCTGGATGGAGGTGCTCGGAAGGGTTCGTGCGGACGAGTACGCTCCATTCGTCAATTTTCAGCAGCTCTCGGACGGGGCCCACGTCGAAGCGGACTCTCGTCGGTGGTCGGCACGGTTCTTTTCGCGTGCGGCCAACCCGTATGAAGCCGGAGTGAGCGTTACGAGGAGTGTACACATGTCAACGCCGACCACGTTCGACATATTGCGCCATCAGTATTCCACCATGGGGCTCGATCTGGTCGTCCTGGAGACTGTAAATTTCATGGTAATCATCGTCGAGCGTGGCGCGGTCGATCTGTTAACCGGTAGCCGCAATGACCAGATCACTCGTATCGACAGGACCGCGGGTCAGGTTCTGGCGATGCGGGGAACGTTCCTCGGTGAGAATTTCGAAGAGCAGGCATATGAATGGATGTTTCGGTATCCACCAACGATCGTCGACGGCGCTCGATTCTCGACGGACATCGGAAAGGATGTAAGCTGGATGTGGTCCTGGGCCAATCGCGTCGACGGTGGCATCCTCAATAATCGCTTGTTTTTCATGCTGTTCAAGAAGCACGAGCCCACGGACGGGCGCATCATCTTCCTCGACCCACGTCACTGGTTCGACGGGAAGTGCTGGGCGCCTTACACCAACATCAAGCCGCGATCCAGCAGGTGACTTTATGAAACCCGCTGCACGCATCACCGACCCTCATACCTGCCCGATGACCGACCCGTCTCCCCACACCGGGGGCCCCGTGCTCGGCCCCGGCGCCCCAGCGGTCCTGATCGAGAACCTCCCGGCGTCCCTGGCCGGCGATGCCTGCACCTGCGCAGGCCCGCCCGACGCGATCGCCGTGGGCTCATCGACTGTCATCATAGCGGAGAAGCCCGCGGTGAGGGTGGGAGACGCGACCGCCCACGGGGGCACCATCACCGCCGGTGCCGGCACGGTGATCTTCGGCGATTGATCTGTTTGAATCCACGTCTCGATCGAGAGGTATTGTCATGGGTAGCCCGTTGTCGTCCGCGGAAGATCGGATCTCCACCATCGTCGAGCACATGCCCGCCGTCGCCCCCTTCGAGCTCAGCGCCGGGCCCTATGCGGCCTCCGCCTTTGCCGTGCGCTCGCTCCGCGGGCGCGAGGCGGTCTCCGAGCCGTTCTCCTTCGAGGTGACGATCGCGGCTTCCTCCGATGTCGATGACGCCGGCATCGAGGCCGATCTCCTCGGCAAGCCGGCACACCTCACGATGCATGCGGGCGAGTCGAGCCCGCGCTTCGTGCGCGGCGTGGTCGCCTCCGTCGAGGCGCTGGGGCTCGCCGAGCGCGGGCGGCCTATCTATCGACTCCGCCTGGTTCCTCGCCTCTGGCTCCTCGGCAAGCGCAAGACGAGCCGCATCTTCCAGGAGCGCACCGTCCCCGAGATCGTGTCCGCCGTGCTTCAGGAGGCGGGCGTTCTTCACGCCTTCAGGCTCGTCGGCAAGTACCGCCCGCGGACCTACTGCGTCGAGTACCAGGAGACGGACCTGGCTTTTGTGGCCCGGCTCCTCGCCGAGGAGGGGATCTTCTACTTCATCGACCACGGCAGCTTCGATGCGGCGAGCGAGACGGTGATCTTCTGCGACAACGCGCGCCAATACCCGGCGATCGAAGGCGATCCCGTCCTCTGCTTCCGCGACGGTGAAGGCAGCGAGGGGCTCGTGCCCGCGGAGCACCACGTGGTTCGCTTCACACGAAAGAGGACAATCGCGCCAAGCTCCGTCCTTCGCCGCGCGTATGATTTCCGGCGCCCGGTGCTCGACCTCTCGGCTACGTCAGACCTCTCCAAGGTGACCGGCGAGCTTTTACCGGCGGAGATCTACGAGCACCACAGCGAAGACGAGCAGCCCACCACCGGCGACGCCGCGGTGGTCATCGAGCTCGAACAGCACCGAGCTCCGGGCGTTGTGGTCGAGGGCGCGAGCGCATGCCGGCGCCTCTTGCCGGGAGGCCGCTTTACGCTCGTCGATCATCCGATGGATCGGCTCGACCAGGAGTACGCGATCACGAGCGTCACGCACGAGGGAGTGGCGCCCTCGGCGGCGAAGCCCGGGGAGGCGGTGTACGCAAACAACTTCACGTGCGTGCCGGCGGGGGTCGCGGCGCGTCCGCCCCGCCCTGAGCGCGCTGTGCAGCAGGTGATAGAGACGGCGGTGGTGGTGGGTCCTGAGGGGCAGGAGATCTACGCCGATGAATTCGGGCGAGTGAAGGTGCAATTCCCCTGGGATCGAGAGGGGCGGAAGAACGAGCACTGCTCGTGCTGGATCCGCGTCTCGCAAGCCTGGGCGGGGACGGGTTGGGGAGCGCAGTTCATCCCGCGGATCGGGATGGAGGTGGTGGTCACGTTCCTGGGCGGGGACGTGGATCGACCGCTGATCACCGGATGTGTGCCCAACGCGATCAACGTACCAGCCTTTGCGCTTCCCGAGCACCAGACGCGGAGCGGGATCCGTACGCGGAGCACGCCGACGGGGGTGGGGTTCAACGAGCTTTCGTTTGAGGACAGCGCCGGCCGCGAGAAAATCCACATCCACGCGCAGCGCGATCTCGACGAGGTGATCGAGCATGATCGTTCGCTCCTCGTGAAGGCCGACGATCGGGTCGTGGTCGGCGGGGCTCGGAGCTGCGAGACGCTCGGGGACAGCCGCGTGGTGGTGGGCGGCAGCGCCGAGGTCCGCGTGACGAGCGACAGGGCGGTCCGGGTCGGCGGAGACGAGCACCGCGAGATTGCCGGCGCGGCCGAGGTCGCGACTAAGGGCGATCACACGGTGCGTGTCCGCGGTTGCTGCACGACACTCGTGGGCACCTCGAAGAGCAAGCGCTCCTACGTACTGCACGTGGAGGGGACGACCCAGCTCTCGAGCACCGGGCTCACGGCGATCGAGGCGGACAAGGGCTTGGTCCTCCGTTGCGGCAAGAGCTCGATTCGGATCACCGAGGATGCGATCGAGCTCTGCTCCCCATCGATCTCAGTGAGCGGCGAGGGCGGTGGGCTCACGATCGACGAGGCGCTGACGATCCGGGCGAAGGAGGAGGCGCATGTCTTGGCCGACAAGATGCTGTTCAAGTCGTCGGGGGCGTCGGTGAGCCTGAGCACGGAAGCCCAGATCGACGGCAAGAAGATCCTGCTCAACTCGCCGGCGTCGGCGTCGGACCCAGTGACCGACAAGTCGCCCGAGCCTACGAAGATCGAGCTGGTCGAGCAGAACGGCAGGCCGATCTCGCATCAGCGATATCTCGTCAAGATCGAGGACGGCTCGGAGGTGAGCGGAATCCTCGACGAGCACGGGAAGGCGGAGATCATGCTCGACGGATCCGGGACGATCACGTTTCCGGGGCTTCGCATCGCAAAAGCAGCTTGAAACGATCGAGGAGATGGTTCGATGATCAAGACCTATGCCGTCCGGTCGGGGGACCACCTGGCCAAGATCGCCCACGACGAGGGGCTCGACCCCGACGAGGTGTGGAACCACCCGAAGAACAAGGTGCTTCGAGACAAGCGGAAGGACAAGAACATCCTGTGCGAGGGTGATGTGCTGTTCCTCCCCCTCGAAGAACCTACGCCGCTGGCGCTTCAGGCGGGCCGGACCAACCGGTACAGCGCCGTCATCCCGACCGTGGAGACGCACCTGAGCTTCGCCGACAAGAACGGTCCATTCGCGAGCGAGCCCTATACGGTCGAAGGGCTGGACGAGCCGATAGAGGGGATGACGGACAGGGCGGGCAACCTGACCATCAAGGCGAAGGTGGGCGCGAAGGTCGCCAGGGTGATCTTCATGTCGCGCCGGCTTCAATTCGACGTATTGCTCGGGGAGATGGACCCGATCACCGAGGTGTCGGGCGTGCAACTCCGGCTCGTGCTCCTCGGCTACTTGAAGGGGAAGGCGGCAGGCGAGCTCGACGAGGAGAGCCGGGACGCGCTCCGCGCCTTCCAGAAGGCGAAGCGGCTTCCCGTGACCGGCGCGACGGACCAGGCGACGCTGGATGCCCTGAAGGATGCGTATGGATGTTAGGGCAGGAAGGAGGCGTTCACCGCGGCGCCCACCTTGTCTCGATCGAGGGCAAGCCCGCCACCCCCAAGCACACTTGCTCGAGGAACCGCAGCGAAGGATGGTTATCGTCTCGCGGACGAGGAGCGCTTCTTCGCCGGAGCAGCCTTCTTCTTGGCCTTGGCGACAGGGGTCTTCTTCTTCGGTTTGATCGGAGCAGCCTTCTTCTTGGCCTTGGCGGGCGCTGCCTTCTTCTTGGCTTTTGCGACCGGAGCCGCCTTCTTCTTGGTCTTTACCTTCGTGGCGGGAGCGGTCTTCTTCTTGACCTTTGCGACAGGGGCCTTCTTCTTGGCCTTGGCGGGCGCTGCCTTCTTCTTGGCCTTTGCGACCGGAGCGGCCTTCTTCTTCACCTTGACCGGGATCGCGATCTTCTCGATCTCCTCCCCCTGCTTCACCACCCGGAACAGCTTCAGCGAGAGCTCCCCGAGACCCTCGCGCGTCGCCGCGCTGATCAGCCAGAGCTTGATCCCCAGCTTCGCGAACCGCGCCTGGAGCGCCGGGTAGGCCTCCCTCACCTCGGGCAGATCGGCCTTCGTCAAGGCCACGATCTCCGGCCGCTCGCAGAGCTCCGGGCTGAAGCGCGACAGCTCTTCTCGAAGGGCCTTGTAGTCGCTCACCGGGTCGCGCCCCTCGCCGGGATCGATCGTCACCAGGTGCAGCAGCACCCGTGTCCGCTCCACGTGCTTCAGGAAGCGCGTCCCGAGGCCCACGCCCTCGCTCGCGCCCGGGATCAAGCCCGGGATGTCGGCCACCACGAAGGCCGACCCGCCGGCCCGCACCCCGCCGCCGATCTCCACCACCCCGAGCACCGGCGTGAGCGTCGTGAACGGATAGTCGGCGATCTTCGGCCGCGCCGCCGACACCGCGGCCACGAAGGTGCTCTTGCCGGCGTTGGGGAAGCCGAGCAGGCCCACGTCGGCCATCACCTTCAGCTCCAGGGCGAGCTCGCGCAGCTCGCCGGGATCGCCCTTCTCGGCGCGGCGCGGGGCGCGATCGAAGGGCGTCGCGAAGTGCAGGTTGCCCCGGCCGCCCTTGCCGCCGTGGGCCACGATCACCCGCTGCCCGTGGGCGGTCACGTCGGCGAGCATCGCCCCGCTCTCGGCGTCGCGGATCTGCGTCCCCACGGGCACCTTCTCCACCCGGTCCTTGCCGCCGCGCCCGTGGCAGTCGCTGCCTTGCCCGTGCTCGCCGCGCTCCGCGTGCAGCACCCTTGCATGGGTGAAATCCAGCAGCGTCGAGAGCCCCTCGTCGCCCTCGAAGATCACGTCGCCGCCGCGCCCACCGTCGCCGCCGGCGGGCCCGCCGAAGGGCACGTATTTCTCGCGGCGGAAGGCCACCGCGCCGTTGCCGCCGTCGCCGGCGATGACCTTCACCTTGCACTGATCCACGAAGCGCATGGGCGGGCTCTTATCACGGACGGCGCGGGGGCGCGCCTCGCCCGATCGGGACCTGGGCGCGCGAGCGCGTGTGACAAGCTCGACGGTTACGGGTTACCCTCGCGGGACCGAGGTCGACCCGGACGATGAAGCGACGAACGAAGGCCACGATGAGCATGGGCGCCGGTGTGGAGGGGGTGGCGTGACCTTTCGGATCCTGATCATCGACGACAACGTGAGCCTCGCCGCCAACCTGCGGGAGGTGCTCGAAGGGGCGAAGGAGCTGAACGTCGAGGTCGCGCTCTGCCCCGACGGCCAGAGCGGCCTCCTCGCGGCCAAGAAAGACGGCTTCGACGTCGCGGTGGTCGACGTGAAGCTCCCCGACGCGAGCGGCGTCGACCTCGTGCGCCCGCTCCGCGCCACCTCGCCGCAGGGCGAGGTGATCCTCGTCACCGGCTTCGCCACCGTCGACACGGCGATCGCGGCGCTGCAAGGCGGCGCCTTCGCCTTCATCCTCAAGTCGTTCCGCCCGGAGGAGCTCATCTCCACCGTCGCCCAGGCCCTCGAGAAGATCGCCCTCAAGCGCGAGCGCGAGGAGTACCAGCGGCGCTACCGGGCCCTCGTCGACGCCACCGACATGCTCATCGCGGGCTTCGATCCGGCGGGCAAGATCACCCTCTGCAACCCGCGCCTCTCGGCGCTCACCGGGCTCGCCCCCGGCGCCGCGGTGGGGCGATCGTTCGCCGAAGTCTTCGTCGACGAGGCCGACCACAAGAAGCTCGCCCACAGCGTCGCGAGCACGCTCGACGGGGGCGAGGCGGTCGACACCGACCTCGGCCTGCGCGACGCGATGGGCGCGATCCGCCGCGTGCGCTGGCACCTCTCGACCGTCCGCGGATCGAACGGCCGCGCCGACCTCATCTACGCCATCGGCCTCGACGTGACCGAGCGCCGGGCTCTGGAGCGCCGCGCCGCCGACGCCGAGGCGCTCAACGCCATGGCCCCGCTCGCCCTCGGGCTGGCCCACGAGATCAGAAACCCCCTCAACGCCGCGGTGCTCGAGCTGCACCTGCTCACCCGCTCGATCGAGCGCCTCAGCGACGCCGCCGTGCGCGATCCGATGAAGCGCCGCGTGGGCATCGTCGAGTCCGAGATCAAGCGCCTGGAGCGCCTGCTCACCGATTTCCTGGAGCTGGCCCGCCCGCGCGCGCCGCAGCGGGAGCCGGTCGATCTGCGCCAGGTGATGAGCGACGTCCTCGACCTGGAGCAGGAGGCCATCCTCGCCCACAAGATCGAGCTCGTGCGCGATCTCTCCCCCGGGTGCATCGCGCAGGGCGACGTGGAGAAGCTCAAGCAGGTGGCGCTCAACCTCGTCGTCAACGCCCTCGACGTGATGCCCGACGGCGGCACCCTGCGCGCCAGCGTGGGCGGCGACGCCACCGAGGTGTGGATGGCGATCGGCGACACCGGCCCCGGCGTCGACCCGTCGATCCTCGCGGAGATCTTCGATCCCTTCTTCACCACGAAGGCCGCCGGGACGGGCCTCGGCCTCGCCATCGTGCGCAAGATCGTCGACCAGCACTGCGGCCGCGTCGAGGTCGACACGAAGAAAGGCGAGGGGACGACCATCCGCATCCGCCTGCCGAGCAAGGCGGCGATCGACGCGGCGACGAGCGCGAGCTGAGCCCCAAGAAGCGCTCCCCATCCACCCCATCGCACCCACAAACCCCATCGCATCCACAAACCCCAACGCATTCCGAACCGCGACCGCAAGGGAGCGGACCCTATCCGCGAGCGTGAGCGAGCGGGAAGGCGAGCGTGAGCGAGCCCCCGCATGCAGGGCGAGCCTCATGCGCACGGGAAAGCCCCTCATGTGCGAGCGCCCCTCCGTCCCACGAGCCCGCTCGCTGACGCTCGCGAGCCCGCTCCCTTGCGGTCGCGGATAGGGTCCGCTCGTTTACACTCGCGGTTCGGAACGGTTCTGCTGGGGGATAGGGGCTCACCCCACGATGCGCATCGGGGGCTTGAGCGGGAGGAGGGGCGGCTTCGAGCCGGGGGAGGAGGGGATGGTCGGCTTCGCGATCGCGGTCGCCTCGCCCTCGAGGGCGGAGAGCGCGGAGAGCACCCGGTCCATCCCGTAGTCGAGGGCCGCTTCCTGCTGGAAGATGTGGGCGATCTTGATGAGCTTCAGCGAGGTCTGCTTGCCGAGGTCGATCTCGCGCTCCAGGAACGACTCGAACGAGCCGTAGCCCTTGGCGAGGTAGAGCTCCTGCTGCTGGATCTCGTAGAGCACCTGCCCGATCTCGAAGAAGCCCCGGTCGAGCCGCTTGCGCAGCGTCCGGATCTTCTGGGTCTGGTTGTGCAGCTCCGCGATCTTCGCCTTGATCTCGTCGGCGCCCGTGGGCACGCGGATGGTGGCGCGCGCGCTCCCCGGCGGGGCGGGCTCGGCCGCCCGTGCCCGCGCCTCGGCCGCGTGCTTCGCCGCGTGACGCGCCGCCCAGGGGGCTGCGCCGCGCAGGCCGAGCTTGCGCTTGGCCGCGGGGACGCCCTTCTGGTCGTCCTTGATGATCGGGTTGCCCGGGTTCGCCAGCGTCCCCTCGGCGGCGGAGCGCTTCGGCGAGGCGGAAGAAGAAGCAGGCTTCTTCTTCTTGGCGATGGCAGGCTTGACCGCTTTCTTGGTGGGCTTCGTCGCTTTCGGCATTGTCGCTGCGTCCCCGCTGACCGGTGTGCCGTTGCCTGCGGGAGAAGGGCCCGCAGGTCGACGTTCCCAGCCGTGCTCGGCGCGCAAAAAAAGCTTGACGCGCGTTGAACGGCGCCGTGGTTCCCTTCCCTCGCGTGGAGATCAGAGCGAAGCACGGCTCGGCGGCTCGGGCCGAAGAAGGTTCGTCGGCCGTGGCCATACCAAAATTTCGACGCCCGAGTCCAGTAACTTCGAACGATTCCGGGCCCTTTCACGCGATCTCCCCTGGGCATACGCCCGCTCGGGGCCGCCGCTGTCCTCCCTGGGAGGACGTCGGGTCACCGCCCCGCCGGGGGCCGCCGCGCGGCTCGCCCGCGGCCCGCCCGCGGGCCCTGGGCCGAGGCCCGTTTGCAGTGGAAGCGAGCGGATCGCTGCTCTAGGGTCACGGGTCATGTCAGCCGACGACGGCCCCCCGCGCGAGGTGCGCTCCCGCAGCATCCCCCCCGAGGCGGAGGGCCCGCCCAAGGCCGGGCGGATCGCGGTGGTGGTCAACGGCAACGCCAAGAGCGTCACCGCCGAGGTGATCGAGACCCTCGACCAGATCCTCGACAGCGGCGACCTCTTCGTCTCCCGGCGGGTGGAGGAGAGCGAGGCCATCGCCCGCACCCTCGTCGACCGCGGCTACGGCACCATCCTCACCGGCGGCGGCGACGGGACCTTCACCGTGGTCGTCACCGCCGTCGTCAACGAGGCCCGCCGCCGCGGCGTGCCCTTGCCCCGCTTCGGCCTGCTCCGCCTCGGCACCGGCAACTCCCTGGCCTGGGTGCTCGGCGCCAGCAAATCCGGCGAAAAAGGGGCCAATCGCGGCCTCGCCGCCGACCTGCAGAAGCTCCGCAACGACGCCGGGAGCCGCTTCCTGCGCCTCGTCGAGGCCGAGGGCATGCTCTCGCCCTTCTGCGGCTTCGGCATCGACGCGGTGATGCTCAAGGACTACGGCCAGGTGAAATCCCTCCTGGCCCGGGGCCCGCTCAAGCGCCTCGCGCCCGGCATCGTCTCGTACGCGATCGCCGCGACCACGAAGACGGTCCCGAGCTACATCCTCCGCAAGACGCCCCACTGCCGGGTGATCAACGAGGGCGCCGAGGCCTTCCGGATCGGCGGCAAGGGGGCGATCGTCGGCGCGCCCTTCCCCAAGGGGGCCGTGCTCTACGAGGGGCCGGCCAAGGTCGCCTCGGCCGGCTCGATCCCGTACTACGGCTTCGGCTTCCGCTTCTTCCCCTACGCGGAGGACCGCAGCGATCGCATCCACCTGCGCCTCTCCGACATCACCCCGATCTCGTTCGTGGCCAATTTCCCGGCGATCTGGAAGGGCGAGTACGAGGACCTGGAGAGCACCTTCGATTACCTCGTGGAGGACGTGACGGTGGAGATGGACCCGCCGACGAGCTTCCAGATCGGCGGCGACGTGCGGGGCGACCGCTCGCGCGTGCGGATGCGAATGACCGAGCCCATCCGGATCGTCGACTTCTATGCGCCGCCGCGCGGCTGAGCCGGCCGCGGGAGAGCGCCCGGCCGGCGAGGCCGAGAGCACGCTGCGGATGGCCGATCTCGTGGCCCGGAGCGGCGTGGCCCGCGAGACGATCCACTTCTACCTGCGCGAGGGGCTGCTCCCGAAGCCGCGCAAGGCGGGGCGCACCGTGGCCTACTACGGCGAGGAGCACCTCGTCCGCCTGCGGACCATCCGCCGCCTGCGCGAAGAAAAGTACCTCCCGCTCGCGGTGATCCGGCGCTTGCTCGACTCGCCCGCCGCGGCCGCCGAGCGCGATGTCGACGTGCTCGCCGACGTGCTCCACATCCTCCCGAGCGACGAGGGGCACGAGGCCCACTCGCCCGAGGCCCTGCGCGAGGCCCAGGCGCGCGGCCTCTTCGGCGATCGGCCGCTCGGCACCGCGGGGACCGACGTGGCCGAGCAGCGCGTGCTCACCGCGGTGGAAGCGGCCTTGCGGCTGCCCGAGCCGGCGCGCGCGCTCACCTTCGCCGACCTCGAGGTCTGCGCGCGCGGCCTCTCGGAGCTCGTCTCCCGCGAGGCGGCGATCTTCTTCGAGGCCATCTTCCAGAGCGGCGATCTCGGCGGATCGATCGAGGCCCTGCGCCAGGGCCGCGCCCCGGTCGCGCACTTCGTCACCGCCTACCGCGATCTGATGCTGCGGCGGATCGTGGAGGAGCTGCTCGTCGCGATCGAGGAGGGCCCGCGCGCGGTGATCCGGGCGGCCACGCTCCCGCTCTCCGCGGCGCGCGAGGCGGCCCTCGGCGTGCCCGAGCGGCGCAAGGCGCTGCGCGAAGAGGCCGCGCGCGGCGCAGAGGGCGCGGCGTCCCGGCTCGTCTGGCACCTCTTCGGCACCGGCGCCGCGGCCGATCTGGCGGCGCTCGATCCCGCGCTGATCGACGCGGCCGGCCCTCGCCTGCGCCCGTTGATCGCGTGGGCCGCGCACGAGACGCGGCGGAGCCCCGCCACCTTGCAGGCCTTCGAGCAGGCCGTGCGCGACGCGCCCGATTTCTCCCTCGGCGGCGTGCTCCTCGCCGAGGCCACCATCGCCCGCGGTGTGCGCCGGCGCGACGACCCGCAGAAGAGCCTGCTCGACGAGGTGGTGCCCGCCCTGCACCGGCTGGCCAAGCTCCCGCCGGGCGCCGAGCTCGACCCGGAGGCGCGCGCCTTCGCCTATTTCCACCGCGGCCGGCTGGAGATCTCCCTCCCCGCGGTGCTGGGCCTGCGCGCCCGCGGCAAGGCCTCGCTCGAGGCCGCGCTCGCGCAGAGCGAGCACGAGGACAGCGCCCTCGGCCCCGCCGCCCGCGCCCGCATCGCCGGCAACGCCTCGCTCCTGCTCGGGAGGGCCGCCCTCGCCGCCGGCGATCGCGCCTCCGCCGAGCGCCTCCTCCGCCACGCCGTCGAGGTCGACCCCGAGGGCCCCCTCGCCGAAGCCGCCCGCGCCGAGCTCGGCGCCTAGCGCGCTCCGCTCGTCGTTCCTCGCGCGAAGCGCTTCGATCCGAGGCCCGCCCGTGCCATGGTCGGCGCGTGGACTGGAAGCTCTTCGGGACGACGTTCGTGGCCATCTTCCTCGCCGAGATGGGCGACAAAACGCAGCTCGCCACGCTCTCTGCGGCAAGCGCAGGATCGCGCTGGGTGGTGTTCGCCGCCGCGGCCCTCGCGCTCGTGAGCACGAGCCTCATCGCCGTCATCGCGGGCGAGGGCCTGAGCCGCGCCGTGCCGCCGCAGTGGATCAAGCGCGCCGCCGGGGCCCTCTTCATCGTGCTCGGCGTGCTCTACCTCTGGAGCGCTCGGCCCGGCGCGGCGTAGCGGTCGCAGGGGATGGATCAAACTCCATGGATCCATGATGATCCATGGACAGAATCCCTCGCGCGGAAGCCTCGCGTTCGTTCCAGCGTGCCCACGCTTTTCCTCCCAGGAGGAGGCTGGCCTCGATCCTGCACCGTGATCGAGGCTCCGATCTTGAGCCACCGAGGAGAGCCGATGTCGCGACGCCTTCCCCTTGCGCTTGCTTCCTTCCGTTCCTTCGCCGCGATCCTCGTCTCCTCGGCGCTCGGCGCCGCGGCCCTCGCCCAGGGCTGCTCGCCGTACACCCCGCCGAACCCCTCGCACTTCATCGACACCACGAGCGCCACCACGGGCGGCGGCACCGCGAGCAGCGCCGGCCAGGGAGGCGCGGGCGGCGACGAGATCATCATGACCGAGAGCGGCGGCGGATCCGGCGTCGGCGGCTCGGACGCCTGCGCGACCTCGAGCGCCGAGGCCTCGCTCATCCCCGTCAACATGTTCATCATGTTCGATCGCTCGGGGTCGATGAAGGACAACAACAAGTGGGGCAACGCCACGTCGGCGCTCACCGCGTTCTTCGAGGATCCGGGCACCGCGGGCCTCCGCGTCGCGCTCCGCTTCTTCCCCGAGGGCGACTGCTCGAACACCGCATGCGACGTGAACGCGTGCAGCCAGCCGGCCGTCCCGCTCGCCGAGCTCACCGGCGATCCCGCGCCCATGGACGCGCAGGAGAAGGCGCTCGTCTCCACGGTGGAGGGCAAGAACACGGCGAGCGGCGGGGGCACGCCGCTCTCGGCGGCGCTCGGCGGGGCCGAGAAATGGGCGCTTGCGTACCAGGCCGCGCACCCGGTCGAGAAGACGGTGGTGGTGCTGGTGACCGACGGCGCGCCCAACGGCTGCGACGAGAACATCAACCACATCGCCAAGCTGGCCTCGGACGCCTTCGTGGCGAGCGGCGTGCTCACCTACGCCGTCGGCCTCGTCGGCTCGAACCAGAGCGACATGGACAAGATCGCCCAGGCCGGGCAGACGACGCAGGGCTTCTTCATCGGCAACGGCAACGCCCAGGCCGATCTGCTCGCCGCGCTCCAGTCGATCCAGGGCAGCCAGGTGGCCTGCGAGTTCGCCATGCCCGACAAGACCGCCGACGGGGAGATGATCGATCCGGCGCTCGTCAACGTGGAGTATCTGCCCGGGGGCGGCGGCGCCAAGGTCGAGTTCGGCCAGGTGGCAGACGCGGGCGCGTGCACCGCGCAGAAGGGCGGCTGGTACTACGACGATCCGCAGAAGCCGACCTCGATCACCCTCTGCCCCACCACCTGCTCGGCCATCCAGTCCGATCCGGACGCGAAGGTGCAAATCCTCTTCGGCTGCGCCACCAAGCCCGCGAACTGATATCGACGTTCGGCATGCCCTCCCAGCGTCTCACCATCGCCGCCATCTACGCCCACCCCGACGACGGCGAGTTCTTCGCCGCGGGCACGCTCGCCAAGTGGGCCGAGCAAGGGCACAAGGTGTACGCGATCTGCGCCACCGCGGGTGACCTCGGCACCAAGCAGCGCGGCGCCTCGCGCACAGCGATCGCCGAGCAGCGCGCCGCCGAGCTCGGCGAGGCCATGAAGGCCCTCGGGGGCGAGCCGCCGATCATGCTCGGCTACCCGGACGGCTTCCTGCGCGACCACGCGGCTGCGCTCAAGGAGCGGCTCGTCTACCACCTGCGCAGGCTGCGGGTCGATCGCGTGTTGACCTTCGATCCGTGGAAGAAATACGAGATCCACCCCGATCACATCGAGGCCGGGCGGATGGCCTCGGAGGCGGCATGCTTCGCGTGCTTCCCGCTGCTCTACCCCGAGCACCTCGACGAGGGGCTCGACCCGGTGCAGCCGAAGGAGCTCTTCTACATGATGCCGACCGAGCACCGGCCGAACCGCCTCGTCGACATCGGCAAGACCTTCGACCAGAAGGTGCGCTCGCTCCTCTGCCACTCGTCGCAGATCGAGATGCTCGCCGACTGGTTCGTCCCGGGGGCCGATCCGACGAAGCTCTCGCCCGACGAGCGCGCGGCCCTCGAGGGCGGGGCGCGGGGCTTCCTCGACATGATGGCCCGGGGGATGGCCCAGATCTCCCCGCACAAGGTCGAGCGCTGCGAGGCGTTCTACGCGCTCAAGGTGGGCCCGGGGCACTTCGACAACTACCAGGAAATGTTCATGGAAGCCGCCGGCGCTCCGCCGCAGGATCCGGAGATCGGCTGAGCGGCGAGGGGGAGCGGCGGCGGTCGGAGACGCCGATCGTGCCGCCCACCGCGGTTCCGACTATCTTGGACCCATGGCCACCCCTCCGGCGCGACGGCCGCAGGTCCGCTTCCTCACGCGCATCCTCACCGGGTGGACGGCGCTCGTCGTCGTCGTGGTCGCCGCCTCCGTCGCGGGGGTGCTCTGGTTCGCCTCGTACCTGTTCCGCCGCGAGCAGTCCGGGCAGCTCCAGCAGTTCACCGACGACCGCGCCGCCCAGGTGCGGCGCGCCGCGACCCTCGTGGGTCAGGACATCGACCGGGTGTACGGCAAGCTCACCCTCCTCGGCGAGACGCTCCGGCGAGAGCCCGCGGAGCGGCGCCAGCGGGTCATCGACGCCTCGCTCGATCTCACGACCGCGCCGCGGATGATCAAGGTCTACGACGCGGCGGGCGAGGCGACCGCCAAGGCCGCGCGCCCGATCCACCTCGCGCAGTCGTACGTCGATTCGTTTGAGCAGCAAATGGATTACGCGGCGCGGAGCGCGCTGCGCGCCGGGCCCAAGGAGGGGCAGATCCTCCTCGCGACGGGCACCGAGCGGGAGCAGTGCTTCTGGATCTACACCGCCGCGTTCGACGCGCTCGTCGCCGGAGAGGCGCAGCCGCGGATGGCGATGGCCGTCCTCCTCGACGCCAAGCCGATCTTCGAGAAGCTCGACCTCATCGACGCGTCGAGCGCGCCGGTGCCGGGCGGTGAGGGCCGCCACAGCCTCGGCATCAGCGTCCTCGCCCTGGGCTTCGGCGCCAAGGTGATGCCCGGGACCGAGCCCACCCTGGCCGCCCTCGTCCCGATGCTCGGGCACATGACCGACCCCCCGGCCGGCCTGAGCCAGCTCGTCGCCCAGATGCAGCGCGATCCCGACGCCGACCCCGAGGCCGAGCGGCTCGTGAAGATCACCGCCGAGGAGGCGGGCCAGCTCCAGCTGGACAAGGACAGCCTGGCCATCGGCGTCTACTCCACGGTGCGCACCCGCGGCGGGATGCTCTGGTCGATCGCCACCATCAACTCGGTCGGCTACATCCGCTTCCGCAACAACCCCTTCGTGCTCAGCATCGGCCCCGCGGTGACGGTGATCGTCCTGTCGATCATCGTCCTCGGCGCGTACGTGCTCTACTACTACCGGCGCACCGCGGGGGAGTGGGTCAAGCAGGAGCGCCGGTACAACGCGCAGCTCACCAAGGCGCTCGAGCGCGAGGAGGACGCGAAGGACGCGGCCGAGCGCGCCCGCGCCGCCGCCGAGGACGCGAGCCGCGCCAAGAGCGAGTTCCTCGCGAACGTGAGCCACGAGATCCGGACGCCGATGAACGCGATCATCGGGATGACCGACCTCGCCCTCGACACCGAGCTGACCCGCGAGCAGAAGGACTACCTCGACCTCGTGAAGGGCGCGGCCCACTCGCTCCTCTCGGTGATCAACGACATCCTCGATTTCTCGAAGATCGAGGCGCGCAAGCTGGAGCTCGAGAGCTTCCCCTTCAGCCTCGACGAGACCATCGCCGACACGCTGAAGATGCTCTCCTACTCGGCCCACCACAAGGGGCTGGAGCTCGCCTACCAGATCGACCACGGCGTGCCCGACGCGCTCGTGGGCGACGGCCACCGGCTCCGCCAGGTGATCGTCAACCTGGTGGGCAACGCGATCAAGTTCACCTCCGTGGGCGAGGTGACGGTCCGGGTGCGGACCGAGGAGACCGCCTCGGATCACGTGGTCTTGCACGTCTCGGTGCGCGACACCGGCATCGGCATCCCGGCGTCGAAGCAGGACTCGATCTTCTCGCCGTTCTCGCAGGCCGACGGGTCCACGACCCGCAAGTTCGGCGGCACCGGCCTCGGCCTCACGATCTGCGCGCGCCTCATCGAGATGATGGGCGGGACCATCGGGGTGCGCTCGGAGCCCCCCGACGGGAGCGAGTTCTTCTTCACGGTGCGCTTCGCCCTGGCCACCGACGTGGAGCCGCCGAGCTCGTCCCGCCTCCCCTCGCTCGGCAGCACGAGGATGCTGATCGTCGACGACAACGCGACCTGCCGGTCGATCCTCGCCGAGATCCTCGGCGGCTGGGGCGCCGATCTCCAGGCGGTCGGCCCCGACGACGCGCTGCGGGCCGCCGAGGCGCTCGTCGCGGGAGGGGGCTGCGATCTGCTCTTCGTCGACGCCGAGATGCCCGGCACGACCGGGATGGAGCTCATCGATCGGATCCGCAAGGCGACCGGCCTCGACGCCCCGGCCGTGCTGATGATGACGGCGATCGGCTCGCGCCCCGATCCCTCGCTGCGCCGCGCCCTCTCGATCGTCGAGTACCTGACCAAGCCCGTCCGCCGCGCCGATCTGCAGGCGGTGCTGCTCTCGATCCTCGATCGCTCGCCGGGCTCGCGCGCGTTGCTCGGCCCGCAGGGCGAGCCCCACAAGCGCCGCCGCAGCCCGCTGCGCATCCTCCTCGCCGAGGACAACCCGGTCAACCAGAAGCTCGCCGTGCGCCTGCTCGAGAAGGACGGCCACCAGGTCGCGGTGGTGGGCACGGGCAGGCAGGCCCTCGCCGCGATCGCCGCCACCTCCTTCGACCTCGTGCTGATGGACGTGCAGATGCCGGAGATGGACGGGATCGACGCGATCGCCACCCTCCGCCTCGGCGAGGCCAAGACGGACGCCCACCTGCCCGTCATCGCCATGACCGCCTTCACGATGAAGGGCGATCGCGAGCGCTTCCTCGCGTGCGGCTTCGACGGCTACGTGCGCAAGCCGATCCACGTCCACGAGCTGCTCGAGGCCATCGACGCGCTCGTGCCGATCTCCACCCGGAGCGAGCTGCCCCCGCCCGCCCCGCCCGACGACGGCGCGGAGGACAGCGGCCCGCTCTCCGTGAAGCACCCCTCGGTGGACGCCTTCGACAAGGCGGCGGCGCTCGACCGCGTGGGCGGCGACGAGGAGCTGCTCAAGGACTTGATCGGCGTCTTCCTCGGCGAGGTGCACAAGTGGCTCGACGACATCCGCGCCGCGATCGTGTCGAGCGACGCCCCGCGCCTGAAGCGCGCCGCCCACACGCTCAAGGGCGCCGTCGACAACTGCGGCGCCTCGCGCGCCTATGACCTCGCCCTCCGCCTCGAGCGCCTCGGCGGCGAGGGGCGCATCGCCGGCGCCGAGGACATCTTCGCCGAGCTCGAAGCCGCGATCGAGCAGCTCCTGCCCGCCCTGCACTGGTACGTGAAGCAGAAGGAGCCGGCGTGAGCGGCGTCCCCACCGCGCCACGCTGAACCACGCCGTCCCACGCCGTCCAACACCGGCTCCCGCCGGGCCACGAGCCCTAGCTCGGGCGCGCGCCGCACATCTCGATCAGCATCGCCTCCAGCACCGCCTGCGCGGGCCTCCGCGAGCTCTTGAGCGAGAGATCGGCGTGGGCGAGGAGGCGCAGCCAGCGCTCCAGCGTGCCCGGCGGCATCGCGCGCACCACCTGCGCCGACTCCTGCGCGCGGAAGGGCGGGATGCCCGCGCGGGCCGCCGCCTCGCGCGGATCGCCCCCGCTCCGCAGGGCCGCCTGCAGCTTCACGAGCTGGCGGATCGACCAGGTGAGCGCGCCGAGGAGCTTGAGCCCGCCGTCGCGCGGATCGTACACGTCGGCGAGCGTGGCGAGCACGGGCGCGAGCTTCCGCTTGCCGAGCAGATCGATGAGCTCCCACACCGTGCTCTGCCGCACGCGCGTCACGATCAGCGCCACCGCGTCCTCCGTGATCGGCTGCTTCGGGCCCACGAAGAGCGAGAGCCGCTCGATGGCGTCGTTGACGTAGCCGAGATCGGGCCCCGCGATCTCCGCGAGGTAATCGGCCACGTCGGGCGCGATCGCATGCCCCTTGGCCTTCGCGGTCGACTCGATCCACCCTGGGAGCGCCTGCCGGGAGAGCGGTTCGCAGCTCACGAGGAAGCCGCCCTTCTTGGCCGCCGTCACCAGCCGTCGCTGCCCGTTGAGCTTCGGCGCCACGAGCACGAGCACCGTCGAGGGCACGGGGTCTTTCACGTACTCGGCCAGATCGTCGAGCGGGCTCTCCACGATCTTGCCCTTCTTGCCCTTCGCCTCCTCCGCCGGCTCGTCGCCCTCCTCGCCCTTCTTCTCCCAGCGATCGAGCCCGCGCAGCAGCACGAAGCGGAGCTTGGCCATCATCGGCAGGCTCTTCGCGGCGCTGATCACCGCGCCCGCCGAGCTCTCGCCGGCCGTGAACTTGTCCTCGTTGAAGCCCGCGATCCCGCCCTTCTGCGCCGCCTCGCGCAGCGCCGAGACCACCCGGTCGACGAGCAGCCGCTCCTCGCCGAGCACGAGGTACGCGGGCCTCGGCTTGCCGGCCTGGGCTTCGGCGATGGCGGCCTCCGGGGTCACCCGATGGGCATCGAGCGACGGTGCCGTTGCGTCAAGCGCTACCTGCGTCACGGCCCGCACGGCGCCCATCGCCCCGCGCTGCTGGAGGGCGTATCGTGCCGCCCGCCATGGATCGCCTCTCCCCCCTCGATCGCCCGCCCGGCCGCCCCGCAGGCTTCCAGCGCTGGAGAAACCTCGCCTTCCTCCACTGGGAGGTCCCGGTCGAATCGGTGCAGGCGCTGCTCCCGCCCTCGCTCACCGTCGACACCTGGGAGGGCAAGGCCTACGTCGGCGTCGTCCCCTTCACGATGAAGGACGTGAGCCCCTGGTGGTCGCCCAGCGTCCCGGGCATCTCCAACTTCCACGAGCTCAACGTGCGCACGTACGTGCACAAGGACGGCAAGGAGCCGGGCGTGTGGTTCTTCAGCCTGGACGCGGCCGCCACCGTGGCCGTGGTCGCCGCGCGCGCCGGCTGGCACCTGCCCTACTTCCGCGCGTCGATGGAGCTCACGATCGAGGACGACCTCGTGACGTACACGAGCCACCGCCTCTTCGCGGGCGACGCGCCGGCCGATCTCTCCCTGCGCTACCGGATCGGCGAGAGCATCGGTACCGCCGTGCCCGACACCTTCGAGCACTTCCTCGCCGAGCGCTACATCCTCTACGCGAAGAACGGCGACCGCGTCGATCTCGGCCGCGTCCACCACAAGCCCTACCCGCTCCACAAGGCCGAGGTGCTCTCGCTCTCGCACACGATGCTCACCGCCAACGGCCTCCCCCAGCCGGACACCGCGCCCCTCGTCCTCTACAGCCCCGGCGTCGACGTCGACGTGTACGATCTCGCGCCGTGTTGAGCGCGGCGGCAGCGCCCGCTACGGCTTCGCGCGCTCCACGATCGGCTGCTTGTCGTCCACGCGGCGGCCGCGGATCTCGATGTAGTCGACCGAGAGGAAGCCCTTGAGCTGCACGTGGATCTTCTCGAGCTTGGCGGTCACGCCGGAGATGAAGGCGAGCGGCTCGGCCACGCACTTGTCGCCGTCCTTGTGGACGAACACCCCGATCCCCCGGTCGGGCGTCGCCTTGAGGACCATGGACACCTTGCCGCCGGTGGGGGTGCGCTTCTCCACCTTCTGGCTCTTGATGCCATAGCCCGTCTTGTCGAGCATGTTCAGATCTTCTGTGACGTCCGGGCCCTTCTCGTATTGCCGCCAGTACGCGTAGATCGGCTCGTCGCCCAGCGGGGCGCAGTCCTTGTCGAGGTGGATGCCGAACTGCACCTCGTTCTTGTCGGTGTTCTTGCCGATGCCGAACAAGGTCTGGATGTCGTGGGCGCCGAAGCGACCCTCGGCCGAGGCGTCGGGGCCGAGCGCGACGGCGCCGGCGAGCGTGGCGAGGCCGAGGACGAGCTTGCTGGACGGGTGCTGCATGCCGCGAAGCATAGCCACGCCTTTGGCGCGGTCACGCTCGGGTGGCAAGAAATCGGCGGCGCCGCCGGGCGAGGGGCGCGGCGGAGGAGAGCAGGAGAGGGAGCAGCCCCGGTGTCTCGCGGGCCGCGGAGGCCTCGCAGGAGCAGCCGCCGCGGGCGACCAGATCGTCGGCGCTCGGCGCACCATCTGCGCGGACCGCGATGCTCACGCTGTCCGTCGCGACCAGCTTGCCGTCGCCGACCGTCACCTGGAACGCGAGATCGGCGCTCCCGGCGGGCGCGGTGAAGATGGCCTTGCTCCCGGCCTGGCTCAGCGGGGCGGCGGGGCCCGCCGTCTGCGCCCACGAGAACGTCAGCGGATCGCCATCCGGATCATGGCTCTTCGACGCGTCGAGGAGCACGATCTCGCCGGGCTTCACCGTCTGCCCGGGGCTCGCCACGGCGACGGGCGGGCGGTTGCAGATCTTCTGGTCGCCCGTCACGACCGGGAACGGCGTCGAGGTCAGCCCCTTGACGCTCACCGCGTGGATCTCCCAGCCCTCCGCGCCCACCGCCTCGTCGGAGCCGATCCGGAAGCGCAGGAGCACCGTCTGCCCCGCGAGCTTCTTGCCGAGGTCGATGGTCACCTCGTCGGTCATCGGCCACGACGGGCTCTGCCCGACATAGGCCTTGCGGTTGGCGAGCACGTTGCCGCCCTGATCGGTGACGGAGCCCGAGTAGGCCGGCTCGCCGTAGAGGTCGATGTCCTTCCAGAGCTTGCCGTCGTTCGTGGAGATCTCGATCACGCCGCCGTCCCACGCGATGTCGGGGCCGCCTTCCGTCTCGGGCCCCATCTCGAACCGGTAGCGGTGGGTGAGCGTGATGGAGAGCGGCTCCGTGCTGCTCACCGGCAGCGGCGGTGACGTGAGCCAGGTGTCGGAGTAGCCGTCGAGATCGCGCCCGGACCACACGAGATCGAGGGGCGCGGCCTCCGCCCTGGACCACACCGCGCTCGCCGCGTCGCCTCCCGGCGTCCACACGCTGATGTCGCTGTCGAACGAGTCGGTCGCCGACGCGCCCGCCGCGTTGTCGTAGTCGAGCCGCGCCGCGATCGTCCGCTCCACCATCGGCGCGCACGCGCCCTCGGCTTTGGCGCTGACGGTGAACGTCACCGGCGAGGCCGGGGGCGATGCCTCGCCGAGGCTCAGATCGAAGGTGATCTTCGTCGACGACAGGGGCGCGATCGCGGGCACGTCGACCTCGGTCGGGCTGTCGATCGTGAGCCCTGGCGCCGCGCCCGCGAGGGTGAGCTTGGCCCCGGTGAGCGGCACGATGCCGCCGTTCTGGAGCGTGACCGAGAGCTTGCCCTTCTCCCCCGCGTCGAGGTGCCCGTCGCTGTCGCAGGAGAGCGCGCCATCGTCGAGCGTGATGTCGGCGATGTGGAGCGAAGGCGCGAGCTCGAAGCTCTCCGTGAGCCCGGTGTTGTCCGCGGTGTCCTTGGGCGGCGACACCGAGCACGAGCCGAGCCCCCGCTTGGCGAAGCCCTTGGCCAGGACCAGCATGTCGTCGGGGTCGGCCGCGAACGCGGCCGCGAGCAGGGCGTCGCGCTGCTCGTTGAACGTCGGCTGCGGCGGTGTGAGCGACATCCCGGCCACCACGTAGTCGGCCATCCGCCGCCTCGCCTGCTCGAACGAGTAGGGCGCGTCCGGCTGCTTGGTCCGATCGAGCAGCCCGATGTAGCCCTCGAAGAGCATCTGGGTCCAGATCTCCCCCGTGTTGTGGACCTCGGAGTTCGGCCCGCCGATCTCGAGCAGCGGGATGTCGTCGGGGAGCGGCTCGCCGTCGGCGATGTGCTTGAAGGTGAAGTCGTTCTTGCTGAAGTCGACCGAGTAAGGCACCCGCCGGAGGCCGAAGTACACTGCGTTCTGCGACGCCATCACCGCGTAGATCGTGCTCGCGTAGGCGCCGTGGAGATCGTCCTCGGGCCGCACCATCAGCGTCATCGCGAGGAAATCGCCCCAGCCCTCGCTCTGCCCGTCGCACTGCAAGGTGTTGCAGTCGACGAGGCGGTGGTGGAGGTAGTGCCCCCACTCGTGGGCGATCACCGGGCTGTCGATCGTGCCGTCCGGGTGGACACCCTGGCTCCGCGAGGCCGCGACGCTCACCGGCCCGCTCCCGAGCGCAGCCTCGATCGCGGCCCCATCGGCCATCGTGATCGGGATGACCGGGATGGTCACCTTGGTCGCGATCTCCGGGTCGTCCCCGGCCGGGAAGGGCGGGGCGCCGGGCTGGTTGTTGGCGAGCAGCACGCCGATCGCCCCGGCCTGCTGCGCGTAGACGACCTTCTGCTTGAACGTGCACGTCCCCCGGTGGAGGAGCGCGATCTTCCCGCTCACGTCGTTGACGATGGGCTGGCACGCGTCGGCCGTGGGCGCCGTCCCGTCGTCCACGAGCGCGACCTCGCCCGAGAGCTGGAAGCTGCCCGGCCCGAAATCCGAGCCCGCGGACGCGATGCTCCCCCCGGGCGTCAGCACCACCGAGCGGCTCTCCAGCCCGGACCAGATGTACATCTGCATCCGCGGCGAGTCGCCGTCGGCCGGCGTGTACATGTTGGCGTTGTCGAGGTTGCCCTCGAGCGCCCCGTCCTGCGCCTCGGCATGCAGCTCGTCGCCCTCGAGCCCGCCGCGGCCCCCGTTGTACCGCTGCGCGTTGCCGGCCGCCTCGTCGAAGCCCGAGTCGTACCAGTAGTCGTGCATCCAGTTGGTGGTGAAGAAGAGCTGCGTCACCGCCGCCATGCTCTGCGCTGGGCTGTCGAGCGGCTCCTTGGTCACGTCGTACACGCGGTCGAAGGTGTGGTCGCTCGTCGTGGTCGCCCGGAGATCGCCGTTCGAGTACCCGTCGGGCGCGGCGTGGTCGGTGTAGGCGTCCACGTTGTTGCCCGCCGTCTCCGTTGCCCCCGGGAAGAGCCACGAATCGGCTTTCTTGTCGGGGTTGTGGTTGAAGCCATCCATCGACACCAGCACGGGCGGGATGAAGGGCGGCAGGGTGTCGTCGGGGACGCCGCTCGGGCTCGGGGTGAAGTCGGCGATCGGCCCGTCGAGCGGGCGCTTGTTGCCGCTCTGCTCCGACCACACCCGGTACTTGTAGACCTCGGATTGCACGAGATCGGCGCGGTAGAGGAGGCGGCCGGTGCGCGCGTCGATCACGAACGCATGCCCCTCGGCGTCCGTCGCGTCGATCGGCCCGGCCAGGATCTCCAGGTAGTACGCGGCGACGATGCGATCCGGGAGCGGGAAGAAGACCTTCTTCACGCGCGCCGGCCGGGAGAGGGCCATCTTCGCCGCGAGCAGCGCCGGCCCGGGCGAGAGCTCGTACGTGAGGTAATCGCCCGGCGCGCGGCGCTCGTTCGTGAAGCTCGACGCCGGCACGGCGATGCCCGCGAGGTCCTCGAAGGCGTGTCCGAGCGCGTCCGCCGCGCTCAGGTGAAAGAGCTTCGGGCTCGCGGCGATGTCCGCGCGCGCGGCCGGGTGGAGGCTCCCGGAGATCGCGACGAGGCCGAGCTTGCGGTCGAGCAGGACCTTCTGATCGTGCTGGAAGAGCTCGATGCCCCCGGGCGCTTGCCGGAGCACCACGACGATACCCCCGCGCCCCGTGTCGTGGACCCGCGTGACGCGGGCCGTGGCGAGCGCCTCGGGGGAGAGGCCGTAGAGCCCGGCGTAGCGATCGAGGTAGGCGCGCGCGACGCGGGCCGGATCGGTCGCGGTGATCGGCGGCGGCGCGCCGGGCCCCCGCGTGGCCCACACGAAGGTGGGCACCCCGCGGCGAGGATCGACGGAGGAGACGGCGATCCCGGGCGCTTCGAGCGCGCCGCGCCGCGGGGAGGGGGCCGGCGACGTGGCCGGATCGCAGGTTGCGTTGTAGTTGGGCAGCGACCCCGAGGCCGCGGCGCCGGCCGCGAGCGTCGAGAGAGCGAGGGCCGCGAGGAGCCCGAGGGAGCGGTGCATGCGAGTCTCCGGTTCCGATCCGGAGGACAATCAGCCCGGGAGCCGAGGGAACGCAAGCCCTACGACAGCCCGCCCCGCCGCCGCACGATCCAGTGCGCGCCGAGCAGCACCGCCGCGCCGAGCGTCCACGCCCAGGGCGGGAGGATCGGCGCGACCTGCCGCTGCAAGGCCACCTGCGTCGCCTCGGGCAAGGGGAGCGAGCCCGCGCTCTCCGCGCGCACGAAGCGCCCGCCCGTCGCGGCGGCGATGGCCTTGAGGCGCGCCTCGTCCGGGCGCGGATCGGCCCACTCGTCGCCGCCCGTCTCGCAGGCGAAATCGCGGCGTGTGGTGGGGGTTTTGTCGGCCCCCTCGGCGATCTCCACCACGGCCGTGTAGCCCCCGGCGGCGAGCTTGCCCGCGGGCAGGGTGATCGCCGCGCCGCTCCCGTCCACGGGCGCTCGCAGGTCTTTCGCGACCTCGCCCGAGCCGAGGTGGATGATCTTCACGCTCGCCTCGCCGGCCGGGCCGGGCAGCGGGTGGAGCGAGAGCGTCGTCTCCTCGCCGGCGATGCAGCCGCCCACGAGGTCGATCGCCGCGGGCTCGAAGCGCGGATCGCGCATCAGCCAGCCGAGCATCGCGTCCCAGAATGCGCCGTGCGCGCGCCCCGCCGCGCTGGCCGCGAACGCGCTGAAGAGCAGGCGGTGCGAGCCGTCGATGGTGAGCGCCATCGTCCGCCCGCTCCCGTACTCGCCGAGCGCGAGGACGGGCATGGGCGCGCCGCTCGCGGTGGTGCGCGTCGGGTGCTCGAGCAGCACCACCGCGCCCTTGCGCACGTCGCCCACGATGTTGGTGCCCGGCATCTCGGGCAGGTCCTCGCCGAGCAGGGCGCGGAGCGGCGCGAGCACCGGCGCGGCCCTGCCGGCCCGGGTGAAGCGCGGGACGAAGCTCGACAGATCGCTCTCGCGGGCGCGGCGATCGGCCTCGATCTCGACCGGGAGCACATCGGCGAGCTTGGTGCCGCCGTAGTGCCCGGGCCCGAAGGCGTCGGGCCCGCCCACCATGATCAACCCGCCGCCCTTGTCGACGTAGCGGGCGAGCGAGGGCAGGTGCTTGGTGAGCCCGTAGGGCGAGGCGTCGAAGTCCTGGAGCACCACCGCGTCGAAGCTCGGCAGGTGCTCGCTGAACAGCTCGTCGACGGGGAAGGGGATGAGCGCGAGCTCGTTCTGGCCCGCTTGCACGTCGTCGTTCGGGGTGCGGAGAATGAAGAAGGCCACGACGTCGACCGAGGCGTCGCTCTTCAGCCACATCCGCAGGGCCCGCACGTCGTAGGTCGGCCGGCCGGCCACGTGGAGCACGCGCACCCGGTCGCGGGTCACGTCGAGGCTCAGGAGGCGCCGGTCGTTCTCGGGGATCGTGTCGCCGTCGGGCGGGGTGATCGCGACCTCCAGGATCCGCGAGCCGGCGCGCTCGATCGTCATCGACAGCTCGACCGTGGCCTTGCCCCCGACCACGTGCGCCGTCCCCGAGGCCAGCACCGTCGGCTCGCCCTGCTCGCGCAGCTCGCGCGCGACCACCGGCACGTCCGCGCAGGAGAGGCCGCCGTCGCAGGCGATCTCGATCCGCAGGGAGAAGGGCTGGTGGGCCACCGCGGCGCCCGCGGCGAGCACCTTGCGGATGCTCGCGTCGCGCGGCTCGTCGGAGGCCAGCGAGACCGTGTGCACGGGGATCTTCAGGGCGCCGAGCGAGGCGAGGAGCGCCTCGGCCGTGCCCGTCTCGCCGGGGCGATCGAGCCGCCCGTCGGAGAGCACCACCAGCGCCGCCGGCCGCTCGTCGGCCGCGCGGCTCAGCGCCTCGAGGGCCGCGACCAGATCCGAGCGGGGCGCGGCCCGCACCCGGAAGGCACCGCTCGTCCCGGTCGTCCCCGCTGTGCCCGGCCGTGCACCGGCGTCCCCATCGTTGGACGCCGTGCTCGCCACGGGGACGGGCGGCCCCTCGCCGAAGGAGAGCAGGCTGAGCCGCACCTCGCTCGACCGCTTGTCGAGCTCGCCGAGGGCCTGCGCGAGCGCCTGCCGCCGCGTGCCCCCGAAGCCGGGCAGATCGATCGATCGCGAGGCGTCCGCCAGCACGACGACCTTGGGCCCGACCATGGTGCCCTTCTCGACGATCGCCACGGGGCGGAGCACCGCGAGCAGGAGCGCCACGAGCGCGAAGAAGCCGCTCACCCCGATGGAGATCGCCGCCGCCCGGCTCCGGTGGGCCCGCCAGAGCTCGATCACGAGCAGCACGATCCCGCCCGCGGCGAGCAGGCACGCGAGCGCGATGAGCGATCGACCGAGGTCCCCCGAGAGGGCGAAATGGTGGCTCACGGGCTCTCCACCCGCCGCCGCCGCATCAGGAACGGGGCGTGCACCTGGTCGTCCTTGTAGTTCGAGCAGAGCACGTACATCGCGATGTTGACCGCGAGGCGCACGGCGAGCTCCCGCTGCCGCTCGCCGCCCGGGGTGACGGCGATCGGGTGCAGGCCCGTGGGCGATCGCGCCAGCGCGCCGGTGAGGTCGTGCGCGGAGAAGATCACCTGCGGCAGGCCCGAGCGGATGATCGCCTGGAGCTTGGGCGGCCCCTCGACCCGCCCGACGGCGCGGCGGAGCAGGTAGAAGGTCTTGAAGATCACGTTCTCGTCGCCGATCGGGATGGGCGATCCCTCGGGGATGACGCGGGCGAGCTCGCGCTTCGCCGCGCGCGTGAACGCGCCCGTCTCCGGGGCGAAGTCGTCGACGAGGACGACGCCGCCGAGGCCGAGGAAGCGCCGGATCCCCGACACCTCGCGCGCGGTCAGGGCGGGGATGTCGGCGTCGCCGCCCCAGAGGACGAAGGGCTCGGCGAGGAGCTGGGGCTCATCGGCGCGCACCACGGTGGGCGAGAGGCGCGCCGGGGCGCTCGTGCGATCGGCGAGCTCCTTGGCCCAGCGGGCGGGCGCGGTGGTGCGCACGCCCTCCCACCGCGCGTTGCCGGTGAGCAGCACGCGCGGGTTGAACGCGCCCTCCTCGCCGAAGGCCCGCGCGCTCCGGGGCATGGCCGAGAGCAAGCCGATCGCGACGGGGATGAGGCCGATCGCCGCGCGGCGGCCGATCCGGGCGGGAGCGCTCAATCGAAGTCCTCGACGTGCCACACGCCGGCCTCGCGCTTCAGCTTGACCTCGTGCCCGCCGGGGACCTGCACGGTCGCGACGTCGCCCACCACCGTGACCTCCAGCCCCTCGGGGTGCTCGAGGCCGGTGACGAGCGAGCGCAGATCGCCCTCGATGGCGCTGCGCGTGGCCGGCGAGAGCACGCGCATGAGGCCCGCGTAGCTGCGCCGGGCGAGCACCCGCCGGAGCTCGGAGAGGGCCTGCTCGGGCGTCTTGGCGCCGGCCGGGAGGGCGTCGGCCCCGGCGATGCGGAAGATGCCCTGATCGTCGAGGTCGAGCGACGCGTCCTCGCCGTCGGCGTAGCGGACCTGGGCGCGCGACTTGATGACCACCCCGGGCGCGGTGAGCGCCTTGCTCTGCTCGCCGAGCTCGGCCTTCTCGCCCGCGACCATCCTGCGCACCTCGTCGCGCGAGAGCGTCCGCCGGCTCTTGTCGCTCATCATGTCGTAGAGGGCGTCGGCGTCGCCGCGGGCCGCGGCCGCGGCGTAGGCCGAGAGCGCCTCGCGGGGGCTCGGGATCGAGGACGATCCGCACCCGGCGAGGAGGGGCGCGGCGGCGACGAGGGCAGAGAGCAAGGGGAGGGGCGCGCGCGGCACGGCCGGAAGGCTAGTACAAAACGCGCGTGGTGGGGCGCCCCGTCGCTCGGGACGCCGGGCCCCCGCGCGGCGCGGCGCGCCGGCGCACCCCGCGGCAGATCGCGCGGTCCCCTCACTGGCAAGTCACAACTTGACAAGTCGTAACTTGACAAGTCGTAGATTGACACTTCGCCGCATGTCCGTTTTGATCCCCCCATGGACGGCCTGCCCAAGGGCGACTTCATCGGGCGCGCGCGTGAGCGCGCCGCCCTCGAAGACCTCTACCGCAAGGGCGCGAGCGCGTTCGTGCCGATCTACGGGCGGCGGCGGGTCGGCAAGACCGAGCTCATCCGCCACTTCGTCAGCGGAAAGCCGCATGTCTACTTCGTCGGCAAGCGCGCCCCCGCCGCGCTCCAGATCCAGGAGCTCCTCGAGACGGCGGCCGAGTCTCTCGGGCAGCCGCTGCTCGCGACCGCCACCCGCGAGCACTGGAAGAAGGCGTTGCTCTCCATCACCGACCAGTGGAAGGGGCCGGGCAAGCTCGTCCTCGCCCTCGACGAGTTCCAGTGGATGGCCGAGCAGAGCCCGGAGCTGACCTCGGTGCTCCAGGAGTGCTGGGACCGGCGGTGGCGCGACGCGGGCAACGTGATGCTCATCCTCTGCGGCTCCTACGTCGGCTTCATGGAGCGCGAGGTGCTCGGCAAGGCGAGCCCGCTCTTCGGCAGGCGCACGGCGCAGATCAAGCTGTTGCCCTTCGGCTACCGGGAGGCCGCGCTCTTCCACCCCGGCTACTCGCTCGTCGACAAGGCGCGCACCTACTTCATCTGCGGGGGTATCCCCCAGTACCTCCGCTGCTTCCGCCCGGACCGCTCGGTCGAAGAGAACATCGCCCAGACGATGCTCGACCCGATCGGCCCCCTCTACAACGAGCCCGACTTCCTCCTGCGCGAGGAGCTGCGCGAGGTCGAGCGCTACGCGACGATCCTGATGAGCCTCGCCCGGGGCCCGAAGGGGATGACCGAGCTCGCGAAAGAGACGGGGCTCGGGCGCGGCGTGCACTACCACCTCCAGCAGCTCGTCGATCTCGGCTACCTCGGCCGCCGCTTCCCCCTCACCGGCAAGAAGCCCTCGCGGCAGGCGATCCGCTACGCCCTCGAAGACCCGCTGCTCCGCTTCTGGTTCCACTTCGTGTACCCCCGGCGGAGCCTGCTCGCCGACGACACGCCCGAGCGCTCCCTCGAGGCGCGGATCAAGCCGGGGCTCGACGCCTACTTCGGCAAGTGCTTCGAGCGCCTCTGCCGCGAGGCGCTCCCGGGGCTCTACCGCCGCCGCGGGGTGAGCGCCGCCGTCGAGGCCGGAGAGTTCTGGAACAAAGAAGCGCAGATCGACGTGGTCGCGATCCGCGACGATGGGTGGACCGATCTCGGCGAGTGCAGGTGGGGCCAGGTGGCCTCGGCGAGGGCGCTGCTCGAAGAGCTGCGCGCCAAGGTCGCGGCCTTTCCCAACCAGCGCGGCGCGACGACGGGGCTCCTCCTCTTCACGCGCGCGAAGCTCCGGAGCGCGGTCCCGGCCACCTGCTTCAGCCTGGCCGACCTCTACGCTTGACCGCCGCGATGAGCGGCTGAAGACCGCGGTGGATCAGCCGGTCGCGACCGCCTCGCCCTCGTCGTCCTCGTCGCGCTCGCCGGGCTTCTTCCGCGAGAAGCGCTCGAGCGCCGTGTAGATCGAGGGCACGAGGAACAGGGTGAAGAAGGTCGAGACGGTGAGCCCGCCGATGACGGCCCGGGCGAGGGGCAGGTTGGTCTCGCTCCCTTCGCCGATCCCGAGCGCCATGGGGATGAGGCCGAGGATCGTCGCGATGGTGGTCATGAGGATGGGCCGGAGGCGCGTGCGGCACGCCTCGACCGTCGCCTCTTCGAGGCTGTGGCCGCGCGCGCGCAGCACGTTGGCGAAGTCGACGAGCAGCACGCCGTTCGAGACCACGATGCCGACCATCATGATGATGCCCATGAAGCTGTTGACCGAGAGCGTCGTCCCGGTGGCCCAGAGCATCGCGTACACGCCGGTGATCCCGAGCGGCACGCTGAACATGATCACCAGCGGATCGAGCAGCGATTTGAATTGCGAGGCGAGCACCATGTACACGAGCGCGATGGCCATGATCGCGGCCATGAGCAGGCCGGAGAACACCTTCTTCTGCTCCTCGGATTGCCCGCCGAGCCGCGCGCTCATCCCCTCGGGCGGGCTGAGCTCCGCGAGGACCCGCTCGGTCGCCTCGCTGGCCTTGCCGAGGTCCTTGCCCGGGGCGACGTTGGCCGTCACGTCGATCACCCGCTGCAAATACCGGCGCGTGATCAGGACGGGGCCGCTCCCGCGCTCGACGCGCGCCACGGTGTCGAGCGACACCATCGCGCCGCTCGGGGTCCGGAGGAAGATGTCGCCGAGGTCCTCGACGTTGGAGCGGTAACGATCGTCCATCCGGACGTTGATGAAATACTCGTTGCCGCTCTTGGCGTCGGTGAAGGGGATGGGCGAAAACTGCGTGTTGCCGACGAGCGCCGTCAGCACGTTCTGCGCGATCTGCTGCTCGGTGAGCCCGAGCACGCCGGCCTTCTCGCGATCGACCACCACGTCGAGCTCGGGGTAGTTGTCCTCGCGGGAGATCTGCACGTCGGTGAGCAGCGGCTTGCCGTCGGCGTCGTTGAGCGCCCGGAGCTTGCTCATCACCTGCCGGGCGAACCCGGCGCCGGCCTCGAGGTCCTGCCCGAGGATCTCCACGTCGATCGGCGCCGGCGCCCCGAAGTTCAGGATGCGCTTGACGATGCCGCCCGTGAAGTAGGTGATGAAGACCCCGGGCAGCGTCCCGTCGAGCGCCTTGCGGACGCGGCTCGTGGCCTCGACGTCGCTGATCGAGCGCTCGGCGCGGGGGACGATGTTGACCTGCACGTTGCCGGCGTGGGGGCCGGTGTTGGCGGTGAAGAGGGCCGTGCGCCCGCCGGGCAGGCCGCTGTCGGCGATCATCGTCGTGTAGAGCGATTTGCCGCCCTCCGTCGCGCCGAGGGCCCCGTTCACCGCGGCCTCGACCCTGGCGGCCATCTCCTCCGTCCGCTCGACCCGCGTCCCGATCGGCGTCTTGAAGGTGATGCTGAACTGCGACTCGTCGGCGTCCGGGAAGAACTCGGTGCCGATCTGGCGGGAGAGGAAGAGCGAGGCCACGAAGAGCCCGAGGATGCCGCTCACCACCAGGAGCCGGTGGTGGAGCACCCAGCGGATCATCCGTGCGTACCGGTGATCGATCGCGTCGAGGAAGCGGGTGATGGCGGCGACCAGGGCGCTCGGCTTCTCGCCCTTCTCGTGCGACTTGAGCATCCGCAGGCAGAGCAGGGGCGTCACCGTGCGGGAGACGAAGAAGCTCGTGAGCAGGGCGAAGGTGATCGTCAGCGCGAGCGGGACGAAGAGGTTCTTGGCGACGCCGACCAGGAAGAGGACCGGGAAGAAGACCACGATCGTGGTGATCGTCGAGACCAGGATCGGCATCGCCACCTCCTGCGCGGCGGCGAGCACGGCCTTCTTGCGATCGCCGCCCATCTCCAGGTGGCGGTGGATGTTCTCGAGCTCGACGATCGAGTCGTCGACGAGGCGCCCCACGCCGAGGGCGAGGCCGCCGAGGGTGAAGACGTTGAGCGACTGCCCGCTGAAGTAGAGCAGCGCGAAGGTCGCCACGATGGAGATGGGGATCGCGAGCGCCACGATCCCCGTCGCCCGGACGCTCGCGAGGAAGAAGAGGATGACCGCGATCGCGAGCACGCCGCCCTGCACCGCCTCGTGCTCGAGCGCCGTCACGGCCGCGCGGATGTAGCTCGACTGGTCGAAGGAGATCGCGAGCTTCACGTTGTCGGGCACGCCGCGGAGCTTGGGCAGGTTGGCGCGCAGCGTGTCGACGACGGAGATGGTGTTCGCGCCGGGCTGCTTGAGGACGCGCAGGTACACGCCTCGCTCGCCGTTGATCCGGACGATGTTGCCCTGATCGGCCGTGCTGTCCTCGATCGTGGCCACGTCGGAGAGGCGCACGGGCGAGGGGCTCGCCGGGCCGGCCGGGCGGAGGATCACGTCGCGCAGCGGGCGGGCCTCGGAGACCTGGGTGTTGGAGAAGACGTTGTAGTCGCGGGAGCCGGCCCGCAGATCGCCGCTCGGCAGGAGGAGGTTCGAGCCCTTGACCGCGTTCACCACGTCGAGCAGGTCGAGCCCGCGGGCGCGGAGCGCGTCGCGCTGGGCGTACACGCCGATCTCGCGCACCTTGCCGCCGCCGACGGTGGCGCTCGCGACGCCCTGGATCCGCTCGAGCTGGGGCTCGATGGTGTTGTAGGCGAGGTCGTAGAGCTGCCGCTCGTCGAGCGAGTCGCTGCTCACCGCGACCTGGGCGACCGGGATGTTGGTGATGTCGAACTTGATGATGAAGGGCTGCTGGATGCCCGGCGGCAGGGTGTTGAGGATCTGGGCGACGCGCTGGGAGACCTCGAACTGGGCGTTGTCAACGTTGGTCCCGTACGCGAACCAGACGGACACGATGGACACGCCCTGCTTCGACGTGCTCTCCACCCGATCGACGCCCGGCGAGGCGCCCACCGCGCGCTCGATCGGCTGGGTGATGGTCTTCTCGATGTCGGCCGGGCCGGCGCCCGAATAGAACGTGGCGACGCGGATGACGGGGATGGTGATGTCGGGGAAGAGATCGACGGAGAGGCGCTGGAGCGAGACCCAGCCGAGCACCATCACCATCAGGGTGACCATGAGGATCAGGATCGGGTTGCGGAGGGCGAGGCGGGTCAGCCACATGGCGCTAGCCCTCGCTCCCGGCCGGGCGCGGCGCCCCGGTGTGCGGGGCGCCGCTCGGCATCGCCGGCAGCATGCCCTGCGGCGTCGCGCTCGACCCGCCGGTCACGCTCTGCGCGCCGGGCTGGGCGCGGCGGATCGACGCGCCGTCGGAGAGGCCGTCGGCGCCCGCGATCACCACCTCTTCGCCCGGGGCGAGGCCGCGGGTGACCTCCAGCCAGTCGCCGCCGTCGACGCCGGTCTCGATCGTCCGGCGCTCCACCTTGTCGCCCTTGGCCACGAACACGTAGCGCGTCTTGCTGCTCACCTGCATGGCCGCGGCGGGGATGACGGGCGCATGCGGGTGCACGTCGATCCGGATCGCCCCGTGGCCGTACATGCCGGGGCGCAGCTCGTCGTTCTGGTTGTCGAGCACGACCTCGGCCTGGAGGGTGCGCGTCACCGGATCGAAGGCGGGGGAGATGCGGACGACCTTGCCCGCGAAGCTCTTGCCGGGCAGCGCGTCGACCTCGACGTGGGCGTCGAGGCCGACGTGGACGCCCTGCGATTCCCGCTCGTTCACGTCGATGAAGACCCGGAGCAGCTCGGTGCGGGCCACGGTGACGATGGCGCCGCCGCCGGGCGGGCCGACCAGGGCGCCGGGGTCGAGCCGGCGGGTGAGGACGAAGCCGTCGAGCGGGGACTCGATCCGCGTCTCGCCGAGGCGCGTGGCCAGCGCGGCGAGCTGGGCGCGCGCCGTCTCCTCGGCGGCCCGCGAGGCGTCGAGCGTGGCGCGGGCCCGCTCGAGATCCGACTGCGGCACGAGGCCCTCGGGGGCGAGCTGCGCCGCGCGATCGGCGTTGATCTGCGACAGGTGGCGGTTGGCCGTGGCCTGGGCGACCGAGCTCTTGGCCGAGCTGAGCTGGTCGGGCAGATCGCTCGGGCGGACGAGGGCGATGAGCTGCCCCTTCTTCACCCGATCGCCGCGATCGACGAGGACCGCGTCGATGTACCCGAGGATCTTCGAGCCGACGTCGGCCTGGGCGATCGGGCGCAGATCGACGGGCGCCCGCGCCTCCACCGCCACGTCCTTCGCTTCGACCGCGGCGACCGAGACGAGCGGCGGCGGGCGAGGCTTCGGGGGGGCGCTCGACCCGGACGAGCACGCGATCGCGGCCACGCTCACCATCACCGCGGCGAGCGCCGACGACGCTCTTGTTCGGATAGGAAATGCGAGCATCGGTATCCGAGGTTCTAGGACGGGATCGTTGCGATCGCAATCAATTCGTCGCGATCTCGGCGCCCGCTCAGCGCGCCTCGGGCTCCGTGATCGCGCGGCGGATCGAGGCAAACTGCGCGCCGTCGTTGTAAACCACCCGGTCACCGTCGAGGCGCACGCCGAGCGCGGTGAAGAGCTCGGCGAGATCGATCGTGACCGGGGAGTCCCCGAGCCTCTTGCGGAGGTCCCGGAGGGCGCTGCCCCCGACCGCTGCGTCGCCGAGGGTGAGCGCTCGATCGAGCGACCATGTCACCCCCACGTTGCCCCCCGCGTCCGCGACGGCGCGCAGGGCGTCTCGCAGCGAGCGCGCTCCGCCGCTCTCCTTGCGGATCTGGATGTCCGCGAGCAGCCAGAACATCGCGCCGCCCCAGTAGCGCCGGCCCCAGGTGTCGGTGTGATCGAGCCCGCGATCGTCGTCCTCGGGCTGCCCTTCGGGGAGCCCCTCGATCAGCGCGCGCCACACCGCGTCACGGGAGAGGGTGCCCGCGCGGGCCCGGATGATCGGCTCCAGGTACGTCGCGAGACCCTCCTCGGCCCAGGGGCGCAGCACGTTGGGGAACGACACGTGGCAGAGCTCGTGCACGAGCACCCAGTCGTCGCGGAGCGCGGCGTCCGTGGTGTCCGCGCCCACCTGGAGCAGCACCGAGCCGCCCCCGTTGCCCATGGTCCGGCCGTTGCCGATGCCGGCGCCGGGCCCGACGAGCGCGAGGATGGCGGCGTGGGCGATCGGGAAGCGCCCGAAGTAGGCGGAGACCGCCGTGGCCTGGGCCACGATCCATCGCTCGAGCGCGGCGCGGCCCATCCGGGGCTGGCCGCCGATCAGCGCGATGTCGAGCGTGCCGCCGGGGATCTTCGCCCGCGTGCGGGTCAGCGCGCCGAAGGCCGAGTAGGGCGCGTCGACGAGGTCGCCGAGCCGGCCGAGCACGGTGTCTCCGTCCGGCTCCTCGTGGATCACACCGGTGACGAAGCCCTCGCCGGGCGAGGGGAAGACCGAGAGCCGGTAGCGCCCGTCGGGCGACGCCTCCGCGGGGCGGAGCAGGAAGGCCGAGGGCGGCGAGAGGAGCGCGCCCCGGTACCGGCGCGCGAGGTCGGGATCGTCGAGCAGCCCCGCGGCCTCGGCGAGCATCAGGCGATAGCGCACGCGGCAGCCCTGCTCGCAGCCGCCGAGCAGGAAGCCGCGCGGGCTCGCCGAGGCCGGCGCGAAGCCATGGCCGGCGTCCACCTCCACGTCGCGCACGAAGGGCTCGATCGGATCCTGCCCGCGCAGCACATGGCTCCCGGGCGGCAGCTCGGCCTCGACGTAGAGCTCCTCCCCGTGCGGCGCCGCCGCGACGCGGTAGCGGTAGGCCGCGAGGTCGCCGGCCCTCCCCGGAGCACGCTCCTCCGGCGGCAACGACGGGTGGGACGGCGGCGCGCCGCAGGCGGACGCGAGCAGCGCCGCGAGCGCCGCGCGCACCGCGATCGCGATCGCTGGACGTCGGGGCGCGGAGGGGCGAGGGCGCATCGGGGGCTCAGAGGGTGGTGCGGCCGAGGACATCGCCGGCGGCCTCGAACCGGGCGCGGAGGCGGGGGAAGCGCTCGCCGAGGCGGACGCCGATCCTCGTCGCCATCGCCATGATCGGGAGCTGGGAGTTGACCCCGATGCTGGTGGGGAGGATCGACCCGTCGGCGACGAAGAGCCCGGGCAGCTCGAAGCTCTCCCCGCTCTGATCGACGATCCCCCGCCGCCTGTCGTTCGCGACCCGCGCGCTGCCGAGCGGGTGGAAGGCCATGCACTCGATCCGCTTCGCGTCGTACGGCGTCCGCTCCATCGCCCGCGCCTGATCCATCGACGTGATCGGCGGGAAGCCGAACACCGAGGTGAAGACCTCGCGCGCGCCCGCGGCCATCGCGACCTCGGTGAGGATGGTGATGCTCCGGCGCAGGCGCGCGAGATCGAGCGGCGCCATCTCGTAGCGCAGCAGCGCCTCGCGGCCCGGCCCGGGGCTGACGGCGCCGCCGCCCTCGTCGTGGATCATCGCCCCGAACACCGCGCAGCGATCGAGCTGCCGGGCGCGCCTGCGGAACGCCGGGCCGACGCCGGGGAAGCCCGCGGCGAGGACGTTGACCGCGCTGTACACGCCCACGAGCTTGATCCCGTCGCGCGCGAAGTGATCGGAGTAGACGCTCTGGAGCGCGCCGTCCCAGCCCTTCACTTCCCGATCGAAGCGCGCCACCACGCGCACCCCGGGGTGCAGGGTGATGTTCCGCCCGAGCGAGGGGCTCTCCCGGCCGAGCCCCGACGCGGAGAGCAGGAGCGGGGTGTGGATCGTCCCGCAGGCGGCCACCACCACGGGGGCGCGGATGCGGAAGCGGTGTGAGGGCGCGCCCCGCTCGCCGCCGAGCAGGCGCCCCTCCACGCCGGCCGCGCGCCCGTTCTCGATCCGGATCGACTCGACGAGCGCGTCCGAGACGACGCGGGCGCCGTTCGCGAGCGCCGAGGGCAGGTACGCCACGTCCACCGATCGCTTGGCGCCGGCGGGGCACGAGAAGTTGCACCGCCCGTTGCCTTCGCAGTCGTCGCCGGTGTTGCGGCGGATCGGCGACATCGGGATGCCGAGCGATCGCGCCCCCTCGACGAAGAGGCGGGTCGACTCCGAGCGCATGCGCTCCGGCACCTCCTTGACCTGGATACGCCGTTCCACGTCGTCGTACGACGGCAACAGGTCGCGCTCGCCGAGCTCGTCGAGCCCGAGCTCGTTCACCCAGCGGTGGTGCACCTCGCCCGGGATCCGGAAGCAGACGCCGCCGGTGAGGAGCGACGAGCCGCCGACCGCGCGGCCCATCACCAGGGAGATGAGCGGCGTCTGGCCGACGGCGAGCGCGGTGGACATGCCGGCCTCGCGGAAGAGGCGCCGCAGCGACTCGGCCGGCCGGAAGCGCTGGTAGTCGTCCGGGCGGTAGTAGGGCCCCTCCTCGACGAGGATCACCTTGCGGCCGGACTCCGCGAGCAGGGTCCCGATCACCATGCCGCCGGCGCCCGAGCCGACCACCACGACGTCGCATCGCTCGTCGAACCCGCGCGGCAGGTCGCGGCCGTGGACGACCGGATCGGAGGCGGCGATCTCGCCCCTCACGAGCGCGCCTCCGTGGCCTCGTCCGCGCGCGGGAGCCTCCTCCGCGCGGTGGTGTCGGGGCGATCGAAGCCGGTCTCGGCGAGCAGCTCCTCGGTCTCGAAGGCAGGGATGCTGAGCGGCACCTTGAAGGCCACGATCAGCAAGGGAAACCAGCCGAAGCGGCTCGTCTCCAGGGCCTCGAGGTAGGCGATCCGCCGGGCGAGCGGGAGGCGGCTCATCCGGCTCGGCGCGCCGATGACGAACAGCGGCAGGAGCTCCATCGCGACGGTGAGCACCGCGAAGCCGCGGCGCAGATCGGCGCTCCCCCGACCGATCGCGCGATCGAGCCCGTCCGTCGCCCGCGCGCACACCGAGGGCGGGCCCGGGACGAGCACCCCGGACGCGTCCTCGTCGGCGAGCAGCGCCTCGGCGAAGGCCATCACCACCCGCCGGCCGAAGGCGGAGAGCCCGCCGCCGGGCCAGTCGAGGCGGTCGTCGTCGCGCGGGGAGCGTCGATCTCCGGGCTCGCTCATCGGACCCGAGGTTAGCAGAGGCGCCCGCGGCCCCGCAAAAGGCCCTCGCCGGGCCGGGGCGGGCAGGGGGACGCGAGGCTCGTTCCGCAAGCGCGGAACGGGTGATAGAAACGGAGACCATGGCGCAGCCGGTCAAGCCCCTGGAGCATGTCGATCCCGACAAGAAGAGCGACGAGGCCCTCCGGAGCGAGGCTCGATCCCACCTCGGGGCCACGCCCTCGCTCCAGCTCGTGGCCGAGCTCTACACGAAGCTGCGCACGCTGGATCTGCCCTGGTGGAAGCCGGAGATGCTCCGCGAGCGCTGGCCCGCCATCGAGCGGATGCGCTGGCTCAAGGCGCGCCCCGATCTGCGCCAGAAGGTCACCTCTGCCCTCACCGGCCTCCAGCCCCGCGCGGCGCGCAAGAAGGCCCCCGATTTCCAGGGCGCGCTCATCGACGCCGTGATCGACGAGGGCGACGTGAGCGCCCGCGCCTTCGAGGAGTCGTTCGATCCGACGGATCTGGTCGTCTACGGCCCGGTCGAGGCGTTCTGGAGCGGCTTCATCGAGAAGATGCCGTGGAAGCAGGACACCGCGGTGCACCAGGAGCTCGTCGCCTGGCTCTTCGACGCGCTCCTCTCCGACCACAGCGCGATCGACGGGATGCGCCGCAAGCCCATCCTCACCGCGTGGGAGGCGCGCACCGCCATCGACGGCCGCGTCTGGCACACCCGCATGCCGCTCGAGATCCGCGTCGCGATCGACGAGGCCCGCTTCCGCAAGGAGCGCGAGCGCCCCGGCGAGCCCTTCCACGCCGCGAGCGATCTCTCCATCGCCGTGGCCCAGACCATCGCGTCCAGCATCCCGCTGCGCGATCTGCTCCCGGTGTTCGTCGCGGCCGAGAAGATCATGGGCTTCGGCAAGCCCGCGCCGGCGCCCGAGCCGAAGAAGAGCGACGCCGCGCCCGAGGTCGCCGCGCCGAAGCCCCCCGCGGCGACGCCGGCGTCACCCGCCGTGTCCGTGCCGGCCACATCGTCCACGTCGTCCACGTCGCCCGCGGTGTCGAGCCTTGCACCGGCCGCCGCGCCTGCGCCTGCGCCTGCACCGGCCGCTGCCCCCGCGACGCCCGCGCCCTCGCGCCCGAGCGTGCTGCCGCCCGCGAGCGCCTCGCCCTCCATCCCTCCGCCGGCCGCGGCGCCCTTCGCGCCTCCGCCGGCTGTGCCCATGCCCCCTGCACCGCCCGTGCAGCCGCAGCCGCCGGCGCAGCCGTCGAGCCTGCGCTCGCTCTCGTCACCCCCGCCCGCGCTCGTCTCCACGCCCAAGCCCGCGCCGGACGCGGCGCCCGCCGCCGCGCGACCGGCCACGCCTTCCTCTTCGCTCATCGGCAAGCCGGCCGATCGGCCGACGGGCAGCGCGCCCATCGAGGTGGCGCCGGCCGTCCGCGCGGACTTCGCGGGGGCCTCGGCGCCTGCCAAGCCGGAGAGCGCCCCGAAGCCGGCGTCGATCACCTCGCCCCGCGCCGCGGCCGCCACGCTGATCGACGCCCTCGCCCATATCCCCGCCGAGGACGAGCGCACCAACCCCTGGGACATCCCCTCGGAGGACGGCTCCGAGGACACCGGGGTCACCGCGCCCGCCAGGCGCGACGAGGCCGGCTCGGGCAAGCGCAAGCGCTCCGGCCGCGGTTGAGCCCAGCATGCGCGCTGCCCGCCTGCTCCTGCCCGCGCTCCTCGCGCTCTCGCTCGCCGGGGCGGGCTGCGCCGGCGCGTCGGGCGGTCAGGGGAAGAAGAAGTACGAGGCGCCCGACGAGCGCTTCGTCTTCTTCAGCACCGGCCAGATCACCATCGCGCCGGAGGGCTATTTCGGCGTCGGCTACACGGTCGCGCTGCTCGAGAGCGATCCGAGCTTCCACGTGCTCGTGGTCGGCCACGCCGATCAGCGGGGCAAGGCCGATCAGAACAAGGAGCTGAGCCTGAAGCGCGCCCGGGTCGTGCGCCGCGCCCTGCTCGATCACGGGGTCAAGGCGGAGCGGATCCTCATCGGTGTCCCGCGCGACGGCAACGAGTCGACGGTCGCCGAGCTCGGCCGGCGGGTCGATCTGTTCGTGTACGACCCGCTCCAGGAGGAGGCCTCGAACCGGCTTGGCTATCCACTGGAGATCAAGAGCGAGTGACCATGCGGACGCTCCCCGCTTTCTTCATCGCTTCTTCGCTGCTCGCGCTGGCGAGCGCCCCGGCGCGCGCCGACGAGCCCGCGGCCAAGGACGGCGCCGCGAAGCCCGCGGCGGCCCCCTCGACCGAAGGGAAGCCGGCCGAGGCGGCCCCGGGCGAGCCTCCACCCCCCGCCGGCGAGCTCCCCCCGCTCAAGCTCGACATCGGCCAGCAGAAGCTCGAGGTCGATCTCCACGGCTATATCCAGCTCTGGTTCTATCAACCCCTCTCCTCGCTCGACCCTCCCCGCCTGGCGGACGCGCCGCTCACGCCGGAAGATCGGCTGTTCGAGGTCTACCAGGCCAGCGTCGGGATCACGGGCAAGTACGGGGCCTTCAGCGTCTACATCAACCCCCGCTTCCGGGACACCAAGATCCGCGAGTTCTTCACGAGCAACGTCTGGCTCCAGCAGGCGTATGGCAGCTACGAGATCGGCGCGATCAAGCTCTCTGCCGGGAAGATCGAGAACCAGCTCAGCGAGCTCGACGACGACTCGTTTTATCTCAACCTCCCTTATTTCGACGGGATCAAGTACGAGTCCGATTACGGCGTCTCCGCCGAGGGCTTCCACGAGCTGAGCCCGACTGGCACCCTCCACTGGGCCGCGCAGTATTTCGTCACCGACGGCAAGACCAACGGCTCTCTGCGCGATCGCGACACCGTGTGGGTCGACGGCGGCCACCGCCGGCACATCGGCACGATCCGCGTCGACCCCGGGATCCGCTTCACGCCCACCACCTCCATGCGCTTCGGGATCGCGGCGCAGGCCTTCGCGGTGGATCTCGGCAGCGGCCGGGACGATCCGGTGCTGCGCCTCGACGGCGATCTCAGCTTCGTCACCGGGCCCGCGCGGATCTTCGGTGAAGCGGTGTTCCAGCTCGGTCAGACGGTGACGCGCTACCCGCTCGAGGCCAAAGGCTCTCTCCCCTCCCGGGCGTCGGCCCGGAACCTCTACCTGCTCGGCGGCGCCGGCATGCGCATCTGGCGCTTCTATCCGCGCTACTCGGTGAGCCTGGCCCACTACGCCGACGTCGGCATCAGCGAGATGACGCACGTCCCCGGCGTCTCGTTCCTCGCTCACGAGAACATGACGCTGATGCTGGAATACGCCTACTGGCCTCGTTACAACCCCACGCGCAGCCTCCTCTTCGACAGCAGCTTGAACTTCGTGATCTGGGGCAAATTCTGACGCGACGCTGCTATCCTCGGACGGATGGCACGCTCGTCCTCACCCTCGCTCCCGGCGCTCCTCTCGCTCGGCGGCATGCTCGTCGCGGGCGCCTGCGCGAGCGCGTGCACGAGCGGCGGCGCCGACCCGTTCCCCCCGCTCCCCGAGAGGCCGAGCATCCCCGAGGGCAAGCCCCCGCGGCGTTCGCCGCCGAAGGATCCGGTGGGCGGCTTCTCCATCGAGGTGCCCAAGGTCCACCTCAAGCCCGGCGGAGAGATCTCCCCCTGCTACGTGTTTCCCCTGGAGGTGACGGGGCCCTCCCGCCTCGTCGGCGGCGGCTCGCTCACCGTGGGCCCGGGGATGCACCACGGCAACATCACGACGCGCCCCAAGACGGGTGAGGGCATCCGCCCTTGCCCGCCCGACGACAGCGGGCTCGCGGGCGAGGCGATCGACATCGTGAAGGGAGGCGCGGTGCTCTTCGGCTCATCGACGCAGCTCACCGGCACCGAGTGGCAGAGCTTCCCGGAGGGGATGGCCTACCGGATCCGCGACGGCTACGAGATCGTGGCGAGGATGCACTACCTCAACGTCACGAGCGAGACGCTCGAGATCGCGCCGAAATACACCTGGTATACCATCGCGGAAGAGGCGCTCACGGAGGAGCTCGGCCCCTTCGCCTGGAACTACAACGATATCCACATTCCCCCCAACACCAAGATGACGGACACCGGCGTCTGCGACCTGCCGGCGCCGATGCACATCGTCAACGTGCTTCCTCACATGCACAAGCTGGGCACCGGGTTCCAGGCCCGCTTCCTCGGCGGCCCCCTCGACGGCGAGCTCTTCCTCGACTCGCCGGGCTACGACCCCGAAAAAGGGGTGATGGAGCAATACGATCCCGCGGTCGATCTCTCGCAGGGTGACGGGATGAGCTTCTCCTGCACGTGGAACAACACGCTCGACAAGGAGATCGAGCTCGGCATCGGCGACAACGAGATGTGCATCCTCTTCGGCTATGCCTATCCGGCCGAGAACGCCTTCACCACCGTGGCCGACGAGGGACACTGCGTGTGGGTGGCGCCGTCGACGCCTTGAGACGCCGAGACATCTGCCTCATTGCCAGGTCATCCGCGATCCGCCGGGCTCCTGCTGCTTTCTTGACCGGGGGCGCGTCCTGGGTCAGAACCGCCCGACCATGATCCGACCCGAGGCCCGCGCTTGATTCGCAGCATCGCGATGCTGGTGTCGGCCATCCTGCTCTCGCGACCGGGGATGCCGAAGGACCAGGCGACGCGCTACGCGGTGACCTTGAACGAGGTCGGCAAGAGCCATGATTTCGATCCGCTCCTCGCGGTCGCGATCATCCACTTCGAGAGCCATTTCTACCCCGCGAGCGTCTCGGCCGACGGAGAAGACTACGGGCTCGGCCAGGTGCGCGCCCGCTTCATCGGCGCCTGTCGTGACGACGTCGATCCGGTGCACGACCCGAGCGAGGAGTGCAAGGCGGCGCAGGCCTCGCTGCTCGACGGGCAGGTGAACATCCGTCACATGGCGTCGATCATCGCGGCCAACCGCACCTTCTGCAAGGAGAAGACGGGCAAGGGCCAGGCGCCGCAGTGGCTCGCGGGCTACCAGGGGTACAACGATCCCGATCACGAGCGCTGGTGCAAGCCGGGCGAGAAGACGACGCGGGTGCTCGCCTATCACCAGGATTTGCTCGTCGCGCTCGGGCTCAAGCCGAAGCCCGCGCCGAAGGGCAAGGTTCCGGCCGCGCGGCCCGGGGCCAAGGCGCCTCCCGCGAGGCCGGGAGAGAGCGCGCATCCCCCGCCGCCCGCCGAGGGGCCGCCGGCGACCGCGAGCAAGGGCGTCGCGCAGGTCCCGGCCAAGGCGCCGCCGGCGCGGCCGGCCCATCCAGCGAAGCCTCCCAAGCAGATCGCCTCCGCGGGCAAGCCGGGCGGGGCGCCTCCGCGCCGCTGAGCGCGCTCGGCTGCTACGCTCTCGCCGGCATGGCGACGGACGAAGCCCCCGACATCCACCGGCGCTCCGAGGTGGAGATCCTCTCGGCGTTGCTCGACAGGCTCGACAAGGACGAGCGCGGCCTCGGCATCGCGTCGATCAGCGGGCCCGGGGGGATCGGCAAGAGCTACCTGCTCGAGCATGTGCTCGGCGCGCGCGACCTCGGCGCGCGGGGCGTCCTCGCGCTCACCGCCGACGCGCAGAGCCCGCAGGATCGAGGGGATTTCTTCGCGCTGATCGAGGGCCGCCTCGCGCCCGCGAGCCTGCCTCCGCCTGCCTCGGCCGAGCGCGACTACTTCCCTGCGACGCGGAAGGTCGCGGCCGAGCACCGGCGCCTCCTCGACGAGGCCGCGCGCGAGCTCGCCGAGAGCGGCGCGCCCGAGGCGATGAAGAAGGCCGCGCTCGCCCTGCTCCGCGGCGCGCACCTGCTCAACCGCAGCCTGCCGAAGAGCCGCGCCTTCCTCGACGTGGCGGCCCTCAACCTCGACGCCGAGGCGGTGGGGCAGGGGCTCGACGGGGCCTGGGATCGCACGACCAAGCTCAAGGCGCTCACGGCGGGGAGGCTCCTGCCCGCGCCGGTGCGCGATCTCCTCGGCGACACGCTGCGCGGCCGGATCCGGAGCGACCTCTTCAACCTCGTGGGCGAGGCGTGGACGAGCGACCTCGCGGCCGCCCTCGAGCTCGCCGCCGCGCCCGGCCGGACGCGCTGGGGGCAGAGCAACATCCCCGGGATGAAGCGGCTCGTGCTGGCGATCGACGACTACGAGGCGCTCGCCCCGATGCTCGGCGATTTCCTCGTCGGCTCGCTCCTCCCGCGCCTCGCCGCCGCGCCCTTTCCCACGCTCCTGCTCATCAGCGGTCGCGACGCGCTGGAGGACACGCACGTCGGGTGGAGCCAGCACGCGAAGAAGCACCTGCGCGCCGAGATCAAGCTCGCCCCGTTCCCGCGCGAGGAGGCGCTCGATCTGCTCGCGCGCGCCGGCGTCCCCGAGGAGCGGCGCGACGCCATCGTCGAGGCGACGCACGGCTTCCCGTTCCTGCTCGACCTCGCCATCGAGGAAGAGTCCTCCGGGGCGGCCGGATCCGCGCTCTTCCTGCGCCGCTTCTTCGATCGGACGACGCGCTGGATGAGCCGGCGCGAGCAGGAGTGGTTCACCAAGGTCTGCTACCTCGACCGGGTCGACGAGGACACCCTCGGCCGCCTCTTCCCGCTCGAAGACGTCGCGCCGATCCAGGACTGGTTCGAGCGCGAGGCCTCGATCCGCGATCCCGCGGCCGACTGCTTCCGCGTCCGCCCGCTCATCCGCGACAAGGTGCTCCGCTACCTCGCGATCCGCGGGCCGAAGCGTCACGAGGAGCTCGTGGCGCGCGCGAAGGGCGAGGCGGAGTAGCCCGCCGCGCCGTGCGCCACCGCTCGCGCCCGGCTACTGGTGCTGCGTCGCGCAGCCGAGCAGGATGTCGATCTTCCCCTGCGGATCGGCCTCGACGACGTTGCAGGTCGCCGGGCAGAGGATGATCTTCGTCGGCATGGCGTTGTTGTCGTAGTACCAGCCGCCGCCCGCGCCGCACGCCGCCGCGTTCATCACGTTGCCCACGAGCTGGCTCGCGCCGCCGCCCGGCGTGTACTGCACGTTGACCTTGTTGTAGTCGACCATCCCGCCCATCGGCTGGGGGATGGTGTACTCGCAGCCGAGCGCCGACTGCTGGATGACGTTGAGGGCCGCCTCGAACTGCTGCACGACGTTCGCGTTGGTGTCGACGAGGAAGGCCGAGCCCGTGCCCCCGCCGACGGCGATCGCGTTGAGATCGGCCACCGCGTCGCCCACGCCGATCACGAAGGTCTTGATGCTCGGGCTGCCGGCGACGCCCGCCGCCGCGATGTTGGCGATGGAGGGGATGTCCGACGGATCGCACTCGGTGGGGATGCCGTCGCTCGCGAGGACGACCACCACCTCGTGCGTCGGGTGCGCCTGGGCCCAGGCCTTGGCGTGGTTGATCGCGCCCTGGAGCGCGGGGCCCGTGGGGGTGTTGTTGGTGGGCCCGTTCATGTTGATCGAGCTCACGAGCTTCGTCTTCTGCGCGGCGGCGAGCAGGCCGATCTCGACCGCCGGCGTCGCGTAGTCGGCGACGACGCACGAGTCGCCGCCGACGAAGAGGCAGCCGAGGCAGATGCCGAAGGGCGGGATGATGACCTGGCAGGGGCCGTAGTTTCCGCAGTCGGCGTCGGAGGCGCAGGTGGCCGGGCATGCCGGCTGGCTGAGCGGGAAGTACTGGAGGCCGACGCCCACGCCCGCGTTCGCGGGGTCGTTGATGAAGCCCTTGAGCGCGGTGGTGACGGCGTCCCACTTCGTGGCCCCGCCGGCCACCGTCTCCGACATCGAGCCCGAGTCGTCGAGCATGACGTAGAGATCGAGCTCCACGGGGTTCGCCACCTTCGTCTCGGCGGCGCAGGGGCAGGCGCCCTGCACGCAGCTCTGGCCCATGCAGCTGTTGCCGCACATCCCGCAGTTGTTCGGGTCGTTCTTGACGTTGGTCTCGCAGCCGTTCTGCGGGTTCAGATCGCAGTCGCCCGTGCCCGAGGGGCAGACGAGGGTGCAGATGCCCGCCGAGCAGCCCGCGGGCGCGTTGGCGCCGCCGGGGCAGACGTTCCCGCACATCCCGCAGTTGTTCGGGTCGGCGAAGGTGTTGGTCTCGCAGCCGTCCGAAGGGTCGTTGTTGCAGTCGGCGCTCCCGGCCTGGCACATGACGCCGCCCGATCCACCGGTCCCGCTGGTCGTGCCCATGCCGCCGGCGCCGGTCGTGGTCGTCGTGCTCGTGGAGCCTCCCGTCCCGCCGGTCGGGTTGGCCCCGCCCGATCCGCCGGTGCCCGTCGAGGTCGCGCCGCCCGTGCCCCCGCTGGTGGTGCTGCCCGATCCGCCGGCGCCGGTCGCGCCGCCCGTCCCGCCGCTCCCTGTCCCTCCGGTCGCGCTGCAGGCCGCTGCGACGACGAGGCAAGCCAGACCGACCGGGACGAGGAATCGAGTGCGCATAAGGATCTCCTCGTGACACGATATCCGCATTTTCGCCGAGGCCGGCGAACAATCGTTCGAGGTCGAACGAACCGCGAGGCGCGCGCACGCTCCGGCTGGCTCACCCGTGGGGCGATGCTCGGCGCGCGCATCAGGCCTCCCCGGCACTCTCCAAAGCGACTACGGTAGGAGCGCCTGAGGAGGCCCCATGACCTTCAGCCAGAAGATCCTCGTCCCCACCGACTTCTCCCCCGCCTCGTCGCTCGCGCTCGACGCCGCCGCGATCCTGGCCAAGCAGTTCGGCGCCAGCATCACGCTGCTCTACGTGTACGATCCGTCGCTGCTCACGCCCCTCTTCGCGGTGCCCGGGGCCGGCGCGATCATCAACACCGTCGACCGGTCGCCGGAGTTCGAGGCCACGGCCCACGCGGACCTCGAGCGCCTGCGCAAAGAGCGGCTCGCCGCGGTGGAGCAGGTCGAGCTGCGGATCCACCAGCACCCGAACGCCGCCGAGGGGATCTGCGAGATGGCCGGGAGGCTCGGGAGCGATCTGATCGTGCTCAGCACCCACGGCCGCACGGGCCTCTCGCACATGCTGATCGGCAGCGTCGCCGAGCGGGTCGTGCGGCACGCGCCCTGCCCGGTGCTCACGCTCCGATCGAAGAGCAAGTAGCTTTCAGCGCTCGATCTCGTCGAGCACCTCGGCGAAGATCCGCAGCGCGTCGGTGGTGGTGAAGACGCCGAGGACCGTGTCGCCGCCCTCGCCCCCGACCACCACGGCCGAGCCGTATTTCTTCGTGGCCATCGTCGTGACGACCTCGCGCACCGAGGTGGTCTCGGGCACGGCGTAGGGCATGCCCTCGACGAAGTCGCCGACGGTGCAGAAGGTCGCGTTGAACCCCTGCATGTTGTCGACGATCCGGAGCTCCCGCTCCGAGATCAGCCCCACGAGGTGGGCGCCTTCGACGACGGGCAGGTGGCGGATGCCGCGGTCGTCCATGAGCTTGAGGGCGTGCGCGAGCGTGGTGTGGCGCTCGACGGTGACGGGGCTCCGGGTCATGCAGTCCCCGACCTTGCGAGAAGCGGGCATGGGGCGTTGCTACCGTGGCCCGCGGGCGCCGACAAGACGCAGCGACGGCCTCCCGGTTTTCCTAGAAAACGTACCCCAGCGACACCTGACCGAGCCACAGCGAGAAGGCCCCGTAGGCCCGCTCGCCCGCGGCGATCGCCGAGCCCGGCGCGCACCCGACGGCATCGGGGCGGGAGGCCGAGCAGCTCGGGGCGACCCCGATCTCGGGGTGATCGAAGCGGGGGCCGAGGCGGGGAAAGAAGCCGACCCCCAGCGAGAGGCCGAGGCGGAAGGAGCCCGTCGCGAGCTCCCCGCCGAGCTCGGGCAGCACGAAGGGCATCGCGGAGAGGATGGCCTGATCGCGCGCCTCGACCTGGATCTCGGCCCGATCGCCGCCGGCGCTGGCCGTCCCGGTGATGGGATCGGTGACGCGGGCGACGAGGATCCCGGCGGTGGTGCGGGCGACGAGCGCGAAGGGCGGGCGAATTGGCATGCGGAAGCTCCCGCCCACGCCGAGGAAGGGCCCGCCGAGGCTCAGCCGATCGTCGAGCGTGTAGGCCACCGGGTAGCTCTGCTGGCTCGCGCGGCTGTAGAACGAGGCCTCGCGGAAGCGGGTGAAGCGCAGGCCGAGGCCGAGGTAGCCGGCCACGAGCTCCGGCGCGAGCCCCATGCGGAAGCGGTAGCCTCCGCGCACCGCGGCGAGGCCCCCGAACACCGTGGGATCGTGGGGATCGCGCAGGCTCCGCGGGAAGCGCGCGAGCCGCGGATCGGCCTCGGCGCATGCCGCGGGACAGAGGCGCTCGGCGTCGGCGTGGAGCGTGCCGCCCGCTGCGTAGCCGCCGATCGCCTCGATGAACGGGTGGCCGACGACCGCGTGAGGCCAGCGCGGGTGATCGGGGTCCATGGTGAGGCGCAAGCGCAGCGAGACGCCCGGCGCCTGCGCCGGCGGGACGATCAGCCGCGCCCGCTCGCTGCCGTAGCCCTCCTCGCTCCCCGTGATCACGTACGCGCCTGCGGGGAGGCGGCCCTCCCACGCGCGGACGCCGAGCGGGACATCGCCGAGCAAGAGCTCTGCGGTGGGCGGGCTGATCGCGATCGTCACCGGCGCGCCGAGATCGCCCGCGGCGGGGCGGACGAGGGCGGTCTGCCCGCGGAGCACCACGATCGTGCTTGGCGCCGAGCCGCGCTCTCCCTTGCGCGTCCAGATCACGTGGCGGCCGAGATCGACCGTGCCCTCCCACGGGATCGTCCCCACACGCGCCCCGTCGACGAAGACCTCGAAGCCCTCGCTCGCCGGATCTTCGACGCGGAGCAGGCCTGCGCCGGCCAGCGGGGCGAGCTTGGCCTCGAGGGCCCGCGTCGCGCCCGCGGGCACGTCGACCGTCGTCTCGAAGGACTCGTAGCCGTCCTTGAAGACGCGCACCACGTGCTTGTCGCCGCCGATCACCCGCACCGGCGCGCTGAACGGGAGCTTGCCCCGGGGCCGGCGGTCGATCACCACGAGGCCGTCGACGTTGGAGGAGAGATCGATCGCCCCGAGCTTCGCGCGGAGAAAAGCCATCTTGGGGCCGAGGTTCTTGCGGTCCTCCGGATCGAGGTCGGCCGAGAACTTGAGGAGCAGCTCCTCGTAGACCTCGAGCGCCTCGTCGTAGCGGCCGAGCTCCTCCAGGCAGATCGCCGCGTTGGTGGTGTTGGGCGCCGAGGGCACCGCGGCGCGCGAGCGCTGGAAGTAGTCGAGCGCGCGCTCCACGTCGCCCGCGTCGAGCAGGGTCACGCCCTTGCGGAAGAGGTCCTTGGCCTGCCGGAGGCGCTCTGCGGAGCTATCCGCCGCGGTCGGCGAGGCCGGCGGATCGGCCGCGCGCGCGAGATCCGGCCATGCGATCGCAAGGATGATTCCGAGGACACCCAGCGCCCAGGCGAGGACGAGCAAACCGTGAGGGCTCCGGCGTCTCCCCACTCCCGCTCCCGTTCCCGTTCCCGTTCCCGTTCCCGTTCCCGAGGAGCAGCGGGGACGTGTTTCTATGGAACCCCCGCTCAATCCTTCCACTCCTTCTGCTGCTTGATCGTCGGCGAGGGGACCGCCGTCGCGGTCGCCGTCGGCTGCGCCGTGGACGTCCCCGAGGGCGGCGTCCCGGTCGGGCGGAGCGGCACGGAGACCGCGGGCTTGCGCTCCTTCTCCCGCTCTTTCTCCTTCGGATCGGGCGCGCTCTCCGACTCGCGGATGCGCTCCTGGAGCGCCATCACCTCGGCCTTGGAGGGCGAGTCGGCGAGGTCGCGGAGCAGCTCGTCGATCCGCGCCTGCGCGGCCTGCACCTCGTGCATCCGCTTCTCGGCCAGCGCGCGGCTCGCCTGCTCCTCGCGCATCGCCTCGCGGGTCGTCGCCTCCTGCGCCTGCACCGCGCGCACGTAGACGAGCCCGCCCCCGGCCAGCGAGAGCAGCGCCGTCGCCATCGAGCCGTAGACGATCACGCGCAGGCGCCGCTCGGCGCGCCGGCTCGCCTTGAGGAAGGCCACCGCGTCCGGCGAGAGGCGCACCCCGCCGCGGCGGAGCAGCCACTCCGCGATGGAGAGCCGCCTGCGCTGCCAGAGCGGCACCGCCTCGGGATCGCTGCGGTAGCGGGCCGCGTCGCGCTCCAGCTCCTCGGCGAGCAGCCGGTCCTCGCGGGCCTCCGCCACCCAGGTCCGGAGCTTGCCCCACTGCGTGAGGAGCGCCTCGTGCGCGAGCGTGAGCCCGCCCGGCCCGGGCACGATCAGGCGCGCGCGCTCGAAGGCCTCCGCCACCTCGCGCCCGCCCGGGCCCGCGGCCGCGTAGAGCGCCTTGGGCGCGAGCGACGCGCGCGTGCCCTGCGGCGTGGTCAAGGCGAGCAGGAGCGATCGCGCGCGGAGCTCGGCGCCGGCGCGGCTCCGGACGATCTCGGCGAGCGTGTGATCGGCGTGGCGCTCCAGCGCGCCGGCGATGCCGCCGATCGCGGAGAGCCCCGCGCGCGTGACGAGCTTGCGCTCCGGGTCGCGCTTGCGCCAGAGCTCGGTGAGCGCGAACTGCACGAGCGGCATCGCGCCCGCCGTCTCCTTCAGCGCGGCGAGCAGCTCGCCCTTGAGCGCCTCGTCCTCGAACGCGTAGCCGTAGGCCGCGAGCGCCTGATCGATCACGTCGCCCCAGGTCAGCTCGGTGATGGGCTCGATCAGCACGAGCCCGCGCACGAGGGCCCGGCCGAGCGCGCCGAGGGCGAGCAGCGGATCGAGCAGATCGCGCCGCGCCGCCACCACCGCGCGCACGCCCGGGAGCGGCTGCTCGCCGAGCCGGCCGAGCAGCCCGACGAGCCACGCCTGGCTCGACCCTGTGGCGAGCGTCGCCAGCTCCTCGAGCTGATCGACCAGCAGCAGCACGCCGGTGCTCGAGCTCTGCGCCCGCTCGGCCAGCGCCACCAGGAGATCGTCGGGCGAGCGCTTCGCCGCGTCGGGCACGATCCGCGCGAGCGCGGCGCCCACCGTGGCCCGCGGGTTCGCCCCGGGCTCGGCCACCACGGCCTCCCAGCGCTTCGGCCACCCGCCGAGCGCGCCCTCGGCCACCGCGGGGAGCACGCCGGCGCGCGCCAGGCTGCTCTTGCCGCTCCCGGAGGGCCCGACCAGCGCCGCCACGCCGCGCGCGCGCAGCACCTCCAGCGCCGCCGCCACCTCGCTCGCCCGCCCGAAGTACACGTCGCGATCGCCCTGCTCGAAGCGCCCGAGCCCGCGGAAGGGCCCGACGCTCTCCGGGGGCAGCTCGCGCGAGAGCCCCGAGAGCTCCCGGCTCACCTGCTCCAGCCGGATCGCCGTCCACTCCGCGGACGGAGGCCGCTTGCTCGGGTCCACCGCGAGCAGCGCGTCGACGATCTTCCCGAGGCTCTCCGGCACCTCGGGCGCGATCGAGAGCAGGGGAGGCGAGGGCGCGCGACCGTCGAGCACCTCGCCCTTCAGCCCGCGCGCGTCGGGCACGGCCGCGACCGACGGCACCATCCCCGTCAGGCACTCGTACAGCGTCGCGCCGAGCGCGTAGAGATCGCTCGCGGGCGTGGCCGGCGTCGGCGACGAGAGACAGACGGGGTCGATGTATCCCATCGTTCCACAACGGATCCCGGCGAAGGACATCGCCTCCGTCTGGGCGAGATCGTCGCGCTCGGTGGGCGCCTCGCCCAGGTTCGAGAGCTTGGTCCCCACCATCGCGAGCGGAAGGTCCCCGATCGTCTGCGGCGGGGCCGCCTCGCGCTTGCGTCCGACCACGTCCGCCGCGGCGATCCCGAAGTCGATCAGCTTGTAGATCCCGGCCGCCTCCACGATGTTGCCGGGCTTGATGTCCCGGTGGACGAGGCCGGCCCGGTGCACCGCCGAGAGCGCCGACGCCACCGCCACCCCCACGGCCAGCGTCTCGCTCACCCCGAGCTTCTTCTTGCTCGCGATCCGCCGATCGAGCGACGTGCCGGCCACGTATTCCATGGCGAGGCCCATCACCCCGCGCGCCTCGTCGATCGGCAGCGCGTAGAAGCGCACCACGTTGGGGTGCTCGACGCGGCAGAGCGCCCGCGCCTCGTCGACGATCCGCGCCCGCGCCGTGGAGCTCCCGGTGCTCGGCGTCCGCCCCCGATCGCTCGGCTCGCCCTCGGGCCCGAGATCGAGCGCGAAGAGCTTGACCGCCGCGGTGCGCAGCTCCGTCGCCCCGTAGACCTCCCTGGCCAGCCACACCGGCGCGAACCCGCCGCGGCCGAGCTGCTCGATCAGGACGAAGGGCCCGAGCTTTCGGTCGCCCGGCGGCTGTTCGAGCAGGCTCTTGATGGAGGGGGCGAGGCGCGCCATCGCCCGCGCATCTTCACCCGGATGCGCCCCGCCGTGCGCCCCTTTCGCCGGAGCCCGGCGCCCGCGACGAGCAGGAGCCCGGCGGCGAGGCCCACCCCGGGCGCGTCCTGTCCCGCGACGGCGCAGCCGCACCCGCCCGCGGGGCCCGCATTCCCTGCGCCGTTGCCGCCTGTGTCGCCGCCGTGACCGCTCGTCCCGGTGACGCCCGCGCCGCCTGCGCCGCCCGCGCCGCCCGCGCCGCCCGCACCTCCCGCGCCCGCGCCTCCCGCGCAGACCCCGGCATGGCAGGCATCGCCCTTCGTCGCCGGATCACCGTCGTCGCAGGGCGTCCCATCGGCCCGGTCGACCTTGGCGCAGGACGCGGTCGCGAGGTCCCAGTCTCCCCGGTGGCATGCGTCGAAGGCGTCTGCGGGGCAGAGGCGCGCCGAGAGCTCTGCGTGGTAGAGATTCGTGGGGGTGAGATCGGTGACGTTCTCGTACCACTGCTGATCGAGGGTGAGCTTGTCGGGCACCGAGAGCTGGCCGATGGCGTTGCTCTGGATCGCGCCCCAGAGGAGCGGCACCGTCATCGGCTGGTAGAGGTTCCAGTAGGTGTTGCGGGCGCCGGCGTGAGGCCCGGCGCACTCGTTGCCGCCGCTGAAGAAATCGTACTCCGAGGTGATCTCGGTGAAGAGGTTCTCGAAGGGAGAGTCGCGGTGATGGTCGAGCGGGAGGAGCACCGCGCCCTTGCCCCGGGAGAACACGACCCCGTTCGAGCGGTGATCCAGGGTCATCGCGTGGATCATCGCCGCGTCGACGGTGAAATCCTCGATCAGCAGATCGGCGGACTCGGCCAGGTTGTAACCATGGTGGCCCGGGCGCCCCTCCTGGTGGATATCACGGAAGGTGAGGTTCTTGACGAGCTGATCGGTGATGATCCCGTTATCGGCGTCGACGAAGACGAGATCGCGGGCCCAGCCGTCGGCCACCCCGCCCGTGAAGAAGACCGGGTTATAGCCAGGCTCGTTGAGGTGGCCTGCATAAGGCACGGTGACGAACTCGACCCGCAGGTGCTCCACCCCCACCTCGGTGAGCGCCGGGAGGCTGCGAATCTCGGGTTTCCAGGCCGGGAGGAGGCGAATGCGGAGCGGCTGGGCCAAGGTCACCTCGTTGCCCGAGACGGCCGCGATCCGCACCGGCCAATCGAGGCGGAGAGGTACCTGGTAATCGCAGGTACCAGCCTTGGCCTGCCCGTCATGGAGCTCCAGCCCGAGCGAGCCCGAGCCGTCGTCCACCAGCCGCAGGTCCACGAGCTGCCCCGGCGAGAGCGCCGCGCCCTGATCGACCTCAATCACCTGCTCGCCCCGCTTCGCCTCCGCGGACACCGCCGTCAGGCTCACCCCGGTCTCCTTGGGCGCGAATTTGAGAAATCCCCCGCTCCAGGACCACTGTGGGGCAGGGCCGTAGACATCGGCCAAGCTCTTCGTGATGTAGAGGACGCTGCCCGCCGGACCCGAGCCTTCGCCGCGCAGCACGAGGCCCGGCTTGTCGATGGTCAGGACGGAGGTGATCAGGTAGCGCCCGGTCGGGACGAGCAGCGCGCCGTCGGAGGATCCTGCGATCGCGGCCTGAAATGCCGCCGTATCGTCGGTCACCCCGTCGCCCTTGGCGCCGAAGTCCTTCACGTTGCCGACCACCGGCGGCTCGGGGATCGGCGCCTCCCCGGCGTGATATCCAGCATGAGAGAAATCCGGGAGACGGCTCGCGGGCGTCCAGAGCTCGCCGTCTTTTCCCCAGAGCGACGAGGTGCCCGCCCCGGCCGAGGAGGAGAGGAGCAGCAACGCGCAGGAGGCGCTGCGGATGACACTGTGCGATATGCGCCGGCGAAGGGAGTGGAGCATCACCTTCGCACCTACCATCGTTCGCGGGGAAGCGCACCGGCGAGATGCGCTCCATCGCGGCTCCGAGCCCGCCCGCGCGCTCCCGCGCTCCCCCGCTTGCGCGTTGGCGTGATCGATCGCGCGCTCGCTCCTGTGCTCGTGCGCGTGCTCGTTCGTGCAAAAGACATCAGCTCCCCATTGACGCGGCAGAGGAAAACGTGCGAAGCGATAGATCGATGACGATAGAGTCCCAGCTCGGTGAGCTGGTCGCGGCGTTCGCCGCCGACCTCGAGCATCTCCTGTACGAAGCGGCCCTGGATCATGCCCGAGAGCTGCTCGGCGACGCGGGCGAAGCGCGAGGGCCTGCCCGCCGTGAAGCGGTGCGCAAGAAGGCCGAGCCGCGGCGGCAACCTGCCCGCGCTTCCGAGCCTGTCGCGCCCGCCACGCCTCCGCCCGCCGCGCCTCCGCCCGCGCCCGCCGCGCCTGTCGAGCCCTGGATGCGCCCGCTCCGCCCCGGGGTGCTCGAGACGATCGATGTTCGCCGCAAGCGCCGGCGCGGGCCCGCCAAGCGCAAAGCCGAGCCGGCCCGCGCGCCGATCCCGCGTGAGCCGACGGTGCGAGCGCGCAAGGTCGACGACATGACGATCATCCCCGCGGACGACCACGAAGATGCGCCGCTCGCGCCGCTCACGCTGCCCAAGCCGGTCGAAGCGCCTCCGGAGCCCGCGCCCGCGGCCGCCGGCGCCGAGCCTGCGCGCAAGTGGGTGATCGTGCGGCGCCCCGCCCGCGACAAACAAGAGCCGGCCGAAGGCGACGACGAGAGCTTTCGTTATTGACCTCTGAAGCTCGGCGCCTGGACGCGTTCGATCGAAAGCGCCCGACCGATCTGGATCCCGGTCCACCCCGATCCGCCCTCCGCGGTTCCAGTCTCCCAGAAAAATCCGAAGGGCCTTCTCGGATCCGGAGAAGATCCCGAGCATCGCTCTCTCTGGAGGCTCTCATGTCCTTTTCCGCTCACCTTCCTCGATTTTCGAACATCTCCGTTCCCCATCGGGCTCTTCGTGCGATCTGCGTCACCGGCGCCGCGCTCGGCACGATCCTGCTCTGTGCCTGTGGGAGCTCGATCGATACGGGCAGCGGGGGGAGCTCCAGCACCACCGGCACCGGCGTGACGAGCGGGACCGGCGGCGGCACGGGCGCCGGAGGGACGGTGACGACGGGCGCCGGCGGCTCCGCGACGACGGGCGCCGGCGGCAGCGCCACCACCGGCTCGGGAGGGGGCCTCACCACGGGCTCGGGCGGCAGCGCCACCACCACGACCAGCGGCGCGGGTGGCAGCGCGCCCACCTGCCCCGCCGCCGAGCCCGTGAGCCAGACGCCGTGCGGTCCGATTGGCCTGCTGTGCGACTACGCCCCGGATCAGTGCACCTGCGGCGCCAATGGCTGGCACTGCGGGGTTTGCCCGGACGCCGAGCCCATGAGCGGGACTGCCTGCATGAACGGCGGGGCCGGGATGGGTGGAGGCTCGCTCTGCGCGTATGGCGATACGTACTGCCGTTGCAGCGGCGGCGGGCCCAACGGCTCCTCCTGGCATTGCGGGATGTGTCCGGCGGCGCCCCCCCAGGACGGCGACGCCTGCGATGTCCAGGGCGTGCAGTGCCCTTATTCGAACGCCGGCACGACCTGCACTTGCGGCGGCATGACGATGACCTGGCATTGCACCCTGCCCTGTCCGCCCTCCCAACCCTCCCCCGGCGAAGCCTGCATGGGCGGCGGGATGGGCGGCCCGCCCACGCAGTGCACGTACGGCAACACCACCTGCCTCTGCATCCAGGGGCAGTATTTCTGCAACTGAACCGCATCGCGCCGGGGCCATCCACGCAGTCGCCCAGGGCTGCTGCGTGGATAGGCCCCCTCGCGGGCTCGCGCCCCGATCGATCAGCCCGGCTCGCGGCAGAGCACGAAGTAGTGATCGAGCGCGTCTTCTTCGCGGAAGGCGGCGCCGATGGTCACGTGCGCGGAGACCCTGCGCATGAAGTCGCGCGTGCGGTGGTAGACGAAGCGCTGTAATCCCCGGGTGTTCGCGACGACCTTGGGCCAGCCGGCCGAGACGGCGCCGTCGGGCACCTGGAAATAATCGATCACCACCGCGCCCCGCTCCTCCCACGCGGGGCGGCCTGCGGTGGGCACCGCGACGAAGAAGCCGGGCCCGATCGTCGAGAGGAAGGGGGACTGGTTGTAGCCGAAGAGGCGCCCCTCGCCTCGCTCCGGCCGGCAAAAGCGCTTCTGGAAGAGGCGGAGCGGCCCGGGGAGCGGCAGGGTGTTGCGGCCGTCGTGGATGACCTGGGCGAGGGGCGCGCGGCCTGTCGGGACGAAGTCGTCGAGGGTGAGCGGCGCTGCGGACGCGGCCCGCCGGTAGAGCGCGCGCTGATCGGCGCGGCTCAGCGTGCGCGTCTCGGCGAGCCGCTGCTCGGCGGAGAGCCCGTCGAGGTAGGAGGCGATGTACGCGAGGGAGGCTTTGTCGTCGTGGATGAGGGTGCGCAGGGTCACGGTGGAGTCCTACCACAACCCCCTTCACAGCGACGACCGGTTGCGTTGATCGTCGCTATGGGCAAGGGCTACGTCTGCCGCTTGCTCCCGCGCGCGGTTCGGGCGGCGGTGCACGAGCA
>JAXLYT010000064.1:0-73887 GCA_046351295.1 Byssovorax sp.
GGGGCTTCGCTCTCCGGGGCGGCCGCGGCGGGAAGCTCCAGCCGGAACACCGTGCCTCGCGGCGAGCCTCCGTTGGCGCGGATCGTCCCGCCGTGGTTCGAGACGATGCGCTGCACGATGGAGAGGCCGAGGCCCGTGCCGCCGCGGTCGGTCTTGGTGGTGAAGAAGGGGTCGAAGATCTTGGGCAGGTTGTCTTCTTCGATGCCGTGACCGTCGTCGCGGATGGTCACCTCCACCACGTCGCCGGCGGCGATGGTGGTGGTGATGCTGAGCAGGCCGCCCTCGGTCTGCATCGCGTGGGCGGCGTTGGTGAAGAGGTTGACGAAGACCTGGGTGAGCTGGCCGGCCACGCCGCGCACCGGGGGCACCTCGCCGAAGTTGCGCTCGACCATCACGCCGGTCTTGTCGAGCTCGTGCTCGCAGAACAGGAGAGCGCGGTCGATCACCTCGTGGATCATCACGGGGGCGGGGACGACCTTGCGGGGGCGGGAGTACTCGGTGAGGTCGCGCGAGAAGCGGAGGATGCGCTCGGCGGCCTCGTTGATCCGGGAGAAGCGATCGAGGTCGCTCGGGTCGGCGCCGCTGCGATCGGCCTTCTTTCGCAGGTAATCGCTGTAGGCGATGATCGAGGTGAGGGGATTGTTCAGCTCGTGGACGATGCCCGCCACCATCTGGCCGAGGGAGGCGAGGCGCTCGAGCTGGATCACCTGGTCTTGCAGGCGCTTGAGCTCGACGGCGGGGCTCCTCGGCTCGACGGGGTGGGTGCGGATGACGGCGGCGAGGACCTGGGCGAGGCGGTCGAGGAAGAAGGCAGGGCCGCCTTGATCGGCGAAGCGCTCGGCGTCGGCGCCGGCCACGTGGAGGGTGGCGCCGTCTTCGCCGGGGACGGCGACGGTCCGCTCGAAGGGCAGATCGGGGAAGAGGCGGCTCGGGTCGGGGGAGCCGGCGTGGCTCGGGCGATCGACGCGGCGGATGACGAGCTGCTTGCCGCCCACGCCGGGGATGCATGCGCCCACGGCCACGTCGTCGAGGATCTCGCGCGCGACGGTGAGGATCTGCCCCACCCTGTCCTCGAGCGGCGCGCCGGGGGCGAGGCCGGCGAAGGCCACGAGCAGGCGATCGAGCCAGTCGGGCGGGACGTGGCGCGCCAGGGACAGGCGCTCCGAGCTCACCGCGGCGGGCGGCGCGTCGGAGACGCCGGGGAGGCGATCGTCGTTGCTGGAGCGTTCCGGTCCCATGCCTCGTTGCTTCCCCGTCAAGGATCGGCCTCGTCCTCGCCGCTCGAACGATCGAGGTCGAGGATCTTGGCGGTGCCCACGTAGCTCTTGGTCTCGTAGCGGGTGATCTTGCCGATCTTGCGGACGATCTCGGCCATCCGCTCGCCCTCGGCGAGGATGATCTTGGCCGCGTTGTCGATGGCGTCCGGGTCGCCGAGGCGCCGCCGGATGAGCTCGGCGTAGCCCATCACGCTCGTGAGCGGCTGGTTCAGCTCGTGCGCCGCGGCGCCCGCGAGCTCGGCGATCATCGCCTGCTTCTCGCGCGCGCGGAGCTCCTCCTGCGCGGCGGAGAGGCGCGCCTCCATGCGGATCCGATCGCGCAGATCGGTGAAGACGCCGACCGAGCCGACGGGCCGCTGGCCCTCCATGATCAGCGCGGCGGAGAGCGTCACCGGCACGCTCTGCCCGTCGCGCGCCCTCACCTCGGTCCGGTAGCTCTGGAGCCTCCCGGGCCCGCCGTGCTCGGGGCCGCGGATGAGGCGCATGATCTCGACGGCGAGGCCGGGCGGGTAGATGTCCCGCACGTTCATCGTCCCCACGACCTCGCGGGCCACGTAGCCCGTCGCGCGCTCGGCGGCGCGGTTGAAGAGGAGGATCGTCCCGCGCATGTCGGCGGAGATGATCGAGTCCACCGAGCTCTCGATCACCCGCTCGAGGAAGTCCTTGGTCTTCGAGAGCTCGGCGGCCGTCGCCCGGTCGTCGGTCACGTCCCGGAAGCTCACGAGGATGGCGCCGCTCTCCTCGCGCAGCACGCTGCTGAAGTTGACGCTGAGGATGCGCCTGTCCCCCGATCCGGCGCGCCGGATCGTGAGGTCGACCATGCGGCTCACCGCGCCCTCGGCGAAGCCCTGCTTCACGCCGGCGAGCACCTCGCGCGAGACGGGATCGACGATGTCGCGGAAGCGCATGCCGGCGAGCTCGGCCTCGGTGTGGCCGGTGATGGCGTGGGCGCGCGGGTTGGAGAAGAGCACGTGGCCGTCGGCGTCGATGACCACGATGCCGTCGGCGGCGGAGTGGAAGAAATCGGCGTAGCGCTCGAGCGCCTTGAGCCTCCGCTCGGCCTCGACCTTGGCCACGCTGATCTGCTGCGTCTGGTCGCGCATGGACTGGATCATCCGCGCGTTGCGCAGGGCGATGGCCGTGGCGTTGGCCACGGTGCGGGCCATCGACAGCTCGTGCTCCTTGAGCGCCACCGGCGCGCGCCCGCGCAGGAAGAGCACGCCCATCGGCTTGTCCTCGAAGACGATCGGGAGCAGCGCGAGCGAGCGGAAGCCGCCCTCGGGGAGGAGCGCGCGGACGGGATCGAGCAGCGGGTGGCTCTTCGCGTCGCCGATCACCAGGGGCTCGCCGGTGGCGATCACCTCCTGGATCTCGGGGTAACGGGCGAGCTCGATCGGCAGGTCGCGCAGGTCCTTGTCGTCGCTCGCGGCGATCACGTACCCGTGCTTGCCCGGCGGGCGCACGAGGACGATGCTGCACCGATCGACGCGCGCGACCTCGGCGATCCGCGACACGACCGTGAAGAGGATGTCGCGGAAATCCAGGGTGGAGGAGAGGGCCTGGGTCAGCTCCAGCACGACCTTGGCGTCGCGCTCCTTGCGCCAGAGGGCCTCGACGTACTCGCGGATCCGGTACTGGCTGCGGATCCGGGCGATCAGCTCGGCGGGGCGGAAGGGCTTGCGGACGAAGTCGTCGGCGCCCATCTGGAAGGCGCGGGTCACGTCGTCGTCGGAGTCGAGCGCGGTGAGCACGAGGACGGGCAGATCGGCCGTGCGCAGGTCGTCCCGCAGCGACTTGAGCACGGTGAAGCCGTCGGGCGGAGGCATCACCAGATCGAGCAGGACCAGCGAGGGGACGTGCGTCTTGAGCCAGGCGAGGGCCTCGGTGCCCGAGGTGACCACCGCGGTGGGGATGCCGGCGGCGGCGAGAGCCTGGTTGAGGACATGCCGGCTTACTGCGTCGTCATCGACGACGAGGACCGGGGCACGGTGGGACACCCCGGGAGCTTACCCGGCCCCCGGCGCGGAGAGAAGGGAAAGCCCCGCCGGAAAATCAGGGGGAGAAGAGATCGCCCTGGCCGGTCTTGCCGCCGCTCGGTCCGCCGGTTGGCTGCGGCTTGCCCAGGTGCTCGTAGGCCTTGCGGGTGGCGATCCGGCCGCGCGGGGTGCGGCCGAGGAAGCCCTGCTGGAGGAGGAAGGGCTCGTACACGTCCTCGATGGTGTCGCGGGGCTCGCTGAGCGCGGCCGCGATCGTGTCGATGCCCACGGGGCCGCCCTCGTAGATGTCGATGATCACGAGCAGCAGGCGCCGGTCCATGTCGTCGAGGCCGGCCGTGTCGATCTCCAGGCGATCGGCCGTGGTCTTCGCGATGGCCGGGGTGATCGATCCCTGCCCGAGCACCTCGGCGAAGTCCCGCGCGCGGCGGAGCAGGCGGTTGGCCACGCGCGGCGTGCCCCGGGAGCGGGCCGCGATCTCGCGCGCGCCGGCCGCGTCGATCGGCACCTCGAGGAGGCGCGCGCTGCGCAGGACGATCTTCTCGAGGTCTTCCACGGGGTAGAAATCGAGGCGCACCACGTAGCCGAAGCGCGAGAGGAGCGGTGCCGTGAGCAGGCCGGTGCGCGTGGTGGCGCCGACGAGCGTGAACGGCTTGAGGCCGAGCTGGATGGTGGTCGCGTACGGGCCGTCGCCCGTCATGATGTCGATCTGGAACGACTCGATCGCCGGGTAGAGGCTCTCTTCCACGGCCGGGGTGAGGCGGTGGATCTCGTCGATGAAGAGCAGGTCGTTCGCCTCGAGCTTGGTGAGCAGGCCGGCCAGGGCGCCCTTGTGCTCGATGGCCGGGCCGCTCGTCGCGTGGAGCGTGACGCCCATCTCCTTGGCGAGGATATGGGCGAGCGTCGTTTTGCCGAGGCCGGGAGGGCCGCAGAACAGGATGTGATCCAGCGGCTCACGTCGTCGGCGGGCGGCCTCGACGAAGACCTTGAGGTTGTCCTTGTGCTTCGCCTGGCCGATGTAGTCGTCGAGCGAGCTCGGCCGGAAGAGGCGATCGAAGCGATCGTCGTCGCCGGTCGGGGTGGAGGAGAGCACGCGGTCCGCCATGATGGACGAGGGGTAGCGCGTGCCGGGTGCGGGGGAAAGGCAGGCGTGCAGCGCGCGTCAGCAGAAGCTGAACGGATCGCGATCGTCCTCGCTCTGGACGATCGCGAGGCCCGGGTGCGCCGCTTCGAGGCGCTCCTTGAGCCGGCCGAGCGAGGCGCGCTCGCTGTTGGAGTGGAGCGCGCAGACCACGGTCATCCCCGCCGCGGCGGCGCGCAGGGCGTCATGGTGCCGCAGCTCGCCGGTGAGGAAGAGCTCCGCCCGGCGCGCGAGGGCCGCGTCGAGGAGGCTCGCCCCTGCGCCCGCGCACACCGCGGCGCGCTTGACCTCGCCGCCCTGCGGGCCGGCCACGAGCAGCGAGGAGACGCCGAGGGCGCGCTTGATGCGATCGAAGAGCTCGGCGCGCGGTCGCGGCTCCGCGAGCTCGCCGATGCGACCGATGCCGGCGCCGTCCGGGTGAGGCGCGAGGCGGACGAGATCGAACGCGGGCTCCTCGTACGAGTGGCTCCGGCGAAGGGCCGCGACGACCGCGTCGACCTTGTCGAGGGGCACCACCGTCTCGAGGCGGATCTCGCTCACGCTCTCCAGGCGGCCGGCCTCGCCCACGGCAGGCTCGGCGCCCTCCTCGCCGAAGAAGGTGCCCGTGCCCGGCGAGCGGAAGCTGCACGCGCTGTACTTGCCGATGCGCCCCGCGCCCGCCGAGAAGAGCGCAGCCGCCAGCTTCTCGAGCTCGTCCTCCGGGACGAAGGTGATGAGCTTGACCTCCACGTCCTGCGCAGGGCTCTTCTGGAGCGGCGCGCGCGAGGCGAGGCCGAGGATGTCGGCGAGCAGATCGTTGGTGCCGCCCTTCGCGACGTCGAGCGCGGTGTGCGGTGAGTAGAGGGCGATGCGATCGCGGATCGCCTGGAAAACGAGGCTCTCCGCGCCGAGGCGCTTGAGCGGCGAGAAGATGGGCGGGTGGTAGGCGACGACGAGCTCCGCCCCGGCGCGGCGCGCCTCGGCCGCCACGGCCTTCGTGTAGTCGATCGCGAGCAGGACGCGCGTGACGGGCGCCGCCGGGTCGCCGGCGAGGAGGCCCACGTTGTCCCAGCTCTCGGCGTGGCGCAGCGGGGCGATGGTCTCGAGGGTGGCGAGGATGTCGCGGAGGATCATGCGTTGCGTTTACGCTCGTGGGCGGCGGGCGTCGATGTCCGTGGAGACAGGGTGACGCGGGGAAGGGTGGTGCTCCGCGGCGCCCCGGCGCTGGTCTCCGGGAGATCATTCCAGCCTTCTCGGGAACCCCATGAGCAGCCCTCGTCGTGATGTGATGCACGAGCCCATGCCGAAGACCAAGAGCCCCGCCAAGCGAAAGCCCGTAGGCCAGCCGCACGACGGCCTCGTCCGGTACGCGTTCTCCCGACGCGAGCATGCCCAGGGCCTCCTTCAGGCCATCCTCGCCCCATCGATCGCGGCGCGCATCGACTGGACCACCCTCGCGCTCGCCAAGGACAGCTTCGTCGACGCCCACCTCCGCCGTCGGTACGCCGACCTCCTCCTCTCGGCCCGGATCGCGGGCAAGAAGATGCTCATCTACGTGCTGATCGAGCACAAGAGCGAGGTCGAGCCGCTCGCCCTCCTCCAGCTCGCGCGGTACATGCACCGCGTCTGGGACAAGGTCCTCGGTGACACGCCGGGTCTCAGCAAGCTGCCGGCGATCCTCCCGGTCCTGCTCTGCAACGCGAAGACCGGATGGACGGCGACGAAGTTCGAGGACTCATCCGGCTTGCCCGACGAGGCGCGCGAGGCCTTCCTCCCCCATACCCCGCGCTGGCACGCCTGGTCGATCTCCACCTCGACAAGGCCCGCGACATCGCCGAGGGGATGCTCACGGCCTTCGGTAAGCTGGGTGCTCTGGGCGCTCTCGGTGGCGGGCGACGACGAGCGCTTCCTCGCCGAGATCAGACGCATGCAGGCGGCCATCAACGCCGCGCTCGCCGCGCCCGACGCGCACGATGCGCTCGTCGCCCTGCTGGGCTATCTTTGCCTGACGCACCAGCGGCTCGGCGCCCACGAGATCGGCAACTTGCTCAAGACGACCGTAGAACGAGAACAGGAGAAAGTGCTCATGGACAGGCTGGAAGAATTCAGGCTCAGGACGCATCGAGGGTATCGCCGCGGGGCGCATCGAAGGGCGCGCCGAGCCCCTGCTGAAGAAGCCACCGCTCGGTTCGGTCCCGTGCCCGCGGCATCAAAGCCCAGATCGAGCGCCAAGCAGCCCGCGCTCGATCGCTGGGCGCTGCGCCTCCTGACGGCGCGTTCCTTCAGGCCGCCTGCCACGCCCAAGGCCCAGCCCAAGAGGCGGCTGCCGCCCGCAAGACTTCCCGCGCCGCGCGCCCGTAACCCCGCCGCAGCCTCGAGCTTTCCCGGGTACCCTGCACTTCGGCGCCCCACCGGGCCGCAGCCTGCCATGCTGCGCGCCCGAGCCCCGGCGAGAGAGCGAAGAGCGACGTGCCCGGTTCATATCCCCGCGGGCACTGTCCATCCCTCCGACCCGCTCGCCGGGCCCTCGTACCCTTCGATCCCCGCCTCCGGCATCGCCAATCGCGGGCTTGGCCCGCGGATCTCACCTCGGTCCGATGATCGAGCCCCTCGGCGCGCCTTCCTCGGACTTGGAGTCGCGAGGCTCGACCCTGGAGCCGCGGTCTTGTTCGCCGGCGCGCGTCTTTCGAGCACGAGCCCGGGTCTCGATCATCGAGCGGCGGACCATCCTTGCGCGTCCTTCGAGCATCGAGCCCCGGGTCTCGATCATCGAGCGGCGTGTCCATCCCCGGGTGCGCGTCTCGAGCATCGCGCCTCGGGTCTTGACCCTGGAGTCGCGGGGAGCTCGCTTCCCGGTGCGCGTCTTTCGAGCATCGCGCCTCGGGTCTCGAACATCGAGCGGTGTGTCCATCCCCTTGGTGCGCGTCTTCCGAGCATCGAGCCTGGGTTTCGATCATGGAGGGGCGGGTCCTGCCCCTCGGCGCGCATCTTCCGAGTATCGAGCCCCATGTCTCGACCATCGAGCGCCGTCGTTCGGCCACCGAGCCTCGGGCCACGCAAGGCGGAGGGATGCTTCAGGGAGGGATCGGCCGACCGCCATCATTCACCCGGCAGAGGGGCGCGAAAGGGGGTTGCAAATGGGCGAAAGGCCGCGGAACATCGTGGTTGCGCCTCGGGCGGATAGTTCGTTCGATGGGCGGAAGGCGGACGGGCTTGAGCGGATTCTGCAACGAGAAAACTCTCCGGAGCGCGGAGGCTCGCCTATCATGAAGTACGCACGCTTTGTTGCTCTACTTGTTTGGGTTGTCTTGCCGGGTTGCGGCGGTGAGCCCGAACCTCTGCAAGCCACGCAGATCGCCGTCGGATTCCCGGATTTCTACGGGGTACTCGGCGATGGCACAATCGCTCGGTAGTGGAGCTTCGATGACGGCATCCCACCAAAAAACACACCGCCATCCCGCATGCCTACTCCCACCGGAGTCGTCGACATCGCGGGCGACTCGCTCACCCATTGCGCCGTGCTCAGCACCGGACGCGTGATGTGCTGGGGCTGGGGCGAACAAGGTCAGCTCGGCGACGGAATCGCGTCCGCGGGGCACGCCAGCAGCGAGCCGGTCGAGGTCGCCGGCCTCGACGATGCGGTCGCCGTCGCGGTCTCAGCGAGCATGAGCCACGTTTGCGCGGTTCGCAAAAACGGAGCGGTCGCGTGCTGGGGTCGAAACGAGGGCACGCTGGGATTCGACTCACCCCAATGTGGCCCCTACCCTCGCCAGATAAGCGACACCGAGTTCGTCGACGACTTCTTCCCCTGTGAGACGAAACCCCGGGACATCCCCGGCGTCTCGGGGGCCGCAACGATCGCGATAGGAACGAGCTACCAGTGCGCGGTGAGCGCTGACGGCGTCGCGACTTGCTGGGGTGCGTTCGGCACCATCGATGGGGGTCTTCAGATGCCTGTCCAACCCCCGGCCCCGCTGAAGGCGATGGGTGCGGTGAAGCAGATTTCAGTGGGCTTCGACCATTCCTGCGCGTTGCTCGAAGACGCCAGGGTTGCGTGCTGGGGAGACAACAAGTATGGTCAGCTCGGGCTCGGCCCTGGATCGGGCGTGGAAGCCTCGCCCGATCCTCTTCTCGTTCCCGGTATCGACAAGGCGGTGTCGCTAACGGCGTCTTCCGGCCTTACTTGTACTCCAAGAGCCAGTGGCAAGATCACCTGCTGGGGCGCCGTCACCAGCATCGTTCGCCGTGTGGAGGATTTTGACGGCCAGCGCTCCTCTGGATCTTGGCCTGCATCGCAGCGCCTTATGAGCACTCGCGGTGCGCGATCCCGTTCTGTCTTGTCGTAGATCCGACGCCCGCGTTGTTTGCGATAGCAGCGCTGAAGGGGGCATTCTCGAAATGAGCCGGCCTCGACGCCCCTCACCCTCGCGAGCGTCATGGGCTGCGACAAGGGCGCGCGGCTCCTCGGCGATGTGGCGGGTTATTTCGCGCGTCGCTGTGCAGAGCTTGTCTTGCCGCTCAGGCCGCGCCCGCTTCAGGTAGTCGCCCGCCTCGAAGAGCTGCCTCTCCCTCACTCCGACGATGGTACGGTCACCCCCGCGATGCTCCACGATCTCCAAAGGCATGAGCCCCTCTCGGACGCATCGTGGGACCCGGACGTGGCCCGTGCCGCGATCGCCGCGATCACCGCCGAGGCCATTGCCACCTTCTCCCCCGAGCACCTTTGGCCCACCCATCCGCTCGACGACGAAGGCGAGGCCGCTCCGCTCCCCATGATGTACTGCGGCGCAGCGGGCGTCATCTTCGCTCTCGCCCGCCTCGCCCGCGCAGGCATCCTCGCCGCGCTCCACGACTTCCGCTCGCACCTCGACGACCTCGAACGCAGGAACCTCGCGCTCGCACCTTCCTGGGGCCACGGCGCCGACGGCCTCCTCATGGGCCGTGCAGGCCAGCTCCTCCTCCAGCACCGCCTCTCACCTTCGCCCGCCGTCGAAGACGCCCTCGCCGCGTCGATCGCCGCCAACGCCCAGAGCCCCGCGCTCGACCTGATCTGGGGCATCCCGGGGACCATGCACGTCGCGCTCGACGTCCACGAGCGCACGAGCGATGCGCGCTTCGCCGCCCTCTTCCGGGCAGGCGCTCAGACGCTCGCCGCGGCCCTCGTCCAGGTGGAGGCACCTCCATGCCGCATGTGGGCGGAAGTGACCGGCAGCGCGCGGCGGTTCTACGTCGGCGCCGCCCATGGCTTCGCCGGCCCCGCGAGCGCGATCGTCCGCGGTCTCGGCCTGCTCCCACCGGACGAGCAAGCCGCATGGACCGACCTCATCGTGACCACGCTCGGGGCCACCGCGCTTCACGATGGCCTCTCGGTCAACTGGCCGGGAGAGGTGGCGCCGCCCAAGGGCTTGCCGGAGAAGAAGCTCATCCAGTGGTGCCATGGAGCGCCGGGGGTGATCACGTCGATCGGCGCGCTCCCCGATCGACGCCTCGACGCGTTGCTCACCGCGGCGGGCGAGGCCGTGTGGGCCGCGGGCCCCCTCCGCAAGGGCGCGGGCTTGTGTCACGGCACGGCCGGTAACGGCTACGCGCTCCTGATGCTCCACCAGCGTACGGGCGAGCCGCGCTGGCTCGATCGTGCTCGTGCCTTCGCCATGCATGCGATCGCGCAGATCGGGGCGGAGCGCGCGCGTCATGGCCGGGGCCGTATCTCGCTCTACACGGGCGATCTCGGCGTCGCGCTCTACCTCGCGGATTGCCTCACGGGACGGCCGGTGTGGCCGCTGCTCGCGCCCGAGATCGTTCAGCAAGTGAACGATTGACCTCACGGGCTCGCCTTCGATCCGCTCACCCGAGCGTGGGGAAGGTGCTGAGCCGCGGCCGCATCGTCGGGGCGAGCAGGGGCATCCAGATCCGGCACACCAGGCTCTGATCGGCCTCGCCTTCGATCTCGACCGCGCCGCCGTGCAGCTCGATCACGGAGCGCGCGAGTGACAGGCCCAGGGTCAGCCCGCGGGCGCGGCCCTTCGCCTGCCGATCGAACAGGTTTTGCAGCTCTTGCCGGGTGATCTCCCGGCTCCGGTACTCCACCTCGATGCACACCCGCTCCGGCTCGCCGACGTGCAGTCGCATGGGGCTCCGCAGGCTCGGGGGCGCGGCCGAGTGGGGCGCGGGCAACGTCGCGCGCACGCGCACCTTGCGCGAGTTCGTCTCGGTGACGGCCACGTTCATCGCGTGGGCGATGATCACCGCGAGGGCGCGAGGCGCGTAGGCCGGATCGGCGGGCACGGCGGGCAGGTCCTCGGCGATCTCCACGGCGGTCGGGATCTCCACGTCGCCGGCGAGCTCCTTGGCCTTGCGGATCGCCTCGGCGACGAGCCGCTCCACCTCGGTCGGGCGCGGGGAGAGGGTGAGCTGCTCGGCCTCCACGCGCGCGGCGTCGAGGATGGTCTCGATCAAGCCGAGCAGCTCGCGGCCGCGGCGCGTGATCAGCGTCAGGCTCTCCCGCTGCGCGGACGTGAGCGGCTCTTGCCCCACGAGCTCGGCGAAGCCGAGGATGGCGTTGAGCGGGCTCTTGAGGTCGTGGCTGACGCTCGCGAAGAGCAGGCCGCGCATCTGCTGGGCCGCGGCGCGGGCGTCGAGCGCGCGCTCCTGCGCGGCGGCGAAGACCCGGAAGCGCAGGGTCAGCGCCTCGATGGCCTTGCCGAGGCTCTCGACCAGGGCGAAGCGCGCGGGCGCGAGCCGCGTGCCGCCGCGCAGCACGTTCTCGGTGCCGAGCAGGCGCACGGCGCGCGTCGCTTGCACGAGATCGGCGGCGAGCGCGCGCCCGAAGAGGGCGCCGAGCCCGGCGGCCACCAGCACCGCGGTGAGCCCCAGGGTGACGGCCACGGTGGTCCGCTCGCGGCCGAGCTCGCCGGTGAAGCGGATCACCGCCTGACCGCGCTCGAGCGGCACGACGGCCACGAGCTGCCCGTCGGGCTCGCGGCTGAAGGCGGGCTCGGGAGAGTCGGCCTGCGTCGGCTCGAGGTGCGAGATGAACCCGAGCTCCGCGGCCGCGGCGATGGCGTCTTCGCGGCCGGCGTCGCCGCGGGTGAGGGGCCGCTCTTCCAGGGCCGTGCGGGCGATCATCACCGCGGTGGTGCTGCGGCTCTGCTCGGTGAGGGTGCGGAGCTGCGCGTGGGCCACGAGCACCGCGCCCGCGCCCATCAGGGCGACGGGCGCCACCACCGCGAGGAGCACCCGGCTCGTGAGGCGCCGGGGCGGCGCTTGTTTGAGCTCCAACGTATCGAGGAGCATCGTGAGCGGCTCGAGCGGGCAGCGCTCCAGCAGGTCGACCGTGACCTGGCGGGTGAGCACGTACTGGGGGATCGCGGCCGCGCCGAGGATGGTGATCGCCAGGATGACGAGGCTCACCGCGCGGCCGTCGTCGAGCACCACGGGGCGCACCCCGGGCACGAGGAAGAGGAGCGTGGAGAGCGAGCCGAGGACGAAGCCGCGGACGGTGAGCGAGCTCGGCAGGTTGGCGAGGCGGCCGAGGTCCTCGGGCTCGATGTTGCGCGGATCGGCGTCGATCGCGCGGATGAGCCGGAAGTGCCCGCGGAGCATGACGAGCGAGAGCCCGATGGTCGCGCTGAAGGCCAGGAGGGCGAGCAGGCCCCCGATCGAGAGCACGCCCGTCATCACGTCCCAGGGCAGGCCGATCAGGCGGGGCGCGAAGAGCGCCACCACGAACAGCGCCACGAGCCCCACGAGGAGCTGCCCCAGGATCACGCGCCGGACGAAGCGGGAGACGCCGCCCTTCACGACCGCGGCTCCTTCACCCCCGGCGGGGGCGGGTAGGTGGGGATGGTCAGGTCCGGTCGCGAGGCGTAGTCGGGGCGCGAGGTCATCTCCACCGCGGCCTCGTCGGTGCGAGGCAGGCAGACGGTGAAGGTCGAGCCCTTGCCGAGCTGGCTCTCGACGCTGATCGTCCCGCCGTGCATGCCGACGAGCCGCTGGGCGATGGAGAGGCCGAGCCCGGTGCCCCCGCGGCGCGAGCGGGCGTCGCCCCCCTGGCGGTAGGCCTGGAAGATCGCGGCCGTCTCCTCGGGCGGGATGCCCGCCCCGGTGTCGCGGACGATGAGCGCCACGTACGGATCGCGCGCCTCGATCTGCACCGTGACCGAGCCGCGGGAGGTCGCCTTGATGGCGTTCGAGATGAGGTTCGTGAGGACCTGCCGCACCCGCCGCGAGTCGGCCCACGCCACGAGCCCGCTCTCCCCGGTAACCTCGAGCTTGACCGGCTTGTCGCGCACCGTGGCCGACGCCTCCCGCACCACCTGCTCGACGAGGGGACGGACGTCCACGGCGCGGCGCGAGAGGCGGAGCTGCCCGGTCTCCAGGGCCGAGAGATCGAGGACATCGTCGATCAAGGTCTTGAGGTGCTCGCCGGAGGTCTTGATCACCCGGAGCGACTCGTGCGCCTCCTCGCTGAGGGGGCCGTCGACCTCGCTCTCCAGCACGTGGGTGAAGCCGAGGATCGCGTTGAGCGGGGTGCGCAGCTCGTGGCTCAGCCCGGCGAGGAAGGCGCTCCGCTCCTGGTCGCCCTCGGCGGCCTGCTGGAGGTCGGCGCGGTAGCTGCGCTCGGCGGCCGCGAAGCGCGAGACCAAAAGGTTGAAGGCCGCGGTCAGCACCCCGACCTGATCGACCGAGCGGATGGGGATCGGCTCGCCGGCCGGGTCGGCGTGGGGGCGCGCCATCTCCACGATCCGCTGCCGCACGTAGTCGACGTCGTCGCGCGCGGCCTTGGCGTAGGAGAGCGCCACGGAGACGGCGATGCCCAGCATGAGGGCGGTGAGCGCCGCGACGCCGTTCACCATGGCGATCGAGCCGGGCGGGGGGCTCGGGGCCGCGACGAAGGTGACGACCCAGAGCTTGTCGTAGGGCGGGGCGAGGGCCCGGGCCGCGAATCGGGCGCGGCCGAGGGCGGTGCGGGTCCCGCCGGTCCCGGCCTGGATGAGCTTCACGACGTCCTCGCGCGAGAAGGTCCCGTAGCTCTCGTTCACCAGGGTCTGCCCGTCCTGATCGACGAGCAGGATCTCCGCGGCCGATCGCCGCCAGGCCCGGCCGATCACCTCGGCCCGGTCCTCGAGGGCGGTCTGGCGCAGCCGGGCGGCGATCGTCGCGCTGATGGCCTCGGCCCTGGATCGCGCGGCCTCGTCGCTCGTGTCCTGGAGCTGGGAGATGCCCAAAAAGGCGATCACCACGGCCGTGGTGATCCCGACGATCACCACGATCGCCGGGGCGATCGGGAGGATCGGCAGGAGGGCTCGGGGCAGGCGCAGGGGGCGCTTCACGGGGAGGTCGGGCTCCGGGGTCGGGCGGGCCCGTCCGGTGTACTCGAACAGGAGCCGGGGCGCCGCGCCATGGCGAAATGCCCCTCAGGCGCAGGATCTGCGGCTCGCGGGGCATTCTCCGAGCCCACGATGTGCTCGTCCGGCCCCGCGGCGATCACGCCGTCCCCGAGCGGTGAACGCATTGCGCTCCGCGCGCGCCCTCGGTAGCATCCGACCCACGTGAAATCCCGCGCCCGACCGTGGGGCGCGAAAACCACGACGAAACGAGGAAAAGGTCCAGTATGGAGGGGTCGCAGCAAGCGGCATCCAGCACGGGGGGATCCAGCAGCCTGGGAAAGTATCGGCTCATCGCCGAGCTCGGCCACGGCGGCATGGCCGAGGTCTTCCTCGCCGTGGTGCGCGGCCCGGCCGGCTTCAACAAGCTGGTGGTCATCAAGCAGATCCGGCCCCAGCTCGCCGAAGACCCGGAGTTCCTCGGGATGTTCCTCGACGAGGCGCGGCTCGCGGCCCGGCTGAGCCACCCGAACGTCGTGCAGACCAACGAGGTCGGCCAGGAAGGCGAGCGCTACTTCATCGCCATGGAGTACCTCGAAGGGCAGCCCCTGAACCGCGTGCTCCACCGGCTGAGCCGCGCGGGCGGCCTGCCGCTCGCCCTGCACCTGCGCGTCATCAGCGAGGTGCTCTCCGGCCTCCACCACGCCCACGAGCTGACCGACTACGACGGGACGCCGCTCGGCGTCGTGCACCGGGACATCACCCCGCACAACATCTTCGTGACCTACGACGGCCAGGTGAAGGTCGTCGATTTCGGCATCGCCAAGGCCCTCAACTCGTCGTCGGAGACGCGCACCGGCGTGCTCAAGGGCAAGGTCGCCTACATGGCGCCCGAGCAGGCCCGCGGCGAGCGGGTCGATCGGCGCGCCGACATCTTCTCCGTGGGCGTCCTGCTCTGGGAGGCGGCGACGGGCAAGCGCCTCTGGAAGGGCGTGCCCGACATCACGATCCTCCAGCGGCTCTTGAGCGGGGAGATCGCGTCGCCCAAGTCGGCGAAGTCCGACGTGAGCGACAAGCTCGAGGCGATCATCATGAAGGCGCTCGCCCACCAGCGGGAGAACCGCTACGAGAACGCCCTCGAGCTCCAGGCCGACATCGAGAGCTACCTCGACTCGCTCGACGATCGCGTGACGACGCGCGATCTCGGCAAGCTGGTCAGCAAGCACTTCGAGACCGATCGCGCCAAGATCAAGGGGATCATCGACGAGCAGCTCCGGGTGAAGGCGGGCGCGACCATCGCCGATCCGAAGAGCCTGCCGATCATCGACCAGCACACCGCCTCGGTGCTCGGCTCGTCCTCCGGGCCCGACGCCCTCGGCGGGGCCGAGCCCTCCAAGGTCTCGAAGGTGGAGAAGCTCGAGGCCTCCGAGGGCGGGGCAGGCCTCTCCGTGTCGGCGCCGGACACCGGCCCCTCGGCGCTCTTCGCGAGCAGCGCCACCGCCGGCGGCGAGGCGAGCGGGTCGTCGGGCAAGAGCGGGATGATGGTCGCCGTCGCCCTCGCGGGCTGCGTGGCGATCGCGGTGGGCCTCTGGCTGTTCACCCGCGGCCCCGCGCCGACGGGCCCGGTCTCGCCGCCGTCGTCCGCGAGCGGCGCGACGACCGAGGCGGCGCCCAAGGAGATCGAGCTCAGCGTGTCGGCGACCCCGCCGGAGGCGAAGATCGCCCTCGACGGCAAGGTCCTCGCGGGCAACCCGTACAAGGGCAAGCTCGCCGCGGACAAGAGCAAGCACCAGCTCACGATCGAGGCGGCCGGCTACGCGCCGATCGCCAAGACGATCGACCTCGACTCGAACCTCGAGCTCCAGCTCGCGCTCACCAAGCTCAGCGCTGCGCCCGACAAGACCGACAAACCCGACGACAAGCAGCCGATCCGGCGGCCGATCGGAGGCCCGCTGCCTCCGACCGACGAGCCGGTCCGGACGCCCACGAAGAAGCCGCAGCGACCGATCGATCCCACCAACCCCTACGGCGAGAACCAATGAACAACCGCTCCCGAGCTCGAAGCCGAGGCATCCGCGCAAGCGGGTCCCTCCTTGCCGTCGTCGCCGCGCTCTGCGTGGCCCTGCCGCCCTCGACGGCGGACGCGCAGCAGCCCACCAAAGCCGCGCAGCAAGAGGCGGCGTCGCGCTTCAAGAAGGGCCTCGACCTGTTCAAGGACGGCGACTACCAGGCCGCCCTCATCGAGTTCCGGCGCGCCTACGAGCTCGCCCCCAACTTCAACGTCCTCTACAACATCGGACAGGTCTACTTCCAGCTCCAGGACTACCCGAACGCGCTCAACGCGCTCGAGCGCTACCTCAGCGAGGGCGGCAACAACGTGCCGAACAGCCGCCGCGGCGAGGTCGAGAAGGACATCGAGAAGCTGAAGAGCCGCGTCGCGAACCTCGACATCAACGTCAACGTCCCCGACGCGGAGATCGCGCTCGACGACGTGCCCATCGGCAAGAGCCCGCTCAGCAAGCCGGTGATGGTCAGCGCCGGCAAGCACAAGCTCGTGATCTCGAAGTCGGGCTTCGCCTCGGTCACCCGCGTCGTCGAGGTGGCGAGCGGCGAGACCCCCAAGATCCCCGTGGAGCTCGTGGAGAACAAGGGTCCGGTGATCAACATCGAGCCCCCGCCGACGGCGACGGTGACCGCGCCTCCTCCCCCGACGGCGACGGTGACCGCGCCTCCCCCGGCGGAGCCCCCGCCCCCGAAGTCCATCCCCTGGGCGGGCTGGGCGGTGACGGGCGGTCTCACCGTCGGCGCGGTGGTGACGGGCGTGCTCGCCCTCGGTGCGTCGAGCGATCTCAAGACCGAGCGCGAGAACGGCAACGCCACGTCCGAGAGCCTGAAGAGCGCCTCCGACAAGGCCAAGACCTTCGCCCTGGTGACGGACATCCTCGCCGGCGGGGCGATCGTCGCCGGCGGCGTCACCCTCTACTTCACGCTCGCGAGCCCCTCGCCCCCCGAGAAGCCGAAGCCCGGCGCCCCCGCGGCGCACCGGAGCCCCTCGCCGTTCATCGCGCCGCAGGTGCGCGTCGGCGTCGGTCCCGGCAACGTGGCGCTGATCGGCACGTTCTGATGTCGTGATCGAGGACCGAGCAGGGATCGGGGCCGGTGGCGTTGGTGCTGCTCGGCCCCTCCCTCACGGTCGGGGTTTTGAAGGGGGGGCGTCGTTGACGCTCGCGTAGAAGGCGAACTTCTTCGCCTTGATCTGGACGATCACCACCGATTTGTCGGCGTTGCGCTCGCTGTCGATCGTGATCGTCCCCGTCGCGCCCTGGAAGCCGCGCGTCGCCTGGATCGCCTCGCGCAGGTCGTCCGGGCTGTCGGTCTTCACGCGCGCCATCGCGTCGGCGAGGATACGCGCCGCGTCGTAGCCCTGGGCGGCGGCGCCCGTCGGCGCATGCTTGTAGCGGCCGTTGTACCGCTCGATGAAGCGCTTCGAGCTCTCCCACGGGACATCGGGCGCGTAGTGGTTGGTGAAGAACGCGCCCTCCATCTCGTCGCCGGCGTCCTTGAGCAGCTCGTCGGCGTCCCACCCGTCGCCGCCCACGAAGGTCGTGCCGGTGAGGCCCGCCGCCTTGGCCTGCCGGGCGATCGGGATCATCGCCGCGTAGTAGGTCGGCGAGTAGATCGCCTCGGGCTTCTTCTCCTTGATCTCGTTGATGTAGGTCGTGAAGTTCGTCTCGGCCTTGAGGAAGCTCTTCTCGATCACGATCTGCGCGCCGAGCGATTTCGCGTGGTTCCTGAACTCCTGGGCGAGGCCCGACGAGTAGAGGTCGTCCGACGCGAAGAGCAGCGCGAGCTTCTTCTTGCCGAGCTTGTTCACGACGAAGTCGGCGCCCCACTTGCCCTGCACCTCGTCGGTGAAGCAGTTGCGGAAGACGAAGGGGCCCACCTTGGTCACCTCGGCGTTGGTCGAGGTGGTGATCATCGGCACCCGCCGCTTGTTGGCGACGATGCCCCCGGCCTTGGATCGCGAGGAGGTGACCTCGCCGAGCAGGGCCACCACCCTGTCGCGATCGATGAGCTGGAGGACCTTGTTGGTGGCCTCCTGCGGGTTCGATTTGTCGTCCTCGTAGACGACCTTGATCGGCCGGCCCTTCACGCCGCCCGCGTCGTTTGCCTCGCCGATCGCGAGCTCGATGCCCTCCTTGGTGTCGACGCCGTACTGCGCGTCGGCGCCGGAGAGCGGCAGGTAGGCGCCGACCTTCCACGGCCCGGACGGGGGCTGCGCCGCGCCCGAGGCGCTCGCGCCCGCGCTCGCCGTCTCCGATCCGCCCGTCGCGCCGGGAGCGCCGGAGCGCCCGCAACCGGAGCTCAGCGCGCCGGCGATCAGGGCCCCCGCGATCATCAACCAGGTGCGCCGCTGTACCATGGAGCCGTCCTACCATTGCCGGCGCGGGCCGTCAGCTCGCTCACTGGACAGAGGGAGATGCGCGGGTGATGCCGCGTCCTGCCGCGCCCTGTCGCGCTGCGCAATTCGCGAGGTGTCCTTCCTTGTCGTCCGATGTGAGCAGATGCGCGCAGATACGCGACGAGACGCGTGATCAGGTGTGCGCAGACGCGCGTCTCCACGCGCGCCGCGGCGTGCAGCGGGGCGCGCGGAGAGGCGAGAAGGTGAGCCACAACGCAGGCAGGATTGCTCGATGGATATTCTTGCGCGCGTCATGTTACGGTCGCCGCTATGAGCACTTCTGACTCGAACGTGGTGGGCGCTGCACCGAGCGAAGGAAAGGTCGTGTGCAGCTACAACGAGTGGGATCCGCTGGAGGAGGTCATCGTCGGCGTGGTCGACGGAGCGGCCGTGCCCGAGTGGCACGTGACGCTCAAGGCGACGATGCCCGACGACCAGCGAGCGTTCTATGCGGAGTACGGCGGCAAGCCGTTCCCGAAGGAGACGATCGCCGCGGCGCACGAGGACCTCGAAGGCTTCGTCCGCCTCCTCGAAAAGGAGGGCGTCCGGGTCCGCCGGCCCGACGTGGTCGATCACGCGCGGCCCTTCCAGACGCCGGACTGGCGCTCGGCGTGCGGCCTCTACGCGGCGATGCCGCGCGACCTCCTGCTCGTCGTCGGCGACGAGATCATCGAGGCGCCGATGCCCTGGCGCTCGCGTTATTACGAGATGCACTGCTACCGCCGCCTGCTCAAGGAGTACTTCAAGGCGGGCGCGCGGTGGACGAGCGTCCCCAAGCCCGAGCTGCGGGACGAGATCTACGATTACGATTTCGTCGATCCGGTGCCGGGCGGCCCCATGCGCTACGTCGTCACCGAGTTCGAGCCCGTCTTCGACGCCGCCGATTTCACGCGCTGCGGCAAGGACATCTTCTATCAGCTCAGCAACGTCACCAACCGCTTCGGCGCCGAGTGGCTCCAGCGCCACCTCGGCGACGCCTACCGCCTGCGCCAGCTCGACGTCGCCGACACGCACCCGATGCACATCGACGCTACGTTCGTCCCGCTCTGCCCGGGCAAGGTGCTCGTCAACCCCGAGCGCCCGCCGCAGCTCATGCCCCTCTTCAAGGACTGGCAGATCATCGAGGCGCCGCGCCCCTCCGTGCCCGATCACATCGTGATGCACATGAGCAGCCGGTGGATCTCGATGAACATCGTCATGATCGACGAGAAGCGCGTCGTGGTCGAGGAGAACGAAAAAGAGCTCGCGGCCCTGTTCAAGAAGAACGGCTTCGAGCCCATCCCGTGCCGATTCAACAATTTCAACCGATTCGGCGGCTCCTTCCACTGCGCGACGCTCGACGTCCGCCGCCGCGGCACGCTGCAATCGTACTTCTGACCCTTGACTCGACACGGCCGGCGCGGCACGTCCCCCCGCCCGCATGACCTCCTGGACTCGGATCGCCGGTCACCCCATCTCCCCCGGTCAGGTCGCCCTCCTCGGCGTCCCGTGGGACGAGGGGTCCTCCTTCCTCCAGGGGCCGGCCCGCGCGCCGGGCCGGATCCGCGCCGCGCTCCTCTCCACCTCGTCCAACAGCTCCACCGAGAGCGGCCTCGAGCTCGGCGACGAGCCCCGGCTCCGCGACGCGGGCGATCTCGTGCTGCCCCGCGGCGAGGCGGCGGTCGACGCCATCGACGAGGGCGCGGGCGCGCTGCTCGACGCGGGCGCCCGCGTGCTCGCGCTCGGGGGCGATCACGCCGTCACCTACCCGCTCATCCGCGCCCACGCGAAGCGCGGCCACCGCGTCGGCATCCTCCATTTCGACGCGCACCCCGACCTTTACGACGGCTATGGGGGAAACCGGTTCTCCCACGCGAGCCCCTTCGCCCGGATCATGGAGAGCGACCTCGCCGATCGTCTGGTGCAGGTGGGTATCCGGACGATGAACCGGCACCAGCGCGAGCAGGCGGATCGCTTCGGGGTCGAGGTGATCGACATGCGCTCGTTCAGCCCGGATCTCACCGTTCGCTTCGACGGCCCGGTGTACGTGACCATCGACCTCGACGCCCTCGACCCGGCCTTCGCGCCCGGCGTCTCGCACCACGAGCCGGGCGGCCTCTCGGTGCGCGAGATGCTCGGGGTGATCCAGCGCATGGAGGGCAAGGTGATCGGCGCCGACGTGGTGGAGCTCAACCCGGAGCGCGACCCGACGGGGATGACGGCGATGGTCGCGGCCAAGCTCGTGAAGGAGCTCTGCGCCCGCCTGCTCAGCGGCTAGCGGCGGAAGGGCCAGAGCAAGTCGTCGAGGCGGAGCTGCCCGGTGAGGGCACGCTGGGTCACGGCGTGCAACAGCGTCTTCGCCATGGACACGGGCGGGGGCAGGGGGAAGGGGATCTCCTGCGACATCATCTCCGCGGTGATCTCCGGGAGGCTCGGCGACGCCCCGCGGGCGAGCTCGATCACGGCCCGGATCGCGCCCGGATCGTTGGGCATGAAGGTGTGCGGGAAGTCGACGCGGAGGGCCCGGCTCACCCCGGCATGGGCCGTCCGCGCGGCCACCGTCCCGTCTCCGGCGTGAATCATGGGGCCGGCGGCGAGCCCCTCGCTCGTCCAGGCGAGCGAGGTGACCGTCGGGGAGTCGACCGAGAGGAGCTGGTAGGTCGGCACGCGCGAGAGGGGGCTCTCCCGCACGCGCGGGCGCACCTCGTCGCGCACGCGATCGAGCCAGGCCTGGGGCGGGCGCACCGCCTCGGGCCAGGAGGCGGCCTTGTAGACGTCCACGGCGTCCGGGAAGCTCAGCGGATCGGGGAGCATGTCGAAGATGCCGGGCCAGGTGCTCATCGATCTCCGGATGGCGAGCTCCCGGTCGCGATCGCCCGTGCCGACGACCTCGAGGAACCAGTGCGAGCCCGTCAGCCCCTCCACCGGCTCGAAGGTCCCGGCCAGCGTGCCGCCGACATGGATCGCCGCGGCGATCCGGCTCTCCCAGGCGGCGTCGTAATAGGGGTAGAGCGTCGCGAGGATGGCGCCCATCGAGTGGCCGAAGAAGATGAAGCGCCGGCCGCGGCGCTCCGCCGCGAGGGCCTGCATGAAGCGCGCGAGCTCCGCGGCCGTGTCGAGCACCGAGCGACGGAAGTCGAGCGGGAACACGTGCACCGCGAGCCCCGCCTCGATGAGGGCGTCGATCGCGCGGCCATAGACGAAGCCGATCGGGCCCTCGGGGTGGACGCCGAGGCGCGGGTCCGCGTCGTCGGCCCCGCGCGCGTCGAGCGCGAAGAGCGACGCGAGCTCACCCGTGGCGATGGGGAGCGGGTCGAGCCAGATGCGCCGGCCCGTCGCGTCGTCCATGTTCATCCCCACGAACCCGGGCAGGAGCACGACATCGGGCCGTTCGTCACCGGGGTCGAAGCGAGTCATCGCGAGCTTGGAGGAATACATCAAAATGCGCGCTCGCCGCAGACAATTCCGGCGCTTCGCGGGCGCCGGCGCGGGGGCGTGGGCGGGCTTCGTTTTTGTCACCCGGCCGCCCCGTCGAGGGTATCATCTGCCCGGGCCGCTGAACGGGCCCATTGGGAACACGGCGCATGCGAAGGATGGAACGTCACATGAATACGAAATCCGCCCGGACGCCTCGGGGTCTCCGAGGTGCCGGCAGGCTCGCCGTCGAGGTCGGCCTCGCTGCCCTCTCCACGCTCGGCATCGGCCTCGCCGCGACCTCGTGCTCGCTCATCGTCGACACCAACAGCGCCCAGTGCACCACGGACGCCGACTGCGACGCCGTCGACGCGCTCAAGGGGCGCACCTGCGACACGCAGAAGGGCCTGTGCGTGGCGCCCACCGCGCCGAAGTGCACCAAGGACGCGGACTGCACGAGCGCCACGAGCGACCAGATCTGCAACAAAGACGGCGCGTGTGTCGACGTGGAGTGCTCGAAGAACCAGACCTGCGCCAACAAGAACGGCGCGTACTCCATCTGCCGCAAGAACGCCTGTATCAAGCTCACCACCGAGCTCTGCCAGACGGTCTACTCGACCAAGGACAACCACCAGGACGCCTACCTCGACGAGAACGCCTTCTTCGTCGGCTCGATCCTCCCCTCCGACACCTACGACCCGATCGGCCCGGTCATCGAGAACGCGGCCAAGCTCGCGCTCGACGATTTCAAGAAGCAGAACGGGCTCCCGGCCGCGACGGGCACCGGCCGCCGGCCGATGGTGCTCATCGGCTGCAACGACGGGCCCAACGGCGATCAGGGCAAGGTGGCCGTCAACCACCTGATCGACGACCTCGGCATCCAGGCGATCCTCGGGTACGCCTTCAGCGGCACGACCATCGAGCTCGCGACCGACGTGACCGTCCCCAAGGGGGTGTTGCTCTTCTCCCCGTCGGCCACCAGCAACGACATCACCCAGATCAAGGACGAAGACCTGCTCTGGCGCACCTCCCCGCGCGACAGCTTCCAGGCCGCGGCGCTCAGCGGCTACTACGCCGAGGTCGAGGCCCGGGCGCGCAAGCTCTACCCGACGATCCCGGCCAACGAGATGAAGGTGGCGATCGTCCACAACAACGACTCGTACGGCGTGGGCCTGGCCGACGCGCTCGAGGCCCAGCTCATGTTCAACGGCAAGTCCGCCCTCAGCCAGAGCGGCGCCGGAGGCCACTACAAGCGCATCGACTACGGCAGCCCCGACTCGCCCGACCTCGGCGCGGTGACGACGATCAACAGCTTCGGCCCCCACGTGATCTTCATCTTCGGCTTCAACGAGGGCGTCGCGACGATCTTCCCCCAGGTCGAGAGCAAGTGGCCCGATCAGGCCGACATGCACCACCCGCTCTGGGTCTTCTCCGACGCCGAGCTCGTCTCCGAGCTCTACGACAGCATCACCACGGAGGACATGCGGCAGCGCGTCTCCGGGAGCACGCCGGGCGTCCTCAAGGACAAGTACCTGCCGTACGCGACCTTCCTCAACACCTGGGACTCCTCCGCGTACTCGATGGGCGGGACGGTGAGCGCCGACACCCTCGGGCCCGCGGGCGCCTACGACATCATCTACATGTTCGCGTACGCGGCCGTCGCGAACGGCCAGGACCCGATCACGGGCGCGAACCTCGTCAAGAACGGCCTCCGCCACATGGAGCCGGTGGAGGGGATGAACATCCCGAAGGTCACCGTCGGGCGCATGCAGATCAACGACGCGTTCGCCAAGCTCCAGGCCGGCTCGGCCATCGACATCGAGGGCACCTCGGGCCCGCTCGACTTCGACAAGTACGGCGAGGCGCCCTCCGACATCCAGGTCTGGTGCGTGCCGAAGGGCACCGGCGCCAAGGTGACCGGGACGGCCTTCAACTCCGGCCGGTTCTACAGCGCCTCCACCGGCAAGATGGACGGCGCGTTCGACTCCAAGTGCGATCTCCCCTGATCGTTTGAGCTGAAACCATCGCGGCGATGCGGCCCCGCGCGCTCTCACGAGCGCCGGGGCCGTCTCGCATGTGCGCGCATCAGCTCGCCGTCGCGCCCCTTCGTCACCGCCCGCGCGATGGGCGCCGGCGATCTGCGTCAGTATCCGCGTCAGTAGAAGAGCATCTGCGCCGCGGTGGTGGTGTTCACCATCCGCTCGGCGAGGATCGTGGCCACGAACTGGTGGAAGGCCGCCTCGAGCTCCGGGGCCTCGGCGCCCATCTTGTCGAGCTTCTCCGTCGTCAGCCGGTAGAGCACCGAGGGGCGCGTCGTGCGCACCGTCGCCGAGCGCGGCTGCCCGAGGTAGAGCCCCGACTCGCCGACGACGCTCCCGGCGCCCATCGTCCGCAGGCGCGTCGAGCGGCCGTCGTCGTGATCGAGCCACGCGGCGAGCTGCCCGGAGTCGATCAGGATGAGGTCGCCCGCGCGCTCGCCCTTCGTGTAGACCTGGTAGCCCTTGGGGGCGTCGATCCGCTCGAGGTAGGGCAGGAGGCGCTGCACCAGGTTTTTGTGCTGCTCGAAGGCGCGGAGCTCGCTCGCGATGGCCTCGGTCGAGGGACGAGAGTCGGCGTTGCGGCTGAGGAGCTGGTCCTCGCACCACTCGAGGCCGTGGTCGAGGTCCTCGAAGATCTTGATCGAGGCGCGCGGGACGGCGCCCCCCGCGGCCATGATGCCGCCGGCCCGCTCGAGCTGGCTGCGCACGCCGGACGCCATCCCGGTGAGGACCAGCACCGCCCCGTAGGCCTCGACCATCCGGCGGGTGCTGCTGAAGCTCACCGACGAGTCGATCCCGTCCACGAAGCGGAAATCGAGGACGATGAAGCGCGCCCGCATCATCGAGGGATCGGTGAGCCGGTCCTTGATCCGCTGGAGGAGCTGCGAGCTCGTGCCGAAGAAGACGTAGCCCTGGAGCTGGACGATGTGCACCTGGTCGCCGAGCTCGCGCAGCAGCGCCTCGTCGGCCGGGGACCGCCCGGCCTTGCTCCGCAGGAGCGAGCCCGAGATGGAGTTCTTCACCACGTCGATGCGCGCGTAGTTCACCGCGAAGAGCACGCTCGAGACGATGATCCCCGCGCCGACCCCTTCGAGGAAGCCGAACTTGACCACCACGAAGAAGATGAGCACCACGAGCCCGTACTCGAGGCGCGGCAGGCGGAACCACGAGTCGTAGACCGTCTCGAGCAGGAACGAGAAGCCGAGGAAGAAGAGCAGACCGCCGAGGACGGGCTTGGGGAAGTAGGCGAGCGTGTCCGTCCCGACGGCGACCGTGAGCCCGCAGCAGATCGAGGCGAAGATGCCGGGCAGTCGGCTGCGCGCGCCGACCTTGTAGTTGAGCGTGGACTCGCCGAGGAGCAGGTAGCCCGGGATACAGCCGAGCAGGCCCGCCGCCGCGTTGGCCGCGCTCCCGACGCGCAGCTCGTGGTCGAGGTCGATGTCCTGCTCCGTCGCGAGCTCGAGGCCGGTGGCGTTGAGCAGCACGGCGATCGCCCCGAGCACCGGGCAGACGATGATGTCCCCGAGGCGGCTCTTGATCATGGTCCAGTCGACGTGGTGGCGCAGATCGTCGACGCCGACCGGAGGCCAGAGCGCGCTCGGCTGGAGGTGGCCGAGCAGGTAGCCGCGCTCCATCGCGCCGTGCACGCCGATGCCCAGCACGACGAGGAGCAGGAAGAAGAGGCCGATGCCGCCCACGAGCAGGCCGGGCAGGACGAGGAAGTGCGTCTGCCGGCGGAGCATCAGCGTGAGCAGCACCCCGAAGGCCACGCCGAAGAGCCACGTGAAGGGCACCCCCGGCTCGAAGAGGCGCGGGAGCTGATCGAGGTGGAAAGAGAAGCCCGAGAGGCCGGTGATCACCCCGAGCGAGTCCTGCACGAGGAGCCAGCCCGTGCCGGCGAGGAAGCCGCCGACGACCGGGGACGGGATGAACCGGACGATGGTGCCGAGGCGGAAGGTGCCGAGGATGAAGAAGAGGAGGGCCGTCGCGAGCGAGGTGAGCCCGAAGGCCACCACCAGCGTGGGGACGGGATCGGCCCCCGCGGGCATGCTCCGGGCGATGGCCGCCGCCATCACCGTGAGGATGACGCTGCTGTTCTCCTGCGGGCCGGCGACCACCGGCCGGAAGCTGCTGAGCAGCGCGGTGAAGGCGCCGGTGACGCAGGAGCTCGCGAGGATGATGCCGATCCCGTGCGGGAGGGAGGGCGAGAGGTCCTGCTTGAAGATGAGGACCGCGAACGTGATGCTGAAGAAGATCCCGAGCAGCGCCGAGATCCCCCCCGCGATGAGATCGGAGAGCAGGCGGGCGCCGAAGCCGCGCGGATCGGCGCTCGCCGCCGGGGCCGCGCGACCCGCGTCGGGAGCAGCCCCCGCAGGGCTCGGTTGCGCGCCTTCTCCCGACACGCGGCGATTGTCGGCCAAGGGCCTTGCCCGCGCAAGCTCGTTACCCGTTCAGCGCGGATCCGTCGCGAGCAGGGCGAAGACCGCGTGGTCGATCCAGCGACCATCGCACCACTCGGCCTGCCGGGCGATCCCCTCGAAGCGGAAGCCGAGGCGGGCGATCACCGCGAGCGACGCGTGGTTGTCGGTGCCGGCGGCGACCCGCACGCGGTGGGCGGAGAGCGCGCCGAAGGCGAAATCGAGGGCGCGCTTGCTCGCCTCCGTCATCAGCCCCCGGCTCTGCGCCTCCTTGCGCAGCCAGTAGCCGAGCTCGCACGAGCGGTGCGCCGAGAGGCAGGACTCGAGCCCCACCACCCCGACGAGCGTCCGGTGCGATCGCTCGCGGATCGCGAAGCGCAGGGCGCGCCCCTGATCCCAGTCGAGCGCGCACGCCTCGGCGAAGCGGTTGCTCGACGCCGGATCGGCGTGCATCTCCACCCAGGGCAGCCACCGCTGCAAGTAGGCTCGCGAGCCGCTCACCGCCAGCCACAGCTCCGGCCCGTCGGAGGGATCGATCGGCGTGAGCAGGAGCCGCTCCGTCTCGAGGGGGTGGAGGCAGAGATCGAGGCGCGGCGGGATCAGCAGCATCGGCACCCCGTCACTTGCAGACAAAGCGCGCGGCGTAGGCCTCGAGGTGGCCGGTCTCGTAGTCCTGCCAGGCCACGAGCCACTCGCCGGGCTGGGCGCCGGCCACGATCGAGGGCAGGGGCATGTCGCCGCTCACGCGCGCCACGCGGCTCGCCGCGCTGATGAGCCCCTCGCGGTTGATCGAGGCCGTGAGCACCTGCTTGTTCTCGAACCACACCACCTGCGCCTGCCCCGCGCTCGACACCGCGACCGCCGGGCGGCCGCCGCGCAGGCTGAGCTTCTTGCGCCAGAGCGGCTGCGCGCGCGCCGGATCGACGAAGGCCGCGAAGGCCCCGCCGCCCTCGACGTGCCAGGTGAGGAAGCACCCCTCGGCGCCGCATGCGAGCGACGGCGCGTCGCCCTTGGCCTTGTCGGTGTTCGCGAGCGCCATCTCCCCGGCGCTGCGATCGGCCTTGATCCCGGGCTTCTTGCTCGCGTCGACCCCGCGCGTCGCGTCGTCGAGCGGCACGCGGATCTGCTGGATCAGGCGGAGCGGGTCGCGCTCCTGCCGGAAGGTGACGAGCAGCGCGCCCCCGGCCACGGCGATCGACGGCGCGCGCGCCCTCGATTTGCCGGCCCCCGCGAGATCGGTGAGGCGCGCGGGCGGGCCCTGCGGGTCGAGCTTCGGGCCGAGGCGGCGGGTGAAGACGTCCTCCGAGTCGAGGTCGCCGTCGTCGATCCACGCCACGAAGATCGACTCGTCCGGCGCGCGCGCCACGCTCGGCCAGAAGCTCCCGCCGTGCGGCTGGGCGAGCACCGCGACCGGCGAGCCGTCGATCCGCCCCTCGCCGTTGAGCATGCGCAGGTGCACCCCGGCCTCGGGGCCGCGCATGTCCGAGTAGGAGAGGATCAGCTTCTCGCCCGCGACGAGCAGCTCGGGGCGCGTCACCTGGGTGCTCTCCGGCGTCACGTCCACCGGATCGATCGCGTCGCGCAGGGCCGCGTCGAGCGCCACCGTGTAGGCATGCTCGGCGCCCTCGTGGATGTCGGTCCACGTCACCACGGGGCCGCGCGGGCCGAGCGCGATCGCCGGGCGCCCGGCCGGCACCGGCTTCACCTGCGAGGAGACCAGATCGTACGAGCGCGGGCGGCCGAGCCCCGTGATGTGGCAGGGGGCTTTCGGGTCGGGCGGGGCGGCGCCGAGGTGCTCGAGCAGCGTGCGCGGCAGCCCGTGCCCGCTCGCGCTCTGCGCCTTCTTGAGCAGCTCGGCCGCCGCGCGGAGATCGCCGGAGGCGATGGCCTGCTGCGCCTCCAGCACCTGCCCGACCCAGGGCATGAGCGGCGAGGGCGGGGCCGGGGGCGGCTTGTTGACGCTGGCATCCATCGATGACGATGGGGACGCCGAGGCCGAGCTCGCGGCGCTGCCCGGGCTCGCAGGGCCGTCGCCCGGCGCGATGAGCTGCGTCCACCCCACGTAGAACGCGCCGGCCACGAGCAGGGCGCCCGCGCCGATGGCGGCGGCGATCAAGAACGAGCGACTGCGCCGGCCGCCGAAGCGCGCGTCCACCGCCCCGCCGCTGGAGAAGCCGAGCGCGGACGGGGTCGGCGCGCCCAGGGTGGGCGCCCCGCCGGGGACCGGCGTCTCGGTGTGGAAGGGCGGGGTCGAGGCCATCCACGGATCGGGCGGCGGAGCCTGGAACGGCGTCGGCGCCTGGAATGGAGACGGCGCCTGCGGAGGCTGGAACGGCGAGGGCGCAGGCTGCGCGTGGAACGGCGACGGCGGTGGCTGCGACGAGGGCGGAGGCTGCTGGAGCGACGGGAGGAAGGGGTTGGGCGCGCCCTCGGGGTAAGGGCGCGTCGCCTGCGACGAGGACGGCGGCGGGACGGGCGCGAGGCCCTGCACCGCCACGTGGAAGCTCGCCTTGGACGGGCTGAGCAGCGCCGCCCCGAGCTCGTCCGCGAGCTCCTTCGCGGTCTGGAAGCGCTGGTTGATGTCGCGGTTCAGCGCCCGGTCGAACCACGCGGTGAACGCGGGCGGCAAGTCCGGCCGCAGCTCGGCGGGCCGGGGCAGGGGCGCGCTGGCGATCTGCGCGAAGGTCATCGCCACGCCCTGCTCGGTCGACCACACGGTGCGCCCCGTCAGGCACTCGAAGACGATGCAGCCGAGGGCCCAGAGATCGGCCCGGTGATCGACCCCGCCCTGGCCGCGCACCTGCTCCGGGCTCATGTACGCCGGGGTCCCGAAGACCGCGCCCTCGCGCGTCAGCCGCTGCTGCTGCTTGCCCCCTTCGAGCGGCGCGTAGAACTTGGCGAGGCCGAAATCGAGGATCTTCGCGAGGAGCTGCCCCTCCTCGTCCCGGGTGAGGAAGATGTTCTCCGGCTTGAGATCGCGGTGGACGATCGACGCGGCGTGGGCCTTGGTCAGGCCGCGGCAGGTCTGCGCGGCGATGATGACCGTGGTCTCGGCGTCGAACTGCCGCACCTTGGTCATCCGCTCGTAGAGCGACTCGCCCTGGAGCAGCTCCAGCACCAGGAAGGGCGGCCCGTCGGTGAGCCGGCCCGAGTCGTACACGTCGCAGATGTACGGGCTGTGGATCGCCGCGGCGGCGCGGGCCTCGCGGAGGAAGCGCTCGACCACGATGGTCGACGCGCTCAGCTCGTGGGCCAGCACCTTGATGGCCACCCGCTTGCCGATGTCGACGTTCTCGGCCTCGTAGACCGCGGCCATCCCCCCACGGCCGATCTCCCGGGTGATCCGGTACTTGCCCGCGAGGACGGTGCCTACCGGGATCTTGGTCTTGTTCGGCTGCGCGGCCATCAGCCCAGGGCTCTCGCCGAGCCTAAGCGAGCCCGCCCCCGCCGACAACTGTGCGGGGGTCCGATTTTTTTCCCTCCCGCCCCCGCGCCGAAACGTTCCCGAAACGAGGGAGGCCGTACACCCCCGATCGCCGAGGGGCGCCCCGCGCTCCTCACCGTGGGGACGCTGTTGTCGAGGTACTTGCCATGAAAAAGGTCGAGGCGATCATCAAGCCCTTCAAGCTCGACGAGGTCAAAGACGCCCTCGCCGAGGTCGGCATCCAGGGGATGACGGTGACCGAGGTGAAGGGGTTCGGCCGCACCGGCGGCAAGAAAGAAGTCTACCGCGGGTCCGCCTACGTGGTGGATTTCGTCCCCAAGGTGAAGGTCGACGTGGTCGTCCCCGACAACATGGTCAAGAGCGTGATCGACGCGATCGAGAAGAGCGCCAAGACCGGCCGGATCGGCGACGGGAAGATCTTCGTGGTGCCCATCGAGGAGGCCGTGCGCATCCGGACGGGCGAGCGGGGCGAGGACGCGATCTAGCGATCGGCGCCCGAACAGATTTGCCCGCGCGCCGATCGACGCCGATCGCCGCGCCGCGGGCCAACCGTGGGAGCGGGAGCGACGACGCGCCCCCGCATCGAAAGGGATCGAGACATGAAGCCGAAAGACGTGATTTCGTTTGCGAAGGAGAACGACGTTAAGTTCGTCGACCTGAAGTTCATCGACCTGCCCGGGATCTGGCAGCACACCACGATCCCCGCGCACCGGCTCGACGAGGCGCTCTTCGAGGAGGGCATCGGCTTCGACGGCTCGTCGATCCGCGGCTGGCAGCCGATCAACGCCAGCGACATGACGCTGACGCCCGAGGCGCACACCGCCAAGCTCGACCCCTTCACGGCGCACAAGACGCTGAGCATGATCTGCAAGATCAGCGACCCGATCACCGGGCAGCCCTACGGCCGCGACCCGCGCTACATCGCCCAGAAGGCCGAGAACCACCTCAAGGCGAGCGGCGTCGCCGACACCACCTTCTTCGGCCCCGAGGCCGAGTTCTTCGTGTTCGACTCCGTCCGCTACGACAACTCGCCCCGCGGCGCCTTCTACGAGCTCGACTCGAACGAGGCCATCTGGAACAGCGGCAAGGAGGGCCAGAACCTCGCCCACAAGGTCCGCCACAAGGAGGGCTACTTCCCCGTCCCACCGACGGACGTGCTCGCCGATCTGCGCGCCGACATCATGACCACGCTGATGGCGAGCGGCGTCGATGTCGAGGTCGGCCACCACGAGGTCGCCTCCGCCGGTCAGTGCGAGGTCGGGATCAAGTTCGCGACGCTCACGACGATGGCCGACACGCTCATGTGGTTCAAGTACGTGGTGAAGAACGTCACCCACAAGGCGGGCAAGACGGCCACGTTCATGCCGAAGCCCCTCTTCGGCGACAACGGCAGCGGCATGCACTGCCACCAGTCCTTCTGGAAGGACGGCAAGCCGCTCTTCGCGGGCGACGGGTACGCCGGCCTCTCCGACGTGGGCCTCTGGTACATCGGCGGCATCCTCAAGCACGCCAAGGCCCTCGCCGCGCTCACCAACCCGACGACCAACAGCTACCGGCGGCTCGTCCCCGGCTACGAGGCGCCCGTCAACCTCGCGTACTCGAGCCGCAACCGCTCGGCGTCGATCCGCATCCCGGTCCAGGGTGGGAGCAACCCCAAGTCGCGCCGCATCGAGGTCCGCTTCCCCGACGCCTCGTGCAACCCGTACCTCGCCTTCGCCGCCATGATGATGGCCGGCCTCGACGGCGTGCAGAACCGCATCGATCCGGGCGACCCGCTCGACAAGGACATCTACTCGCTCTCGCCCGAGGAGCTGAAGGAAGTCCCCCACATGCCCGGCTCGCTCGACGAGGCCCTCGACGCGCTCGAGAAGGACCACGAGTTCCTCCTCCGCGGCGACGTGTTCACGCGGGATATCATCCAGACCTGGCTCGACTACAAGCGCGAGCGCGAGGTGGACGCCGTCCGCCTCCGCCCGGTGCCTTACGAGTTCTTCCTCTACTACGACACCTGAGGCCGACGCCTCGGCGTTCCACGGAGCCCGCGCCCCTTGTTCGCGCGGGCTCCGCGGATTTCCTTGCCGAAGGCAGACGCCTCCGCGCTATCCTCCCGGACGGCACGTTGAATCCCGGTGATCTGATCCAGTCCCGCTACCGGCTCGTGCGCCTGCTCGGCGCAGGCGCGAGCGGCTCCGTGTGGGCCGCGAAGAACGAGCTGATCGATCGCGACGTCGCGCTCAAGGTCATGCGCCCCGACGTCGCCGAGGACGCCGTCGCCCTCCAGCGCTTCTTCAACGAGGCCAAGGCCAGCGGCCGCGTGCGCAGCCCGAGCATCGTCGAGATCCTCGATCTCGGCCAGGCCGAGGACGGCTCGCCCTTCCTCGTCTTCGAGCTGCTCGAAGGCGAGGGCCTCGACGAGATGCTCCGCCGCGAGGGCATCATCTCCGCCGAGCTCTTGCTGGAGCTGCTCGTCGGCGTGGCCAAGGCGCTCGAGCAGGCCCACGCGCACGGCATCATCCACCGCGATCTCAAGCCGGCGAACCTCTTCATCACGAAGAGCAGCGCGGGCCAGCCCATCGCGAAGATCCTCGACTTCGGGATCAGCAAGGTCTTCGACACCGGGCACAACTTCACCCTCACCCGCACCGGCACCGTCGTCGGCTCCCCCGCGTACATGAGCCCCGAGCAGGCCGCGGGCCGCGAGGACATCGACGGCCGCGCCGATGTCTGGTCGCTCGGCGTGGTGATGTACGAGGCCCTCACCGGGACGCTCCCCCACCAGGCGGCGAACTACAACGCGCTGATGGTCCGGATCCTCACCCAGGACTCCGATCCGGTCATGACCCGCAAGCCCGATCTGCCGCCGAGCGTGTGCGCCATCGTCGACGCATGCCTGAAGCGCGAGCGCGACGAGCGCACCTCGAACGCCGGCACCCTCGCCAAGCAGATGGACGGCGCGCTCCGCGAGATGAAGGCGATGCGCTACCGCTCGCTCGGGCGGCGCGCCGCCGATCGCGGTCCGGGGCCGATCCAGCAGCGCGCGAGCGACTTCGCGCCCGAGCCGGCCTCCACCCCGAACGGGCAGCCGAGCCGGTCGCTCTCGACCCGCGGCGTGGCGCTGATCGCCGCCGGCGCCGGCTTCGCGCTGGGGATGCTGCTCCTGCTCGTGGTCGTGCTGATGCTCGGCGGCAGCAAGCGCTGAGAGGCTCGTTCACCGTCTCCGACGGGATCGTTGCAGCTCCAACGATCGATCAGGTCGCGCCGGTCGCGCGCCGGAGGGCGGCGAGCTCGTCGCGGGCGCGCACGAGCGCAGCCCCGAGCTCGCGCTCGACCACGGAGGCGGGGCGCGCGCCCTCGCCTGCCTCGGCGAGCGCGCGCTCGAGGTGGGCGATCTTCCAGCCCGCGGCCTGGAGGTCGGCCTCGGTGCGCGCGGCGCTCTGGGCGAGCGCGTCGAGCCTCGCGCGCAAATCTTCCACCTGGCTCGCCTGGCTCACGCTCGCCCCTGGCGCAGGAGCCGCCTCGGGGCGCTCGGCCTCGCGGGCGCGGGCCTGGGCGAGCTCGGCGATCAGCTCCCGCCCCACGCGCTCCGCCTCGGCGAGCTCCCGCTCCCGCGCGGCCACGAGCTGACCGCGCTCGCGCAGCGCGGCCTCGAGCGCGGCGATCTCCGCGCTCGCCGCCTCGGCCTGGGCGCGCGCCTCGTCGAGATCGCCCGCGCGCCGCTCGGCCTCGGCGAGCTTCGTTGCGATCGCAACGATCTCGGCCTCGGCCTCGGCGAGCCTGGCCTTCGCCTCGTCCCGCGCGAGCCCGGCGGCGTCGAGGCGCCGCTCGGCCTCGGCCGCCCCGGCCTTCGCCTCCTCGAGCGCGCGGGTGAGCTCGGCGATCTTCCCGCGCCCGTCGGCGAGGCGCTGCTCGCGATCGCCGAGCCGGCGCTCCAGCTCGGCCACGCGCGGATCGCCCGCGGCGATGCGGGCCTCGAGCTTCTGCACCTGCTCGACCTGCTCCAGCCGCGCCGCCTCCGCCGTCATCAGCGCGGCCTCGAGCTCCAGCATCCGCTGCGATCGGGCCTCGGCGCGGCGGGCGCGCTCGTAGGCCGCCTCGCGCGCGTGGTTCGCCGTCTCCGCCTCGCGCAGCGCGGCGGTGACCGCGGCCTCGAGCTCGTTCAGCCGGTGGAGCAGCTTGGGATCGGGCGCGGCGGGGGGAGGCTCCACCGTGGCGCGCCGCTTCGTCTCCGCCGTCTCCTGCTCGAGCTCGCTGATCCGGCCCCGGCAGAGCTCCAGCTCCGCCGCGAGCGCCTCGATCCGCAGCCGCGCCGTCGCGAGCTCCGTCTGGAGCGCGGTCTCGCGATCGCGATCGGCGGCGCTCTGCGTGACCGCGCTCTGCGTGACCGCCGCGGGCGCGGGCTGCGCCGCCGCGACAGGCGCGACAGGCGCGGCCTCGGGCGGCGAGGAGACGCGCCCTCGGATCATCCCGAGCTCGACCTCCGCCTTGGTGCGGGCCCTCTTTTCGTCGTCGAGCTGCTTGGTGAGCCGCGTCCCGCGCTCGCGCTGGCGGCGCAGCTCCTCTTCGAGATCGCGGATCTGGTGGGCGAGGCGCTCGGCGCGCACGTGGTTGTCGCCCGCGCGCCCCTCGGTCTCCCGCAGGCGCCCCTCGCGCCCGGCGATCTCTTGCTCCAGCTCGACCACGCGGGCGGAGAGGGCGGCCGAGGTCCCGGCGCGGGCCTCGGTCTCGCTCCGCTGCCGATCGCGGAGCTGCTCGAGCTCGGCGGTGAGCACGAGGATCTTCGTCTGCGCCTCGGTGAGCGCGAGCCGCTCGTCGTCGCGCCGCGCCTCGCCCGCGCCCGCCGCGAGGCCCTGGGCCACCTCCGGCCAGGGCAGCCCGACGACCGTGTACGCCTCGAAGGCGACGCTCCGATCGCTCGCGATCGCCAGGAAGTGCTCGGGCTCCTCCGAGGCGGTGAGGAGCGAGGTGTCGACGCTCACCGAGAGGTCGTCCCCGGCCGCGAAATCGGCCACCGTGTAGCCCACGAAGGGCGCCTGGCCAACCATCCGCACCTTGGCGAACTGGAGGGAGACGAGGTCGTAGAGCTCGTAGTACGAGGGCGGCGTCGAGGCCGCGGCGCCTTCGCGCGCGGCGAGCAAACGCCTCCCCTCGGCCTTCGTGTTGCGCGCGCCCACGACCGCCGCGCCCGCGGGCGCGCAGAGCTTGCGGGTCTTGCGGAGCACGTCGGCCGGGTCGGCGAAGAGCGCGAGATCGGGGACGATCACCACGTCGAAGGCGCCGTCGCGCACGCCGAGATCGTCGGTGAGGCGCGCGTAGCTCACGGGGCTGTGCCGGCCGGGCGAGACCTTCGCGAGGGCCTCGGCGGCGCGCGCCGGATCCGGATCATACGCGTGAACGAGGCGCGCCCCGCGCTCGCCGAGCTCCACCGCGAGGCCGGTCGTCGCGTCGCCGAGCACCGCGACCCTCCGGCCGGAGACCAGCGGCTCGAGCACGGCCGCGAGCACGATGGACGGGTGCGCTCCGGCGCGCGAGGAGAGGTCGCTCTTCATGGCCCGGCGTTCTTACTACAGTCGGGCAAAAGTGACGATTGGCCTTCCGATCCAGCCCTCGATCCGGCCTTCGGTGGGCCCCTCGACGGGCCCGGCCCGACCGCCGCTCACTCCTCGACCAGCGGCTCGTCCTCGTCGTCCGCGGCCTCGGGGGCGGCCGGGGGACAGACGCCTCCCTCGACCGGCGAGGGCGCGATCCGGGGGGTGGCCCGGGGCGCCCCGCTGCACGTGTACACGCGCGCCGTCATCGTCACGCAGTTCGAGCAGGGCGGGTTGGGCGTCATGAGGCCGGGGACGCCCGACGGCATGTGGTACGGGTCGGTGTCGGTCGACACGAGGAGCACCGTGTCGCCGCCGAGCCCGGCCGCGCGGTTGCGGAGCATCGAGCGCACCGAGCGCAGGTTGTCCCGCAGCGAGCGGAAGTTGCCGCCCTCGGCCTCGCGGAGCTCGCCGATGAGCTGGCACCCCTCGACGGGTCGATGTGTGACGCCGACCCGCGCACCCTCGGTCGTCAACGGCGTTGACGCGCACCCCATGAGCAGGACACCCAGCAGTAGAAAGGCCCGCATGATCGAGCCGTATCAGAGGTCGGCCCGCCGATCCAGCGCTCCGAACACGCCCGGTTTCACCTTGTTTTCGCGGGCAACCGCCCTCTCGCGCCGCTCCGTCCAGCGCGTGCATGACGCGCTCGTTGACGCACGTCAGCGTGCCGCAGCGCGTGATGAATGTCGGCCCTGAAGCCTGGGTTCGTCATGTTTCGGTTATGAACAGAAACCCGCGTTGTCCCGGAGGAAAATGCCGGGTACCCGTGCCCCGCTTTGGGCTCTTCGCATTCTTCTCCTCTCGCTCCCGTCGGCGCGCTGCGCGCGGATGCGGCCTCCATCGTCCTCGGCGGCGCCGCGCTCTCCCAGGCCATCGCCCGCGTGCGCGAGCCGGTGCACCTCGTCGAGGTCACGCCGGGTCGGATCGGCCTCGCCGCCGCCGGTGAGATCGTCCCTGCGTCGCAGCGCGGAGCGCCGGGCACGTTCGCGCTCCTCGCCTCGCTCCCCGCGCTCTACCCCGAGTGGCTCGGCGATCGATCGTTCGGCGAGGCGCACCGCGTCCGCTTCCCCTACGTCGTCGGGGAGATGGCCAACGGCATCGCCACCACGCGCATGGTGATCGCCGCGGCGCGCGCGGGGATGCTCGGCTTCTTCGGCGCGGCCGGCCTCGGCTTCGAGCGCGTCGAGCGCGCGGTGGACGAGCTCGAGCGCGAGCTCGGCGCGGCCTTGCCCTGGGGCGTCAACCTCATCCACTCGCCCAACGAGCCCGCCCTCGAGGAGCGCGTGGCCGATCTCTTGATCCGCCGCGGCGTCCCCATCGTCTCCGCCTCGGCCTTCATGGCGCTCACCCCGGCCGTCGTGCGCTGCGCCCTCGCCGGCGTGCGCGCGGACGCCTCGGGCCGCGTCCACCGCCCTCGCCGCATCTTCGCCAAGATCTCCCGCGCCGAGGTCGCGCGCCGCTTCATGGGCCCCGCCCCCGCCGAGATGCTCGCCGCGCTCGTCGCGCGGGGCCTGCTCACCCCCGAAGAAGCGGCCCTCGGCGCGCGTATCCCCGTCGCGGAGGATGTCACCGTCGAGGCCGACTCGGGCGGCCACACCGACAACCAGTCGCTCTCCGCGCTCTTCCCCACCATCCTCGCGCTGCGCGACGATCTCGCCGAAAAGCACGGATTTACAAGCCCGATCCGCGTCGGCGCGGCGGGCGGGCTCGGCGCGCCGGGGGCCGTGGCCGCGGCCTTCGCGCTCGGCGCGGCCTACGTCGTCACGGGCTCCGTCAACCAGTCCGCGATCGAGTCCGGCCTCTCCCCGCAGGGCAAGGCCATGCTCGCCCAGGCCGAGGTGGCCGACGTGATCATGGCGCCCGCGGCCGACATGTTCGAGCTCGGCGTCAAGGTGCAGGTGCTCAAGCGCGGCACGATGTTCGGCGTGCGCGCGGCCCGCCTCTACGAGGCCTATCACGCCCACCCCTCGCTCGACGCCATCCCCGCGGACGAGCGCCGCCGCCTCGAGCGCGAGGTCCTTCACGAGAGCTTCGAGCGCATCTGGGAGGACACGAAGCAGTTCTGGCAGCGCCGCGATCCCTCGGAGATCGCAGCGTGCGAGCGCGATCCCAAGCGCAAGATGGCGCTCGTCTTCCGCTGGTACCTCGGCAAGGCGAGCAAGTGGGCCATCGACGGCGAGCCCGATCGCCGCGCCGACTACCAGGTGTGGTGCGGCCCGGCCATGGGCTCGTTCAACGCCTGGGCGAAGGGCTCCTTCCTCGCCGATCCCGAGAAGCGCGCCGTCGTGCAGATCGGCCTCAACCTGCTCGAGGGCGCGGCCGTCATCACGCGCGCCCACCAGCTCCGCAGCTACGGGCTGCCCGTCCCGTCCCAGGCCTTCGACTTCCGCCCGCGCGTCCTCGCCTGACGCGCCGAACCCCCCGTATTTCCTTCGAGGTTCTTCGTTCATGCCGCAGGTCCCCATCGCCATCGTGGGCGTCAGCGCCCTCTTCGCCGGATCCACCGACACCCAGGGCTTCTTCCGCGACATCCTCGCCGGGCGCGATCTGATCACCGATGTCCCGCCCACGCACTGGCTCATCGACGACTACTACGATCCGGACCCCTCGGCCCCCGACAAGACCTACTCGAAGCGCGGCGCCTTCCTCGCCGACTCGGCCTTCGATCCGCTCGAGTTCGGCGTCCCGCCCAGCATCGTCCCCGCGACCGACACCTCGCAGCTCCTCGCGCTGATCGTCGCCCAGCGGGTGCTCGACGACGCCACGCGCGGCCGGCTCGACAAGCTCGATCGCGATCGCGCCAGCGTCATCCTCGGCGTCACCTCCGGGCAGGAGCTGCTCGGCACGATGGTGAGCCGCCTCCAGCGCCCGGTGTGGCTCAAGGCGCTGCGCGACGCGGGCATCCCCGAGGCCGAGGCACAGGACGCGTGCGATCGCATCGGCCGCGAGTACGTGCCCTGGCAGGAGTCGAGCTTCCCCGGCTTGCTCGGTAACGTGGTCGCCGGGCGCATCGCCAACCGCTTCGATCTGCGCGGCACCAACTGCGTCACCGACGCCGCTTGCGCGAGCGCCCTCTCCGCCCTCTCCATGGGCATCAGCGAGCTCGCGACGGGGCAGTCCGATCTGGTGATCGCCGGCGGCGTCGACACCATGAACGACATCTTCATGTACATGTGCTTCAGCAAGACCCCGGCGCTCTCGCCGACGGGCGATTGCCGGCCCTTCTCGCAGGCCGCCGACGGCACCATCCTCGGCGAGGGCCTCGCGATGGTGGCGCTCAAGCGCCTCGCCGACGCCGAGCGCGACGGCGATCGCGTCTACGCGGTGATCCGCGGGGTCGGCTCGTCCTCCGACGGGCGCAGCAAGAGCGTGTACGCGCCGCTGCCCGAGGGGCAGGCCCGCGCGCTCCGCAGGGCGTACGAGGTCGCGGGCTACGGCCCGGAGACGGTCGAGCTGGTCGAGGCCCACGGCACCGCCACCAAGGCCGGCGACGTCGCCGAGTTCGCCGGGCTCAAGCTCGCCTTCGGCGAAGCGGGGCGCGAGGACAGGCAGTGGTGCGCGCTCGGATCGGTCAAATCGCAGATCGGCCACACCAAGTCGGCGGCCGGCGCGGCGGGGCTCTTCAAGGCGGTGATGGCCCTCCATCACAAGGTCCTCCTCCCCACGATCAAGGTCGAGCAGCCGAACCCCGCGCTCGGCATCGACGAGAGCCCCTTCTACCTCAACACCGTCGCGCGCCCGTGGATCCGCGACGCCTCGCACCCGCGCCGCGCGTCGGTGTCGAGCTTCGGCTTCGGCGGCTCCAACTTCCACGTCACGCTGGAGGAGTACGGCGGCCCCGCCGATCGCGCGCCGCGCTTCTCCACGCGCCCCACCGAGCTCGTGGTCCTCTCGGCCGAGAGCGCCGCCGCGCTCGCCGATCGCTGCGACGCGATCGCCAAGAGCCTCACCGAGGGCGCTTCGCTCGCGGACATCGCGCGCCGATCGCAGGACGCCTTCCGCGCCGCCGAGGCGCACCGCCTGGCCGTGCCCGCGGCGAGCGCCGACGACCTCGCGCAGAAGCTCGCCGACGCCCGCGGCCGCATCGCCGCGCGCCCGGGCGAGCCCTTCTCCACGCCGGCCGGTGTCCACCACGGTGTGGGCCCGGCCCTCGGCCCCGTGGCCTTCCTCTTCCCCGGTCAGGGCAGCCAGTACGTCGGCATGGGCGCCGATCTGGCCATCTCCTTCGACGCCGCCCGGTCCGTCTGGGACGAGGCCGCCTCGGCGCGCTTCGACGGGCGCGCCGTCCACGAGGTGGTCTTCCCGATCCCGGTGTTCAACGATGAAGCACGCCGTCTCCAGGCGGAGACGCTGACCCGCACCGAGTGGGCGCAGCCGGCCATCGGCCTCGCGAGCCTCGGCCTGCTCCGGATCGTGCAATCCCTCGGCGTCACGCCCCTCTGCGTGGGCGGCCACAGCTTCGGCGAGATCACGGCCCTCGCGGCCGCCGGCGCGCTCGACCCCGAGAGCCTCGTCACCGTGGCCCGCCGTCGCGGCGAGCTGATGCGCGACGCGTCCGCGATCCCCGGCGCGATGACCGCGCTCCCCTGCTCGCTCGACGAGGCCCGCGCGCTCCTCGCCGAAGCCGGCGGTGACGTGGTCGTGGCGAACCACAACCACCCGGCGCAGGTGGTGGTCTCCGGCCCGGTCCCGGCGATCGAGCAGGTGGAGAAGCTCTTCTCCCGCACGGGCAAGGAGGCGCGCCGCCTGCCCGTGGCGACGGCCTTCCACAGCCCGCTCGTCGCGCCCTCCTGCGCGCGCTTCGCCGAGCACCTCGCGGGCGTGGCCTTCGCGGCCCCCACGATCGACGTGTGGTCCAACGCCGAGGCCGCGCCCTACCCGGCGAGCGCCGAGGGCATCCGGGAGCGGCTCGCCGCCCAGATCGGCAAGCCCGTGCGCTTCGTCGAGCAGATCGAGGGCATGTGGGAGAAGGGCGCGCGCATCTTCCTGGAGGTCGGCCCCGGCGCGGTGCTGACCGAGCTTTGCGATCGCATCCTCGACGGCCGCCCGCACCTCTCGATCGCCCTCGATCGCAAGGGCAAGCACGGCGCGAGCGCGCTCCTCGAAGCCCTCGGCCGCCTCTCCGCCGCGGGCGTCGCCCTCGACTTCGCGCCGCTCTGGGCGGGCCTCCCCGCGCCGAGCGCGACGCCGAAGAAGAAGCCCGCGATGACCATCGCCCTCAACGGCTCGAACCACGGCAAGCCCTACCCGCCGCGCGGCGGATCGGCCGCGCTGCCCAGGCCCAACCCGCCCCGCCCGGTGCCCGCGCCCGTGGTGATCGAGGCGCCCCGTCGCGCCGAGCCCGCCCCCGTGCATGCTTCGCCCGCGCCTGTCGCGCCCGCGCCGATCGTCGCAGCGCCTCCGCAGCAAGCGCCGCTCGCGGATGCCCAGCTCGCGTGGGTGCAGGCCTACCAGGCTTCGCAACAGCAGGCCTCCGAGGCCCACGCGGCCTACCTCAAGACCATGGCCGACACCCACGCCACCTTCCTCCGGACGATGGAGTCGTCCTTCGCGGGGCTCGGTGCGATGGTGACGGGCGCACCGTTGCCCATCGTTGCACATCAGGCATCGGCGCTGTCCATCGTGGCCCAGCCGGCTCCGGTGGCTCCTCCCGTGGTCGCCCCGCTCCCGGCGGCGCCCCCGCCCGTCGTGGTGGCCGCGCCGGCCCCGGCGCCCGTGGCGGCCCCGATCGCGGCCCCGCCGCCCGCTCCTGCCCCTACTGCAGCGCCGAAGAACGGCGCGCCCGCGGCGGACCTCGCGCCGCTCCTGCTCTCGATCGTGGCGGACAAGACGGGGTACCCGGCGGAGATGCTGGCCCTGCCCATGGAGCTCGAGGCCGACCTCGGCATCGACTCGATCAAGCGCGTGGAGATCCTCGCGGCGATGCGCGAGAAGGCGCCGGGCTTGCCGGAGGTGAAGGCCGCGGAGATGGCCGCGCTCCGCACGCTCGGTCAGATCGTCGACTACCTCCGCGAGAAGAGCGGCGCCATGGGCGCGGCGCATGCCCCGAACGGCGAAGCGCAGGCGCCGTCGAACGGCGACGCGAACGGCCACGGCGCGACGAACGGTCACGGCGCGGCGAACGGCCACGGCGGGACCGATCTCGCGCCGCTCCTGCTCTCGATCGTGGCGGACAAGACCGGGTACCCGGCGGAGATGCTGGCCCTGCCGATGGAGCTCGAGGCCGACCTCGGGATCGACTCGATCAAGCGGGTCGAGATCCTCTCGGCGATGCGCGAGAAGGCGCCCGGCTTGCCCGAGGTGAAGGCCGCGGAGATGGCCGCGCTCCGCACGCTCGGCCAGATCGTCGACTACCTGCGCGACAAGAGCGGCATGGGGCCGAAGACCGCGCCCGCGCCTGTTGCACCGGTCACTTTGCCGCAAGCCGCGCAAGCTGTGCCTCAGCCCGCTCCCTCCATGGTGTCGTCCGGCGCGATGATCGGGCGCTGGGTCGCGGAAGAAGTGGCAGCGATCCCCTCGGGCCTCGCGATGGCGGGGCTCCTCGGCGCGAAGCGGATCGAGGTCACGGACGAGGGCACCGGCGTGGCTGCCGAGGTCGTCCGGGCGCTCGCGGAGCGCGGGCTCTCGGCCACCGTGGTGAAAGAGCCGAGCGCCGCGGCGGACGCGCTGATCTTCCTCGGCGGTCTCCGGCCCGTCGCCTCGATCGACGAGGCGGTGGCGGTCGATCGCGAGGCCTTCCGGGCCGCGAAGATCGTCGCGCCGCGTTTGTCCGAGCAGGGCGGTGCGCTCGTGCTGGTGCAGGACACCGGCGGTGACTTCGGGCTCTCCGGACAGGACGAGATGCGGGCGTACCTCGCCGGGATCTCCGCGCTCGCGCGCACCGCGGCGCTCGAGTGGCCGAAGGCCTCGGTGAAGGCGATCGATCTCGCGCGCGGCGGGCGCGACGCGAACGCGCTCGCCCGCGCCCTCACGGACGAGCTCCTCCACGGCGGCGGGGCCGGTGAGATCGGCCTCCACGCTGACGGGAAGCGGACGACGATCCGGAGCGTGCTCCGCGAGGTGGGCCCCGCGTCGCTCTCGCTCGGGCAAGGCGATGTGGTCCTCGTCTCCGGCGGCGCCCGCGGCGTGACCGCGGCCTCGGTGATCGAGCTCTGCCGCCGCAGCAAGGTCAAGGTCGCGCTCCTCGGCCGCTCGCGCCTCGATGAAGAGCCGGCGGCGCTCCGCGGCATCGAGGGCGACGCCGAGCTGAAGCGTGCGCTCCTCGCCGACGCCGAGGGCCGGGGCACGAAGCTCTCTCCGGCCGATCTCGGCGCGGCGGTGAGCCGGGTCCGGGCCGCGCGGGAGGTGCGTTCGACCCTCGCCGCGATCGAGGCGACCGGCGCCGAGGCGCGCTACCTCGCCGCCGACGTGCAGGACCGCGAGGCCCTCACCACGTCGCTTGCCGAGCTGCGCAAGGCCTGGGGACCGGTGACGGTGCTCGTGCACGGGGCCGGTGTGCTCGCCGACCGGATGATCGCCGACAAGACCGCCGAGCAGTTCGACCGCGTGTTCGATACCAAGGTGCTCGGCCTGCGCGCGCTGCTCGACGCGACCTCGCCCGATCCGCTGCGCGCCGTCGTCCTCTTCTCCTCGGTGGCAGCCCGCGCCGGCAACCGCGGGCAGTGCGACTACGCCATGGCCAACGAGGTGCTCAACCGCGTCGGCGCGGCGCTCCGGCGACGGAGCGGCCAATCGTTGGTGGTCAAAGCAATCGGCTGGGGCCCCTGGCAGGGCGGCATGGTCACGCCCTCGCTCGAGGCTCACTTCGCGAAGACCGGCGTGCCGCTGCTCCCCCTCGCCGAGGGCGCGCGCCGCTTCACCGACGAGCTCCTGGGCTCGCCCGCCGAGGTCGAGACGGTGATCGCCGCCTCGACGTCGGAGGTGCTCCCCGGGCTCGGTGCCGGCGCCGCCATCTCCGCCGAGATCGCCGTCAGCCACCGGACGCACCCGTACCTCGCCGATCACCGCATCGGCGGGCGCGCCGTGGTCCCCGTGGCCATGGCCCTCGCCTGGATGACGGGCGCGGTCCGCGCGATCCACGCCGAGATCGAGGCGCTGACCCTGCGCGACGTGAAGGTGCTGCGCGGGATCAAGCTCGAAGGCTTCGACGGCGGCGGCGATCGGCTGGTCGTGGTCTGCACGCCCCGCGGCGACGCGCACCCGAACGAGCTGTCGGTCGAGCTGCGCGGCGCGGGCGGCGCGCTCCACTACAGCGCGATCGCCGCGCCCGCCGCCGAGCATGCGCTCGCGCGCGAGCCCGAGCCTCGGCTCGGGGCCTTCAAGGGCGAGCCGATCTACGACGGCCATGTCCTCTTCCACGGCCCGAGCTTCCAGGTGATCCGGGAGATCGCGGGCGTCTCGCGCGAGGGCATCGCCGGCGCGCTCCGCGGCGCGAAGGAGCAGGGCTGGCCGAGCGCGGGCCTCTCGATCGACCCGGCGCCGATCGACGGCGCGCTCCAGCTCGCGCTCCTCTGGGCGCGCGACCTGCTCGGCGGCGCGACCTTGCCGATGGGCGTGGGCGCCGTGGAGATCACGGGCAGCAGCCTGCCCGAGGGCTCGATCCGCTGCGTGCTCCGGAGCCGCGAGGTCCACGCCTCGCGCGCGCTCTGCGACGTGTCGCTCGCGGACGCCGCGGGCCGCGTCTTCGCGCTGCTCCGCGGCGTCGAGGTCGTGCTCCGGCCGGGCGAGAGCCCGGCTCGCCGCGACGCGCAGGTGGGCCTCGGCGCATGACCTTCGCACCCATCGCCGTGGTCGGGCAGGGCTGCATCCTGCCCGGCGCTGCCTCGCCCGAGGCGCTCTTCCAGGAAGCAATCGAGGGCCGGTCGGCGCTGCGATCCGCGCCGCCCGGCCGCCTCCGGATGTCGCGCCTCCACGCCCTCGCGCCCGGCGAGACGGCCCCGGAGAAGCTCACCGATCGCTGCTCGACGGACCTCGGCGGCTACGTCGAAGGGTTCGGCGAGGTCTTCGATCCAGCCGGTTTCGCGATCGCGCCGGACGAGGTGCGCGCGCTCGGCCCCGAGGTGCAGTGGGTCCTTTACGCCGCGCGGCAGGCGCTCGGCGGACGCGATCCGTCCTCTCTCCGGCGCGCAGGGCTGATCCTCGGCAACCTCTCGTTCCCCACCGCCGCCATGTCCCGCTACGCCGAGCAGGTCTGGCTCGACGCGCAGGGGCCGAGCTTCGCGCGGGGCGCGGCCCGGGCGCTCGCGGGCGTCGACACGACCGACCCGCGAGCCCGCTTCATGTCGGGCCTCCCGGCGCTGCTCGCGAAGCAGGCGCTCGGCCTCGGGGGCGAGGCCTTTGCTCTCGACGCGGCATGCGCGTCGTCGCTGTACGCGATCAAGCTGGCGTGCGATCGCCTCCACGATCGGAGCGCCGATCTGGTGCTGGCCGGCGCGGTCAACGCCGCCGATCCGCTCTTTTTGCACATCGGGTTCACGGCCCTCTCCGCGCTCAGCCCGAGCGGGCAGAGCCGCCCCTTCCACCGCGACGCCGACGGGCTCTTGCCCGCGGAGGGCGCGGCGATCGTCGCGCTCAAGCGCCTCGCCGACGCGCGCCGCGACGGCGATGCCATCCTCGGCGTGATCCGCGGGGTCGGCCTCTCCAACGACGGCCGGGGCCGCGGCCTGCTCGCGCCGGCCGAGGAGGGGCAGATCCGGGCCATGCAGCAGGCCTACGCGGCGGCGGGCCTCCACCCTTCCGATGTCTCGCTCATCGAGTGCCACGCGACCGGCACCCAGGTGGGAGACGTGACCGAGATCCGCTCGATGAGCGCGGTCTTCGCGGGCCGCACGGACATCCCCATCGGCTCGCTCAAGGGCAACCTCGGGCACCTGATCACCGCGGCCGGCGCGGCCGGCCTCATCAAGGTGCTCGGCGCGCTCCGCGCAGGCAGGCGCCCGCCCACGTTGCACGCGGACGCGCCCCTCCCCGCGCTCGCCGGCTCGCCCTTCCGCCTGCTCGCCGAGCCCGAGCCCTGGCCCGCGGATCGCCCGCGCGTCGCCGCGGTGAGCGCCTTCGGCTTCGGCGGCAACAACGCCCACCTGCTCGTGAGCGACGACGACCCGCGGCTCGTCGAATCGTTGGAGGTCAAACCATCTCGCCCGGCCATCGCCGTGGTGGGGCTCGGCGCCATGCTGGGCGAGGCGACCGGCGCGGAGGCCGCGGCGCGCGCGCTCTGCGAGGCTGCGCCCGCGGGCCCGGCGCGGCGCGAGGTCTCCGTCGCCCTCGACGGCCTGCGCTTCCCGCCCCGCGATCTCGCGGAGACCTTGCCGCAGCAGCTCCTCGTCCTCGAGGCGGCGCGCGAGGCGACGGCGGGCATCACCCTCCCGCGCGAGCGGAGCAGCGTGCTCGTGGGCATGGGCGCGGACCCGGAGGTCGCCCGCTACGGGGCGCGCTTCCGGACGGCCGACTGGGCCGAGCGGTGGTCCGCGGCCGAGGGCGGCGTCGCTCCGGCGGCCTGGATCGAGGCGGTGCGCGACGCGATCGTCCCGCGGCTCGACGCGGCCTCCGTGGTGGGCACCATGCCCAACATCCCCGCCAACCGGCTGAACAGCCAGCTCGACCTCGGCGGCCCGAGCTTCTCCATTTCGGCGGAGCAGGCCTCCGGGCTCGTGGCCCTCGGGCTCGCGGCCCGCGCGCTCGCCGCCGGCGAGATCGACGCGGCCGTGGTGGGCGCGGTCGATCTGTCGAGCGAGCCCGTCCATCGCGCCGCGCTCGCCGCGATCGATCCGCGCGCCCAGCCCGATCGCGCGGGGGACGCGGCGGTGGTCCTCACGCTCAAGCGCCTCGACGACGCGAGGCGCGACGGCGATCGCGTGCTCGCGCTGCTCGACGACGCGGGGCGCGAGGGCGCGCTCGTGCTCGGCGACGGCGAGGGCGCGATCGATCCGAGCCCGAACAATCTCCCCCACGCCGCGGCGGGCCTCCTGCACGTGGCGGCCGCGATCGCATGCGCGGCGCACGGCGCGCGCCCCTCGCCCGGCCGCGGCGCCGTGCCCTGGATGGGGCCGCGCATCGCCGAGACCCGCACGCGCGTCCTCGGCGGCACGGAGGCGCATGCCTTCGTGTCGGCGGTCGATCCGCCGCGCGCCCTGCTGTTCGAGCCCGCGCCGCGGGTGCATGTCTTCGGCGGCCGCGATCGCGCCGAGGTGCGGCGAGTCCTCGCCGAGGGTCGCCCCTCGAGCGGCGGCCCCGCGCGCCTCGCGATCGTCGCCGCGAGCGACGCCGAGCTCGCCCAGCGCCGCGATCTCGCGCTCCGCGCCCTCGATCGAGGCGATGTCCTCCCCGAGGGCCTCTTCTACGGAGACGCGCCGCTCGGCGGCGATCTCGCCTTCGTCTTCACCGGCGCCGCCGCGTCCTACCAGGGCATGGGCCGCGAGCTCGCCCTCGCCTTGCCCGATCCGCTCGCCCGTCTCGAGCGCCGCTTTCCGTCGCTCCCGAAGGCGACGTCGTGGATCTTCGGCCCGCCCGGCCCCGCATCCCACCCGCTCGATCAGCTCTGGTCGAGCGCCTTCCTCTGCCAGCTCCACGCCGAGATCTCCCTCGGTCTGCTCGGCCTCACCCCGCAGGCGACGATCGGCTACTCGTCCGGGGAGAGCAACGCCCTCTTCGCCCTCGGCGTCTGGCGCGATCTCGACGCGATGGCGACCGAGTCATGGCGCGCGCCGATGTTCACCACCGATCTCGTCGGCGACTTCACCGCGATCCGCCGCGCCTTCCGCAAGCTCGGCGCCGACGGCCCGTGGAAGGCCTACAGCGTGGCCGCCCCCGTCGCCGAGGTGCGCGAGGCCCTGCGCGGCGAGCCGTCCGCGCACTTGACCATCGTCAACACCGTGGACGACGTGGTCATCGGCGGCGAGGCCTCCGCCTGCGCCCGCGTGATCGATCGCCTCGGGCGCGCTCGCGCGCTCCCGCTCGCCTACGAGATGGCCGCCCATTGCCCGGAGATCGAGGAGATCCACCGCGCGTGGTACGACCTCCACCGCCGCGAGACGACCCCGGTCGCAGGCCTCCGCCACTACTCGGCAGGCAGCGCGCGCTCCTTCTCCGCGAGCGCCGACGCCATCGCCGCGGCCATCACCGCCCAGGCCCTCTCCACCCTCGATTTCCCGCGGATGATCGAGCAAGCGTACGCCGACGGCGTCCGCGTCTTTTTGGAGCACGGGCCGCGCGGGCTGTGCAGCGGGTGGATCAAGCGCATCCTCGGCGATCGCCCGCACCTCGCCGTGCCCCTCGATGTCGCGGGCCGGAGCGGCGTCCGCCAGCTCGCCAACGCCGCGGCCGCGCTCGTCGCGAACGGCCTCGATCTCCCGCTCGACGAGCTCCACCGCGCGCTCGCCGCCGGCGCTGCTCCCGCTCGCCCGGCCGGTCCTGCGCTGACGGTTGCTGCGCACCGCGCTCCAGTCGTGCTTCCGGCGCTCTCGTCGGCCGCGCAGGTGATGCCGCCTGCGCCGGCTCTCGCGCCTGTGATCGAGCCCGCGTCGATCGCGGAGCCGGCGCCTCCTGTGGTCGTACCCGCGGCGCCGACCGCTGTGCCTTCATCGCCCGCGCTCTCGAGCTCGGCGCCTGCGGAGATCCTTGGCCGGGCCGCCGCGCAGATGACGCGGATGGGCGAGATCCACCGGGCATTCCTCGAAGGGCAGAGCGCTGCGCACGCGCAGTTCCTCGCGATGCAGCAGCGCATGCAGGCGGGCTTGCTCGCCGCGGCGGCCGGCCGCGCCACGCCTCGGTCACGCTGCCGCTCGCGGCGCCGAGCACGCCGGTGGTCGCTTCACCGATCACACCGGCTGTCGCGCCGCGCGCTGTCGTGATGGAGCCGATCGCGTCGCCTCTTCCGGCGCCACACGCGGCGCCCTCGCTGCCGGGGCCGAAGCTCGATCGCGCGGCCCTCGAGGTCATGGCGTCGGGGAAGATCTCCTCGGGGTTCGGGCCCGACTTTGCCGATCAGGACGGGTTCGCGCGGCAAGTGCGGATGCCGATGCCGCCGCTCTTGCTCGCCGATCGGGTGCTCGGGATCGAGGGGCCGCACCATCAGCTCGGCAAGGGGATCATCGTCACCGAGACGGACGTGGGCGCGCACGCCGACGTGCTCCACGAGGGTCGCATGCCCGCCGGCCTGATGATCGAGTGCGGCCAGGCCGATCTCCTGCTCATCTCCTGGCAGGGGATCGATCGCTACAACCGCGGCGAGCGCGTCTACCGCCTGCTCGGCTGCGAGCTCACCTACCACGGGCCGCTCGCGCAGCCGGGGGAGACGCTGCGGTACACGATCCACGTTGACGGCCACGCGAGCCAGGGCGACGTGCGTCTCTTCTTCTTCCACTACGATTGCTTCGTCGGCGACTCGCTCCGTCTCTCGGTGCGCGGCGGGCAGGCGGGCTTCTTCAACGATCGCGAGCTCGACGAGTCGGGCGGCGTGCTCTGGGACGCGAAGACGGCCGAGCCCTCCCGCGAGGCGAGGCTCGATCCGCCGGTGATCGCCCAGCCGAAGGCGCGCTTCAGCGACGCCGATCTCCGCGCCTTCTCCGAGGGGCGCGCCGCGGACTGCTTCGGTCCAGGCTACGAGCGGGCGCTCTCCCACGTGCGCTCGCCGCGCGTGCAGCAGGGCCGCATGCTCCTGCTCCGCGAGGTGAGCGCGCTCGATCCCAAGGGCGGGCCCTGGGGGCGCGGCTACCTGCGCGCCGAGGCACCGATCGGGCCCGACGACTGGTACTTCGAGGGGCACTTCCACAACGACCCGTGCATGCCCGGCACCCTGATGTTCGAGGGTTGCGTGCAGGCCATGTCGTTCTATCTGGCGGCGCTCGGCTTCACCCTCGACCGCGACGGCTGGCGCTTCGAGCCCGTCACCGAGCAGCCCATCGCCATGCGCTGCCGCGGGCAGGCCATCCCCTCGTCGCGGCACCTCACCTACGAGGTCTTCATCGAGGAAGTGATCGCGGGCCCCGAGCCAACCATCTTCGCCGACCTGCTCTGCACCGTCGATGGCCGGAAGGCCTTCCACGCGCGGCGCATGGGCCTCCGCCTCGCGCCGGGCTGGCCGCTCGACGAGTGGAAGCACCTGCCCGTGGCGTCCGCCTCCGATCCAGCCCACGTGACGATGAGCCTCTCCACGCTGGGCGGCCTCGCTGGATGGCTATCGCCCAAACCAGTTGCCTCGCACCAGGGCTTCGCCTTCGACTACCCCTCGCTGCTCGCGTGCGCCTGGGGCCGCCCCTCCGAGGCCTTCGGCGCGATGTACGCCGTCTTCGACGGGCCCCGCAAGGTCGCGCGCCTCCCCGGGCCGCCCTACCATTTCATGTCGCGCATCGTCTCGACCAGCGAGCCGCCGGGCACCTTCCGCCCCGGCGTGGTGATCGAGGCCGAGTACGACATCCCGAGCGAGGCCTGGTACTTCGGCGAGAACGGCCACCCGACGATGCCGTTCTGCGTGCTGATGGAGGCCGCGCTCCAGCCCTGCGGGTGGCTCGCGAGCTACCTCGGCAGCTCGCTCACCACCGAGGAGGACCTGCTCTTCCGGAACCTCGATGGCTCGGGCACCCTGCTCGCCGAGCTCCTCCCCTCGGCTGGGACGATGCGGACGCGCGTCAAGGTGACCGACATCTCGAAGTCGGCCGGCATGATCATCGAGTCCTTCGCGGTCGAGTGTTTCCTCGGCGAGCAGAAGGTCTTCGAGATGAAGACCGTCTTCGGCTACTTCCCCAAGGAGGCCTTCGACAACCAGGTCGGCCTCCCCGTCACGCCGGACGATCGCGCGCGGATCGAGGCCCCCTCGTCGTTCCGGATCGACCTGCGATCGCGGCCCGCGCGCTTCTTCGAGGGCTCGGCCTGCCTGCCGAGCCCGATGCTCTGCATGCTCGATCGGATCACCGCGTACGCGCCGTCGGGTGGCAAGAAGGGCCTCGGCTGGGCCCGGGCCGAGAAGGACGTCGACCCCGGCGAGTGGTTCTTCAAGGCCCACTTCTTCCAGGACCCGGTCCAGCCTGGATCGCTCGGGATCGAGGCGCTGATCCAGCTCCTCCAGGCGGTGATGATCGAGCGCGGGATGACGGACGGGATCGAAGGCGCGCGCTTCGAGCCCGTCGGCGTCGCGCAGCCGGTGATCTGGAAGTATCGAGGCCAGGTCGTCCCGAAGAACAAGGTGATCGTCACCGAGATCGAGCTCATCGAGGTCAGCGAGGATGCGCGCGGGCGCGTCGCGGTGGCGCAGGGATCGCTCTGGGTCGACGGCAAGCGCATCTACCACGCGGCGCGTCTCGCGATGCGCGTCGTCGCCGGCGCCCCGCGGCCCCGTCGCGCGCCGCTCCCGCCGAAGGAAGAGGTGCTCGATCCTGCGGTGGATACATGGCTCGGCGATCACCGGCCGACGTTCACGTTGCCCGCGCTGCCCATGATGTCGATGGTCGATCGGCTGGCCGCTGCGGCGCCGCGAAGGTCCGGCGAGCAGGTGGTCGAGCTCTGCGACGTGCAGGTGAAGCGCTGGCTCCCGTTCCCGGGTGGTCCGGTGCGTCTCTGCACGGCGATCGAACCTCTGCCGGAGGGCGCCCGGGTGACCTTGCTCGCCCACCGCGAGGCGCGCGACGCCGCGCTCTCCCGCTTCGAGCCGGTGGCGATCGGCGTGGTGCGCACGGGCGCCTTCGCCGCGCCGCCGAGCTTGCTCCCGCCGCTCGTCGACGAACGACCGGCCGATGATCCTTATGCGTCGGGCGCGCTCTTCCACGGGCCCGCGTTCCACCATGTCCGCGCGCTGCGCCTCGGCGCGAACGGGGCCTCGGCCACGGTCGATCTCGCGCTCCGCGGCGTGCCGCGTGGGGCGCTGCACCAGGGCCTGCTCGACGCGCTCACCCACGCGATCCCGCACGACGAGCTCCACCGCTTCTCACCGGAGATCCCGGACGACGTGGTCGGTTATCCGTACCGCATCCCCGAGCTCCGCTTCTTCGGACCGCTGCCCGAGGCAGGCGAGGGGCAGGTCGAGGTGCGCTTCACCGGCTTCGATGGAGAGGCGCGCTTCCCGCGCTTCGAGATCCAGCTCTCGGTCGCCGGCAGCGTGCTCGCGGCGCTGACGCTGGTGGAGATCCTCCTCCCCCGCGGGCCGATCGGGCGCGCGAATCGCCTGGATCGCAGGGCGTTCTTGCGCGATCGTCGCTTCGTGCCCGGCCTCCGCCTCTCGCGCGTGGAGGGCGCGGGCACGGTGGCCTCGCCGGAGGACATCGCGCCGAGCGACTGGCTCCCCGGCAACGTGGCGGCCATCTACGGCATCCCCGCGGGCGCGGATCGAACGCTGGAGGTGGCCGTGCGCGATCACGTCGCGAGCCGGGCGTTCGTCCACCCGAGCATGATCCAGATCGCCCCGGATGCCCGGAGCGCGGTGGCGAAGATCCGCCCGCTCCGCCGGCATGCCGTCGATGTGCGCCGCGAGGGCACGTCGGTTCACGTCGTTGACGCCGGGCCGCCGGCCATGGATCTCGGGCCGGTGGAGGCGTACTGGCGCCGCTTCTTCGGGATCGGCACCTGGCCGGTGGAGGACGTGTACTACGGCCTGATCGAGCGCTTCGTCGGCGATGTCATCGTCGTCGATCCCGAGGCCCTCGAGCGGGTGCGCGGCAGGAGCTGCCTCTTCCTCGGCAACCACCAGGTGGCCATCGAGTCGCTGCTCTTCTCGGTGATCGCCTCGACCCTCGTTGGCGCGCCCACGGTGACGCTGGCCAAGGCCGAGCACCGCAGCTCGTGGGTGGGTGAGCTGATCGCGAAGAGCTTCAGCTACCCGGGCGTGCGCGATCCGGGGCTCATCACGTTCTTCGATCGCGAGGATCGGGACTCGCTCGTGCAGATCATCGGCGAGATCGGCCGATCGATGGCCGAGGAGGGCAAGAGCGCGATGGTGCACGTGGAGGGGACGCGCTCGCTCTCGTGCCGGGAGCCGGTGGTGAAGATGAGCTCGTCGTTCCTCGACATGGCGCTCGCGCTCGGCGCGCCCGTGGTGCCCGTCCGCTTCACCGGTGGGCTGCCTGTCGAGCCGCTCTCCCAGCGGATCGAGCTCCCGCTCGGCCACGGGCGACAAGACTACTGGATCGGGCGCCCGATGATGCCGGACGAGCTCCGCGCGCTGCCCCTCAAGGAGCGCAAGCAGGTGGTGATCGACGCGATCAACGGCCTCGGCCCGGGGCCCGCCCGCGAGGTGCCGAACGCGCCCGATCCGGCCCTCCGCGAGCGCGCCGAGCGCTGGCAGGCGCGGACGGGGACGAGCCCCGAGCGCGCGGCGATCCTCGCCACGCTGGAGGCGCTGCCCCGGACGCGGTCGGAGGAGACGAAGGCGCTCCTCGCGGCGCTCTCCGCCGGCCGGCTTCCTGAAGGTGACGATCCGCGCGCCCGCTGGCTCCAGGGCTTCGGCCGCTGGCTCCTCGGCTGATCGCGGGCCGCGATCGCGCGGCCTTCGCGATCACTCGATGTCGGACGCGGCCATGCTCTCGTAGAGCTCGGCCTCGGAGCGGTGGCCTTTCTCGCGGGCCAGCTTCGCGAGCCGGAGGAGCACCTCGCGGCGGCGAGGGCCGAGCTCGCGGCGCACCTCTTCGTCGCCTTCCTCGATGCGCGCGGAGATCAGCCCGAGCAGATCGAGATCGCGGCCGAGGCGGGTCAGCGTCTCGATGAGCGCCATGGCGATCGCGTGATCGGTGGGATCGGCGCGGAGCCGATCGCTGAGCTGCTCGGCCAGGGCCTCGTCCTCGGCCTGGCTCGACGCGACCGGCTCCTCGTCGCCGAAGTCGATCGCCGCGATCGCGGGTGGGGCCTGCGGCGCCGGGGTGAAAACCACCGGAGGAACGGGGAGCGTCTGCGCGAGCGGCGCATCGGGCGGCGCGGACGGCGGCGCAGCGGGCGGCGCGACCGGCGGCGCAGGGCGCGCGACCTCGGCGGCGACCCGGCGGAAGGCTGCGCCGATCGCGCGATCGCGCGGACGCAGGCGGAGCGCCAGGCCGAGCAGGCGCTGCGCGGCGCTGCGATCCAGGCGTTCTTGCTCCTCGATGACGGCCGCCTCCACGAGCATGGCCGCGATCGATGCGGCGCGATCGGGGTCGAGCTCCGGGGCGAGCTCGACGGCGTCGCGCAGCCGACCGAACGCGAGCGAGGCGCCCGCGAGATCGCCGAGCTCCGCGCGCCAGCGACCTTCGAGCAGGCGCGCCTCGAAGCTCTCCGCCAAGCCCGCGGGGATGGCGCGCACCCGGGCCACCGCCGCGGGGCGATCGCCGGCGATCTCCGCGAGCGCGCGGGCGAGCTCGATCCGCGCGCGCGGCGCCGCCTTGCCCGCGCGATCGGCGAGGGCCACCGAGCGCGCGAAGAGATCGACGGCGCGCCGCTCTTCGCCCGAGGCGCGCAGCGCGCGGGCGAGCCCGGAGACGGCCTCGACATCGTCGGGCGCGTACCGGAGGGCGCGCTCGAAGAGCGAGCTCGACTCGGCGAGGAAACCCCGCGCGAGGAAGGCCTCGGCCGCGCGGCGGAAGACGGCGTGGCGCGCCTCGGGGCCACGCGCGAGGGCCTCCAGGTGATCCACCTCGGCCTTGGCGCCGCGCAGATCGGCGACATCGAGCCGCGCGTCGAGGCGCGCCCAACGCGCGAGATCGAGCGAGGGCGCGCGCGTCGCCGCCTGATCGACCGCGTGCAGGCGCTCGTCCACCTCGTCGGCGCGCCGCGCGATCTCGAGCCAGGTGAGCGCGCTCAGGGCGCCGTACGCCTCGGCATGCGCGGCCCGCATCAAGGCCGCGGCGGCGCCGTCGCGATCGCCCACCGCCGCGAGGAGCATGCCGCCGAGCAGCCCCGCGTCCACGGCGGGCATGGCCTCGACCAGCGTGGAGAGCGCGCCCTCGGCCCGATCGCCCGCGCCGAGATCGATCCACGCGAGACGCTGGCTCAGCTCGGGGTGGCGCGGAGCCCGCTCGAGCGCGGCGAGGTAGAGCCTCCGCGCTTGATCGAGATCGCCTGCAAAAGCAGCCTGATCGGCCTCCGCGGCGAGCTCGCCGAGCTCCAGCGCGCGGAGGGCCCGATCGGACAGCGCGGGCGGCGCGAGGTCGCTCCCGGCCTCCACCGTGAAGCGCCCGATCTCGGCCTCCGGGCTCTCCCAGCGCATGCCCGTCGCGAGCGGCGCGCGCGCCCCCGCCATCGGCAAGAGGTGCCGCCCGAGCAGGGCCGCCGCCCCGGTGATGCGCACGGCGCCCCCGGAGACGCGCCCGAACGGCGCCGTGATCGCCGAGAGCGCCCGGAGCGCCAGCACCGCTGGCGGGGCCCCGAGGCCTGTGCCGCGCGCCCGCTCGGGCAAGATGCGCAGCTCATCGTCGAGGGGCGCCCAGATCGCGTCGAAGGCCAGCGCCGCACCACCCTGGCGCAAGCCGAAGAGCGCGCCTCCCTCGATGGGCGCGAGGATGAGCTCGGGCGTCGGCTCGCCGAGCAGCCCGCGCAGCCGCGGCGCGGCCCACGCCGTCAGATCGCGGGCCGTCGCCTCCAGCGAGAGCCGGGTGAGCACCCCGCGCCGGTGCCGGAAGCGCGCCACCCCGCCGCTCAGATCGACCGGGAAGCGCACGCCGGGCAGGGCGATGCCGAGGTCGTTGACCGTGAGCGGCCCGAAGGTGAAGGGTGCGTCGAGCTCCAGCCCGAGGAGCCCGCGGCTCACCGTCAGCCGCAGCGCCGGCCGATCCGCGGGGACGAGGGGCGCCTGAGGCTTCGCCGGGAGCGGCGCCCGCAGCGAGGGGAGCCCCCGCGGGTCACGGACGATGCGCTCTCTCCCGGCCGGCATGATCGGCCAAGGCTAGCAACGCCGGGCGCCGGCGGGGAAATTCGCGGAGATCGGGAGGGCCCCCGCCCGGGGAGAGCGGGGGCCGATCCAGCCCGCCAGGGTCAGATATCGCCCTTGGCGAGCTTGTCCTTCATCTTCTGGATCAGCGCGGGAAAGCCGTCCTTCTTGATGATCTTGGTGAACTGCGAACGGTAGCTCGACACGAGGCTCACCCCCTCGGTCACGATGTCCTGCACCTTCCAGACGCCGCCCTTCTGGGCCATCTTGAAGCCGATCTCGACCGGCTCCTCCCGCGCGTCGCTCTTCGACTTGGCCTTGGTCTTGACCATCACCGCGTCGCCGCTGCCGTCCTCGGCCACGTACTCCACGTCGTAGTTGAGGATCTTCTTCAGGTTGCGCTCGTAGGCCTTGGCGACGAGCTGCTTGAGCAGGGCGGAGAACTCGGCCTTCTCGGCGTCGGAGCGGGCGGCCCACTCGCCGCCGAGCGAGGCCTCGGTCAGCGCGGGGTAGTCGAGCATCTCCTCGAAGAGCGAGGCGATCTTCTTCTCGGAGGCGGCGTTCGACTGCTTGAGGAGGTCGAAGAGCGCCGTCTGCTTGGTCTTGACCACGTCCGTCGCGGGGCCGGCGAAGGCCGACCCGGCCGTGCCGAGCGAGAGGGCGAGCACGGCGATCGCGCCCGAGAAGAGATGCACCATCCTGCGTTTCACGTTCGAAGCTCCTTGGAGGGGTGACCCGTCCGGGTCTGATCTGGGGTCGCGGGGATCGATCTGCAAGCCTAGAAAACGTGCCCGGGCTGCGGCGGGGGGGATGTAGCACTCTTCCCTGTCCAGTCAGACGGTTTCAGCGGCACGGTATTCACCCCCCGGCCCGGCCGAGCCGGATCTCGACACCGCGGTCCCGCTGGCCGGCGATCGCCATCTTTCCCCGCCCGCCCGGGCGCGGCAGGATGCGCCGGTGAAGCCTCGCGCCCTGATCTTCCTCGTCCTCGGGGCCATCGCCGTCTTCCTGGCCGGCGTCGGCTCGGCGCGCTTCCTCCTCCCCGCGCCCGCCCCCTCGGCCGCGCCCGCGCCTCCTGCCTCCACGGGCCGCTCCGTGCCCCTCTTTCCGACCTCGAGCGGCCCCCGGGTCGTCTTCGATCCAGACGCGATCAACCTCCTGCCGGACGCCTCGCTCCGCCTCGATCTGCCGCCTGGATTCGACGCGGGCGACGGCGGCGATCACTGACGCGCGCGCTCACCCCGGATCGCAAGGGCCCTTGCAGGTGGAGATCACCTCGCCGGTCCGGATGAAGTGGTCGAGCTGATCCTCCACCGCGGGCAGCGAGCGCAGCTCCGTGTGCACATGGTTGGGCGAGGTCACCGGCGCCGGCGTGTTCCCGGGCGGCGGCGCCTCCTCGTGGAAATCGAACGCGGTGAGCGCGCTTGGCAGCGGCCCGTCTTTCTTCTCGATCCCGGCCACCGCGAGAGGCGCCTCCGAGAGCATCGGCATCCCCAGGCTGCGCGTGTAGATCTCGCTCGCCAGGTTCGGCACCTGCAGATCGTTGACGGCCATCTGGAGGAGCAGGTGCTTCTTCGGATTGCCTTCGAGCGGCGCGTCCAGCACCTGCGGGGCGATCGACATTCCATCCACCGGATCGAAGTGCGCCTGGAGCACCTCGAGCAAGAGCTGCTGGTCGAGCTTGTCCGGGTACGACCCGTCGATCACCAGCTTGAAGAGCGCCCAGTTCAGGCTCCGGTGGAACAGGTTGCTCCACCCCGCCGCGCCCACGTTGAGCACGCCCCGCTCGAGATCCGGCGCGTACCCCATCAGCGCGCTGCCCATCACCCCACCGAGCGAGATCCCGAGGTAATCGATCCGTGACGCATCGATCGCCGATTTCCCATCCACGAAGAGCGCCGGATCCTTGGCGATCGCGTCGCGCGCCGTGCGGGCGAGGACCATCGCGTTCACCAGCGCCTGGTGCAGCCGATCGCCGATCCAGGGCGCGTGGTTCACGTCCTGCAACGCCAGCGCCGCGGCCTGGCTCCCCTTGTTGTCGTAGCCCTCGTAGCGTGAGAGCCCGATCCAGTCGGTCGCGATGATCGCGTACCCCTTCTCGTCGGCGAGGTCCTGGAGGAACGAGCCTTCCGTGCCGCCGAGCTCCCCCTCGCCCGAGCCGAGGAAGCCATGCCCGAAGAGGAGCAGCTTCACCTTTCCCTTGGTCGCCGCGCGCGGCAAGATCAACGTGAAGGGCGCGTCGTACGTCCCGTCCACGATCGGCCGGCCTTTCTCGTCGAAGGTGAGCGTCGCGTCCGCCACCTTCACGTCCGTCTGCGTCAGGAACTTCGGCGCCTTGAACGTGCCGCGGATCCGCCGCAGCGTGCGCGCGTCGAAGTCGTCCTCGGTGCTCGTGATCGTGTAGCCGAGCGGCCCGTCCTTCTCCAGGTCGAGCGTCGTCTCGCGCATCGCGCGCATCGAGCCGGTCAGCGACTCGTCGCTCGCCACGACGAAGTCCCACGCGAGCAACAGCTCGTCCTCGTTCACGCCCACCGCCGCGAGCGCCGCCTTGATCTCCGGCATCCGATCGGCCTGCTTCTTCGCGAGCCCGTCGGTGGCCGTCCCCGCGCGGATCGCCTCCCATCCCGGCGGGGGCGAGGGCGTCTTGCCATCGAGCGTGCGCGCGCTCTTCGTGATCGCCACCGCGTAGCGCTTTCCTCCCCGGAGGCGCGCCGCCGGCCGGAGAATCAGCGCCTGCCGATCCGTGTCCGCATACACCTGCTGATCGACTTCCGCGAGGTGCGCCACGCGCGCCGACGCCTCCATGTCCACGATCACCGTCGCGCTCCCGGGCGCGAGGCTCGCGCTGACATCATCGAGCGCGGGCAGCGACGCCTGATCGATCCGCTCCGGGAAGTACGCGAGGATCTCCCCCGTCGGCGAGAACCCATCGAACAGGTTCATCCGCACCGGCTCGTACGCCTGGCCCATCGTGTTCCGCGGGAACATCTCCTTGCCGAGGTGCACGCGGAAACCCGTCTTCGTGCTCGCGTCCGTGTCGAGGAAGATCGCGCTCGGGTACGGCAACAGACAGATGTCGTTCTGGCGGAGCGGGTTGCACGTCGCCGGCAGATCATCGGTCGGACCGGTCGGTCCCGGTGTCGTCCCCGGATCGGTCGACGAGCAGCCGGCGAGCAGGACGAGCGGGAGCGCGAGGCGAGCGAGGAAGCGAGCGACCATGATCCACGGTCCTCCCAGGCCGCGGCTCCGTCAAGCGCGCGGAGGGGCAGACCCGCGGCGAGGAACGGATTACCGTGGTTGCCATGAACGAAGCGCTCGTCGATCGCGCCCAGATCGAGGCGGTGTACCCGACCATCCGCCCCTACATCCGCAAGACGCCTGTCCTCGAAGCAAACGGCGCCGATCTCGGCCTCGACGCGTTCCCGCTCACCCTCAAGCTCGAGCTCTGCCAGCACGCCGGCGCCTTCAAGACCCGAGGCGCCTTCTGCAACCTGCTCACCCGCGAAATCCCCGCGGCCGGCGTGGTCGCCGCCTCCGGTGGCAACCACGGCGCGGCCGTCGCCTACGCCGCCAAGCGCCTCGGCATCCGCGCCACCATCTTCGTCCCCGTCGTCTCCTCACCCGCCAAGATCCAGCGCATCCGCGATTACGGCGCAGAGCTCGTCGTCACCGGCGATCGCTACGCCGACGCCCTCGCCGCGAGCGAGACCTGGGCCGCCGGCTCGGGTGCGCTGCCCATCCACGCCTTCGATCAGATCGAGACACTCCGCGGCGCAGGCACCCTCGGCCTCGAGCTCGCCGCGCAGGCGCCCGACCTCGACACCGTGCTGATGGCCGTGGGCGGAGGCGGCCTGCTCGGCGGCGTGGCCGCCTACTACGCCGGCAAGATCTCGATCATCGGCGTCGAGCCCGAGACCGCGCCCACGCTCACCCGCGCAATGGAGGCCGGGCGCCCCGTCGACGCCGAGGCCGGCGGTATCGCCGCCGACTCCCTCGCGCCGCGCCGCGTGGGCGAGCTCGTGTTTCCCATCGTAGAACGCCATGTCACATCGGTTTGTCTCGTCACCGACGACGCCATCCGGGCCGCGCAGCGCGCGCTCTGGTCATCCTTCCGGATCGTCGCCGAGCCCGGCGGCGCCGCAGCCACGGCGGCGCTGATCTCCGGCCGCTACCGCCCCAAACCGGGCGAGCGAGTGGGCGTGGTGGTGAGCGGAGGCAACACCACCGCGGTCGACTTCGATCGCTGATTACCGCCCGCAAGCGGCTCAAGGGCAGAACGTCACCTCGAACCCCGTCTCCGGCGAGCAGCTATGGAGTCCCGCCGCGTCGTCGTACGAGTAGCTGTACGCCGTCGGGCACATCGCGCGCATCGCCGCCACGTACTTCGTGTGCTCCACGCTCAGCGGATCGCCCGCGTTGCGGCAAGCCTCGGGCGACATGCACGCGCTCTCTGCCGTGCATTGCCCCGTGGCGGGGTTGATCGGCGTCGGGCAGCAGAGGTGCAAGCCCGGGTCCGCGCTCTCCGGCTTGCCGAGCCCGAAGGGCGCCGGATAGTTCCACTTCTTGCACGGCGAGAGGCAACCCACGACTCGCCCGCTCGCGTCGCGGATCTTCAGATCTTCGTGCGCATAGGCCGGAAACACGCCGCTGCCGCTCATGTCCTCGTCGCCCGGACAGGCATCGAGCGAGAGGTGCGAGCAATCCGAGGTCACGCAGCTCCCTTGCTCCGCGCCCGCCCCGCGCGGCACGACCTTGAACGGCAGCGTGTATCCATCGACCTGGCTCAGGTTGTAATAGGTCGGCGTCGGGCTGCCCTTCGGACCGAACGAGACCTCGAACTTCGAGTCCACCGGCGGTGCGCAACCCCCGGGCGGACACGGCGCCACGCTGTCCCCGATCGTGCAGTTGAGCCCGTTCCCATCGCATCCGATCTTCGGCCAGAGGCGCGCCGCGGGCAGACCGCCGTCCGGGATCGGATAGTCGGCCGACTGTCCGCTGTTCAGCCGGACATTCTGCGCGCCCGGCATGTTCTGCGAGTGCGCGATCCAGATCGGCTCGCCGCAGCGGTTCGTCACCCGCAGGCGCGTGGGCAAGGGCCCGTTGTCGTTCCCACCACCGCCGCCTCCCGGCGCGCCGCCCACCTTCTGGAACGTCCAGCGCTGGTTGTCGCGACCGGTCCAGAAGTACTGCACGATCGGCGTTCCATCGGCGGGGTTACCCCAGAAGACATCGAGCGCGAGGTTCGTGTGCCGCGGGTGGAGGCTGAACTGCCCGTTGCCCCGATCGACGATCGAGAACTGCTGGTTGTACCCGCCGCCGTAGCCCCACTGCTGGAGCTTCGCGTTCGGCGCCGTGCTCACGTCGCGGATGTCGAGCGCCTTGTCGCTCTTGATGTTGACGATCTTGTAGTACCCATCGCCCACCGGGATCACGTGGAAGACCTGCGCGACCGTGCCGTTGCACGACCACTCCTGCACGTTCGCGCCGTTGTCGACGCTCGCGCCGGAGACATCGAGGCAATGGCCGTTCACCGCGGTGTGGATGATGTAATCGCCGGGGGCGATCGGCGAGGCCACGGCCTCGGCGGAGACCTGGGCGCTGTCTTCACCCGGCGCCGAGTCCGTGGACGCGCAGCCGCCGAGGGTGAGAAGCATCGAGCCCGCCGAGAACGCCAGTCGTCGAATCATGATCTTGCTCCTTGAGGGATGATCGAGCCGCCTCCCGCCCATTCCAGGAAGCGTGCCAGTCGGGTTTACGCGTCGATCTCCCGGGACTTCGAGCGTGCGCGGCGCGGGGGGGTGATCCGATGGATCGCACCCGGGAACCGATGGATCGCATGCCGCAGGCTCCATCCCCTCCGCGCCCGCTCCCGTTTCGCCGGGGCCTGGATCATGGTCAGATGCCGGCATGAACGAGCGCGACGAGTTCGACGTGGAGACGCAGCTTGCTCCCAAGGTGGCCCGAGCGGCGCCGCGGGCCGCCTCGTTTGCGCTCGCCGTGATGGCGGGGCCCGACGCTGGCAAGAGCTTGACCATCGCGCCGGGGCAGGCGCTCCGCGTCCTCGCCGGACAGAGCCCGGCCTGCGAGCTGCGCCTCACCGATCGCACCGTCTCGCGGCGGCACCTGGCCTTCGAGCTCGCGGGCGAGCGGCTCCGCGTGACCGATCTCGGATCGACCAACGGCACGCTCGTGCAGGGCCTCGCCGTGCTCGACGCCTACCTCCAGGGCGGCGAGGTGATCGCCCTCGGCGCGACGGCCATCCGCGTCGATCGCCTCGCGGGCGAAGCGCGCGCGCCGGCGCTCCCGGAGGCGCGCGGCTTCGGGAGGCTGCTCGGGGAGAGCGCGGCGATGCGGCGCATCTATCCGCTTTGCGAGCGGCTCGCGGCGGCGTCGGTGCCGGTGCTCATCGAGGGCGAGACGGGCACGGGGAAAGAGGTCCTCGCCGAGTCGCTGCACGAGACGGGGCCGCGCGCCGCGGGGCCCTTCGTGGTCTTCGACTGCACGGCGGTGCCGCCCAACCTCGTCGAGTCGGCGCTCTTCGGCCACGAGCGCGGCGCCTTCACCGGCGCCACCGAGACGCGCCGCGGCGTCTTCGAAGAAGCGCACGGGGGCACGCTCCTGCTCGACGAGATCGGCGATCTCGATCTCCCGCTCCAGGCCAAGCTCCTCCGCGCCATCGAGCGCGGCGAGGTGCAGCGCGTCGGCGGCAACCGCTGGATCAAGGCCGACGCCCGCGTGCTCTCGGCGACACGGCGCGATCTCGACCGGGAGATCCAGGCCGGCCGCTTCCGCGACGATCTCTTCTTCCGCCTCGCCGTGGCGCGGGTCGAGCTGCCCCCGCTGCGCGATCGCCAGGGCGACATCACCGGCCTCGCCCGCCATTTCTGGGAGCGCCTCGCCCCCCGCGGCGCCGCCTTTCCGCCCGAGCTCCCGGCCCGGCTCGAAGCGTACGCCTGGCCCGGCAACGTGCGCGAGCTGTACAACGCCGTGGCACGCCGTGTCGCGCTGGGCGACGACGCGCCCATCCACACCGGCCGCCCGGCGGGCGATGGAAGCGCACCGAGCGCGCGGGGCGGCGACCTGATCGAGTCCGTGCTCGCGCTCGACCTGCCGCTCACCCGCGCCCGCGAGCAGATCGTCGATGCCTTCGAGCGCCGCTACGTGCAGCGCGTCCTCGCGGCCCACAACGGCAACGTGAGCGCCGCGGCCGCCGCCTCCGGGATCGCCCGCCGCTACTTCCAGATCCTGCGCGCCCGCCACGCCGGCTGACCTCAGGCCCGTGCCACGCAGCGCCGTGCTGCGTGGTCGGCTATGCTGCGCGCGTGAGCCAGCGCTCGGGCCCGCGCGACCGATACATCATCGGCGAGGAGATCGCGGCCGGCGGCATGGCCACCGTGCACCTCGGCGGGATGGTCGGCGACGGCGGCTTCACCCGTGTGGTGGCGATCAAGCGCCTCCACCCGCACTACGCCCGCGACCCCGATTTCGCGGCCATGCTCCTCGACGAGGGCCGCCTCACCGCGCGCATCACGCATGTGCATGTGGTGCAGACGCTCGACGTGGTGGCGAGCGGGCCGGACCTCTTCATCGTGATGGAGTACGTGCACGGCGAGCCGCTCAACCGGCTGCTGCGCGCGGTGGTGCGCAAGGGCGAGCGCATCCCGCCGAAGATCGCCGCGGGCATCGTCGCCGGCGTGCTGCGCGGTTTGCACGCGGCGCACGAAGCGCGCGATGCGCAAGGGCAGCTCCTCGGCGTGGTCCACCGGGATGTTTCCCCTCAGAACGTGATGGTCGGCGCCGATGGCATCGCCCGCGTGCTCGACTTCGGGATCGCCAAGGCCCGCGGGCGGGCGCACCAGACGGAGACGGGGCAGATCAAGGGCAAGTTCGCGTACATGCCGCCGGAGCAGCTCCGCGCGGAGGTGCTCGATCGGCGAGCTGACCTGTACGCGGCGGGCGTGGTGCTGTGGGAGTCGCTGGTGGGCGCGCGGCTGTTCACCGGCGCCGATCAGGCGCCCAGCCTGGAGAAGCTGCTCGATCCCGTGATCGAGGCGCCGAGCGCGCGCGCTCCGTCGATCGGGGATGCGTACGACGCGGTGACGCTGCGCGCTCTCGCGCGCGATCGGGAGGGGCGCTTTCCGACGGCGCTCGCGATGGCGGAGGCGATCGAGGGGTGTGGGCCGGTGGCATCGTCCTCCGAGATTGGCGCATGGGTGCAGGCGACTGCGGGCGAGGCGCTCGCCGAGCGGGCGGCGCGTGTGGCCGAGGCCGAGCAAGAGATGGCGCGGCGGATCCGCGGCTCGCTCGCGCGGATCGAGGAGCTGGAGGAGACCGTCACCGACGTGTCCGATCTCGATCTACCGCTGCCCTCGGCCGATCCGCAGTCCATGCCTGCTGTCACTGGCGAGGCGCTCCCTGCTCGCCGTGGCGGCTTTGCGTTGCGCGCTGGGATCGCGGGGGCCGCGCTGCTCGCGTGCGGGGCCGTGACCGCGGTGGTGCTCGGGCGCGGCGCGCATCCTCGCGCGGACGAGGAGGGCGTGGTCGAGGAAGGGAGAGGGGCTGCGGAGCCTGCGCTCGCCGTGCTGACGGCTGATCCCTCCCCGCCGGCGGCGCCGCCTGGATCATCGAGCGCATCTGCACCCGCACCATCCTCGTCGCCGGCTGCGCGCCCCAGGCCGGTCGATCCGTGCTCGCCACCGTTCACCGTCGATGCGAGTGGGCACAAGCACTACAAGCGCGCTTGCCTCCGCTGAGGCGCAGGGCAGATGTCTCGCGGCATGGAAGATGGGAAGTTGTGCAGTGCTCATTCATTACCAACAAGCCGCCAACTCCCCCCAGAAACCGCTCGATGATCAGGATGGCTGAATATTAACGCAAAGTCGCAAAGACCGCAAAGGCGCAAAGAGACAGGGAAGGGCCCTCTTGCCTTTTTGCGTCTTGGGTGGCGCCTTTGCGTCTTTGCGTTAAATTCCGAGAATATAGGGGCCTTTTGTTTGTTGTCGGCACAATTGCCCGAATCGTTCTCGCCTCACCGGCTGCGAATCGTCGTTCAGCGCCCGCCGGTGCGGCAATACCCGAGCGGACCGCTGTTCATCATCAAGGACTCCGTGATCGCCTCGCAGGAGAGATCCGTCACGCACCGGAGGTACGCCGCCGCCTTGCCCTCCGGCGCGAGGTGCTCGGCGCAGTCGGCGCGGCAGCTCGTCGCCGGGCGCTTGCTGCACGTCTCGATGCGCGCGCACACCTGCTCGCAGGCGGGATCGAGCCCGGCGGCAGGTGCAGAGGAGTCGGCGGGCGCGGCGGCGGGCGTGGCGGCGGGGGCCGAGGCAGGGGGGATCGAGGAGGCGCACGCGCAGGCGAGGAAGGGAGCGGCGAGGGCGAAGAACAGGAGGTTTCTCATGGTTCTTGTTTCGACGGGAGCGGGGCAGAGATGTTCTCAAAAAAAGCGGGAGCGGGCGAGAGGAGGGCGTCACTCGCCCGCGCGGGCGCAGCGGGGTCGGCCCGCCACGAGGTGGCAGTCGATGGCGGAGGGCTCCATGCCCGTGGTCTCGGCGGTGGCCGACGTGTACGCGTGGACGCGTGCCCCGAGGTGCACGCGCCCGGGCGCCTCGATGCGGAGGTCGTCGACGATCAGATGCATCCGATAGGGCCCGTCGTACTGCACGAGGTAGCCGTCCGTCTCGTCCACGAACCAGCCCTGATCGGTCTGGATCGCCAGCGCGTCGATCGTGCCTTCGTCCGCGGAGCGGCGCTCGACCAGGACCGCGGCTCGGATCGGGCCCGCGGCCCGGGCCTCCGGCGGGTTGAGCGGCGTGCCCCGGCCACACGCGGAGAGCGCGTCATCCGGCCTCGGATCTGCCGGTCGGGATGCGCAATACGCCTCGATCGAGGGGTACGGGCCCACGAGATCCTGGTGGGCCGCGGCGGGCGACGTCGTGCGCACGGCGCTCGGCGCGCAGCCGATCAGGGCGAGCGTGAGCGCAGGTACGAGGGAGCGAATCATGCCCGGCGAACGCGGCTCGCGCGCGCCCCATTCCGCCGGGCAGCGGACGGCACGATCACGACGGGCGGGTTTTGTCGAGGTCGCCCGGCCCACGTACCGGATCGGTTGCGGGTCGGCGCCGCCGGGGGCTATGACGATCGACGGTCCCCATCGCGGTCGAGGTGAATCCGGGTGCGTGCAGCGGTCCTCATCGGCTCCTTCTTCGCGCTGCTCCTCGCCGCGCCCGCGGCGCTGGCCGATCCGATCGACACCTGCCTGCGCGCCGCCGATGACGGCCAGACGCTGCGCGACCAGGGTCACCTCCTCGCGGCGCGCGAGCGCTTCTCCGCGTGCGCCGTGCAAGCCTGCCCCCGCGTTGTCCGCAAGGACTGCGGCGCCTGGAAGACCGACATAGAGGCGCGCATCCCCTCGGTCATCTTCAGCGCCGTGGACAGCGCCGGGCGCCCCCTCGCCGCGGTGCAGGTCTCGATCGACGGCGGCCCCACCGAGCCCGTGACGGGCGACCCGAGATCGCTCGATCCAGGCACGCATCGCCTCGAGTTCACGGCCGCCGGCACCGCGGCCTCGCTCGTCGAGACGCTCGTGCTCCGCGAGCGCGAGCGCGCCCGCACACACCTCGTCGCGCTCCTCCCCGCGCCGCCGCCGCCCGCGTCACCGCCGCGCCTCGCCCTGGGCGCGGCGATCGCCTCCATCGTCCTCGGCGGCGTGGCGATCGCGAGCGGAGGCGCCTTCGCCGGCCTCGCCTGGGACGCCAAGAGCTCGGTGGACGACCTGCGCGCGCGCTGTGCTCCGTCCTGCGATCCCGCTGAAGTCGACGCGATCCGCGCCAAGGAGATCGGCGCCAACGTGGCGCTCGGGGTAGGGGCCGCGGCGGCGGTGGCCGCGGCGGTGATCTTGATCGTCCACCCGACCGACAAGCCCGCAGTCGCGTGGAAGTGGGGAGCCGTAGGATTCTCGTTCTGATCGGTGGCGGTGCCTCAGGACGCAACGGCTGCAGGGGCGGTCAGGTGCGCGGGACGATGCGGGTGGGGCGCGTCCACTGAGCAAAGGTTCGGCGGGCGAAATCGAGGCGCTCTTTGGGGGTGGGGTAGCGGCGCATGAACCAGCGGATGAGGTCTTCGGCCTCTTGGGCTTCTTCCTCGGTGAAGGCGCGGAGGCGGCGTTCGAACTCCTCGACGGGGAGGGAGGCTTCGACGCGGGCTTCGATCTCGGGGGCGAGGTAGCTCTTGGTCATGAGGTCCGCCTCATCGAGCTCGTCCGCGTCCATAGCGACCAACAATAACACAACCTCCCGAACCCCGACCGTAAGGGAGGGGACCTGTCCGCGACCGTCAGGGAGCCTGAGCATTTATCAGATCTCCAAAACCTCGGGGAACTGTGGGGGCGCGTTGCTGGGCCCCACCCCGGCCCCTCCCGCATGCGGGGAGGGGAGGGATCAGGGCACGAGGGCATTCTTCCCTCGGATCGAAGTAGATCTCCTCCCCTCCCCGCACGCGGGGAGGGGCTGGGGGTGGGGTTTCAGGCAGAGCGATCCGGATCTTCCACGACCTTGCCCGCGGAAATGTGACGAATGCTCAGGTCAGGGAGCGGCCCACGCCGTCGGTTCAGGCGCTCGCTCACGCTCGCGATGCCGCTCGCTCACGCTCGCGGATGGAGTCCGCTCGCTGACGCGCGCGGTACGGGAGCGCTTGTTTTCTCGTGCGCTTGACCTGATCAGTACTCTGGCAGGATGGAGGGCAACTCGCCGATCTGCCGATGAGAGGCGTGCTCTGCGCGATCGGTCTCCGCTTCTGACCTCAGGGCGCCACGGTCTTCAGGATGCCGTGGAACGCGAACGCGCTGTTCTCCGCCTGGCTGTAGATCCCGAGCGACCCGTTCCCCGGCTGGTCCCGGTTGATCGCCCAGAACGCCACGAGCCCCAGGTGCTTCTGCTTCGCGAAATCCGCCAGCGTCTGCGCGTCGCCGAGCGTGAACACCTCGCTCGCCACGTCGTTCTGCCCGATCATCGGCGTCGCCCCGAGCATCGCGAAGGCCTGATCGTCCGAGAGCCCGCCGATGACGCCCTTGAGCTGCGCCGCCGCGTCGTTGAGCGCCGACACCGCGAGGTCGCCCATCGCGTGACCGTCGCTGTAGTAACCACCGTAGTCCATCGTCATCAGGTTCATGTGCGAGAGGGTCACGCCCGCCGCCACGGCCGCCTGCACCACCGCGAGGCTCGCCGCCGTCACGCCCCCGGGCGTGTTCCACTTGTCGCGCGGGAAGGCCGCCAGCGTGAAGCTCACCTTGATGCCCTTCTGCGCCTGCACCATCGCGAGCGCTTGACCGCGCTTCTGGTTGATCGCCGCGTTCATGGCCCCGCCTTGCTCGACGTCGAAATCGAGATCGGTGATGCCCGTCGCGTCGACGTACGCAGAGATCGCCTGCGCCAGCGAGGCCGCGTCCGGGCAGGCGTTCTCCAGGTACGTCCCGTCGGCGCCCCCGAACGAGGCCTTCACCTTCCCGCCCATGGCGCGGAACGCGTCGACATCGCCCTGGTGCTGCTGCACGTCGGTCGTCGCCGAGCAGCCGTTCGACGAGAGCACGAAGGCCAGCGTGACGCCGGCGATCCCCGTCTTGTTGCGGAGGTCGACGAGGCTCGTGAACGGATAGGCCGGGTTGCCCCAGCCCCACGTGTAGAAGTACGGCGCGTAGTCCGTCCCGGCGTTGCCCGAGCCGCCGCTCGACGACGAGCTGGACGACGAGCTGCTCGACGACGACGAGCTCGACGCGCCGCTGCTCGACGAGGAGCTGCCGGATGACGAGCTGCTCGACGAGGAGGCTCCTCCGCAGCCCCCGCTCGACGAGGACCCGCTCGAACCGGAGCCGCTGCCGCTCGAACCTGAGCCGCTGCCGCTCGAGCCCGAGGAGCCCTGATCGCACTGCGCGATCTCGCTCCAGAGCGCGGGCACGACGTCGGGCGTCCAGACCGAGAGGGCAGTGTGACCCTGGACGCAGGCGTAGGCGTGATCCTGGTACTTCACCTCGTCGCCCGGGTGGTAGACGGTGCCCGGCGCCCACGGAGGCAGCGCGGCGCAGGAGCCGGAGAGCGCGTCGTCGCTCCGGTCCACCGTGTCGCTCGGAGCGGCCGCGGTGAGGCAGCCGGCGGTGAGCATCGGGGCGAGGGCCAAGAGCGAGAGACGGAGGCGAGGGGAGACGGGGGGCATACAGGGCTCCTTGTTCGTTGGGCGGCGCGCGGGGCGACCGACATGGCCCTGTGCAGCCCTCGTGCCGCGTCAATTTGCCGCGGATTTCGAGCCTATTTCGCGTGCGGTGCGATTTGCCGGATCGCACCCTGCGATCGCCCCGATCCATCGCGCGCGTCGAGGTTGCCATCGCGCCCTCGGGCCTCCATCCTCGGTCCGATGACGCGCCCCGCGCTCGCCTTGCCGGCGCTCCTCTTCCTCGCGCCCGCGCTCCTCGCCGGCGCATGCATCCTCGACCTCGACGGCCTCGCGGGCGGTCCGCCGGGCACCACGAGCAGCGGATCGGGAGGCGCAGGGACCGGCGGAGGAGGCACGGGCGGCATGCTCGACGGTGCGCCGCCCGACTCGCCACCCGTGCCGTGCGGGGTGCTCGACTGCGCGGCATGCGCGTCGTCCTGCCAGGCTTGCCCGCCCCTCGCCCTCGCCGCGGGCGCCGATGTCAACGCGCCATGGGCGCTGGCGACGATGGACAACAGTGTGTACTGGACGAACAAGGCGGGGAACACCGTGTCTCGACGGACAACGAGCGGCGCCACGCCGGAGATGCTGACCACCTCGATCGCGCCGCAGGCCATCGCCGCCGCCCTCGGCTACGTGGTGTGGACCGCGCAGGACGGCCTCTGGGGCTGCCCTTCGAGCGCGTGCGACGCCGGCAAGAAGAAGATCCTCGATTCGACCGCGCCGGGCAGCATGGAGGGCGTGGCCTTCGACGGGCAGACGGTCTTCGTCACGGATCGCGGCGATGGACAGAACGGTCGGGTGCTCGCGTGCGCGCCCGCGGACTGCGCTTCGCCGATCGAGATCGCCAAGGGGCAGTCGTCCCCGTCGGCGATCGCGCTCACGAGCACCTCGGTGCTCTGGGCCGACGTGGGCAATGGCAACGCCAATGGCAACCTCTTCCGCGCGACGAAGACCGGCAAGGACATGACGCAGATCGCCTCCGCGCTCACCTCGCCGACCGCTGTCGCCGCCGACGACACGTACGTCTACTTCACGCAGTGGTCTGCGGCGGGTCGCATCTTCCGCTGCCCGCACGGGTCGGGCTACTGCGACGCGCCCGAGCCCATCACGAAGGCCGGCGTCGATCTCTCGTTCCCGCTCGACCTCGCGATCGGCGGCGGGCGCATCACCTGGACCGAGAGCGGCGGCGGCACGATCGCGAGCTGTCCGCTCCCCGGCTGCGGGAGCGCGACGCCGCGCGTGCATGCGAGCGCGCGGATCGGCCTGCGGCGCGTGGCGATCGGGCCGAGCTGCCTCCTGTGGGTCGACGACACCGATGGCGGAGGCGTCTTCCAGCTCCCGCGGTAGCTGCTCAGGCGCCGCTCTTCGCTGCGACCACGTTCACGGCCCTGCCGGGCGCTCCGCCCCCCTCCATGAGGCGCGAAGGCGCCGCGCTCGAAGGCACCGCAGGCTCCTCGCGGATCCCTTCGAGGATCGCGTTCACCTCGCCGCCCGCGAGCATCCCGAGGGCCAGGAGCCACAGCCAGAAGAGGAAGATCGCCACGGCGGCGAGGCTCCCGTAGAGCGTCGTGTAGCGGGCCAGCGTGGTCACGTAGAACGAGAACGCGGCCGAGACGATCGCCCACAGGACGACGGTGGTGATCGCGCCGGGGAGGATGCGGCGGCGCAGCGGGCGCGGCCCGCGGATGGCGATCTTGAAGAAGATCGACAGCATGCCGATCACCACCAGGGTGGGCATGGCGAAGGCCACGATCTGGCCGCCGATGTTGCCCGTGTAGTTGGCGATGAAGATCGCCAGCGCCACCACCACGGCGAGCAGGATCACCGCGCCGATCACGCAGCCCATGGCGATGAGGCGGCGCCACCACCACGGCCGCGGCCGGCTGTGGAACATCACCTCGAAGACGTACATCGCCGTGGAGAGACCCGCGGACGAGACCCAGAGGAAGGCGATCAGGCTGATGGCGGTGAGGGCCGGGGTCGACGCGTCGCTCAGGCGGAGGAAGGCGCTCCGGATCATGTCCTGCGCGGGCGCCGGCACGGCGCGGAGGATCGGCGCGAAGAGGATGGCGTCCATCTCGTGCAGGTGGCCGAGGACGTAGCCGGCCATGGCGGCGAGCGGGATCAGGCCGAGGAAGGTGTCGAAGGCCATCGCGCTCGCCGCGACCGGCGCGTGGTGCCGGTCGAGGTTTTCGTACATCACGACGAGCCCCCTGCCGAGCCGGTGGCGGTGCATCCACGCAGTGAGCCGCGACAGCCACATGAGAGGAACCGTAGCGCGCTCGCCGGGGCGGGGAAACCGTCCGATGTCAGATCGAAGCCGGGTCGAGCTCGCGCTCGATCTCGTCGAGGGCTGCGCGGATCCAGCGGCGCACCATCGCCGGGAAGGGCCACATCCAGCCGTAGTCGGGGCCGGTGAAGCGGCGCACGATCTGCGCGTGGAGCGCCGGATCATGGGCGGCGGCGAGGCCCTCGGTCTGGGCCACCACGCGCAGCGTCTCCTTGTAGGCCTCCCACTCGAGGCGCGCCCGCCCCCACGCGAGGCCGGCGGGCAGCGGGAAGAAGCCGTAGATCAGCACCATCCCGAGCATCCCCCAGCGCTCGAACTGGGCCACGTGGACGAGCTCGTGACGCAGCACGCGGTACGCCTTGCTCGGGTCCCAGCGATCGAAGCCGTCGGGCACGTAGATGGTGTGCCCGAGGGTCGTGACGTAGTGGCTCAGGTACGTGCGCTGGCCCCCGAAGGTGAGCGCGAAGAGCGCGTGGCCCGCGGCGCGCTGGTGCCAGAAGGCGCGCTTTTGCACGATCCGCACCGGCTTCTCCCGCGCCGCCATCGACGCGATCAGCGCGTCGAGCCGCCGCCGCGACGCCCCGTGATCGAGCAGCTTGAGAGGGTGCTTCACCCGCGCAGATCTACCCGACCTCGACGGCGCGGAGAAGATCGCCCGATGCGGCGTGATCCGCGGCTCGTTTGAGGCTATGAATCAGGCGAGCATGCCGCGCTCTTTGCTCGCCCGAGCCCTCGCGCTGGCCCTCGCGGGCACGTCTCTCGCGGGCGCCGGCGGCTGCGGCGCGTCCGAGGTCAAAGCCCCGCCGCGCCGCGATTGCCGCGCGTTCCTGTGGGCCAGGCCCGCGCATGGAGAGGATGTCCGGGTCGTCGGGAGCTGGAACGGCTGGGCCGCGCCCGGCATGCACCTGTGGCCCTACGGGAGCGACGGCTGGCAGGTGCTGCCGCTGGTCCTCCCCGCGGGCGAGTACGGCTATCGCTTCGTGCAGGACGGCACGAGCGCGCTCGATCCCTACGCGCCGCTCAGCACCTACGAGGGCGAGCAAGAGGTCTCGCTCCTCACCGTGCCCGACTGCAAAATCCCCGAGATCCGCGTCGATGCAGTCGAGGTCGCCTCCGGCGGATCGGCCATTATCCGCGGCACGTTCCTCGCCGCGGAGAGCGGCGCATCGCTCGACGAGGCGAGCGTGTCGGCCGAGCGCGAGACCGACGCGCCGATCGCGCCCGCCGAGATCTCCGCCGCCGATGGCCGCTTCTCGTTCTCGCTCACCGGCCTTGCTCGCGGCAAGCACCGCGTCACGCTCCGCGCCTCCGATCGATCCGGCGTCGCCGCGGCGTCCGCGCTGGCCACCGTGTGGATCGATCCCGCCGCCTCTTCGTGGGCCGACGGGGTGCTCTACCAGATCATGATCGATCGCTACCGCGGCGATGGAGGCGCGGCGCTCGCGCCTCCCGCGAGCCTCGCCTCCCGCGCGGGCGGCACCCTCGACGGCGTGCGCGCGGAGATCGAGCGCGGCACCTTCGAGGCCCTCGGCGTCACCGCGCTCTGGCTCTCCCCGGTGTACGTCAACCCCACGGAGACCCGCCCCGGGCGCGATGGCCACCCGAGCGACAGCTACCACGGCTACTGGCCCGCCGACGATCGCGCGGTCGACCTCACGGATCGGAGGCGAAGGCCAGCTCGCCGCGGTCGTCCTGCCGCGCATGTCCGCGGCCCGCGGGTGATCCTCGACATCGTGCCGAACCACGTGGACGAGACCAACCCGCGCTACCTCGATCACGAGGCCAGCGGATGGTTCAACGACGAGCCAGGTCACTGCGTGTGCGGCGCGCCCGGCTGCGACTGGGGCACGCATATCCAGACCTGCTGGTTCGCCCCGTACCTGCCCGACGTGCGCTTCCAGCGCCGCGAGGCCATGCCCCTCGCCGCGGACGACGCGCTCTTCTGGATGGACAGCCAGGACCTCGACGGCGTGCGCATCGACGCCGTCCCGATGATGCCGCGCGCCGCGAGCCGGAGGATCGCCGGCGCCTTGCGCGCGCACGCGTCCCCGCGCGGCTCGCTCTTCAGCATCGGCGAGGTCTTCACCGGCCCGGGCGAGGGCGGCCTCGACTCGATCCGCTACCACCTCGGCCCCGACGGCCTCGACGCCGCCTTCCAGTTCCCGCTCATGTGGGCCATCCGCGACGCGTTCGGCGCCGATCGCGCCGGCTTCGACGCCGTCGAGGCGATCCTGCAAGCGAGCGACAAAGCGTTCACCGGATCGGGTTCGCTCCTCGGCCTGATGATCGACAACCACGACACCGCCCGCTTCATCACCGACGCCGAGGGCAAGGGCGCCGTCGATCCCTGGTCGAGCGCGCCTTCGCAACCCGCTGATCCATCGCTCTACACGCGCCAGGCCATGGCCCTCGCGCTCCTCTTCGCGCTGCCCGGCCTGCCGGTCCTCTACTACGGCGACGAGATCGGCCTCGCCGGCGCCAACGACCCGGACAACCGCCGCGTCATGCCCGCGCTCGAGGGGCTCGACGATCGACAGCAGGGCCTGCTCGCGACCGTGAAGCGCCTCGGCGCCCTCCGCCGCTGCCTGCCTGCCCTCCGCGCGGGCGCGCGCCATGCGCTCGTCACCGCCAAGAAGCGCTGGGCGTTCGTCCGCGACGCGGGCGACGGCGCGCTGGTGATCGCCCTCTTCTCCAAGGAGCCCGGCTCCATCTCCATGGCGCTCCCCGGCGCTCCTGCCGGTGACTACCTCGACGCCTTCACCGGCGCGCCAGTCACGATCACCGACGGCGCGACGATCGATGTTCCGCCGCTCTCGTTCAAGCTCCTCGTCCCCGCGAAAACCCCTTGCCCTTGATCCCCTGTCGAGCCGTCCCATGAAGACCAAGACCTTCACCTTCCTCGCCCTCACCGCGCTCTTCACCGCCGTCCCCTTCGCCTGCGCCGGCGAGCCCGAGCTCGTCGGCGTCAACCCGCCGGGCGGTGTCGGCGGCGGCTACAACCCGGGCGACGGCGGCAAGGTCTCCGGCAGCGGATCGGGCGCCGGCCCCGTGACCGGCACAGGCGGACAAGGCGGGGACGGGGGCAGCGGCCCGCCCATGTGCGACGACGCGCTCAAGCGCTGCGACCACCTCTTCACCTACCCTGCCGGCAACGAGTCCTCCGTCGAGGTGCGCGGCGATTTCAGCCCCGATGGATGGACGGTCGGCGTGCCCATGGTCAAGAGCGGTGGCACCTGGAGCGCCACCGTCAAGCTGCCCTGGAACACCGATGTCCTCTACAAATTCCTGATCGACGGGAACAACTGGATCCCCGACCCGGGGAACCCCGACAAGGTGGATGACGGCTTCGGCGGTTTCAACTCCAAGCTCCTCGGCGCCACCTGCGATGTGTGGACCTGCGACGAGCCCCCGGTCACCGGGAGCATCGACTGGCGCGACGCGGTGCTCTATTTCGTCTTCGTCGACCGCTTCAAGGACGGCAACGCCGCGAACAACGGCGCTGCCATCCCCG
>JAXLYT010000065.1:0-69625 GCA_046351295.1 Byssovorax sp.
CCTCGGCTTCGGGGAGGGAGATGCGGCGGATCGCCTCCTTGATCTCGGGGATCGCGGCCGATTCCATCGACAGATCGCGGATGCCGAGGCCGAGCAGGAGCAGGGCCGCGAGCGGATCGCTGGCCATCGCGCCGCAGATCGACACGGGGCACTCCCAGTCTTCTCCCGCCCGGAGCACGGTCGCGATCAGCCGGAGGATCGCCGGATCGAAGGGCGAGGCCAGGTAGGCGAGCGAGCGGCTCGTCCGGTCCACGGCGAGCGTGTACTGGATGAGATCGTTGGTGCCCAAACTGAGGAAGGCGGCCTCCTGCGCGAAGAGGTCGACCATCACCGCGGCGGCGGGGACCTCGATCATCACCCCGAGGGGCACCGCGTCGGCGCAGGCGAGGCCGCGGGCCCGCAGGTCGGCCTGGGCCTCGGCGAGGAGCGAGCGCACGTGGCGCAGCTCGCCGAGGCTCGCGACCATGGGGATCATGATCTTCACCTGGCCGTGGGCCGAGGCGCGGAGCATGGCGCGGAGCTGCTCGAGGAAGACGTCGGGCCGGGAGAGGGCGAGGCGCACGGCGCGCAGGCCGAGCATCGGGTTCATCTCGTCCGGCACCTGGAACGTCGAGGCGAACTTGTCGCCGCCGATGTCGAAGGTGCGGAGCACCACCGGTCGCGGGCGCATGGCTTCGACGACGGCGCGGTAGATCTCGTACTGCTCGTCCTCGGTCGGGGGCGAGGAGCGGTCGATGTACAGGAACTCCGTCCGGTAGAGGCCGATGCCCTCGGCCCCGTGATCGCGGGCGAGGATCGCCTCGGCGGGGAGCTCGACGTTGGCCCGCAGCGAGATGTGAACGCCGTCCTTCGTGGCGGCGGGCCGGTCGCGCGACTCGGCGAGCTCCTTGCCGAGGGCCACGTGGCGGTCGGCGCGGGCGCGGGCGTCGTCGAGCTCGGCCTCGGTCGGCCGCGCGATGAGCAGGCCGCGCAGGCCGTCGACGATGACCGTGTCGCCCGTCACGACCTTGCGCGTCACGTCGCTCGCGCCCACCACGGCCGGGATCTCCAGGGCGCGCGCCATGATCGCCGTGTGGCTCGTGCGCGTGCCCATCTCGATCACGAAGCCGACCACCGGCTCGTCGACCATGGCCGCGGTGTCCGCCGGCGAGAGGTCGCGCGCGATCACGATCGTCGGGCCCTCGACCGACATCGGGAAGGTGCGCGGCGCGTCGCCGGCCAGGCAGCGGAGCAGGCGCTCGCCGACGAACTCGATGTCGTGGCTGCGCTCGCGCAGGTAGTGGTCGTCGTGCGCGGCGAGGCGGCTCGCGATGCGGGCGATCGCGTCCTCGACGGCCCACTCGGCGCAGCGGTGCTCGCCCTCGATCTGCACGCGCACGGCCTCGGCCAGGGTCTCGTCGCCGAGCATGAGCAGGTACGCCTCGAGGATCGACGCCTCGGCGCGGCGATCGCCCACGAGCGTCGTCATCTCCCGCAGCTCTTGCTGCGCGGTCTCCACGGCCTGCTGGTAGCGGGCGTACTCGCCCTCGGCGTCCGTCTGGCGCACGTGGCGGTGCTTCTGCGGCGACTTGGCGGGCCCGAGCACGAGCGCCTTGCCGATCGCCACGCCCGGCGATCCTGCGATGCCGCGCAGCGTCTCCGACCCGCTGGGAGGCTCCCCGCTCACTCGGGCTCCCCGAAGCGATCGGCGATGAGCTTGCCGATGGCCTCGACGACCTCGGTGGAGCGCGGGCCGCGAGCGCGCACCTCGATCTCCGTGCCCTTCGATCCGCAGAGGAGCAGCACGCCCATCACGCTCTTCGCGTTGGCGGCCTGTCCATCGGGGCCGGAGACGGACACGTCGCAGGGGTACTTGCCCGCGAGCTGGACGAGCTTCGTCGCGGCGCGGGCGTGGAGCCCTCGCGCGTTGACGATCGTGAATTTGGCGGTCGCGACTTCTTCGCTGCTCACTGCGTGACCCCCTTTTCCCCTCCGCGCGGGTCCATGCCCGGCGCGGGGGTGCTCCCTCCGAGGATATCCGCTCTCCGGGCGTCGCGGTGCAAAACTAAAATGGGCAGGCCCGTCTCCGGCCGGAGCGCCTCCGCCAGGGCGGTGGCGATCGCCACCGAGCGGTGGCGGCCCCCGGTGCACCCGACGGCCACCGTCAGGTAGCTCTTCCCCTCGCGCTCGTAGAGAGGGAGCGAGAAGGCCAGCACCGCCTCGATCCGCCGGACGAGCTCCTGCGCCTCCGGGCTCTTCAGCACGTAGTCGCGCACCTTTTTGTCCATCCCGGTCAGGGGGCGGAGCTCCGGGACGAAATGGGGGTTATCGAGCATGCGCACGTCGAAGATCAGGTCGGCGTCGACGGGGGCGCCGTACTTGAACCCGAACGAGATGAAGCGCGTCACCATCCGCGGGTGCTCGGCGCGCCCCGGCCCGAGGTGCGCGATCACCTGGCGGCGTAGATCGTGGACGGAGAGCAGGGTGGTATCGAGGGTGACCGTGGCCCTGGCGCGCAGGCGAGCCAGCCGCTCGCGCTCGAGCTGGATGCCGTCGAGCACCGCGACCGCGCCCACGCCGCCGTGCGCGTCCTCGGGCCAATCGAGCGGGGAGCCGGAGCGCAGCCGCTCGCGCGCGGCGCTCGTGAGCGGGTGGGGCCGCCGGGTCTCGCTGAAGCGGCGGAGCAGCACCTCGTCGGTGGCGTCGAGGAAGAGGACCACGAGCTCGTAGACCTGCGCTCCTTCGATCGGGGCGGATCCGAGGTGGACGAGCGCGGCCTCCGCGCCGTCGAGGAAGGAGCCGACGCGCACGTCGATGCCCAGCGCGATGCGCCGCACGCCCCCGGTCTCGCAGACCTCCACCGTCTTTTGAAGCAAGGCCGGCGGCAGGTTGTCGACGCAGTAGTAGCCGAGGTCTTCGAGGGCGTGGAGCGCCGTCGATTTTCCGGCGCCGGAGAGGCCCGTGACCACGACGACCTGGATGGGCTCGCTCATCCGTTCCCCCGCGGCCGGGGCGGCACCGGCGTGATCTTGGGCGAGGGGCCCGGGAGGGTGAACGAGGACTCCGGCGGCGGGGGCGTGGGCGACAGCGACGGGCCGCGGGCGCGGGGCGCGGCCGGGCGCGCCGGCTCCGCGGCCGCGCGCACCGGGGGCAGCACGGCGGACTCGTCCTGGGCGCGCTCGGCGATGAGCGAGCCCTCGAGCTTGTCGAAGAACTCGCGCGCCGCGTGGTGGCCGGCGTTCTTGAGGAGCTCGTTGCGGGCCGCCACCTCGAGGATCGACGCCATGTCGCGCCCCGGGCGGACCGGGATCACCAGCTCGCGGATCTTCACGCCGAGGATCTCGTAGTGGTGCTCGTCGAGCCCGAGCCGATCGTACTCCGTGTCCTTGGACCACTCGACCATGCGGACGACGACGTCGACGCGCTTGCGCTCGCGGATGGAGGTGACGCCGAAGAGGTCCTTGATGTTGAGGATGCCGAGGCCCCGGACCTCGATGTGGTGGCGGAGCAGCTCGGCGGCGGCGCCGAAGATCATCCCGGGGGGGCGGTAGTCGCAGTCGACGACGTCGTCGGCGACCAGGCGGTGGCCGCGCATCACGAGATCGAGCGCCGTCTCGCTCTTGCCGATCGCGCTCGATCCGACGAGGAAGAGGCCCACGCCGAAGACGTCGACGAGCACGCCGTGGAGGCGGACGCGCGGCGCCAGCCGGTCGTCGAGGAACGTGTGCAGCGCGTTGATCACCGCGCTCGATCGATCGCTCGCGAGCAGGAGCGGCGTCTGCGCCTCCTCGGCGCACGCGGCGAGCTCCGGCACCGGCATGACCCCGACGCCGGAGCCCTCCTCGTAGTAGCGCATGCCCTGGGTGAGGATCACGCAGCAGAGACCGAGCTTGAAGAAGCCGCGGAGCGATCGTTTACGGTCGTCCACGCTCAGGCGGTGGAGGAAGGAGAGCTCTGTCTGCCCGAGGATCTGCACGCGCCCCGGGACGATGCCGTGGAAGTGCCCGACGAGCGCGAGGCCCGACTTCTGGATGCGGGGGTGGCGGATCGTCCGGTCGAGGCCGGCCTCGCCTGCGAGGAGCGTGAGATCGAGGCCGAGACCCGCGTCGCACAGCAGCGTCCGGACCGCCAGCGCCGGCGGTCCCGGAGGCGGCGGAGGCCCCGGGTTGCTCTCTCGAGCGCTCATCGGGGGCTCATTTCCCCTTGCCCTCCTCGGCCGCGATCAGCGCGAACGCCTCGCGGCCGGTGGGCGCGCCGAGGAGGCGATCCCGGAGCTCGTCGCTGCGCAGCAGGCGGGCGACGCGCGCCAGGGTCTTGAGGTGCTCGCTCGCGGCGCGCTTCGGCCCGATCACGGCGAAGAAGATGGCCACGGGCGCCGCGTCGATCGCGTCGAAGTCGATCGGCGACGGGCAGACGAGCACCGCGCCGACCGAGTGATCGAGGCGATCGAGCGAGCCGTGGGGGATGGCCACGCCGCCGCCCACGCCCGTGGACTGGAGGCCCTCGCGCTCGACGAGCACCCGCTCGATGTCGTCGACGAGCAGCGCGCCGCCGCCTTCGCCGCCGTGCTCACCGTGGGAGAGCAGCACGGAGAGGCGGTGAATGGCCTCGGATTTCGATCGGACTGGTCCCTCGGCCACGGAGGCCACGGAGACACGTTCGGGGCTGAGGATCTCGGTGACGCCCATGTCGTCGGAGCTCGGGTGAGAGGGCCGCGCCCGGTGGTCTCGGGAGCGGCTCGGATCGGGATCGAGCGGGCCCCCGGCCGGCCGGGGCCCAGGACCGCTACGACCTCGGACGCGAGCTGGCCGGCGCCGGGGAGACCCCTCCGCGGCGGCGAACTCGCCCGCGCTCGTGCCGCCGCGCTTCTTCGCCATCTCCGCGCCCTTGGCGCCGCGGATCTGGCGCTCGAGCTTGTCGAGGACCATGTCGATCGAAGCGTACATGTCCTCGCTCGCTTCCTTGGCGTGGAAGTGGGCGCTCCCGGAGGAGATTCCGACATCGGCGATGTGGTCGAGTCCCTCGACGGAGAGCGTCACCTGAGCGGTCATGGCCTGGCGAAGAAACTTCTGGAGCTTGGCGATCTTCTCGTGCGTGTGCTTCTTCACGGCCTCCGTTCCGACCATGTGCCGGAACGTGATGTTGATGTTCATCGCAGATTCGCCTTCCTTCTGGCCCGCGATCTCCCCTGAAGCTGGAGGTGCGGGGTTATCCGTCCGTGGGATGTGATCGGATGGTAACACCGGCACTCGACGATTTGCTCGTACTAACAGTGCTTTGCGCAACATTTGCGCGCGCGTGGGACGAGCGGCGCTGCGCGCCTGGAATGCTCGGGACGTGTGTCCTGGATCTGCGCGGCGGGGCCGAGAGGAGGTGGCGTGGATCAGAGGTGGCGCTGCAGGGCGATGGCCGAGATCCGCACGCCGCTCGGCTGATCGTCGCCGAGGTCGCAGGCCTTGGCGGCGTCGTGCGCGTAGCAGACCAGGCCGCTCCAGAGGGTACGGATCGTCCGGTCAGTGGCGAAGAGCTCGAGGCCCATGCCCGCCTCGCGGCCGTGCGGATCGCCGGGCGGGACCACGCGCGTGACGACGGCGTGGAAGACGAGCTCGGCGCCGGTGGTGGGGAGGATCATCTTCAGCCGCACCAGGCTGCGCGGGGGCGGGCAGCGGCTCGCCGCGACGAAGATGCCGCGGAAGCCGATGTCGCGCGTCTCGTAGATCCGCGGCCCCGTGGCGCCGAGCAGGGCCACGGGCACGCGAAGGGGGAACCGCATCTCGCCTCGCCTCTCACGGAAGAGCAGGTCTTGCTCCGCGGTCGCAGTCTTCTCGGTCGTCATCGTCGCCTCTCTCGGTGAGCCGCCTTCTTCATGCTCCAACGGCGGCCCCGGACGGAGCTTGAGGGCGCGGACGAACGATCTTCTCTCGTCCTCCGGTGCGCGATCGTCGCGGGCGACGCGCGCACCTCGCGAGCGGGGCTCAAGCCGCGGCGCGATCGTCCGTTGTGGTCTTCGACACGAAGACATGCGCCGCAACCCCGGGCGGGCCGTCGGCTCGATCGGGGGCGCATGCCCTGCCATCCATCGCCCGCCGCTGCGCCGGTTTCGCCGCAGCGGCGCGGCTCCCCTGCATCGAGGAGGAGATCCCATGAACCGTTCGTCCATTCACGCCATGCTCGCGGCCGCCCTGGCCGCGGGGCTCGCCACCACCGGCTGCGCCACGCCCGTCGAGGACCCCGCGGGGCCGTCCCTCACCATCGTCGGCTCGACCGGATCGCCCGCCTCGGGATCGGGCCCCGAGAAGAGCGCGCAGGGCATCCCCCCCGGCGCCTCCGTCGGCACGCCGTCCTCGGTCGCCATCGGGCTCTATTCGCTCTACCTCGGCTTGACGCCGGACTGCGCCGACCTCCAGCTCGCGCAGGACTACGGCTCGCAGCCGCTCATCGTCGACCTCGCCGCGTCGTCCACGCTCTTCTCGACGAGCCCGCCGGACGGGGCGTACCCGTGCGTGGTGTTCAAGATGTCGGATCAGATCCACTTCCGCACGTCGACGACCTTCGACGCATGCGAGGCCGAGACGGACTACGTCGCCGACGTGTACCGGAGCGGGCAGACCGGCTATCTCGACCCCGACGGCCTGTACGTCAACGGGCAGGGCGACGATCTCAACCCGGTGAACGATCCCTTCGCGCTGGTCATGACCACGAGCCCCACCGCGGCGATCGCGCATGGCTTCGATGCGCACCAGGTGCTCGGCCTCGCGTCCGCGCTGACCGTGCCCGGCACAGCCACCTTCGTCTGGGACGCCGCCAACACCATGATGAGCGTGGATGGCCAGTGCGGCGTCGACCCCGGGCAGCCCGGGTTCTTCTGACGGTCGATTCGCGGCGAGGTCCGATCCTCGCTCAAGCTCTCCCGGGAGCCGCCGTTCAGCTCGCCATGGCACATGTCGAGACCCTCCGGCCGGGCTTCCCTTCCCCTCCTCCCTCCTCGAAGAGATCCCGTCCCGCGCTCCTGGTCGCCACCTTCCAGCGCCTCGCGGCGCCCGAGGGGTTCGACCTGGCGTTCGCCGCGTTCCGACGCGAGCGGGACGAGGCCGAGCGGATCCGCGCGCTCCGCTCGGTGCCGCCCCCGGCGCCGAAGGACTGCCCCGCCGTCGAGCAGATGGTCGCCCTGGCGCGCTCCTATCCCCCCACCGTGGTCTCCGTTCGACGCACATTGCCCCCGATGGTGGCTCCCCCGATCGCCGCGTGAGAGATGCGCGGCGCGGCGATGGATGTCAGATCGGGCGCGCGCCCCGCATACGCCCCTGATATACGGATCCACGGCGCAGCGCGCCGGGCGATCGGGGACGAGCGGACGACGCGGGCGGGTGAGCGGGACGAGGGTGACGGCGCTGTCCTCGCGACGGCGCGACGAGGGATTGCTTCATGAATGAACTGATTTCTTCCAGCGACTTCATGTGCGAAGGTCGCCTCGGCAACCCCGCCGACGAGCGCGCGCCCGCCGACCCTCGGAGGGAGCCGCACACGGGCATGATCGCGATCGCTCCACCCCAACCCACCCCCGAGCGCTGGTGGGAGGCGCTCACCCAGGGGCTCGTCGACCTCGTGATGGTCGTCGATCGGCAGGACCGGCTCCTCTACCAGAATCGACCGCTCCCGAGCGGGCCCGCCCTCGCCCCGGGCTGTACGGTCACGGACGCCTTCGCCCCGGAGCAGCAGGAGATCCACCGCGCCGCGCTCGCCGAGGCCCGGAGGACGGGGCAGGCCGTCCAGTACGAGACATCGGCGCACGACGACGCCTGGCACGGCTATCGGCTCTTGCCCGTCGCCGGCGGCGCGGGCGAGGTGATGATGATCGTCTCGAGCTTGAGCCAGCGGCGGGAGCTCGAGCAGCAGCTCTTCCAGGCCCAGAAGATGGAAGCGATCGGGCGGCTGGCCGGCGGCGTCGCGCACGACTTCAACAACCTCCTCGCGGTGATCCTCTCCTGCACCGAGTTCATCATGGACGAGGTAGGCGAGGGGGACGCGCTCTGGCCCGACGTGGTCGACATCCGTCAGGCCGGCCAGCGCGCCGCGTCCCTGACGCGACAGCTCCTCGCCTTCTCGCGCAAGCAGGTGCTCCGGCCGGAGCAGATGAGCCTGAACGATCTGGTCACCGACACGGGCAAGCTGCTCCGGAGGATCATCGGCGAGGACGTCCGCATCGTCACCGACCTCGATCCGGCGCTCGGCGACGTGATGGCCGATCGCGGCCAGCTCGAGCAGGTGCTCTTGAACCTGGCGGTCAACGCGCGCGACGCGATGCCCAAGGGCGGGAGCGTGATCGTCCGCACGGCGAACCTCGAGGTCGACGCCGCGCTCGGGGCGCGGATCGGCGGCGTGACCCCCGGGCCCTACGTCGAGCTCTCGATGTCCGACACGGGGACGGGGATGAGCGAGGCCACGCTCGCGCGGGTCTTCGAGCCCTTCTTCACCACCAAGGAGAAGGGCAAGGGCACGGGGCTCGGGCTCGCCACGGTGTTCGGGATCGTCAAGCAGAGCCAGGGCGGCGTGTCGGTGGAGTCGGTCCTCGGCCGCGGCACCACCTTCCGTATCTACCTGCCCCGCCGCGACGGCCCCGCCGGGCCGCTCTCCGCGAAGAAAGAGGCCGCGCGCCCCAAGCCGGGCACCGAGACGATCCTCCTCGTCGAGGACGACGAGCGGCTGCGCTCGGTGATCCGGCGGATGCTGATCAAGCAGGGCTACCGCGTGCTGGAGGCCGCCGACGGGAGCGCCGCGCTCGCGGCATGCGAGCGCGACAAGGAGGTGATCGATCTCATCATCACCGACCTCGTGGTGCCCGGGTTCGACGGGATCACCGTGGCCGCCGAGCTGCAGGCGATCGCGCCCCGGATCCGGGTGCTGTACATGTCGGGCTACACCGAGCACCTGGCGCTCGAGCGCGTGAGCCTCGTGCCGGGGTCGAACTTCCTCCAGAAGCCCTTCTCCGTCGACGACCTGCTCTCGCTCGTGCGCAAGGCCCTCGATCGCCGCTGAGCTCGATCCAGCGCGCGTGATCGCGCGAGGATCTGCGCGGCGCGCGCGCTCAAGATCCAGCGCCCGGCGTCGTTTGCCGGGGCATGATCAAGCTCTCCGCCCTCGGCCCGCTGGCCCTTGCGACCTTGCTGCTCTCGTCGTCCTCGTCGGCCTTCACGGAGAAGAGCACCGCCGGCGGATCGAAGGTCCGCTTCTCGGTGAGCGCGGTCTCCGTGTTCGTCGATCCGAGCCTCTCTGCGATCGCCCCGGGGGCCCTCGCGGCCGCGACGCAGGCCTTCGCGGCCTGGAACGCGGCGCGCGACACGTCGGCGCCCCTCGTGACGGTCCGCGAGGGGCCGGCCGACGACATCGGCTACCACCCGGGGAGCGAGAACCGCTGCACCATCCGCTACGTCGAAGGAGGCTACCCGCCCGCCGGCAAGGCGCTGGCGATCACGTACCTCACCTTCGACGGAGGCGGGCGCATCCTCGACGCCGACATCATCGTGAACGGCGGCCCCTCGCGCCCCTTCTCGATCGATCCTCAGGCGGGCTCCCCCGACTACGACCTCCAGAGCGTGCTCACCCACGAGGCCGGCCACGTCTTCGGCCTGGACGAGAACACGCAGGATCCCGAGGTGACGATGTATTTCGAGACCGGGCGCGCGGAGACGCAGAAGCGCGATCTCGCGCCCGACGACGAGGCGGGGCTGCGCGATCTCTACCCGGAGACTTTCGACGTCGCCGCGGGCTGCGCGATGTCGCCCGCGGGCGGTTCGCCTGCGTGGGGCGCCATGAGCGCGGCGGTGGGCGTGATGCTGATCGGGATCCGGCGCCGGGCGCGGCGGTGAGGAGGGTTGGGGGGACCTCCTCGTCCTGAGGCTCGATCCACAGGGGATCGACGGCGACGGCGACGGCGACGGCAACGGTGGGTGACGTTGTGTCCGGCTGGCAACGTTGGGTTGCTCTTGCGGTGATGGGATGGGTCGGGGGAGCGGGGATCAGGCTGCGTTGCGCGGCTGGATGACGCCGGGATCGCGCACGGTGGCGGGCTCCGGCTCGTCGGCGAGCTCCACCCGGTTGCGGCCGCGGTCCTTGGCGCGGTAGAGGGCCTCGTCGGCGGCCTTGATCAGGCGCGCTGCGTCCATCCCGGGGCCGCTCACGGCCACGCCGAAGCTCGCGGTCACCGGGATCGATCTGTCGGCGAACAGGACGGGGGACTCGGCGATCCTGGCGCGCAGCCGCTCGGCGATCTCGCGCCCGCCGCTCGCCCGCTGCGAGGTCGCGACCACGAGCAGCTCCTCTCCGCCGTAGCGGCCGAGCGCGTCGCCCGCGCGGAGCGCGCCCTGGAGCCGCCGGGCGATCTCGGCGAGGACGGCGTCGCCCGCCTGGTGCCCGTGCACGTCGTTGACCTTCTTGAAATGATCGACGTCGGCGAGCCCCACCGTGACGAAGGTGCCGTCGCGGCGCGCGCGGGCGAGCTCGCGATCGAGCACGTCGAGGATGCCGCGGCGGTTGTACGCTCCGGTGAGCGCGTCGCGGATGGCGCGCTCGCGCAGCGCCTCCTCCAGCTCGACGATCCGCCGTCCGGCCCGGAGGCGCACGGAGAGCTCTTCCCGCGAGAAGGGCTTGGTCACGTAGTCGTCGGCGCCCGCCTCGAGCCCGGCGATCAGGTCCTCCTTGCGATCGCGCCCCGTGAGCAGCAGCACGTAGGTGTAGCGCTCCCGGTGCTTCTCCCGCAGCCGCTGGCAGATCTCCACGCCCGACATGCCGGGCATCTGCCAGTCGAGGATGGCGAGCTGCGGGCCGTCGTCCTGCTCGAGGAGCTCGAGCGTGGAGAGGCCGTCGGTGGCGAAGGTCACCTCGTAGCCCCACTTGTCGAGGAGGCGGCTGAGCAGGAGCCGGGTGAGGGCGTCATCATCGGCGACGAGGATCTTCATGGGCACCGAAACGGCAGGGGTTGACCGAGCTTGAGGGGCTCTGAAGGTCACCGGCCCGCGATCTACGGGACGTCGGCCTTGAAGGAGCGGCGCATGACGACCGGGGTGCCGGCCGCGGTCGCCAGCACCGCGGAGGCGTCCGGGTTCGACGCGGGGTCGAGCGCGAACGAGGCGCACACCCGGGTCATCGGCACCTGATCGGGCAGGCCCTCGGCGAGCACGTCGTCCTCGCTCACGAGCTCGAGCGGCTGCCCCACGACCGGCGCCACCTTCGTGACGTGGAAGAGCCCGGCCGCGCCGAGCAGCTCGCCCATCTCGTTGGTCCCGGAGGCGCTGGCGAGGACGATCACGAGGCCCCGTTGCTGGAGGAACCTGCGCAGCGCGGGGGCCCAGGCCGCGCCGAGCCCGGCGAGCTCGCCGGGGGCCGCCTCGTCCTCATCGTGGATCAGGAGCACATCGGTCTGCGTCGTGTCGAGGTGTTGCACGACGTCATCGTCGTCCTCGGCCACGTGGGCCGTGATCGTCCGCTGGCGCGCCACCGCCTCGTTGGCGATCGTGTAGACGGCGCTCGTGACCGACGAGGCGTTGTAGGCGCTGTGCGCGTGGTAGTCGAGGACGCGCACGGGGTGGTGGTCGCTCATGAACACCGCGTTACCGAGGACGTGGCTCACGCTGTCGCCCGGCTGCGCGTCGGCGAATTCGAGCCCGAGGACGACGACCTCGCCCCCGTCCGGGCGGCAGTACCCGTCGCGCCGCTCGAGCCCCTCCTTGCAGACGGCGACGCACGCGCCGTCGACGAGCGTGTAGCCGTCGGCGCACTCGCCGGCGATGAGCGGCGTGCCGCAGGCGCTCTGCGCGAGCAGGCCGGCGAAGAAGAGGCCCCGCAGGGCCGCGGATCGCAGGGCGCGGCTCATCGGGCGCCTCCCGCTCCGGCCGCGGGATCGCCCGCGATCACCTCGATCTGCACGCGCCGGTTCTCCTGCTGGGCGCGCTGGGTCGGCTCGCGGCGCAGCGGGCGCGCCTTGCCGAAGTACGCGATCTCGAGCCGCCGCGGGTCCACGCCCGCCCGGACGAGCGCCTCCGTCACCGCCTGCGCGCGGAGCTCCGAGAGACGGAGGTTGTAGGCGTTGTCGCCGGCCTCGTCGGCGTGGCCCGAGATCCGGACCTTCAGGTCGGCGTGATCGCGGAGGATGGCGACGGCCTGGGCGAGGATCGGGGCGTCTTCGGGGAGCATGTCCGCGCGGTGGAAGACGAAGTGGATCGGCGCCACGAGCTCGCGCGGCGCGCGGGCGCGCGGAGGGATGATCGGGGGCGCCTCGCCGAACGCCGGCGCGGGCGGCAGCGGCGGCAGCTCGGTGATCTGCACCGGCGCCTCGGCCTGCGCGGGCGGCTCGGCGGCCCGCTCGCGGCGGGGCGGCGCGCTGGATTTGATCTTCAGCTCGAGCGAGCCGTGGAGGCCGAACGTCACGAACCTGCCGTCGTCGGGCCTCGCCCCGCCCTCGAGGTTGATGAGCTGGACGAAGCCCGCGAACGGGCCGAAGGAGAGCGAGCCGAGGCGGAGATCGCCGCCGACACGGGCGTTGAGCGCGGGGGCCCAGATCCCGCTCGTCTCGGCGACGCCTGCGCCGCCGGCGATCCAGATCGCGTCGCCCACGGGGCCGATGAGCCCGAGGAGCGGGCGGACCCGCAGCCCCCCGAAGGCCACGAGGGCCGAGCCGGAGGAGGTGTGAGCATAGGCCGCGGATGCGTCCTCGTTGGTGGCGAGGCCGAGCACGCCGATGGGCAGCTCGAGGCCCGCGTTGGGGCGGAGGCGGATCTCGGGGCTCACGAGGAGCGCGCCTCCCCAGCCGAACATGTCGGCGCTGGTCGCGACGGCATGCGCCGCGCCGCCCTCGACGTGGAGCGCGAAACCCGGCTCGGCGAGCGCGCTGCCGCTCGTCGCGAGGAGGGCCAAGCCCACGCTGATCGAAATGGCGTTACATCGCATGGTTCACCTGGATCAGGGGGACGGCGTCCCCGGCGCGGCCTTGAGCCCCGATCGCGCCGCGCTGCTCGATCGTGATCGCCCGGGGACAATCGTGATCGATCTCGAACGCGCCGCCTCAAGCTCGGGCCCGATCCTCCGTTCCGCTGGGCATGAACCCCCGAGCCTTCGCGCGCGCCCTCTTTTCCCTGAGCAAGCCGGCCCCGATCCGCGCCGTTCCTGCCCAGGATCGATCGACGTGGGCGCCGCCGCGCGACAGCCGCGAGCGATCGTTCCTCCCGTGGGAGGAGCTCCTGACGCCGCGCTTCCCCAAGCCGCCGACGATGCCGCGCGATCTCAAGGCCCCGGAGCCCGTCGGCCCCGGCGAGGACACCGAGCTGCCGGGCGAAGAGCGCGACGGCATCTGGACCCTCGACCCCTGGTCACGCCCGATGATGATCCGCTGATCGCCGCTCGCAAGGGGGCCGCGATCCTATCGACGCTGCAATCCTTCGGAGGATCCGCGCGCCGGCTTGAGAGCTTTTATTTCAACGCAAAGACGCAAAGTCGCAAAGACGCAAGAAGACATGAATTCCTGTCTTTTTTTGCGCCTTTGCGCCTTTGCGCCTTTGCGTTAAATGAGGACCGTTCAGCTTCGTTCCACGGCCTTGGGGGACCAATTGCGGCCTTTGGAGGATCGGAGAGCGCGGCAATTCTACCGGCCGCGCCCTCCTCCTGTTGTTTCTCGTTCGCCGTCGGCGCTCGGCTCAGGCGGCGCAGATCTTCTTGCGCTTGAGCATCTCGACGAGGGTGGTCCGGTTGATCTGGAGGAGCTGGGCGGCCTTCTGCTTGTTCCAGCCGGCGCGCTCGAGGGCCTCGCGGATGAGCTGGTTCTCGAAGCGCTCCACCGCGTCGCGGAGGCCGAGCTCGGCGTCGACGCTCGCGGGCTGCGCGGGCATGGGGCGCCGGTCGCCCTGGGCGATGGAGGCGGGGAGGTCGGCGAGGCCGATCCGCGGGCCCTGGCTCAGCACCACCGCGCGCTCGACGGCGTTCTCGAGGGCGCGCACGTTCCCCGGCCAGTCGAAGGCCTCGAGCGCGGCGAGGGCCTCGGGCGTGAAGCCCACGAGGTCGGGGCGCGCCATCCGCTCGGCGAAGGCGCGGAGGAAGTGCTCGGCGAGCGGGGCCACGTCGTCCCGGCGCTCGCGGAGCGGCGGGATCTCCAGGTGGATCACGTCGAGCCGGTAGTAGAGATCCTCGCGGAAGCGGCCCTCGGCGACCTCTCGCTTCAGGTCGCGGTTGGTCGCGGCCACCACGCGGATGTCGCAGCGCACGACGCGGTTTTCGCCCACGGGGGAGTACTCGCGCTGCTGGAGCAGGCGGAGCAGCTTCACCTGGAGCGACAGCGGCAGCTCGCCCACCTCGTCGAGGAAGAGGGTGCCGCCCTCCGCCGCCTGCACGCGGCCCGGGCGGGCGCTGTGCGCGCCGGTGAACGCGCCCTTGGCGTGGCCGAAGAGCTCGCTCTCGAGGAGCTGCTCGGGGATGGCGCCGCAGTTGACCGTCACGAGCGGCGCGCTCCGGCGCGGGCTCTGCTCGTGCAGGAGGTTGACGAGGACCTCCTTGCCGGTGCCGCTCTCGCCGGTGATGAGGACCGTGCAGCTCGACGGCGCGACGCGCGCGAGGAGGCCGAGCACCGCCGAGAGGCCCGCGCTCTGCCCGATCACCCGGGTCGTGGGACGGGGCGAGGGGGAGGGGAGGGTCGTCGGCGAGGTCGCGCGGTCGTCTGCTGCAAGCGCGTCGTTGAACATGGCTGCTCCGTGGCGAGGAAGAATGAGGGCTTCCCCTTCAACGGAGGGCCGGCGCGAGTCTTGAGGGGGCGGCGGAGAATTTTCCGCCGCGCCGGGCTCAGCCGCACCCCAGGGCCGCCCGGAGGCGGAAAATCGCCTCCACTTCCAGCTCCCGCACCCGCTCGGGGGTCAGCGACAGCGCCGCGCCGATCTCGCCGAGGGTCGAGCCCTCGAGGCGCCGGAGCGCGAAGATCTGCTGGAGCAGGAGGGGGAGCGCGCCGAGGGCCCTGGCCAGCGAGCCGACCAGCGTCTCGGCCGGCGCGCGCTCGGCCGCCGGCTCGCTCGCCGCGCAGGTCAGCGGGAGCTGGAGATCGAGGCCGGTCGCCTGGGCCTCTCCGAGCGCGCGGAGGAGCGCGTGGTAGTCGTCGGGGGAGACCCCCATCGCCGCGGCGATCGCGCCTTCGTCCGGCACGCCGCCCGAGGCGCAGGCCGCGCGGCCGATGGCGTCGAGCAGCCGCCTCGACATCCGGAACGGCTCGCCCTCCGGCTCGCGGGCCCTCTCGATCAGATCGAGCATGGCGCGCTGGACGCGGTACCAGAGGTAATCCTGGAGCTCGGCGTTCGGCGCTCCGACGTCGACCCGGGCCGACGCCTCCGTCAGCGCGATCAGGCCCGCGCCCACGAGATCGGCCACCGAGACGGCGCCGCCGAGCTTGCGGCCGAGCCGGATGGCCAGCCGCCGCACGTCGGGCATCATCGCCCGAGCATGCCGCTCTGCCGGCGTGAGCGACACGAGCGAGGTGAGCGAGGTGAGCGCGTCGCGCGGAGAGCTCGCGGGGAGCGGCGGGGGGAGGGTGTCATTTCCGGAGCGCACGATGACCTTCGCCAAGCCAGAGGCGTGCCAACGACCACGACCTACATGGACGTCGGGGTAGCGGGGCAGGCGCCGATCCCGCTGCGTCTCGAACGTCAACCGGTTGGCGGCGCTCGCCGTCGCGGCGCCATCGGGTTGACGGAGAGCGCGCCGAGCGCGCCGCGCTGCCGCGGAGAAACAGGTCGTCTCGTGGCCCGGAAATTGAAGCGAGCCCCGCAACTGCCATGGTGACCACCGCTCGCTCCTGGATCGCCGCGCACGCGATCGATGTCGCGCTCGCTGCCCTCTCCGCGCTGGCCTTGACGGTCGCGCTGGACGTGCTCGGCGGGTGGGCTCGGTGGGTCGGCGTGGCGTTCAGCCTCGTGATCGTCGCGGCTGCGGTCGCCGCGTTCCTGCGATCGCCGGCCGCCCCTGCCGCGCCCGAGGAGCGCACACCGACCGCCGAGGATCGCTTCCGCGCCGTGATGGAGAGCACCTGCGACGTGCTCTTCGTGCTCGCGTGCGTGCGTGACTCGTCGGGCCGGGTGGTCGACTTCCGCGTCGAGTCCGAGAACGGCATCGGCCGGCGCCTGCTCGATCGGGTGCTCGGCGGCGGGCGACGCGGCGCCGGAGAGCGCGTCGGTGATCTGTTCCCCATCCTGCGCGATCGCGGGGTGATCGCGTCGTTCATCCGCGTCTTTCACGAGCGCGCCCCGATCGAGAGCACCTTCGATCTCGATCAGGACGGCGACATGCTCCACCTCCGCTACAGGGTCCTGCCGGTCGACGACGGCGTGGCGATCCTCGGGCGCGACGACAGCGCGCAGCACCGGGTGGAGATGCAGCTCCAGCGCCTCCAGACGATGGACGCGCTCGGGCGCCTCGCGGGCGGCGTGGCCCACGACATCAACAACGTCCTGTCGGTGGTGAGCTGCACGGCGTCGCTCCTCGTCGACGACCTCGAGCCCGGCGACCCCCGGCGCGAGGACGTGGAGGCGATCGTCTCGGCGGCGACCCGCGGCGCCGCGCTCACGCGCAAGCTGCTCACCTTCAGCCGGCGCCAGGTGGTGGAGAGCGTCGACATCGACCTCAACGAGCTCGTCGGCCGGAGCGAGGCCTCCCTCCGCGACGCGCTGCCACCGCAGATCGAGCTGGTCCTGCGCCTCGAGGCCGGCGACGTCGTGCGGGCCGACGCCGACCGGCTCGCGCAGGTGCTGCTCGGCCTGGTGCACAACGCCCGGGACGCCATCTCCGGCCCCGGTCGGATCGTGGTGCGCACGCGCAACGTCGACCTCGACGCGCCGGCGCCCTCGCGCTTCGGCGCGATCGGCGAGGGCCGCTATGTGCGGCTCACCGTCGAGGACACCGGCGCGGGCATGAGCGAGGAGACGATGGCGCGCATCTTCGAGCCCTTCTTCACCACCAAGAAGACGGCGGGCGCCCGCGGCCTCGGGCTCTCGACCGTGTACGGCGTGGTCGTCCAGGCCGGCGGACACGTCGACGTGACGAGCAGGCCCGGCGAGGGATCGCGCTTCTCGATCTACCTGCCCCGGATCGATCGCGCCCGGGAGACGGTGCTCGACTCGGAGCGCCGCCCGGTGGCGCGCGCGCGCGGGACCGTCCTGGTCGTGGACGACGAGGAGCTCGTGCGGCGCTCGATCGCGCGCGTGCTCGGCCGCGAGGGCTTCACGGTGCGCGAGGCCGAGGACGGGCTCGCCGCCCTCTCGGTCCTCGACGCGAGCGACGGGGCGATCGACCTGCTCATCACCGACGCGATCATGCCGAGGATGGGCGGCGCCGCCTTGATCGAGCAGGCCGCGGTCCGCTTCCCCGCCATGCCGATCCTGATGATCAGCGGGTGCACCGACAAGGAGCTCGTCACGGGCGAGCTCTGCGGCAAGAGGCGCGCGTTCCTCACCAAGCCGGTCGAGATCCCGGTGCTCCTCTCCGCGCTCGACGATCTGCTCGGCCACGGCCACGCGCCCTCTCCGCCGCCCGTGCCCTCGCTCTACGCCCGGATCGCTTGATCTCCCGCGCGATCCAGGCCTCGACGCCGCCCGCCGCCGCCCTCCACACGGCGTGTCAGGGGCGGCGTCCCTGCTCCATGCGCCCGCGCCAACGGCTTGACGGATCCGTCAGCGGCCCGCCGCCGGCCCCCTGTCGATCCGGGCGCGCTCTCCCGGATGGATGCCGGAGGAGCTCGCGCGCGCCCCTTGGATCCAGGGCAAATCGCCCGCGAGCTCGCTGGCACGCGGCTTGAAGTAAGGCCCTTCGTCCGCTCTTCGATGCGCTGACGGGGCCCGCCCCGGCGCGCGTGATCGCGGACCGATGGAGCCTCTCGAGGAGTGGATCATGGCCCAGCACAACCGCGCGACCCGCAGCATCGATCGTCACGACAGCCAGCCGACCGTGAGGCCGCTCCCCGGCCCGGGCGCGCAAGCCTCGCCGGTCCCGCCGCTCGACGCCGACAACCTGGATCGGGTGTTCGATCGGCTCGCCGAGCTGCTCGCCTCGGGCGCGCCCTCCTCGCGCCGGATGGACAGCGCACCGGCGGGCAAGGTCCCGTCGGCGGCGCCGATCTCCCCGCACCTCCCGAAGGCCCAGGCCAAGCCGCAGCGGCCGGCCACGCACAACAAGATCCTGGAGCCCCAGGCGCGGCCCGAGGACATCCACCCGCCGGCGGGCGACGTCCCCGCGCAGCCCTCCAACGACGTTCACCTCCGGACCACGCTCCGCGCGCCGCGCATGCAGCAGGAGCCGCGACCCTGGCCCACGGCCAAGGTGATCCGGCTGCTCCAGCCGCCGCAGCCCGAGATCGACCCGGCGAGCGCGTTGATCGAGCCCCTGCCTCCGATCGAGGTGAAGATCGTCGACACCGAGAGCGCCAACGTGGACGCGGACAGGACCGCGACGCTCTTGCCCCCGTCGAGGCCCGGCCGGATCGCCGCGGGTGAGCCGAGCGCGGAGCGCAGGAGCAGGCCCAGCGCCTGGCGGCTGGGTGAGCAGCGGCAGAGCAAGGTGGCGGCCCCGAGCCGCTCGTTCAGCCGCCTGCTGGCCGGCAGCGCGCTCCTGGTGATCGCGGTCGGGGCGATCGCCTCCTGGGTGAGCTCGCCGGTCGAGACCGCCCCCTCGGAGAAGGCGAGCGCGCCGATCCCGCAGGAGACCGCGGCCGTCGTGGCCCTGGCGCCTGCCCCGAGCGCGGAGGCGATCGAGGCGCCGCCGGTGTCCACGGTGGCGGTGGCCGCCCCCCAGATCGAGGAGCAGAGCCCGCCGGCGTCGGATCGCCCCGCAGCGGATCGCCCTGCGTCGAATTCCGAGGCGAAACCGCTCAAGTCCGACGCGAGCCCGCCGTTGTCGGGTCAGCGACCGCCCGCGCGCGCCCGCAAGCCGAGCGCTGCGGCAGAGAAGCCGCCTGCGCCGCCTGTGACCCCGCCTGCGCCCACCGCGACCGCGGCCCCTCCGAAGGGCCGGATCCTCGACTGATCTCGACATCCAAGGAGGAGCACCATGAACCGCGCGATCCCGACCTTCCTGCTCACGCTCTCGCTCTCGGCGGCGGCCTTCACGCCCGGCGCGGCGCTCGCCGACGCCCCGTCGGACAACGCGCAGACGATCAACGACATCTACCAGCAGGCCAACCGCCTCTACGACGCCGGGCAGCTGGCCGAGGCGGAGGCGCTCTACCAGAAGGCCTGGAACGTCCGTCACTCGTACGACGTCGCGAGCAACCTCGGCGCCCTCGAGCTCGATCTCAACAAGCCGGCCCGCGCGGCGTCGCTCCTCAGCTACGCGCTGCGGCAGTTCCCCGCGAACGGGAGCGAGCGCGCGATCCACGCGTTGAAGGGCCGTCTCGACAAGGCCAGGAGCCTCTCCTGCACGCTGCGCCTCAAGGTCAACGTGTCGGGTGCCGACATCGACGTGGATGGAGAGCCGCAGGGCAAGTCGCCCTCGCAGGACGATCTCTTCGTCGAGCCCGGCAAGCGGACGATCACCGTGAAGCTCGGGAAGATCGTGCAGCAGCAGGTCATCACCGCCAAGGCCGGGCAGAGCGCGGACCTCACCTTCGAGCTGCCGTCGCCCTCCGTGGGCCCGCGCGTCGCGCCGAGCCCGCAGGTCATCACCGTCCCCGTGGAGGCGCCCCGCTCCCGGATCCCCGGCTTCGTGGCCGGCGGCGCGGGGCTCGTCGGGCTCGGCGTCGGCGCGACGCTGATCGGCCTCGCCGAGTCGAACCGCGCCGAGGCCCAGCGGCTGCACGATCAGATCGCCGCCGCGGGCGGAGCTGCGCGGACCGCCCGGCGGACTGCACCAAGCTCCGCGACACCACGGCCCGCGCCGACCTGCTCGGCAACGCCGGCATCGGCGCCCTCGTGGCCGGCTCGGTGCTCACCGCGGGCGGGGCCGCCTATCTGCTCTGGCCCACCGCGCGGCCGGCCTCGACCAAGGACCAAGCGAAGCGGGCGGCGGCTCGCTCGGTGCCCGCCGTCCAGGCGTCGTTCGCCGCGTCCCCGGCGGGCGGTGGCCTGAGCCTGGGCGGATCGTTCTGACGCGAGCGCAAACCACGGGAGGAGATGATCTCATGAGACTCAACGGAAGAACGATCGGGCTCGTCGGGGGTACGCTCGCGCTGCTCTACGGCACGGGGTGCTACTCGCTCTCCAGCGACTGCGAGCTCAACCTCTGCGCCGGGACCTCCACGCCGGACGCGGGGACCACGGGGCAAGGCGGCTCCGGCGGGACCGGCAGCACCACCACGACGGGCGGCAACACCGGCGGCGAGGCCGGCGGTGGGGCCGGCGGCGGAGGCGGTGGATCCACCGTGGTATCCTGTGATCCATCGGTCAACGATGGACCCGTCGCGGACACATGCGGCATCTTCGTCTCCCCGGGCGGAGAGAAGGGCGCAGCGGGCACCAAGGCCGCGCCGGTCGCGACCCTGGCGGAGGCCGTTTCCCTGGCCTCGGAAGGGCAGAAGCGGATCTACGCATGCGCCGGCGATCTCGCCGAGACGGTCTCGCTCCCGGCGGGGTTCTCCCTGATCGGCGGCCTCGACTGCGACAAGGGGTGGAACTACAGCATGAGCCTGCGCACGACCCTCACGGGGCCCGCCGATCAGATCGCGCTCCGCCTCGAGTCGGGCCCCGGCGAGACGTTCGTGTCGTCGATGATCGTCAAGGCCCCCGCCGCCACGGCGCCGGGCGGCTCGTCGATCGCGGTGCTGGCGGGGAAGGTGACGGCGAGCTTCTTCAGCTGCGACTTCATCGCGGGCGACGCGATGGACGGCGCGCCCGGCGAGGGCGGCGGCGTCGAGCTCGGGCCGGCGGCCTCCGGGGCCGACGGCGTCGTGGCCGCCGGCAACAAGCTCGCGCCCCCGGTCACGCCGATCGGCGGCGCGGGCGGCAGCAACCAGTGCGACGACCAGCCGCGCATCGCCGGTCAGGGCGGCTTCGGCGGCCTCGCGGCGAACGGCAACGGCAGCAGCGGCGCGCAGGGCGATCTCGGCCAGGGCGGGCTCGCCGGCCTCGGCGAGGCGTCGGGCCAGGCATGCTCCGCCGGCGGCAACGGCGTGGCGGGCGCGGGCGGCGCGAGCGGCCCCGGCGGCACCGGCCTCGGCACGCTCGACGACACCGGCTTCCACGGTCAGCCCGGCGGCGACGGATCGAACGGCGCGCACGGCGCGAGCGGCGGCGGCGGCGGCGGATCGCGCGCGGGCCTCACCGGCAACGGCGGCGGCGGCGGCGGCGGCGGCGCGGGCGGCTGCGGCGGCAAGCACGGCAAGGGCGGCACGGCCGGCGGATCGAGCATCGCGCTCCTCAGCCTCGGGATGACCCCGACTTTCCGCCTGGTCACCTCACCGCCGGTCGCGGCGGCAACGGCGGCGCCGGCGGCGACGGCCAGTACGGCCAGCTCGGCGGTGCCGGCGGCAAGGGCGGCGCGGCGTCGCTCGGCGTCGGCGCGGGCTGCGCCGGCGGCGACGGCGCGCCGGGCGGCGGCGGCGGCCCCGGCGGCGGCGGCGCGGGCGGGCACTCGATCGGCCTCGCGTTCCTCGGCGCGGCGCCGCTGATGGATGGCGCGACGGCGCTCCCCGGGCCCCGGGCGTCGCCGGTCTCGGCGGCACCAACGGGCAGGTGCTCGGCGGCGACGGCGCCCCCGGCCAGCAGGCCGTCTCGCTCGGCTTCTGATCGCTCGCGCGCCGCGGCCCGCGCGCTCGCGAGGGCACCAAATCGTCGAGGGCCCCTCAAGCATTGCTCTCGTACGCCGTACAACGAAGAGAAGACTGGAGGATAGCTCGATGTTTGTGATGGGAACCACGGCACAGGCCGCCCCGACCACGATGCCGCCGTCCTCGCGCAGCAGGGCGCGGGCCGCGACCCGGAAAGGCCATGTGCTCGTCGCCGACGACGAGCTGGCGATCCTCCGGATGTACTCCCGGGCGCTCTCGCGCGAAGGGTACGAGGTGACGACCGCGACCGACGGGCTCGCGGCCAAGGAGCTCATCGAGAAGCAGCGCTTCGACGTGATCCTCACCGACGTCTGCATGCCCGGGATGGATGGCATCTCGCTGCTCCGCCTCGTCCGCGCCTACGATCGCGACGTGCCGGTGATCCTGGCGACCGGGGCGCCGACGGGCAGCGACGCGGGCGACGCCGTCGAGTTCGGCGCGCTGCTCTACCTCATCAAGCCCTGCGAGCTGAAGACGCTCCTCCAGGTGGTCGAGCATGCGATTCGCATGCACGATTTCGCCAAGGTCAAGCGCGCCGCGATGAACGACATCGGCGCGCCCGAGCCCCGCGTGGCCGGCGGCTCCAGCCTCGAGGCGCAGATGGACGAGGCGCTCTCGCAGCTGTGGATCGCCTTCCAGCCGATCGTCTCCTACCGCGAGCGGTCCATCTTCGGCTACGAGGCGCTCGCCCGGTCGAGCAGCCTGCGCCTGTCGCAGCCCCACGAGCTCATCCACGCCGCCGAGCGCGTCGATCGCCTGAACGACCTCGGGCGGGCGATCCGCGACCGCGTGGCCGCGAGCATGCTCCGCGAGTCCTCGACGGCCATCTTCGTCAACCTCCACACCCGCGACCTCGGCGACGATCGGCTCTACGCGCCCGACGCGCCGCTCTCGCGGATGGCGGAGCGCGTGGTGCTGGAGATCACCGAGCGCGCGTCGCTCGACACGATCGGCGACGCCGCCCGGCGGATCGCGCGCCTGCGGGAGATGGGCTACCGGATCGCCGTGGACGACATGGGCGCGGGCTACGCCGGGCTGACCGCGTTCGCGGAGATCAAGCCCGACCTGGTCAAGCTCGACATGAGCCTCATCCGCGGCATCGACGCCGACCCGGTGAAGAGGAACCTCGTCCGGGCGATGACCGCGGTGTGCCGGGACTCCGGCATCCTCGTGGTCGCCGAGGGGATCGAGACCATCGCCGAGCGCGACGTCGTGGCCGAGATCGGGTGCGACCTCATGCAAGGCTACCTCTTCGCCCGCCCGAACCGCACCTTCCCCGCCGTGACCTTCTGACCCTCAGTCCAGTCCCCTCCTCGTTCGACCGTTTGAGCACCAACGATCCGCTTCTCCTCGGCGGATCGTTGGTGCTCTTTTTTTGAAACGCAAAGGCGCAAAGGCGCAAAGGCGCAAAAAGACAAAGAAGAACCCTCTTCAATGTCTTGCGTCTTTGCGCCTTTGCGTCTTTGCGTTGGAATCAGACCTGTCAGATCAGGACGAGGCCATGGAACGCAACCAGCGGCGCGCTCCGTCTCGCGAGAGAGGGAGCGGCCGCTGGCCACTGGATCGGAATGTGGTGGAGAGAGGATCAGGCGGCGAGCTTGCGGGCGCCGGCGGAGCGGCGGGGGCGCTCGAATTTGCGGACGTTGTCGACGGCGGGAGCCTTCGGGGCGGCGCCGCCGCGGCAGTGCTCGCGCATCCGGTTGAGCGCCTCGCCCTGGAGCTGGCACACGCGGGACTCGGTCACGCCCAGCACCTCGCCGATCTCGCGCAGGGTCATCTCGGAGCCGTAGTAGAGCTCGATCACCTGGCGCAGGCGCGGCGGGAGCGCCTCGAGCGCCTCGCGGGCGGCGCGCTTCGCCTCGGCGAGCTGGAGCTGCTCGTCGGGCAGCGCGGCCGCCTCGTCCTTGAGCTGCATGGTCGGCTCGCCTTCGGTGCTCGCGTCGATGCTTACCAGCATGCCCACCGCCGCCTTCGCGGCCTGGCTCTGGTACGTGCCGAGCGGGAGGCCCATCTCGGCCGCGATCGAGGCCTCGTCGGCCGCCTCGCCCGTCCTCGCCTCGACGGTGCGGCGCGCCGCGGTCGCCTTGTTCTGGTGGGCGCGGAGCCCGCGGGAGAGGGGGTCGCCGCTCCGGAGCTCGTCGATCATCGCGCCGCGGATGCGGACCTCGGCGTAGGCGCGGAACTCGTCGCCCTGAGCCGAGGGGAAGCGGCGGTAGGCCGTCACGAGGCCGACGAAGCCGACGCTCATCAGGTCGTCCACGCACACGTGGCGAGGGAGGCGCCGCGCCAGGTTGCAGGCGATCTGGCGGATGACCGGCATCATGCCGGCGGCGATGTTCTCGGGGAGGGCGCGGTTATCGTTCGGCGGGGTCAGCATGGGAAGGGTCTCTCGAAGGGGCCGGCTCCGTGCTCGGCCTGCGAGGACCCCTAGAGCAACCCCCGGGCCAGGGGCGGAAACCCCGAAATGCCCGTGAATTTGAGGCATATCGGGGCAACGAAGGAGATCGCTCCCGGGAGGCGCCTCCCTGCCGCCGGGGAGAGCGTTCCCTGCTCCGGAGGGATGAGCGTCGCCCCCGCTCCCGCTCCCGCCCCCGCTCCCGCTCCCGCTCCCGCCCCCGCCCCCGCTCCCGTTCCCGCTCCCGCGCCGACATGGGGCATCGGGAGGGGACATCGGGAGCGGGACCGGGAGGGGCTCGGCGCGAAGCGTCGTCCCTGCGCCGCTCGCAAAGAACGAGGAGGCGCCCCGGGTCGACCAAGCAGCGCGGCGGACCGCCCCTTCAGCGCAGCTTGTACTTGTCGAGCTTGTCCTTGAGGGTCTTCACGTCGACCTTGAGGACCCTGGCCAGCTCGGCGAGCGATCGCTTGCCCTGGGCGAGCACGCGCTGGATCGCCAGCATCTGCGCCCGCTCCTCGGCGGCCTCGCCGATGGCCTTGAGATCGAGGTCGTTGTCGTTGATCTCGATCTCGATGTGGAGGCGGTTATTGTCCGAGGCCGGCTGCGACTGCGAGGCGGGGCCGGCGGCGCCGGGCGGGGCCCCGTCGATGACGGCGAGCGGGAGGTGCTCCCTGCGCAGCACGGGGCTCTGCCCCGCGTTGATCACGGCCGCCTTCATTACGCTCTCGAGCTGGCGGACGTTGCCGGGGAAGGGGTGCGCCGCGAGCGCCGCGAGGGCTCCGTCGTCGATGTCCTGCACGCCGAGGCCGAAGCGCGGCGCGTAGATGTTGATGAAATGCCGGGCGAGGAGCGGGATGTCGTCGCGCCGCTCGCGGAGGGGCGGGGGGGAGATCACGGCGTCGAACAGGCGGTAGTAGAGGTCCTGCTTGAGCCTGCCCTCGGCGACGCGGGCCTGGAGGTTGACGTTGGTGGCGGAGATGAGCCGGATGTCGAGCTCGATCGTCTCGTTGCTGCCGACGCGCTCGATCGTGCGCTGCTGGAGGACCCGGAGGAGCTTGCTCTGCACCTCGAGCGGGAGGTTGCCCACCTCGTCGAGGAAGAGCGTCCCGCCCTGGGCCTGCTCGAAGCGACCGATGCGCCGGCTGGCGGCGCCGGTGAAGGCGTTCTTCTCGTGGCCGAACAGCTCGCTCTCGATCAGCGTGCTCGCGAGGTTGGAGCAGTCGACCGCGACGAAGGGGCCGTCGCAGCGCTTGCTCGCCGCGTGGATCGTCCGGGCGAAGAGCTCCTTGCCGGTGCCCGTCTCGCCGTCGAGCAGGATGCTGATCTCGGGCCGGGCGAACTTGCGGGCCAGATCGAGGGCGGCGAGGAGCGCGGGGGACTGCCCGATGATGACCGGCTCGAACAGCGACGGCGTCGCCTCCTCCGTGCGCAGGCATGCGCCGATCGCCGAGTGGAGCTTCCCGCGGTCGAAGGGCTTGGTCACGAAGTCGACCGCGCCGCTCTTGAAGGCCTCGATCGCGAGCTCGATGCTCCCCTCGCCGGTCATGATCACCACCGGCACGCCCGGGAGCTCGGCGCTCAGCCGCTTGAGCGTCTCGATGCCGCTCATCCCCTCCATGTGGATGTCGAGCATGACGAGCCTCGGGCGGCGCTGGTGCGCGGCGCGCAGCCCGTCTTCGCCCGAGGTCTCCTCGCTCGTCTCGAAGCCCTTGGAGCGCAGCTCACGCGTCAGGATCTTTCGGATCGAGGGGTCGTCATCGACGATGAGCGCGAAGGGCTGCACGGCTTGATTCGACCTTGGCTCGGAGGCTTGGACGGCAGCGGAGGGGTTCGTCCCGCTCTTTAGCATGACCGCGCCGCGTGATCAGGTTCCGTTAGGGGATGTCATGGCCTTCAGCCGATCCGAGGCCGAGGGCGCGATCGAGGTGAAACGCACGCGGAAGCGGCCTTCGTCGGCGGCGTCCGAGCTGATCACCTTGCCGTACACCTCGCCCACGTCCTCCCCGTCGAGGCAGAGGCGGAGATCGCTGAAGGCCGGGGGAGGGGACGCGGCGCGGATCTCGCAGCCGAGCGGTGAGATCGCCACGATCTCGCCCTCCTCACCGCGCGGATCGACGTGCTTGTCGGTGAGGTAGAAGAACGACACGGCGACGCCGGGGGAGAGCGCGGTCATGGTCTCGCCGCGCACCGGCAGCGAGAGCTCTCCGCAGGGGCCCGCGGCGTGGAGCTCGTGGACCTCGATCGGCTCGCGGAACCCCTTGGCGCGCAGCTTGGCCGTCGCGCCGAGGCGGAGGGGCGCGCGCGCCTTCTGCCGGGCGCTCTCGGAGATCAGCACCTGCCCGCCCACCGTCGACGACTCGATCCGCGCGGTGAGGTTGACGTGGCTCCCGACCACGCCGTACTTCGCGCGATCCTCGGAGCCGATGTTCCCGACGACCACGCTCCCGGCGTGCACGGCGATCCCCATCTCCAGGGCGGGGAGCCCCGCGGCGACGTTCTCCGCGTTGACCCAGGCCATGGCCCGCTGCATCTCGATCGCGCACGCGATGGCGTTGTCCGCGTCGTGGTCCGACCTCTCGGGCGCCCCGAAGATCGCCAGGATCCCGTCGCCGATGAACTCGTCGACCATGCCCCCGTGGCTCGCGATGATCCGGGCCATGGCGCCGAGGTAGTTGTTGAGCAGGGCCATCACCCGCTCCGGGGGCAGCCCCTCGGTGTGGAGGGTGAAGCCGCGCAGATCGGACATGAGGATGGTCACGTCGCGCAGCTCGCCGCCGAGGCGCTGGGTGTCGGGCGACTGGAGGAGCGTGGCCACGATGTCGTCGCGGAGGTAGCGGCCGAAGGTCTTCTGGATGAAGCGGTTCCTGCGCTCGAGCTCCTCGACGAGCCGGTCGACCTCGGCCTTGGCGCGACGCAGGGAGAGCTGCGTCTCGAGGCGGGCGAAGACCACCTCGAAGTCGAAGGGCTTGCTCACGTAGTCGTTGGCCCCGAGGCGCAGCGCCGTCACGATGTCGTCGGTCTGATCGAGGGCGGTGGCCATGATGATCGGGAGATCCGAGGCCGAGTGCGTCCGGCGCACCTCCTCGAGGACCTGGAGGCCGGAGAGGTCCGGCATCATCACGTCGAGCAGCACCGCGTCGAAATGGGACGAGGCGATCCGATCGAGCGCGGCCCTGCCGCCGTCGACCACCGTCACCTGATAGCCGAGGTGGAGGAAGCGGCGCGCGAGCAGCTCGCGGTTCTTGTCGCTGTCGTCGACGATGAGCAGCGACTCCCGCGTGGCCGAGGGCACCGCCCTCGACCGGCGGCTGCGGGACATGGGGGTCGAAAGGAGCTCGGTCGAGCGGATCTGCGAGGGCTGCGCGGTCATGGGTCCTCCGGGTCGCTTCTCTTGTCAGCAAGAAGCGAGCCGCTGAGGTGGCGCTCTGGAGAATCCGCTCCCGCGCCCGCTCCCGCGGCCCTCTCCCGCGGCCCTCTCCCGGATCGGGCAGGGGGTCGCGGGAACGGGAGCGGAGCGGGAGCGGGGCTCGATCGAGCCGAGGTGTCAGGGGATTGACGGTGGTGTCATGGCGCCGATGGATCCATGGCGGGCAGGATGTCGTGAACCTTGCGCACGGGTCAGCATGCCGCGCACGACATCATCCCTTCTCGCAGGTCGTGAGCATCGCGAGGAGCGCCATGATCGCGCTTGGACGAGCATGGCGCCGCGCTTATCCTGCGAAGGTCGTGGAAGGTCGCGCGGGCAGCAACGAGGTCGCACAGGCGTTCGAGCCGCCCGAGGAGTTCGACGACTATCGCATCCTCCGGCGACTCGGCGACGGCACCGGAGGGGCGGTGTTCCTCGCCGAGGACATGGTGCTGACCCGCCACGTGGCCCTCAAGTTCGTCGCCTCGCTCGACACCGCGGCGCGCCAGCGCTTCCTCATCGAGGCGCGCGCGGCGGCGCGCATCCAGCACCCCAACGTCGTCGCGGTCTACAAGGCCGACGAGCTCGACGGGCACCCGTACCTCGTGAGCGAGTTTGCCCGCGGCAAGACGCTCGCGGAGCTGAAGCTCCCCCTGCCGCACGACAAGGCGCTCGCGATCGGCATCGACCTCGCCCGCGGGCTCGCCGCCGTGCACCGGAGCGGGGTGCTCCACTGCGACATCAAGGCCGCCAACGCGGTCATCACGGACGAGGGCGCGAAATTGCTCGATTTCGGGCTCGCCACGCTGCTCGCGCGCCCCTCGGGCGAGGCCGGCGACGAGCCGGGGGGAGGGGAGGACGCGGTCGCGGCGAGCGACGGGGTGAGCGGGACGCCGGAGACGCTGGCGCCCGAGATCTGGCGCGGGGACGCGCCCACCCGGCGCTCCGACGTCTACGCGCTGGGCGCGCTGCTCTACCAGCTCTCCGCCGGGCAGACGCCCTTCGCCGATCGGCCGATCCGCGAGATGCTCCGCGCGGTGCAGGAAGAAGAGGCCCCGCCGCTCGGGTCCCGCTGCCCGGGGATCGATCCCCGCCTCGCCGAGGTCGTCGCCCGCTGCCTGCTCCGCGATCCGGCGGCGCGCTACGGCTCGGGCGACGACGTGCGCGAGGCGCTCGAGGAGATCGCGCGCTCGCCGCCCGGCGCGCCCGTCCCCGAGGGCAACCCGTACCGCGGCCTGCGCAGCTTCGATCTCGACCACCGCGGGCTCTTCTTCGGCCGGGGCGCCGAGATCGGCGCGGTGGTCGATCGGCTCCGCACGGAGAGCTGCCTGCTCGTCACGGGCGACTCGGGCGTGGGCAAGTCGTCGCTCTGCCGCGCGGGTGTGCTCCCCGCCGTGCTCGACGGCGCGCTCGGCCCTGGGCGCCGCTATCGCGCGCGCACGCTCGTCCCCGGCAGGCGCCCGGTGGCCGCGCTCTCGGCGGCGCTCGCGCTCGAGCTGGAGACGTCCGCCTTCGATCTCAGGGCGTGGATCATGGAAGATCCAGCGCGCCTGACCCGCGAGGTCAAGCGGCGGATCGGCGACGGCGGGCTCGTGCTCTTCCTCGACCAGGCGGAGGAGCTCGTGGTGCTGAGCGAGCGCGACGAGGCCGAGCGCTTCGCCTCCGCGCTCGCCTTCCTCACCGCGCAGGTGTCGACCTTCCGCCTGCTCGCCACCGTGCGCGCCGACTTCCTCTCCCGCTTCGCCTCGCTCCCCGCCCTCGGCGACGAGCTGCCCCGCGCGCTCTACTTCCTGCGCCCGCTCTCGCCCGCGCGCCTGCGCGAGGTGATCGTCGGGCCCGCGCGGGCCACGGGCGTGCGCTTCGAGCCGGAGAGCCTCGTCGGCACGCTGGTGCAGACGGCGGCCGCCGCCGAGGGGGGCTTGCCCCTGCTCCAGTTCGCGCTCGCCGAGCTGTGGAGGGTGCGCGATGTCGAGCGCGCGGTGATCGGCCCCGACGCCCTCGACGGGCTCGGCGGCGTGGCCGGCGCCCTCTCCCGGCACGGCGACATGGTCCTGGCGAGGATGCTCCCCGAGCAGCGCAAGGAGGCGCGGCGGATGCTCCGGCGCCTCGTCACCCTCGACAACACCCGCGCTCGGCGCGGCGACGACGAGCTCGGATCGCAGGCCGAGCATGCGCGCGCGGCGCTCGACGCGCTGATCCAGGCGCGCCTCGTGGTCGCGCAGGAGAGCGACGCCGGGCCGATCTACGAGATCGCCCACGAGGTGATCGTGCAGGGCTGGGACACCCTGCGCCACTGGCTCGCCGAGGACGCCGAGCTCAGGGAGCTCCGCGAGCGCCTGGCCGCGGCCACCGCCGAGTGGAAGCGGCAGGGGCGGGCGCCGAGCGCGCTCTGGAGCGCCCCGCTCGTCGCGGCGGCGGCGCGGCTCGAACCGGCCGATCGCGCGGGCGACGAGGCGACCTTCCTCCGCGCGTCGGAGGCCGCGATCCGCCGGGGCCGGCGGCTCCGCTGGGCGGCGCTCCTGGCGACCCCCGCGCTGGTGGGGCTGGTCTACGCGGCGGTGGAGCTGCGGCACACCGAGCAGCGCCGCGCGGAGGTCGATCGGCTCCTCGCCGAGGGGCGCGCCGAGCTCGCCCAGGCCGACGCGCGCGCGGTCGAAGAGGACCGCCTCGCGAAGGAGGCCTACGCGCTCTTCGACGCGCCGAAGAAGGACGAGGCCGAGCAGCTCTGGGACAAGGTGTTGCCCGCCCGGGCGGAGGCGGCTCGCCGCTACGGGGAGGCCACCCGGGTCCTGGAGAGCGCGCTCGATCACGACGCGGAGCGGGACGACGTGCGCGCAGAGCTCGGGCGCGCGCTCCACGCGCGCATCCTCTACGCCGAGCGCACGGGCGCGAAGGACGTGATGAGCGAGCTCTGCGCCCGCCTCCCCTTCTACGATCGCAGCGGCGCGCTGCGCCGCGCGTTGAGCGCGCCTGCCGAGATCACCCTCGCGATCGATCCGGGCGTCGCGGCGGCGGCGACCGTGACGGCCTCGCGCTACGTGCCGGACAAGCGAGGCCGACTCTCGCTCGAGGCCCTGCCGGGGACGGTGGATATCCACGGTGGTCCGCTCCAGCTCGAGCCCGGCTCCTACCTGATCGAGCTCCGCGCGCCGGGTCGCGCGATCGTGCTCTACCCGCTCTTCCTCCAGCGGGGCGAGCGCGTGTCGCTCCACCTCGACCCGCCCCCCGCGGCCTCGATCCCGCCCGGGTTCGTCTACGTGCCCGCGGGCCGCTTCCTCTTCGGCACGATCGAGGAGAGCTACCGGCGGACCTTCTTCTTCACCGTCCCCATCCACGAGCGCACGACGGAGGCCTTCGCCATCCAGGCTCACCAGGTGACGAACGGCGAGTGGCTCGCCTTCGTCCGGGCGCTCCCCGGCGAGGAGCGAGCCCTGCGCCTCCCGAAGGCGTATCCCCACCTCGGGGTCGACACCGGGATCGAGATCAAGCCGGTGCAGGGCGGGGGGTACCGCCTCTCCCTGAAGGTGGGCAATCGCCTCTATGAAGCCGCCGAGGGAGAGCCCGTCCGCTATCAGGGTCGGAGCCTGCGGATCGAGCAGCGCTGGGAGCGCATGCCGGTGTCCGGCATCACCGCCGACGACGCGCAGAGCTACGCGACGTGGCTCGACCGCAGCGGACAGGTGCCGGGGGCCCGCCTCTGCACGGACGTAGAATGGGAGGTGGCGGGCCGCGGCGCCGACGGGCGCGTCTATCCCCATGGCGGGGCGCTCGATCCGGACGACGCCGATTACGACGAGACCTATCACCGAGACGGCATGGGCCCCGACGAGGTGGGCGAGCACCCGGCCTCTCGAAGCCCGTTCGGCGTCGACGACATGTCGGGGAACGTCTACGACTGGGTGCGATCGTCGCTCACCGACGAGGGCTGGGCCATCCGCGGCGGCAGTTATTACGAGGATCGCCGGATCGTCCGCCTCGACAACAGGAACGAGACGACCCCGTCGATGCGCGACCCGACCGTGGGCGTTCGCCTTTGCACGCACGCCTTTCGTGAACGAGAGGGCAAAACTCCTCTCTGATTCCAGGAAGTTGGACAAACAGCAGCGAGCGAAAATGACGCTGCGGCCTCAAGCCCCAGGGTTACGCACCGTACGGATTGCGTAAGTAGCACAAACCGCGCCTTTTACGCGCGAGGGGCACATCATGATCACGACGCACTTCGGCCTGTTGGCCGCAATGGTCTCCTCCATCCTCGTCAACGATGCTTCGGCTGTCTCGGCCGGGGATGCGCTGCTCGGAGCCCCCGCGCGCGGCGCGATCGCGATCATCGAAAATGGCAACAGCCACAACGGCGTCCTGCTCAATGGTACGGCGCTGGACAACCTCGCGATCACCGGCGTTCGCGGCCACGGGGTGAGCGCCGCGGGCGCGGCGATCGAGGCGAGCGCGCTCTTCGGCCGCGCGGCGGCGCCCGCGCTCGGCAGCGTGTGGGAGGCCGAGCTCTCGAGCGGCGCGACGCTGCCCCTGCGCATCGACGGCGTGGTGACGCTGCCCGTGCAGAGCGCGCATGCGCGCGCCTACGAGGTCTCCTATTTCACCCCCGAAGGCGCGATGCCCCTCTGCGGCCTCGAGGGCGGCAGGCCCATCCCGGCGATCGCCGTGCCCGGCGTGTTCGACACCCGCGAGGGCGTGCCCGGCGGCGGCAGCTACGCCCACGATCCGGCGCGGTTCACCTTCGCCTGCCGCGGCAAGGCGATCGCCAAGTGCGTCGAGCTCGGCTACGCGCCGGCGAGCGGCCTGCCGGCGGACGCGCCCGCGGATGATCGCGAGGGGCATTTCGTGGCTTGCACGCGGATGATCCGCGCCGACTACTGCGGCGACGGCCGCTCGTGGACGCGCGATGGAACGCTCATCAACCTGTACGACGGCATCGGCGTGCAGAAGGACGCGGGGCCGTGGGCCGTGGAGGCCGAGTGGACCGAGGACGGCGCTCGCTGCGCCAACGAGGCGCGCGCCACCCGCTTGATGGTGAGCCGCCGGCCCGGGACGCCCGAGTGTTTTGCCGCGCTCCGATCGACCTCGTGTGGGGCGGCGTCGCACTTCCGCAACGGGACGCGCCTCGTGAGTGAAATGGTGGGCGCCGGCAAGTGACCACGGTCCGTGGCGACGTGCCGATGACGGCGAGCTGCGCCGCGGGGCTCGGTGAAAGGGGGTGATCGCGCGGTGGCCGGGGCCTGTCACTACCGGCTGCGCCAGTTGTGCTAGAGGTGGGGAATGGCGGTCTTGCGCGAGATGGGCCGAGGTGCCTCCCGAGCCCATGAGCTCGGAGAAAAGACGACCATCGGTCGCGCGCCGGACAGCACCATCCGCATCTCCGACACGATGGTGTCCCTCCGCCACGCGGAGATCGTGAAGGGGCCCGCCGACGAGTTCACGATCGTCGATCTCAAGAGCCGCCACGGGACGATCGTCGACGGGCGCCGCGTGGGCGAGGCGGTGCTCCGCCACGGCGCCGAGATCCTCCTCGGGGCGACCCGCCTGCGCTTCGAAGATCGCCCCGTGACGGAGGATCTGCTCCCCCCGTCGGTCGAGCTGCGGAAGGTGGCGGTGCGCGAGTCGAGCTTCCTGCCCGCGGCGGCGATCGCCAACCCGGCCGATCTCGCGCGCGACTACGAGCGGCTCCGGGTGGCCCTCGAGCTGACGCAGGCGATCGGGGTGGAGCACGACGCGGCCGCGCTGCTCGACCGGATCCTCGACACGGCGCTCCGCCTCTTCCAGGGCGATCGGGCCGCGATCGCCCTGCTCGACGGCGCGGGCATCCCCACCGCGCAGCTCGCCAAGCTCCGGTCCGGCGAGCGGGTGGAGATGCCGCTCTCCAGCCGGATGCTCAGCGAGGTGCTGGCGACGAGGAGCGGTGTCATCACCGCCGACACCGGCTTCGACGAGCGCTTCAGCCGCTCGGCGAGCGTGGTCGCGCTGCACATCCGCTCGGCGATGTGCGTGCCCATCATCTACCAGCACGATCTGCTCGGCGTGCTCCAGCTCGACTCCCAGGGGGCGGCCAACGCCTTCGCCGACAAGGACCTCGACCTCTTCATGGCGATCGCCGGGCAGGCGGCCCTGGCCATCAAGAACGCCAAGCTCGTGGCCCAGGTGCAGACGGTGATCGCCGAGGACGGCAAGCGCCTCGAGCGGGTGCTCCACGCCCTGCCCGAGGGCGTGATCCTCCTCGACACCGAGGGCCGCCTCTCGCTCACCAACCACCGCGCCGACGCGCTCTTGCCGGCCCTGTCCGACGCCCGGCGGGGCGAGCGGCTCACGTCGATCGGAGGCCTGCCCGTCGCGCAGCTCGTCGCCGCGGGCAAGAAGCAGTCGGTGGACATCACCACCGCCGCCTCGCCCTCGCGCAGCTTCCGCGTCGACGCCGCGCACACCGCCGTGAGGTCATCCGAGGAGCCCGAGACGGTGGTGGTCATCCGCGAGGTGACCGAGGAGCGGGAGCGCGAGGCGCGCTCGAGCCAGCAGGAGAAGCTGGCGCTGCTCGGCAAGCTCGCCGGCGGCATCGCCCACGACTTCAACAACCTGCTCGGCATCATCCTCAACTACGCCGAGTTCGTGCGGGACGAGGTGCCGAAGGCCGAGCTGCGCGAGGACATCGATCAGATCCGCGACGCCGCCCGCCGCGCCGCGGAGCTCACGCGCCAGCTCCTCGCCTTCAGCCGCCGCGAGCTCATCACCCCCAAGGTGTTCGACCTCGATCAGCTCGCCGCGACGATGAGTCGCCCCGTGTACCGCACGCTCGGCGAGCACATCACGTTCGAGATGAAGAAGTCCGACCGGCCGCTGCCGGTCAAGGCCGATCCTTCCCGCATCGAGCAGGTGCTGCTGAACCTCCTCGTGAACGCCCGCGACGCCATGCCGAACGGCGGCAAGCTCCTGGTCGAGGCCTCCGAGACGGCCCTCGACGAAGACATGGCGAGCGTCCTCGCCCTCGCGCCGGGGCCGTACGCCGTGCTCGCGGTGAGCGACACCGGCATGGGCATGGCGCCCGACGTGATGGCCCATGTGTTCGAGCCGTTCTTCACCACGAAGGAGCGCGGCAAGGGCACGGGGCTCGGCCTGGCGACGGCCTACGGCATCGTCCGGCAGGTGGGCGGGACCATCGGCGTCAGCTCGTCGCCGGGCGCCGGGACGACGTTCCGGGTCATGCTCCCGCTCACCGAAGAGCGGCTCCCGTCGGAGAGCGCGGCGGTGAGCCGCGCCGCCGAGCCGGGCCAGGAGACGGTGCTCGTGGCCGAGGACGAGGCGGGGGTGCGCGCGCTCACCCGCCGCATCCTCAACCACGCCGGCTACGCGGTGATCGAGGCCTCCGACGGCGCGGAGGCGCTCGCCCACCTCACCGCGCGGGGCCGCGAGGTCGACCTCCTGCTGACCGATCTCGTCATGCCCGGCATGTCCGGCAAGGAGCTCGCCGAGCGCGCCGTGGCCATGCACCGGGATCTGCCGGTGCTCTTCATGTCGGGGTACATCGATCGGGACATGGCGGGAGACAGCCTGCTCGACAACGCGCGCGGCCTGGTGACCAAGCCCTTCACGCGCGACGAGCTGCTAGTCCGGGTGCGCGAGGTGTTGCAGCGGCGAGGGGCCTCGACGAGCCGAGCGCGCTGACCAGTCCCGGAGCCGGCGCTCCCCCGTCCATGCCCACGATTCGCGGAAAAAGCGGCCTTTCCCGGTGGGATGTCCGTTCATTAGGCGCCAGGAACGGTCATGAACTGTCGCCTGGTGATCCTCCGGCTCTCCTGCCCGGCGCGCGAGGATGCGCAAGATCACCGGATCTTGCGCGGGCGCCACGGCTCGGCGGGGCATGATCGGTGGGTGCCGCGGGGTGGGGGCGCGAAGGCGAGCAGGCCGAATGCGGGGCGCGGGGAAAGGTCGGGCAAGGTTCGACCTGGGGATCCTCGCGCGCTGGGGAGGTTGGGCGACGGTTGACGCCGGGCTCCCCGGCGCGTGGGGGAAGGGTCGGGCGAGGGGAGCCCGCGAGCGCTCGCGGGAAGGTCGAGCGTTTCGTGAGGCCGTTCGGCGCTCCAACGAGCCGACGCCGCCAAAAGCGGCGGCGAATCGAACGGAAGGGGTCGACCAGCTCGCTGCTCGATGCTGCCCGTGCCGCAGTGCGCCCGGGCGATGGCCATCATTCCCGATGCGATCCATGCGACCGCTCCCGCTCCGGCAGGGGGCATCGGGAGGGGATAGCGGGAGCGGGAGCGGGAGGGGGTCGGAGGGAGTGAGCGGAACCACCCTACCGTCACTTGCCCGTTGTTCAGTGGTGTGGTCGTTGGTACCGTCGGCCGAGGAGAGGGGACCACCATGCTCATTCATCGACCCCCCACCCCATTTGCGAAGCCCGAGCGCGCAGCGCGCCGGCGAAGCTTTGCCCGCATGGGCTTCCCCCTCCTGCTCCTCCTTATCGTCATCTTCCAGGGGCTCACGACCGGTTGTGCCCCCGACGCCAAACCCAGCGCATCGCTCGATTTGCCCGGTTGCGGTGAAATTCCCGGCCTCGTCGAGGCGCCCCCTCCTCTTACCCCGCTAGACAAGCCCGCGGCACCGCTGTTACCGGCGTCGAGGGCCGGTTATCTCTCCGCCCAGGGAAGCGTCGATCCGACCGGAGAGTACCAGGTTCAGCTCCCCATCGAAGTGCCGCCCGGGCGCGCAGGGATGGCGCCTTTGCTCGCGCTCGCTTACGGGAGCCGAGCAGCCAATGGCCACCTCGGCGCCGGCTTCCGGCTCGAAGGGCTCAGTGAAATCAACCGCTGTCCGAAGACGATCGCGACCGAAGGAGTGGCTGATGGAGTCCATTTCGACAAGGACGATGCCTTCTGCATCGATGGGAAGAAGCTCGTGACCGTCGAGGGGGCCTATGGTGGTGATGGAACCGAGTACCGGACAGAAGAGGACAGCTTTGCCAAGATCGTCGGGCACCATGGCGACAAGAAGGTCACGGAGAGGTTCACCGTCTGGACCAAGGGCGGAAGAATCCGCGAGTATACGGCTGTCTGGGGCGAGCTGCCCGACTGCTCGAACAAGGCGTGCGGAGCGCTCGACTGGAATCGGTATGTCTTTGCCTGGGTGATGAGGGAGGAGCGGGATCGGGCGGGGAACGCAGTTCGCTATACTTATCAGGTCAACTCCAAGACCCACGATGTCTATGACGACCCGAGGTATGATCGGCGCTCGCTCACCGCATCGATGTTGAGCATCGAGTACTATCCAGCTTCGATCGACTACACCTTTCACGTCAGCCGCCGCTCGGACGACGCCGGGGCGCTCCGGCACGTGCAATTCGAGTACGAGGATCGGCCCGACAAGCTCTTTCAGTTCCAGACAGGGTACCGGGTCGAGACGACGAAGCGGCTCCGGAAGATCGCCGTGGAGGGGCCGCACTCCTTCGGGACGCCGGCGTGGACATACGAGCTGTTCTACGAGAAGAGCCCTGCTACGGGGTATTCCCTGCTCCAGGAGGTGAAGCGCTGCGGCGCGCTCGGTGGGTGCCTCCCTGCCAAGCAGTTTGGCTGGCACAGCACCGAAGGGCCTGTGTTCGAGGAGAGCACGCTCGGGCTGGACGTCGATGACGGCTTGGATGCGATGGTGCTCGACGCTGACGGCGATGGGATGGATGAGGTCGTCTCCAGGGACAACGGAGGTCAGCTCTACCTGCGCCGCACGGTCCACCCGAAGGAGCCGCTCGCCGAGCGTACCCCGATGGTGAGCACCTTCGGGTGGAACAGCCGGCCGGTGGACATCGACGGCGATGGGGCGTTCGAGATCGTCGGGGATTTAGGGGACGCTTATCCGCATCCACAGCAGGAGCCCGAGAATCATACGTTCTCGCTCGAGTAGACCGGTGCTCACCGATGCCACCAAGGCGGGCTGCAAAACCCGCTCGCGCTCCTCGATCTCGACGGGGACAGGCTCGCCGATCTCGTCACGGCCACCCGTTCGTGTGCGCCAGCAAGACGGAAGTGCTGGGATTTCACGTACCAGCACAACGATGGGAGCACGTTTGAGGAAGCGGCGGTTCTTACTCACTCCCCCAACATCGGAGCCGATCCGTGGACCGGGGCATTCTGGACGCTCGGCCTCGGCCCCTTCGGCGAGCACCGTGCGGCCTGTTCTATTACAACAGCGCCTCGGACCTCATGCGGTCTCGACGGCGTGATGCTCGACACGAGGTGAAGTGGCGCGGGTGGTCTTCCCGCCCGCGAACGCGCCCAACGCGCAGGACTTTCGAGCTCCTATGCCGACATGAACGGTGACGGGCTGCGTGATTACCTGGGCCTCCGCGAGAGGTCGAGAAGAACCAGAGCCGCCTTTGCGTGTATTTCACCGCCGAGGCCCAGACTCAGCAGCTCTCGTACTTGCCGCGCCGACCGCCTCTCCGCTCTTCGACGCCGAGCTGGGCTCGTGCCTTGATCTCGGTGCCGCCGGGATCGCCCGGATGATCGTGGCCGATCTCGACGCCGACAGGAAGGAAGACGTGCTCTCGCCAGGAGCAGCCGCCGCTACTCTCGTGCGCCTCGGCGCCGACCGGAAGCTCCATTCGACACCGCTCGACATCCCTTTCAAGCGGGCCCAGATCGGCGACTTCGATGGTAACGGTCCTGCTCGATGTTGCCTCGTGGACGGGCATCCCTTCTTCCTGGTGGAGCGGGGCACCGCGGAGACGGCGGATCGGCTCGTCGCGATCACCGATGAAGGCGATGGCGTTCCCCGCCGAGAAGGTTACGTACACCGCGGGCCTCTTCGGAGTCGCCGGGCGATCCATCGTTCTGCGCCCACCCGCTTCGCTGTCTCCGCCAGGCCTTCACCGTGGCGAGCAGGCATGACGTGCGGGAGGGCCGGGGTAAGCTCGAGCGTTCTTTACCGCTACGAGGAGCCGCGCTTCGACGTACACGGGCGCGGGTTCTTGGGGTTTGGCACCGTGCGCTCCCTGGGAGCCAGGGGGCGTGCACCGCGGAGACGGTGACGACCTATGACAACGTGACCTCGGATGGCGGGCGTTATCCGCATGCGTTCCGGCCGGCGACCGTGCAGCGTGCCGTGGCCATCGAGGGTAAGTCGGGGCTCGCCCGCGTCGTGCGGACCACATATGAAGACAAGGTCGAGCACCTCCATGGAACAAGACATGGTTCGCTCATCCGTCAGCGTTCGACGCTCGAATGGGAGGAAGAGGTAACGGTCGATGCAAGTGAAGGCGCCAAGGTCCATATCTCGGGGATCGACAGGGCCGACGAGCACGATACGCTCCGGGTTCGCCATGGGACGTCGACGTATGACGGGTATGGCAGTCCGCTGGAGGTGACGGCGAGCACGCTCCATGGCAAGACGGAGAAGACCGTCACGACTTATGAAGTTCGGGAGGATGACTGGCTCATCGCGTTGCCCAGGACGGTGACGACGATCTCGGGCACGACGGCATCGCACACCTTGCCTATGACTATGATCTGCGGGGCTACCTGTACCGGGCCTATGTCGAGAAGGACGACATCGATCCCGACGTTTCCCATGGTGACGAGCTACGCGCACGATCAGGAGGGGCTCGATGCGTGCGATCACGCTCTCGGCCGCAGGTGTCCCGGCGCGCACGACGCATATTGCGTATGGGGCCGGACCGGTGTTCCCCCACCGAGCGGTGGAACGATCTCGGGCATGCGCAGTGGATGGTCTACGATCAGGCGTTCGGCACGGTGATCGATGCCGAGGATATGAACGGCAAGCATACCCGGACGCGGCTTGACGATCTCGGGAGGCCGCTCTCCGTGAGCCGGAGGGGCGCGGCGGCGGCGTTCTCCTATGGGCGAGGATCAGCGAGACCGGGGCGCTGGCCGGCTTCCGGGTGGTCGCCACAGCGAGCGACACTGGGGCCGTGGGCGGGTGAGTATGATGCGAGAGGGCGAATCGTCGGGCAGGGTGGCCTCGGCTTCGACCAGGACGTTCATCGAAGCGAGCGTGACCTATGACGCGCTCGGACAGGTGTCCACGCGCTCCCGTCGGGGTTCGGCGCGCCTGCGAGCATGAGGTGACGTACGCCTATGACCTCGATCGAGTGACGAAGGAGGTGCAGTCGGGTGGGGCGGAGTCTTGTTCACCCACAGCTTCTTCGAGACCCACCGAGCCGACCCGATGCTCCATACGCGGGTCATCCGGCGGGATGTGGACGATCGGGTGGTCGAGAGCACGGGAGATCATCGACGGGAAGAAGCTGACGACGAAGGTCGATTACGGGGACTTCGATCGGGTGCTCGCGGTGACCGATCCGTTGGGTAACCAAGTCGTCGCTGCCTATGACCGGCGCGGGCGGCGGGCGGCGCTGAGCGATCCCGATGCGGGGACCACGTTCACCTTCTACAATGGCCTCGGCGATACAAGGGCCGAGGTGAAGAACGGCGCGAGCTTTACGACATATGCCGTCGATGTGCTCGGCAGGGTCGTCCAGATCGAGGACGATGACGGCGTGCGCTCGTTCGCCTGGGACAAGGGGCCGCACGGGATCGGACGGCTCTCCCACCGGGAGAGCCCGGATGGGATCGTCGAGGATTTCGGATATGACGACTTCGGCCGTCCGGTGGAGCAGAGCCTCACCGTCGACGGAGAGACGCTGAGCTTCGGGCAGGGCTATGACGCGCTCGGGCGTCCGAGCGAGCTGCGCTATCCAACCATCCCGGGCAAAGCTCCACTGAAGGTCGGCCGAACCTATGGGCAGAATGGACAGCTCGCCCGGGTCTTCGAGGTGGGCGGGATCGATCCGCTGTGGAAGGCGGAGGCCCGGAACGAGGACGGCCGGCTGCTCCAGGCGAGCCTTGGCAATGGGCTCTTGCTCAAGCGGGCATATGAGGACGAGACCGGGCGGCTGTTGGCCGTGGACGAGGGCGCGGCGCTCTCCGTGACGTATGACTACACCTTCGACGGCCAGGTACACCACAAGCACGATCTCCTGGCCAACCGGGTCGAGACCTATGACTACGACGCGCTCCACCGGCTCACGCGCTGGACCTTATCCACCATGCTCCCGGGCGCGCCGGGGTTCCCCGAGCAGACGCCGACACTGCACGATACAGTCTACGGCTACGACGATCTCGGCAACCTGACCCAGGTGGTCCGCGACCAGGTGATGGTCGAGAAGAACACCTATGGGGAGGACGGGCGGCCTCATACCCTGACGAGCACCTTGAAGGGGAGCTTCGTCTACGACGACCGCGGCCGGCAGAAGAAGGCACCGGACCGGACGGTGATCTTCGCCGAGCACGACCGGCCGAAGAGCGTCTTCACCGCCGAAGGCGAGACGGACTTCACCTATGATGCGATGGGCAACCGCGTCGGGAAGACCGGGCCCGGCGGGACGGTGCTGGCGTTCGGGGGCTTGTATGAGCGCCGGACGATCGCGGGGAAGACCGAGCATATCTTCACGGTCGAGGGTGGAGAAGGCGCAGCGCTCCAGATCATCGAGGACGGCGGTCCCCGCAAGACGGAGTACCTCCATCGCGATCCGCTGGGGAGCATCGGCGCGATCACGGATAAGAACGGATCGGTCGGCCCCAAGCGCTATTACGAGCCCTTCGGCGCCCTGCGCAATCAAGACGGGGCACCGCTCACCCCGGTCGATCCCAGCCTCCCCCTGGGCTTCACCGGCCATCACAATGACGGCGATCTCGGCCTGATCGATATGAAGGGCAGGGTGTACGATCCATCGACGCGCCGCTTCTTGACGCCGGATCCGCATGTCAGCTCGCCCTTCTCCGGGCAGGCGTACAACCGCTACAGCTACGCGGCGAACGACCCGATCAACCTGAGCGACCCGACCGGCTTCGACGTCTCGGGCGGAGAATATGGCTGCATCGGCCTGGAGTGCATTGGCGGCGGCGGATGGGACGGGACGATCCTCGGCGATGCGCAGTGGATCGAGAACGGTGTCGACTGGCAGTGGCAATCCGTGCCGAGCTTCAGCGCGGGCATGTCCTCGCCGAAGCGCTGGACGATGGGGGCCGTGCTCGCCATCGAAGGGCAGCGGGCCGTGGGGATGCCCGTCGGGCCGACGGCGGCCGGATCGACACGCGGGGGGCCGAATGCGTCCCCGCATGGAGCGAAGATGTCGGCCGGGCGGATGGCCGAGCGGATCGCGATCAAGGGGCTGAAGGGCTTTGGAGGCGCGTGGTACGGCTTCGGCAAGTTCATGGTGCTGAACGCGGTGACGTTCGGTGGGTACTCGACCTTTTCGATGCTCAGCAGCATGTGGGACGGGTACAAGGCGGACGGGGCCCTCGGCGCGTTCAATGGGATCAATCCGCTCTACCACCTCGGGAAGATGGGAGCGGATGCGTACCTGGCGCTGGGGGCCGGGGATTACGAGAAGGTGGCCGAGATCGGGGGCAATGTGCTCGGCATGGCGTCGATCATCGCCGTGACCAAGGGCGCAGGGGCTGGGGCGGCTGAGGGGGAGGGATTGGCGGTTGTGGAGGGGGGAGTAACCACGAGGGCCCTCACGGCGGCTGACATCGGCCTTTCGGGGGAAGGGCTCTCCGAGTTGACGGGAACGGTTGTGGATGCCGGGGGAACTAGAATTTTGACGGTGGACATGATTAAGGCGACAGAGGGAGCTATGGTTCCATTGGGCGAAGTGCGACACGCGATACCGACAATGATTGCCAAGGCCAGAGCAGCCGGTGTGCAGACGCTTCAGATTGACGCGAGCTTCGCAAATCCGAGGCTGCAGTCGTTTGTATTTGAGCAAGTAAAAAGGCACGGCGGAACGGCGGCGTCCGTCGGCGGTCGCGATGTTATTACCTTCAACCTGGGAGAACTCTGATGGCGCTCCTCATGCCTTCCGTGATTCGTCATTATTTGAAGCACGCCGAATCGTATGTCTCCCAGGGCACGATCCCACTTCCAATCGATCTCGACGCCGAGGGCGAAGAGATAGTGGGATGGTACCGTAACCCGCCGCCGTTCGAGGACGACTATGTCGCCTTCACGACAGTCGGGATATATGCCAGGGCCGGAGGCGTCTGGACCCGTTTGCCATTTGACGATATTGTCGACTACGAGCTTCCTCAAAACAAAGAAAAAACAAATGGCGTGCGAGTCCGAGCGCATGATGGTACGCGGTTTATTCGCTTCGCAGGGCGAAGCGGTCCGAGTGGAAAATTTAGCGACGCTTTTATTCTGCTTGGGCTCTTGCGCGTCGTTGCGCTCGCGAATAGGCGGAGGATACATGGTGCGAGCAGAAATTGAAGCGCTCGGCGGGGCCGGCGCGTTCGGTGGGCCTGTGTTGTAACTACCGATTTTTCAGCGAGGTACATATGGGCTCATCTGCATTGGATAAGGTTGCAATTTTTGCAGGCGCGCTCGATGTTCGACCCCTCGACGAAGGTGCGGACGAAGCCCTGCTGCCAGCATCTGAATTTGAGCGGGTCGTGAAATGGACCGAGACGCTTCGGGCGGAAGGGTATTCCTGCGAGCTTCGCGGGGACACGCGCGTATTCAAGCGAGGGTGGTCATATTGTCTTGTCAAGCCGATTGTTGGGGGCGTGTTCCGTCTTCGGATCCTGGACGCGTCGCAGTGCCCAACTTCCAGGATTACCGAGAACGGATTGGAATGGGCAGGCATCACCCTCCTCAAGCAGCATGAGGGGATCCTTCTGGCTGGGCCTGCGTGGCGGCACGTGCAAACATGGTCCGTCGCCCACTATTTCTTCGGTCCGATTGAGCAGAAGGATGCCATTTCGCTGATCGGGTCACAGTTGCGCGAACAATCTCCCCGCGTGGTGGGACCGTGGACTGCTCCCGATGAAGTTTGGTTTGATGTGCGGGCGCTGGGTGTTGATGCGAAAGTGCGGATAACTCCTTGCTCGCTGAGTCAGGCGTGTGATCTGTTTCAGCGCCCGATCGCTTTGGGCGAAAATAAGATTGTGCTCGGTGTATTGATAGAGGTGACGGGTGCCGAAAAGCTCGGCTGAGCGGCTTGGCTGAACAGGGTGCAGATCGTCTCAGATCCGCGCCTCTGCGTTCACACACGATCTACCAAGAAACGAAGCCCTCCGACCCGCGCCCGTTCCCGCTCCCGTTCCCCCTCCCGCTGCCCTCTCCAGATCGGGCGGAGGGTAGCGGGAACGGGAGCGGGCAGTGCGGAGATTGACGCGGCTCGATCTTCACCGGGGTCAAATCGAGGCTCACGGCACCAGCGCGGCGTAGTGCCGCTGGACGAGCGGGTCGCCCCGGAACGACGCGGGATCCGTGACGAGGGCGATCTCGCCCTCGACGAGCAAGGCCGCGCGGTGGCAGAGGCCGAGCGCCTCGCTCACGTGGTGATCGGCGATGAGCACCGCGCCGCCCCGGCCCGCGAGCGCGGCGAGGTGCTCGCCCACCCGGCGCGCGCCCTGCGGATCGAGCGCGGCGAAGGGCTCGTCACAGAGCAGCACCCGGGGTGAGCCCGCGAGCGCCCGGGCGAGCTCCAGCCGCCGCCGCTCGCCGCCCGAGAGCGCCGAGGCCCGCACGTCGAGGCGCCCCCCGAGGCCGAGCTCGGCGGCGAGCGCCTGCGGCTCCACGGGTGCCGCGCCCGGCGCGAGCGACAGGTAGACGCGCAGGTTGTCGAGCACGGTCAGATCCCACAGCACGCTCGGCGTCTGCGGCAGGTAGCCGAGGCCCTTCCTCGCCCTTGAAAACAAGGGTTTTTTCGTCACGTCTTCGCCGTCGAGCAGGACCGATCCCGCTGCGGGCTGCTCCTCCCCGGCGAGCGCACGGAAGAGCGTGCTCTTGCCCGCGCCGCTCGGCCCGAACACCCCGAGCACCTCGCCCGGGCTCACGGCCAGCGAGACGCGCTGCAGGACCGGCCTCCCGCCGAGGGACACCGACAGCGCGCGGGCGGCGAGGAGCGGCTCGGTCAAGGGGACGGCTTGGCCGGCTTGTCCGGGGGCGCCCCGGGATCGCCGATCGGCGCGCCGGGCCGCACCGGGATCGAGCCCTTCACGTCCGTCAGGCTCACCTTGCCCGTCGCGAGCTGGATGCTCGCCCGCTCCGCGCTCACCCAGCTCTCGCCCCGCGCGACGCGCACCCCGCCCCGCAGCTCGAGCGCCTGCGCGGCGAGATCGAGCTCGGCCTCGGGGGCTTCGGCCCTGATGCCGCGCAGCTCGGCCGAGACGCCGCCGGACGCCTTGGCCCACGTCACGTGCGGCACCTGATCGTAGCGGAGATCGACGCGCGGGCAGCGCACCGACAGGTCTCCCTTGCCGAGCTTGACGTGCCCCGTGAGCACGGCCGTCTTGGCCTCCAGATCGAGGTCGAGCCGGTCCGCGCTCATCGCCAGGGCCTCGGCCGCGGGCGGCGCCGGATCGGCGAGGATCGCCGAGGAGAGCGAGCCCATCGCGAGGGCGAGGGCGAGCGCGGAGAGCCTGGGAGCCACGGCGCGCAGGCTACCAGATTTCAGGGCTTCGGCCTCGCCGCGCGCTGCGCCTCCTTGAGCGCCCGGCGCACCACGTGCTCGGGCGCCGCGGCGGCCTCGGCCACCTCGCGCACCGTCGGCGCTCGCCCGAGCGCCTTCCGCAGCCCGCGCGCGCTCGCCAGGATGGCCTGCATACGCGCGATGTCGCCGTCGTCGAGGTCCTCGCCCACGCGCAGCCCCTCGGCTTCGAGCGCGGCGATCAGCGCGTCCACCTCGTCGTAGCTCACCGCGCGGGTCCCGATCACCTCGGCCATGTCGTCGAGGTGGACCCGCCCCTCGGATCGGTGGCGCCTCAGGATCTCGGCGAGGATCTGCTGGACGGCCTCGCGCACCGATCGCCGCTCACTTGTGGGTGTGGGGCGCCGAGCCGCCGCTGATCGGCCCGATCTCTTCCATGGCGGCCGAGATCTGCAGCCGCGTGAAGATCGCGTCGGCCCGCGCGTTCATGGCCTCGGCGTCGCGCCGGGCCGCCTCGTCGGCCGAGGTCCGGCTCTCCTGGAGGAGGAAGCGCGCGTAGACCTTGAACGTGCGGCCGAGCTCCACCTCGTTGCCCGTCTGCTCGAAGATGGCCACGGCGCGGGCGAAGTACTCGCGCGCGCTCTTCGTGTGGGCCGGGCCCCAGCCGCCGGCGGCCGTGATCTCGCCGAGCGTGCGCAGCGCGATGCCGAGGTGCACCTTGCTCCGCACCGCCGCGAAGAGGTCGACCGCGCGCCCGATGTAGTCGCGCGCCTTCGCGAGATCGCCCTGGAGCATGTGCGCCTTGCCGAGGCCGCGCAGCGTCTCGGCGAGGCCGAGCTTGTCGCCCAGCTCGTCGCAGAGATCTTCGGCCTGCTTGAGCACCTCGATCGCCTCGCCGGGGTTGCCGCTCCGGTAGTGCGCCTCGCCGATGTTGGTGAGCACGATGGCCGTCCGGTTGCGATCGCCGATCTGCTTGGCCACCTCGAGCGCCTCGTTGAAGAGCGTGAGCGCGGTGTGGAAATCGCGCTGATCCTGGGCGATCGTCCCGAGGTTGTTGAGCGTCGTCACCACGCCGATGAGGTCACCGATCGAGCGGCGGATCGTGAGCGACTGCTCGAAGGCCTCGAGCGCCTCCTTGAACTGCCCGGAGTCCTGGAGCACGAGGCCGAGGTTGTTGAGGGAGAGGGCGATCGAGCGTCGATCGGCGAGGCGCCGGCGCCGCGAGAGGCCGTCGCGAAGGGCCGTCAGGGCCTGCTCGTACTCGCCCTTCAGCCAGTGCAGCTTGCCGATGTCGTCGATGCTCGACGCCACCCCGCGCTCGTCCCCGTCGGCGAGGAAGAGCATCAGCGCCGTCTGCAGGTGCTTGCCCGCCTCCTCGAGCGAGCCCGTGTCGCGGAAGAGCCTTCCAATCCGGTTGTGGGCCGCGCCGCCCTTGCGCCGGAGATCGAGGCGGTAGGCGAGCGTCTGCATCTCGCGGAAGGCGGCCAGGGCCTCGTCGATCCGCCCGCCGAGCTGCAGGGCGTCGCCGTAGTTGTGGAGCGCGTCGATGCGCCGCCCCACGTGGCTCTCGCCGAGCAGATCGAGGCCCTTCTGGTAGTACTCCGCGGCCCGCGCGCTCGCGTAGCGCTCGCGGGCGAGGTCGCCGGCCTCCAGGTAGGCGAGCCCCGCGCGCAGCCCGTCGCCGGAGCGCTCGCGGTGGTCGGCGAGCATCGCGATGTACTCCTCGCCGGAGCGCACGGCCGCCTGGTGGTCCATCCAGTCGGCGATGCCCTGGTGGTAGCGCCGCGCCGCCCCGGGCAAGGTCCGCTTCTGGATCGCCTCGCGCTCCCGGTTGTGCTTGAAGATGAACTCGTCCGAGTTGGGGAAGGTCGAGTCGGGGAGCTTGAGGATGTAGTCGCGCTCCACCAGATCTTCGAGCAACGTCGTGATCTGCTTGGCGTCCTCGCCGCTCTGCTCCGGCCAGAAATCGGGCGCCTTGCGGCCGAGCCGCGCGAGCGAGACGAAGGCCCCGCTCCAGAACACGCTCCCCATCGCCGCGCCCTGCTCCAGGATCTGCCGCTCCTGCGGCTCCAGGGCGTTGAGCCGGGCGTTGACGGCGTCCTCCACCGTCATCGGCAGCTCCACCGCGGCGAGGTGCGCGAGGTTCACGCGCCACTCGGCCTCCTCGGTCAGGGCCGTCACCTCTTCGAGCACGCCCTTGTCGTGGTAGATGCGCACCATCTGCTCGAGGAGCAGCGGGTTGCCGCCGGCCACCGCGCATGCGGCGTCGACGAGCTGGGCCGGCACCCCGCCGATGCAGGGGGCGAGCAGGTGGTGCATCATCTCGACCGCCTCGGTGTCCCTGAGCGGCAAGAGCTCGATCACCTTGTGGCGGGACTCGCCCGCGCGGGCCCAGTCCTCGTGCCGGGTCAAGAGCTCGGGGCGCGTCGAGCAGATGAGGAGGATCGGCCCCGTCAGGTACTCGAGCAGGTAGCGGAGCAGCGCGAGCGAGTCGTCGTGCGCGCCGTGGAGATCGTCGAACACGAGGCACACGGGCGTGCTCTCGGCGTCGGCCTCGAGGAAGGCCTTGAAGACCGCGCGCCGGATGAGGTCGGCCTCGTGCGCGTCCTCGCTCACGGCCCGGGTGAGGGGGCTCTCCTCGCAGTGGATCCCGAGGAGCTGGCCGAGGAAGTAGACGACGTCGCCCACCTTCCGGTCCTCGAGGACCGTCGACACCTGGCTGCGGATCTGGGCCCGCGCCGCGTCCGGATCCATCCCCTCGACGAGGCCGAAGCGGGCGCGCAGGAGGCGCGCGAACAGGCCGAACGAGGCGGCGCTGTCCCGCGCGCTCCCCCGGTACACGCGGGGTGTGAGCGAGCTGCCGAGGGCCCGGTGCTTGATCACGAAGTCCTGGATCAGCCGGCTCTTGCCCACCCCGGCGGGGCCCACGAGCGTGACGATCCTCGCCGAGCGCCCCTTCTCGACGGCCTCGAGCGCCTCGTCGAGCGCCCGCATCTCGTCCTCGCGACCAATCAACGGGGCCCGGGCATCGCGGACCAGACCCCATGTGCTCGTATCCCTGCTCATTGCGCGTCCTGCCGATCTGCCTCTGCCACAGTACCAGGGCAATGCCCGACCGGAAAAACCTGCGGGGCGGATTGCTGCCGAGGCCCACGTTCTGCCGAGGTTTCGGGGGTCGCCGCCCGCTTACCCCGGACGGCCACCCTGGGGTAAGCTCGCAGGCGTGAGCGAGCAAGCAGGCGGCCCCGGCGAGGTGGCTTACGATCCGGCCGATCTGCGGCGCCAGATCGCGGCGAGCTTCAGCGCCCCCGAGCTGCGCAAGCTCGCCGAGACCCTGGGCGTGGCCGGATCCATCCGCTGGACCCACGGCACCCAGGAGGCCGCGCGCGATCTGGTGCGCGAGTTCGAGCGCTACTACGGCCTCTCCATCCTGGTCGCGAAGGTGCGCGAGCTGCGCCCCCTGGTCGACTGGCCCGACCCGTCGTCCTTGCCGCCGCCCGCCTCGCAGGCGCGCGCCGCCCCGGTCGAGCCCGCGGATGCCGCGGTCCCGGCGCCCCCGGCAGATCCAGGCTCGGCGCGCGCGCCTCTCCCCGAGGAGCCGCTCGCGCCGCCCGCGGCCCTCGCCTCGTCCGAGCCCTCCCCGCCGGCCTCTTCCTCGTCGGCTCCCTCCGCGCAGGCCGCGAGCCGCCCTGCGCCCGTGTGGCCGGGGACGGTGGCCTCCCTGCCCGATCCGCCCCGCGGTCAGGGCATCGATCCGAAGATCTTGATCCTCGTGGCCGGCCTCACGGTGCTGGCCGCGGTCATCGCCTACGCCGCGGGACGCGCGTCGAGCCCGACCGCCGCGCCTGCGCCTACCGAGTCGGCGACCACCGTGGCGGCCGCGCCCGTGCCCCGGCGCGCGCCCTGCCCGGCCACGCGCGCGGCCGACGCCGTGGCCAGGAGCCTCGCCAACGTCGCGAAGCTCTGCGAGCTCGCCCCCGGCACCGAGGTCAACGCCGACCTCCTCGCGCGCGCATTCGAGCGCTGCGGGCCCCCGCCGCCCCGCGCCGCGATGACCTTCAGCCCGCCCCCGAGCCCGGTGCTCCCGCCCGATCTACCGCGCGATCCAGCGCTCGATCCCGAGCCCGCGCGCCCCCACACGCCCCGCCAGAGCGCGCCCGCGCCGGCGCCCGACAAGGGTCCCGGCGCCGCCTGCATCGCCCAGTGCAACGCCGAGAACCGCTCCTGCAACGCCGGCTGCGGCGCCGAGCCCTCCCAGTCGACCCAGTACGACGGTTACATGAAGTGCCGCTCGCGATGCCGGAGCGCCATGTCCCACTGCCTCCTCGCATGCCCGCAGTGATCTCGGGCCGATCGGCGCGCGTCTCTCCGATTCCTGGGTCGAACCGACCCGTGCCTGCGTAGGGAGGGATGAGATGACGGTACCGACCCGACCCTCAGCGCCAGGCGCCGCCGATCCGCTCGACGCGTACGCGCTGTACACCGCCGCCTTCGCCTACGTGTCGAACGCGCTCGCACGGATGGGCTGTCCCGAGCCGGACCGCGACGACATCGCCCAACGGGTGGTCGTCAAGGCGTACCGCCGGTGGCCTCAGTACGATCCCGCCCGAGGCTCCCCCGGGCGGTGGCTGTGGGGCATCGCGCGCAACGAGCTGCGTGGCTCCCGGCGCCGTCGCCCGCCGCGGCCGCTGCTCGGGGCGCCCGCTCCCGCCTCCGATGTCGGGGGCGACAACCCAAGCCCGGAGGCCATCGCGCTCATGAAGGATCTCGCGAGCTTCATCTGGAAAGGCGTGCCCGAGGCCGAACAGCGGGTCCTGTGGGACCGCGTGATCGGCGGGGCCTCGTTCGAGGAGATCGCCGACTTGCAGGGGATCTCGAAGTCGCAAGCGCAGCGGCTCTACACGAAGGGCATGAGCCGGCTTCGCGCTGCGCTCAAGCGCGCCGATGAGCGCAAGCTCCTCGGCGTCGCGGTCCCGTTCGGGCTCGACGACCTCTTCGACATGCGCCATGGGCCTCCTGTTGCACCCGAAGCGCTGGAGCGCGGCTTTCAGGCCATGCTCATCGAAATGGGTCGCGACGAGGGCGATCCGGATCAGCGCGATCCTCCTCCGGAAGGCGAGACTGCCGTGCCGGCAAGCGGCTCTCCGTCATCGCGCCCGGCCGGGCTGGGCTCGGTGCTCGGCCCGATCGCCGGCATCTTGGCCGGTGCTTTCATCGCCGGCCTGCTGCTGCCGCGCTGTGGCCGTGACCATGGACGCGAGGAGCGTCCGGACGCAGCTCTTGCACCCACGCCCGCCGCGCCCGTGCGCCCCGCCGTTTCGAGCGACCCCGCGCCGAGCCCCGTAGGCTGTCTCGCGAGCGTCGCGAGCAACGCCGGCGTGGGCCTCGCTCCGAATCCGGGAGGTGCAGGCGGCCAAACGAGGCCCGCAGCTCATGCGCCGGGCGACGTTAGGCTCGCGAGCCGCCGGGAAGGTCTCTGGGCGCAAGCCTATGCTCGCCTTCGCCCGGCGGTGCACGGGGACATGTCCAAGAACGAGGCGCGCTGCGCGGGCAAGCCGCCGGTGCTGCCCGAGCTCGGCGAACCCTGAGAAGTGATGTAGAGCTGGGGTTGGGCCTCGCGGGGCGAAGCTCCGCGCAGGGTGGCCACGGATAAATCCTAGGCGGAGCATGACGCTGGGCTGCAAGCGGGGCGCAGGCGTCGATCCCGTGCTTCAGGCAACCAAAACGCTCGATCGACTTCTCCATCCCGCGCTTCAGGTATCCGAAGCAGCCGATCGACATGTTGATCTGGCGCCACCGGCACCCGAAGCAGCCGATCGACATGTTGATCCCGTGCTTCAGGCACCCGAAGCAGCCGATCGACATGTTGATCTCGCGCTACCGGCCCCCATATGCACTCAAACACCTGTATTTGAAGCGGATCGGGGCTTCCCGGGGTGCTGGCCGAGCCCGGCGAACCCTGAGTCGGAGAACGGGGCAGCTCGCCTTCGCGTGAGAGCGCACGTGCCGATCCGGCCTGCGCACGCCGAGCTTGATCGATGACGACCTGGGCCCGCCCGCTCTACGATGGCCGCCCATGCGCCTCGCCGTGCCGGTCCTGTCCGCCGTCTTGCTCACCGTGCCGGCGCGCACTCGCGAGGTGCCGTGCTCTGCGAGCTCGTCTCGGGCAGCGTGGTCTCGAGCAAAGGGGAGCGGAATGAAAGGCTCCTTTCATATGGCCACAAAACCCTTTTAGGACTCACAAGAAATCTGGATAATCCTTGGTAGATGACAACGTTCATTTTTCTGGGAGCCAGTGCACAGGCGTCGGCAACTCGGCAGTATCCGTAGTACCATTGCCGATCTGCCCGCTGTGATTCATCCCCCAGCATTTCATGCATCCATCGTCGATCGCGCATGCGTGCTCGCCGCCAACGGCGAGCATGCTCACGTGACTCAAGCGCGGCATGGGCGTTTGCGGATCCACGGGCGGGTGATAAGGAAGGTGGTAGTAGTTCTGGCTCGCGGCACATCTCACGCTCCCGTCCCGGAGCGCCGCGCAGTCCAGGCGTCCCAGCCCGCTAAGCCCGAACTCTGCCACGCCGGACCAAAGACCATCCGACGAAAAAGAGAGAGCTCCGGGCCAACACCGTAGCTTGTAATCTTCGAGCAGGACGCATGCGGCGTCGCCCATCTCCAGGCGCGCGACCGGACCGAAGCTCGGCATCGTCATCTTTGGCGCGGCCTTGTCATTCCCCGTCAACCAACCAAACCCCCAACATTTTACTTGATCATCGCTTCCTAGGGCACACGTCTCGGTAGCGGTACTGACGTGGATCGCATCCGTGATCTCGGGAATCTGGTACGGAGTGAGCTGCTCCAGCGATTCTCCGTCCTCCCAGTCTCGAAAACAAGCTCGTTGCCCCCAGCACCATACCGTACCGTCTGTGCGAAGGGCACAGCTATGGCGGTTTCCACACGATACCTGGACCACGTCTTCGAGGTTCACGACGTCGGTCTGATTATTCAAGCCGCCGCTCAAGGTTCCCGTGCCCAATTGCCCGAAGTCGTTCTCACCCCAGCAACGAACGCGGCCGTTCGTCCGCAAGGCACAGGCATGGTTTCCGCCGACGGCGATCTGAACCACATCGGTCAGCCATGTATTCAGGGAAGGCGTGACACCCGCCGGTTTCGAGGCTCCCATGAGCGTGCCCCACTGCCAAACCTGGCCCTGATCATCCAACACACACGAAGCGCTTGCGCCCAGCGCGATCTGCTTGATGACGGGCATGTGAGCCGCAAATTCCGCGCAAGACGGTTCTTCGACGGTGGAAGGGAAGTCGATAGGCCAGCCGGGTCCGCCTCCAGCCGGGTCGTCCCCTCCACGTAAATCGGGCTCGAGCCCGCGCGCGCAGCCGGACGAAGCTGCAAGCGCCGTGACGCCGAGTGCCGTCAACCAGGGCGGGGCTAGCCTCGTGCGGCGCTGGCTGCTCGTCGTTCTGAGGTTCATGGCATCCGTTCTCCACATTTCAGGTGGGTCCGACACGGTCCGCAAGGTCACATTATCTCCATCCAGTCCTAAACTCAAGGAGCTCGAGCTTGGACCTCTTCAGCGACCGACGAGAAGGCGTGATGCCTATATCATCCCGTCTTATTCACGATCCGGCGTGGCCGAGCGACGAGATCCCACACGGGGGCCGAGGATTTTTGCGGTTTGAGCCGCTGGCGCCCCTTCACCCGACGGGTGACGGTTCTGAGCCCCACGAGCACACAAAACGGCCCCACCGCCGATGTTTCTCGGCGGACAGGCCCCAGCATCGTGAATAAAACGGGATCATTGGTGGCTACGACTTACGGAGAACAAGACGTGCCAAAGACGAAATCTTTCGCCTTCTTCTTGGTTTTGGTAAGGCACAAGAGCCCACATACGGTCAATGTGTATGCCTCAACGGCAACCCTGTACTTTGTTGCGTTTGCCGTCGTGGTCGGATCCGAATAGCCGTTGTCGATCACCCAATCGCACGAGCTGCCGTTCCAACTGCCATGGTACTTGGCGGATTTTGATGCCTGCCAGTTTCCGCTCACATAGGCATACGTGCCAATCGAATAGTGTGAAGACGAGCAGGTAGTGGATGTTGGCGCGGTGTCGCCCCATCCTTCGCCAAAATCGGCGATGTTGCTCACGGAGCCAGTAAATTCGGTTACATACTGATTAGGGCACGATGCCCCATGGTCATAGCTCGTGTCGGGAGATGTCGACGACTCGTTGCTACAGTAGTTGCTGTTGATGTCGTCATCCGTCGAGACGGTCGTGCAGCCGACTTCTCCGAGACCAGACTCGGTCTCTCCCAGTTGTTCTCCAGAGATAAGCTCCTTGGGCTCACTCGGGTCTTCGTCGGAAGCGCAGCCCATGGCGAGAGATGCAAGTGCCACGATGAAGGCTGAACCTAAACATGCGATTTTCATGACAGCTCCTGGTTCGATAAACCCCGCGATTCTGTCCGGCGGGTGTCATGCTTGTGACGCCGCCCGCAGGACACCTGTCTGGGAAGATACACGAAAATGGTATGGGCGGAAGGAAAAAACATCCGGTCCGGCTGAAATCGTCGCTGCGCTCGTGATGGCCGGGACCGTCGGTCGCAGCGCCAGCACGCTCAATCTCCGGTACGACCGCGCTCCGGGCGTGCGCTTCGCCGCGGATTGCTCGCTCTGCCCGCAGGATTGCGCCTCCTCGGCCGCTGGAGCGGACGCGGATGCCAGGCTCCCCGGTGAGCCCTGCGACGGCCAGTCCGTGACCGCGGCGACGGCTCCTTTGGTCGGCCCCATCTTGCTCTGGACGGGGCCGAGCCCCGATCCGGTTTCCGAGATCTTGGTTTGGTTGAAGATTCAAGCTGTTTGTTGCCTGGAACACCTTCCATAATCACAACCGGGAGGGACCGGGTCTCATCCAGGCCCTTCGTTTTCTCGAAGCGGCCATCGGCCTCTGTCGGGAAGGTCATGCTCCAGCCAAAAAGTGATCGCCCTCGTTCAGTAGGTTCGGGAAATCGACCGTCGTCCTTGAACTATTCAAGGAGAGCCAAGAACGAGCCGGCGTCATCCTCCCGACTCGAGGCTGGGCACGGCCAACTCGAAGGCACGGGATTTGACAGGGTGATGTGCAGTGCGAAGCGAGCGGGTCGTTGGGGGTGCTGCCCAAGCCGCCGGGATGATCTCTGGGCGCAAGCCTATGCTCGCCTTCGCCCCGCGGTGCACGGTGACATGTCCAAGAACGAGGCGCGGTGCGCAGGCAAGCCGCCGGCGCTGCTCGAGTTCGGCGAACCCTGAAGGGGTGACGGAAGAAGTCAGGCGCAGGGTGCAAGGGCGGATCGGGAGCAGATGCCCGCTCCCGATCCGTGCTCGAACCTCGCTGTTCGCTTCTCACAGGGCCATCAGGCTGATGGCATCGGAGTAAGCGCCCATCCCCTTCCGAGAGCGGACGCGGAAGCGGAAGGAGTACACCTGGCCCGGAGTCAGGCCCTTCACGATCGTCTTGGCTTGCAGTGTGTCGTGGAGAGCGCTGAAGGTCATCTGATCCGTGCTCACCTCCCAGAAGTACAGAGCCGGCTGCGCCACAGCCAGGGCGGTGAGGATCATCTCCCCGGGGACGCTCCCGTGCTTCACGGCGAGCGGGGGTTTCGGGCTCTTGCCCGTCTTGCGCACCGAGAGCCCGGCGCCGAGGATCAGCGTCACCGCGGCGGCGGGGTCGAGCCCCTCGCTGATGATCACCCCCTTCACGGCGTCCACCAGGTGATCGAGGCCCACCTCCAGGTGCCAGCGCTTCCCGTCGCGATTGGCGACAGCGCCTGGGGCGCCGCCCCTGGCCTTCGCGTTGGCGTCGGTGAGCTCCTTCGCCTGGGCCGCGAGCGCGGCGGGCGACGGGTCGACGCCGGCGAGGAGCGCGCTCTCTGCGACGCAGCCCGCGATGTAGAGGACGTGGGTCACGAAGGCGTCGTGCGAGCGGGGGCACTTCTTGACGGGGATCGGCATGAGCGGGGTATCCATGACAGGCTCTCTTTCCTTCCTCCGAGGCGAGCGGGAAGAGGGCGGGCCCACGGATTGGGCCGGCGCCCGGCTTCGGTTTCGCTCGTCTCAAGAGAGGAGCGTGACGTCGCGGCAAAAAATCCAAGGTCCGAGTCGCTTTTTTTCGATCCCCGATCAAATAAGTACGCTCATGTGTGCAGAGGAAGGCATCCCTGGGTGAAGGGGAGAGCTTCGCAGGCGGCGGGGCGGGCACCGGCGCGCAACGATCTCGATCATCCGGGCCCGGGTCTCGATCATCCGGGCCCGGGTCTCGATCATCCGGGCCCGGGTCTCGATCATCCGGGCCCGGGTCTCGATCATCCACCTTCGGATCTCGATCAGCCGCCCTCGGGTCTCCCTCCTTCGAGCGCGGGATCCGCTCTGCAGGCAGGCGCGTCCGAACCGCGGGGCGACGATGGGGATCCGCGGGCCTTGGTGCGGGATCCGGCGGAGAAGGGGCGAGCACGCTGCTGCGATGTCTGGATCTCGCGGCCCGAGGGCTTCTCTTCCAGGGCGGCGGTGCGGCACGCTCGCGCGCGGGCACGAGCGGGCTCACCCGCGCGGCGAGGACGGCGGGCGAACGAGCGAGGTCTGCGCGCCGGGGATCGGGATCGACCCCCGAGGAGGCGAGATCGTCGATCGAGGGAGCGAGGCTGTCTGCGCGCGGGCCGGGGTGATCGCGCGGCGGAGCGCGAAATGTCTATGTCCGGTGCGGGCCCTCGAAGCCGGAGCGTGATTTCCACGCCTCAAGGGGTGACGATAAAAGCCGCCGGCCGGATGCAGACGAGGCGGAGGTGGGCAGCTCTCTCTTCATTCCGTGCGAAGAGCGCTCGCGCGCGCGGCTCCGGTTGGCGCCGGAGCCATCGGCGCGCCTTTCCGTCAGACTTTGAGTCGGAGAACGGGGCAGCTCGCCTTCGCGTGAGAGCGCACGTGCCGATCCGGCCTGCGCACGCCGAGCTTGATCGATGACGACCTGGGCCCGCCCGCTTTACGATGGCCGCCCATGCGCCTCGCCGTGCCGGCCCTGTCCGCCGTCTTGCTCGCCGTGCCGGCGCGCGCGCAAACGCCGGTGCCGCCCGCGCCGCCGACGCCCGCGCAGGCGCCCGCCGCCGGTCGTTCCGGGCCCGACGATGCGCTGCCCTGGGCGCCGCCGCTCGATGAGCGTGTCCATCTGCGCCTCGACTTCGCCGGCGCCGCGGGCTGCTCCGACGTCGAGGTGTTCGACTACACGCTGTCGTTCCTGGTGCGCGATTGGGACGCGTTCGCCGCGGTCGATCCCTGGCCTCTCAAGATCACGATCCACCGTCAGGGGGTAGGCTTTGCCGGCTCGGGCGAGCTGCGCGATCCCTCCGGCAAGCTCCGATGGAAAGATACGGTCCCCGGGCCTCTCCGGTGCGTCGAGATCCACCAGGAGCTTGTCGCGAGCCTCACGCTTGCGGTCTTCCCACCTCCCCGCGAGTCGTCGGCTCTCCCTCCGCCTGCGCCGTCGTGCCCCGCATGCCCGCCCGCGCCGTCGTGCTCCGCGTGCCCGCCCACGCCAGAGGGCGCGCCGGTGCCGGTGCCACCTCCGCTCGAGGTGCCCGAGCCGACCAAGCCGCCGCCCGAGAGGGCGCCGCTCGCGATCCGCTTCGGCGCGGCGGTATGGCCTGAGTTCATCGCGAAGGATGAGGGTTGGGTCGGCCTCAGCATGGACCTCGGCGTGCGCTACCGCGCGTTCTCCGTGGGGCTCGGAGCCCATGGGGATCCGCCCCTCGGGGCGCGATCGTTCCAGTACATCGGAAGCATGAACAGTGCGCGGGTCATCGGCACGCTTTCGCTGTGCGGTCACTCCCCACCGTTCGTCGCTTGCCTCAAAGCGGACGCAGGCGCGATCCTGTTCCCCAACCACGCGCTCTTCGTGCCGCCCTCGTTGCCCTACGGCGCCATCGGGGGCCAGGTGGGCGTGGAGTATCCCGTTGCCCCGCCGTCGTTCTTGATTCGCACCACGCTCGACTTGTCGATCCCCATCCACCCGCCGAACGTTCCGAGCCCGAGGGACAACGATCCGCTATTTGCGATCGCCTCACCGAACTTCGGGCTGGGCCTCGGCGTGGTCTGGGACATCGGGCTACACTGAGCGTGCGGCGCGGAGCTCACGGACTGTCGTTACCCGCGTCGCACATCGCGTCCGGCGGGGGCGGGCCTGCATCGACCACGATCGGGCACTCTGGGCGCGGGCCGCATGGGTCGTAGCAGAAACAAGGATCGAAGACGCCATCGACATAATGGTTGGGGTCGCCGATGTCGGGGTCGAGCTTGCCCGTCGTAGGGCTCAAGCAAATCCAGAAGGGGTGCTCGTTCGGCCCGCACGCAACGCCGGCGCCCGCGCCCGCGACGCCGGCGAGCGCCGCGAGGGCAAGCCAGCGGCGAAGGAGCCAGGCGCGGCGGGGCGAGGAAGGCGGGCGCATCGTGGGCGAGGATACCTTGCCCATGCCGTTCGCCGCCATGGGCCCGCGTTCGGCGCGACCGTCGGAGACGGGCTCCGGCGAGATGGGACCCCTCGAAAGTGACATGGGGCAGCAGATTCTTGGGTCAGATAGGAGCGTGCCCGCATAGGAGGAAGGTCAGCCGGTCCTCTCGGCGGCGCAGCGCACCGCGCTCGCCTGCGAGCGGACCCAAGAAGGAGCGGCCGGCTTGCGCCTCACGCGCAGGTTGGAAGGTCGTTCTATGCCTTATGAGGAGGGAGCACCGTGGGCATCGTCATCGACCTGGTGATCTTGGTCTTCGCGGCCCTGTGCGCAGTCTATGCGAGCGCGATCCATGCGCGGATGGGCGAGGCGAACAAGAGCCTCCACCGCCTCCTTGCGTTCCTCGACGTGGTGCATGTCGAGCACCACAAGGAGCGCCGGGACGCGGAGGTGGCCTCCAGCACCTTCCGCAAGACCCTGACCGATTCCATACGGGGCTGCCGCGACTCGATCGACGCGATCCGTTCGGTGACGGACGAGCTCTCCGAGCACCGGCGCGAGACGATGGAGCTCCGCGCCCCGCCGAACGATCGAGACTCCGCGGAGCTCATGACGAAGGTCCTGCCTCGGCCCACCGAAGCCGAGCTCATGGGAACGGATTCACCCGGATCGGCGCCCGTGCTCTCGAGCAGGCCCGCGCAGATCGCCGCCGGTCTCTCTCGACCGAAGAGCCCTCGGCGAGAGCCTGCGGCGGCGCGTCCGGCGCGAACCGATCCTCCTCCACGCTCACAGACGATCCTTGGAATGAATGCGCCGGGAGGCTCCCATACTTTGCCGCAGGTGGTGCCTCCGCCGATCGCACGCTCGCGCAGCGCCGCGACCTTGCCCTCGATGGGGGCGGTGAGCACCCCAGGAGTCGCCGCTGCCCCCCTGACCGTCCCGCAAGAGAAGAAGGAGATCTGCAGCACCTGCGTGAGCGGGCACGTCCGGCTGCCAGGCGGCACCATCGCCGCGTGTGACGCCTGCGGAGGCTCCGGGCTCGTCCCGCCCGCGCGCAGCCGTTGACGGAGGGCGCCATGGGGAGACGTGTATCGTGCGAAGCTCGGGCGCGCCGTCGCCTTCTCTTCGGCGGGCTGCTCGGTGCCTGCCTGCTCGTGATCCTTCCGCGCACGGCGGAGGCCTTCGACATCAACGGCGGCGTCAGCGCGGGTGGCGTCATGGCGGGGGTCGTCCCGCGCCTCGCGCTCTCCGCGCACGTGGGCCTCGGCTGGCACACGGATGGCGGCTTCTTGTTCGAGGTGCACAACGTCACGAGCATCCTGCCCCTCGGCGGCGTGGGCGTCTTTTCCGAGACGTCGGCCGCCCTCGGCTACGCCTGGGACACGGGCACGGTGAGCGTGGGCCCGTCGCTCGCGATCTACCGCATGCCCGCCTGCGGGCGCGCGCTCTGCGGGCGCGTGGTGGGCCTCGGGCCCGGAGGGCAGGCCGAGGTGAGCTACTACGTCTGGGGGCCCTTCGGGGTGTCGATCCACGCGGACGTTGCATGGATGGGCGGGAAAAGCTCTGTGCTGCCGGGCGGCGTGGCCACGATGGTCGTGGTCGGTCCGGTGTTGCGATGGAGGTCGGAATGAACACGAAGAACTGGCTGGGGATCGGGGTGGCGATCATGTCGATCGTCGCCGCCTGCAACTACACGGAGGGCGAGTGCTACCCGGTCGGGCAGAGCGACGGGCCTGCATCCGCCGACGTCGGCGTGGGCGTGGCGAGCGGCGCCGGAGGGTACGGGGACACGCCGCCGGGAGGGAGCCAAGGGACGGGGGCGAACGCGTGCAACATGGGCGACTTGAGCGAGGAGACACCGCCGCCCGATGAGGGCGGAGATGCCGAAGACACCTGGGTCGACTGCAAGAAGCTCAAGCTCGATCCGGTCGAGTGCATGATCCGATGTGCCGAGGCGGGGAGGGTGTGCCGAGCACGCCGAGAGCATCCCTACAAATCGAACGTCGGATGGGGCGATCTGTTCAACTGCAAGAATGGGCAGCCGACGAACACCTGCTCGTACAACTACCCGAACGGCGACACCTGCATTTTCTTTGGGGTATTCAGCGTCCGGGTTCCGGTCTGCCTCTATACTGGCGGGAAGTAGCCGGGAAGAAGGTGGTGTGTATGCGAACCGAAGAGGAGCTGCTGGACCTCGTTCACGATCTGGGCAACGGGATCGGCCTGCTCGCGATCCTTGCCGGGCGCCACGAAGCGCCGATGTCCCCGGAGGCGATACTCGAGGCCTTCGAGGCCTTCGAGGCGGCCTATGGGCCGGCCCTCGAGCTCCAAGCCGCCGATAAGCTCCAGGGCCCAGCTCCGCTTACGGCGGAGACGCAGGAGCGGGTCGCGCGCATCGGCGTGCTCCTTCGCCTCCCGCCCGAGAGCCCCGAGGCCGCGGCCGCGGCGCCGGAAATCCGCGAACTGGCGGAGCAGTGCTTCCAGGCACTGGTTCCGCCCCGCGCCGCCGCGACGTAGCTCCACGACGTCAAGCTCACCCGCGCCGGAGCTGCTCGAGGTAGCTCCGGCGCTCCTCCTCCGAAGCATCCTCCAGGGCCGCCTCGACGAGCTCGCGATCGGTGGGCCTCCCCTCCGCGCAGCCCACGCAGGGCACGCGCAGCGGCATCATTCAGCTCCTGATCACCTTCGGCGGAACTTTCGGCGCGCCGCGCTCTCTCACCGGGCGATGAGCGCCCTTGCCCAGCCTTCCTCGTCCCCCGGCTCCTTGACCACCTCCATGCGCGCCCTCGGGCCGAGGCCGGGGCCTCGGGTCCTCCGGGCGGCGATCGTCCGGCGAGGCGAGGTCCTCGATGAGCGCCTACTCGGCCAGGGCGAGGCGCTCACCATCGGCCCCACCGAGCGCAGCACCTTCCTCGTCGATCACCCGGGGCTCACCAGCTCGCGGGTGCTGATCGAGCCCGCGGGCGAGGGGTTCACGCTCCACCTCCGGGCCGGGATGAGCGGGCAGGTCGCGCTCGTGCAAGGCGTGGTCGACATCGGCAGCCTCGCGCCGGCCGAGGCGGGCGAGGCCGTCACCGTCCCCCTCGATCCATCGAGCCGCGGGAAGATCCGCTTCGGCGACGCGATGCTCCTCTTCCAGATCGTGGAGCCCGTCGCGCGCGCGACGAAGCCCCAGCTCCCGCTCGGCGTGCGCACCGGCCTCTTCGAGTCCCTCGATTGGAAGTCGACCTTCATCGCCGCCTTCTCGTTCCTCGCCCACTTCGGCGCCGTCGGCGCGATCTATTCCGACTGGACCGATCCGCTCGTCGACGACGCCTACGTGATCGGCCAGACCCTCGACGCCATCCGCGATCTACCGAAGCCGGCCGTCGAGATGCGCGACGACAGCCCGCCCGACGCCAAGGACGACAGGAGCGCCGTCAACGATGTGTCCCAGAAGAGCACGAGCCCCAAGGCGACCGGCCCGAACGGCGGCAAGGTGGGTCCGAGCGGCCCGGCGAACGGCGGCGAAGGCAAGATCGGCGACGCCGCCGCCACGCGGATCTCCGGCGAGCTCGCGCGGATGGATGGCCTGATGGCGATCGGCCTGCGGGGCGCCGGAAGGGGCGTGGACGGCGTGCTCGAGGAGGGCAACCTCCCGCTCGGCCTCATCGACGATCGCGCGCAGTCGAGGGAGGGCGTGGGCCCGGGCAACGCCTTCGGGCTGAACACGGCGCCCGGCCCCGGCGGCGTCGTGCGCCCCGGCCTCGGCAAAGATCACGGCCTGCTCGGCGACACGGCGGTCGCCTCGAACCAGAACGACGCGGGCAAGGCCACGGTGGTCAAGAAGCCCATCAGCAACGCCATCATCGGCGGGCCCATCCCCTCGGGCGGCGCCATCCCCAACGCCAACGCGGTGGTGAGCTCGGCGCGCGCGGGCTTCCGCGCCTGCTACAAGCGCGAGATCGACGTGAACCCGACCGCGCACGGGTCGGTGCGGATCACCGTCAAGGTCGGCCCCAACGGCGAGGTCCTCTCGGCCACGCCCTCGGGCGTGAGCGGCCTCTCCGGCGCGCTCGTCGGCTGCCTCGTCAGCCGGGTGAGCGGCCTCGCCTTCGACCCGCCCCAGGGCGGCGGCGCCACCCTCGTCATCCCGATGGGCTTCGAGATCCAGAACCAGTAGGCGCCGCGATCGATCGCTCTAGCTCCAACCGTTGGAGCTCCAACCGTTCGCGCCTCAATCGTTGATCTTGGGCGTCCCGCCCTCGTCGCTCGGGTCCTTCGTCTCGGCGCCGTCGGCGTCGCCTTCCATCTCGGTCCCGCTCTCGGGCAGATCGAGGTTCAGCGGGTCCTGCGGCGCGGCGCCCATCGCGGGCGGCGGAGAAGCCGGCTTGTGCGTGTCGACCCCGGCCGGGTGCGTGGGCTTCACCGCCACCGGGTGGCCCTTGCCCGGCGTGCGGAGCGGCGCGCCCTTCTTCGCCAGCTTGTGCCCGTGCGGCGCGTTCTTGGCGAGCTCGATGCACGTCCCGTGCGGCGACATCGGGCACGAGATGCGCACGTGCAGGTGGTCGTCGTGGGGCAGGGAGGTCGTCGGCTGCATCATCACGATCGCCGCGCGATCGACGAGCGCGCGCGACGCGGCGTGGGCGCGGGCGTAGGCGAGCAGGTGCTGCCGGAGCGGCTCGGCGATGAAGATGTGGCTCACGCGCGCGACCGGATCGGTCAGGAGCTGCTCGATGAAGAGCCAGGTGCGCGGCGCGTCGAGGTGGGCGCCCGGCGTGTTGGGCGACACGTTCGGCCCGTCGAACTTGATGAACCCGTGGGCGTGGACCTGCTTGCCCTTGGCGTCGACCGCGTAGAACCCGAGGTCCGCGTCGCGCCCGCTCTCGTGCGAGTGGTGGCGGAGCAGGTCGCCGCCGCCGCGCTTCGAGATGTCGCCGACATCGAGCACCGACCCGGGGAAGCGCTTGGCCACGGTGCGCGCCGCCCGATCGATCATGGCGATCATCGTCGGGTGACCCCAGCGCACGTCGCCGGAGGCGTAGGTCGGCACCACGCGGAAGTACGGGTGGGAGAGGTCGAGGTGCACGCCCCCTTCGAGCCTTCCCTCGTTGGGGCTCCCGATCGACTCGGCCTTCCTCGGCGGATCGGCCTTCCTGGCGGCCGGTGGATCGGCCTTCTTCGGCGCGGCCGGCGCCGCGGTCGAGGCCCTGGGCGCCCGGGCAGACACGGCGTCGATCTTGGCGCGGCGCGTTGGAGCGCGACCCCTCGGATCATGCGGATGGCCATGCCCGTGGCCGGATGCGAGGGCGAGGGCGCTCGGGCTTTGAACGCCGGCGAGGGCCAGCAGCATCAGGGCGAGACGGACCGGCTTCGGCACGTCCCAGCAACTACCGTCTCTTGCCGCGGTGGGCCAAGAAGGCGCCCCAAAGGCTCCGGCGCGCGGGCGAGATCGCCGCTATTCCCCGGGGCCTTCAGTTGGAGTACGCCTCCCCGGCGTATGGACAAGGTCATGAAGAGCGCGCTCGACGCCGTGCGCGACATCCCGAACGGCGCCACGATCCTCGCCGGCGGCTTCGGCCTCTGCGGGATCCCGGAGTGCAGCATCGCCGCCCTGCGGGAGCTCGGGGTCAAGGACCTCACGGTCGTCTCCAACAACTGCGGCGTGGACGACTTCGGTCTCGGCATCCTGCTCCGCAACCGCCAGATCAAGAAGATGGTCTCCTCCTACGTGGGGGAGAACAAGGAGTTCGAGCGGCAGTACCTCTCCGGCGAGCTCGAGGTCGAGCTCACGCCGCAGGGCACGCTCGCCGAGCGCCTCCGCGCAGGCGGCGCGGGCATCCCCGCGTTCTACACGCCCACGGGCGCCGGCACCGCGATCAGCGAGGGCGGCCTGCCCGTGCTCTACGCGCCCGACGGCTCGGTGAAGAAGTACTCCGAGAAGAAGGAGGTCCGCTCCTTCGACGGCCGCGACTACGTGCTCGAGCCCGCCATCCGCGGGCAGTTCGCGATCGTGAAGGCCTGGAAGGGCGACCGGTACGGCAACCTCGTCTACCGGAACACCGCGATGAACTTCAACCCGATGATGGCGACCGCGGCCGACATCACGATCGCCGAGGTCGAGGAGATCGTCCCCGTCGGCTCGCTCGATCCCGATCACATCCACACGCCGGGCATCTTCGTGCACCGGATTTACCAGGGCGAGCGCTACGAGAAGCGGATCGAGCGGCGCACCGTGCAGAAGGCCCCGGAGGCGAAGGCGTAGCCATGGCTCTTACCCGTGAACAGATCGCGCAGCGGGCCGCCCAGGAGCTCCGGGACGGCTACTACGTCAACCTCGGCATCGGCATGCCCACGCTGGTGGCGAACTACATCCCCGCCGGCGTCGAGGTCGTCCTCCAGTCGGAGAACGGCCTGCTCGGCATCGGGCCCTACCCGGTGGCCGGCAAGGAAGACGCCGACCTCATCAACGCCGGCAAAGAGACGGTGACCATGCTGCCCGGCTCGGCCATCTTCTCGAGCGCCGAGTCCTTCGCGCAGATCCGCGGCGGCCACATCGACCTCGCGATCCTCGGGGCGATGGAGGTCTCCGAGAAGGGCGACCTCGCGAACTGGATGATCCCGAAGAAGATGGTCAAGGGCATGGGCGGCGCGATGGATCTCGTCGCCCGGGCCAAGCGCGTCGTGGTGATCATGGATCACGCGGCCAAGGGCGGCGCGCCGAAGATCCTCCGCCAGTGCGGTCTGCCCCTCACCGGGCGCGGCGTGGTGCACCGGATCATCACCGATCTGGCGGTGATCGACGTGGACAAGGACGGCCTCGTCCTGCGCGAGCTCGCGCCCTCGGTCTCCGCGCGCGAGGTGCAGGAGAAGACGGAGCCCACGCTCCGGGTGCCCTCGGATCTCACCGAGATGAGCTTCACCTCGGCCTCGTGACCATGAGCTGGCCCGAGAAGACCACCGCCGACGGGAGCGAGAAGCGCTCCCTCGGGGCCGGCGTGTTCCGCCGGTGCGACGGCTGCGGCGAGACGCTGATGGCGGGCGACCTCGCGGAGCGCTTCGAGGTCTGCCCGCGCTGCGGCCACCACCACAAGCTCGACGCCGCGGGCTTCCGCCGCCTCCTGCTCGACGACGGCGAGATCACCCCGTGGGACACGCACCTCCGGCCCGATGATCCGCTGCATTTCTCCGACGGCAGGACGTACAAGGAGCGCATCGCCGTCGCGCAGAAGAAGACGGGCTCGACCGAGTCCGTCGAGATCGGCCGGGGCGAGATGGACGGCCGGGCCATCGCGTACGGCGCCTTCGTCTTCGCCTTCATGGGCGGCAGCATGGGCTCGGTGGCGGGCGAGAAGGTGACGCGCCTCTTCGAGCATGCGGCGCGCGAAGAGCTCCCCGTGGTGCTCCTCCAGGCCTCGGGCGGCGCGCGCATGCAGGAGGGCATCCTCTCGCTCATGCAGATGGCCAAGGCCGTGGCCGCGCTCGAGCGCTTCCGCACGACGGGATTGCCCTTCATCTCGGTGCTGCTCCACCCGACCACGGGCGGCGTCGCCGCGAGCTTCGCCTTCCTCGGCGACGTGAACCTCGCCGAGCCCAAGGCCCTCATCGGCTTCGCGGGCGCGCGCGTCATCGAGAACACGATCCGCCAGACCTTGCCGCCGGGCTTCCAGCGCTCGGAGTTCCTCCTCGATCACGGGATGATCGACGCCATCGTCCCGCGCCCCGAGATGAAGGCGAAGATCGGCTCGATCCTCGGGCACCTTACAAGCGCGCGGTCGCTTCGGGCATCGAAAGTGCCCGCTCCTGCGCCGAGCAAGAACGGCAAGGCGCCCACCGCGCCGATCGACGCGACGCTCGGTCGCCGCTGAGCGCGATGCGCCCGCGAGAGCTCACCGACCGGCTCGCGGCGCTGCTCGCCCGCTCGGGGCGCGGCATGGCCCTCGGCCTCGATCGCGTGCGTGAGGCCCTCGCCCAGATCGGCGATCCGCAGCGGGGGCTCGCCGCGGTGCACATCGCCGGCTCCAACGGCAAAGGGAGCACCTCGGCCATGGTCGAGGCCATCGCCCGCGCGGCCGGCCTCCGCACCGGGCTCACCACCTCGCCGCACCTCTCCCGCTTCGCCGAGCGCATCCGCATCGACGGCGAGCCGATCGACGACCTTGCCATGGCCCGCGCGCTCGGCCTCGTGATCGATCGCTGCCGCCCCGACCTCACCTTCTTCGAGACGCTCACGATCGCGGCCTTCGCGGCCTTCCGCGACGCGAACGTCGACCTCGCCGTGCTGGAGGTGGGCCTCGGCGGGCGGCTCGACGCGACCAACGTGATCGAGGCGCCGCTCTCCACCGCGGTCACGTCGATCACGCTGGAGCACACCGTGATCCTCGGGGACACACTGGATCTCATCGCCCGCGAGAAGGCCGGGATCCTCAAGCCCGGCGCGCCCGTGGTGCTCGGCCCGCTCGCGCCCGAGGCCGATCGCGCGATCGCCGAGGTGGCCGCGCAGGTCGGGGCCGGGCCGATCGTGCGCGTGCGCCGCGGAGGCGCGCCCGGCGCGCACACCATCGCGGTGCGCCACGGCGAGCCCAGGAGCCGCCTCGCCGGGCCGGGGAGCGAGCCGACCTTCGAGGTCGCGCTCGGCCTCCTCGGCCCGCACCAGGCCGACAACGCGGGCGTGGCGCTCGGCCTCTGCCAGGCGCTCCGCGGCCGCTTCCCCGCGCTCGCCGGTGAACGCTTCGTGCCCGCGGTCATCGAGGGCTTGCGCGCGGTCCGCTGGCCGGGCCGGATGGAGCGCATCGATCGCGACGGCGTGACGGTGCTCCTCGACTGCGCCCACAACCCCGAGGGCATGGGCGCGCTCCGCGCCGCGCTCGCCGGGATGGCCCTCGATCCCGCGCGCACCGCGCTCGTCTTCGGCGCGCTCGCCGACAAGCGCTGGCCGGAGATGCTCGGCATGGTCGCCCCCTTCGCCTCGCGCCGCTACTACGCCGAGCCCAAGGGGCGCCCGGCCGCGGCCCTTACCGACCTGCAAGCCCAGGCTGCCGGAGAAGCGATCGGCGAGCCGGTCGAAGCGCTCCGCCGCGCCCTCGCCGCGAGCTGCGCGGGTGATCTCGTCCTCGTCACCGGCTCCATCTACCTGGTGGGCGAGGTGCGCTCTTTCCTCACCGGGATCGAGCCCGATCCGGTCGTCGCCCTCTGACGGCGACGGTCCGAAGCGTCGATCGTTGCTCCGGGCGACTGCGGCCTTTTCCGCTTGCTCACGCGCGCGGTTCGGGCGGCGGCGCATGCCTCATCTTCCCTTCCACGCGGGTGACCGCCGCGATGACGGGCGCCTCCGCGCAAAATCCATCCCCGGGGCGCGCGTGCCCGCACTACCCTCCGGGGCGCGATGCTCAAGCCCGGCGATACCTTCGAGCGGTACACGATCGACGGCCTGCTCGGTCACGGCGGCATGGGCCAGGTGTACAAGGCCCACGACACGCGGCTCGAACGGCGGGTGGCGCTGAAGATCATCTCCGAGGACAGCGCCTCGCCCGAGAGCAACGCGCGCCTGCTCCGCGAGGCGAAGGCCGCCGCGGCCCTCGATCACCCGAACGCCGTCTCCATCTTCGACGTGGGCGACGCGGAGGGCACGCCGTACATCGTGATGGAGCTCGTCCCGGGCGAGACCCTGCGCGCAGGGATCGGCGTCGGGACGATCGATCTGGCGACGCGGCTCGCGTGGCTCACCGACGTGGCCCGCGCGCTCGCCGCCGCCCACAAGAAGGGCCTCGTCCACCGCGACATCAAGCCCGAGAACGTGATGATCCGCGAGGACGGGCTCGTGAAGGTGCTCGACTTCGGCATCGCCCGCCGCGCTGCCGGCTCGGTCGATCCAGGCGCGGCCACCCAGTCGCCGGCCCTCGCCACGCTCACCGTCAAGGGCGACCGCCTCGGCACGCCGCTCTACATGGCGCCCGAGCAGATCAAGGGCGACAACCTCGACGGTCGCGCCGATCAGTTCGCGTGGGGCGTGATGGCCTTCGAGCTGCTCACCGGCACGCTCCCCTGGCGGGGCGGGGTCGACGCGCTCGCGGTGGTGGCGTCGATCCTCACCGACGATCCGCCGGAGGAGCGGCTCGACGGCGCAAAGGTGCCCGCCCCGGTGAAGGCCGCGGTGCTGCGCGCCCTGGAGAAGAAGCCCGCCGCCCGCTTCCCCAGCATGGACGCGCTCCTCGCCGCGCTCGAAGGCAAGGAGGCGCCCGCGTCGGACGCGCCCAAGGTGCTCGATCCGGCGACGCCGCCTGCCAAGGCCGCGCCAGCGAAGGCCGCGCCCGCGAGCGCCGTGCCTGCGAAGGCCGCGCCCCCCGCCTCGGCGACCACCGCGCAGCGCTACTCCACGGCCGACGTGCGCGCGATCCTCGAGCGCGCCGTCGAGAAGCAGGAGCTCGAGAAGCAGCAGGGCGGGCGCCTCGGCTTCGACGATCTGCTCGCGGCCGCCGCCGAGGTGGGCGTGGGCGCCGATGTCCTCCGGGAGGCGAGCCGCGAGCTGCGGCAGAAGGTCGAGGACGACTCGCTCGTCGAGGACGAGCAGCGCGATCGGGACGCCTGGTTCCGGCGCAAGCGACGCGGCTTCTACCGCCACTTCGGGATCTACGTGATCGTGTCCGTGGCCTTCGCGCTCTTCGGCTTGATCACCGACGGCGTGATCCCGATGCTGATCCCCTCGCTCTTCTGGGGCATCGGCGTGGCCATCCACGGCCTGACCGCCCTCACCGCGAGCGAGGACGACTGGGCCGACCACCGCGACAAGAAGCGAAGGTTGGACCTCAAACGAAAGCGGCGCGAGGAGAAGCACGAGAAGGTGAGCCGGGCCATCGAGGAGGGCGCGGCGCTCCTGCTCGACACCGGGCGCACCCTGCGGCGCCGGATCGCCGAGGTCTCCGCGGCCTCCGCGGCGGCGCCTCCCCCGGCGGGCCCCCGGGTGCGCGTCGCCCGCGACCCCCGCGACGCCCGCGACACCGATCGAATCGCCCGCGAGGCCGCCGAGGAGGCCGCCGCCGAGGCCGCTGCGGAGGCCGAGGAGCGCGCGTCGCGACGCCGTGAGCGCCGCGATCGGCGCTGATCGGCGCTGATCGGCGCCATTCGAGGCGCCTGCTCAAGGCGGCGAAGAAATTTCCGTTCTAATGGGGGCAGAAGCTCGGGCAATCTCTGATCAGCGAGGAGCGTCCGTGGGCAAGCAGAGCAAGAAAGATCAGGTCGCGAAGGAGCCGGCAGGCTCCGCCCGCAAGCTATTCGGCACCGACGGCGTGCGCGGCGAGGCCAACGTCCCGCCGATGACACCCGAGATGGCGCTCCGCCTCGGCCGCGCCATCACCTTCGTCGCCGGCCGCGGCAAGAACCGGCAGGTGCGCGTCGTCATCGGCAAGGACACCCGCCTCTCCGGCTACATGTTCGAGACGGCCCTCGCCTCGGGCATCTGCGCGATGGGCGGCCGCGTCATGCTCTGCGGCCCCGTGCCCACCCCCGCCGTCGCCCAGCTCACCCAGAGCATGCGCGCCGACGCCGGCGTGGTGATCAGCGCCAGCCACAACCCCTACCAGGACAACGGGATCAAGATCTTCGGCCCCGACGGCTTCAAGCTGCCGGACGCGCAGGAGCACGAGATCGAGCGCCTCCTCGAGAGCCACGAGCTCGACGAGGCGCGCGTCACGGGCGCCGCGATCGGCCGCGCCGTGAAGATCGAGGACGCCCGCGGCCGCTACGTGGTCTTCTGCAAGGGCACCTTCCCGAACCGCCTCTCCCTCGACGGCGTGAAGATGGTCGTCGACGCCGGCCACGGCGCCGCCTACGTGGTCGCCCCCGCCGTCTTCACCGAGCTCGGCGCCGACGTGATCCCCCTCGGGATCAAGCCCAACGGCAAGAACATCAACCGCGACGCCGGCGCCCTCCACCCGGAGCACATGGCGAGCGAGGTCGTGCGCCGCGGCGCCTCGATCGGCATCGCCCTCGACGGCGACGCCGACCGGGTGATCATGGCCGACGAGAAGGGGCAGATCGTCGACGGCGACGCGATCATGGCCCTCTGCGCGCTCCGGATGCTGAAGATGGGCCGCCTGCCGAAGAGCACCGTCGTCGTGACGGTGATGAGCAACCTCGGCCTCGAGCGGGCGATGCGCGC
>JAXLYT010000066.1:0-68532 GCA_046351295.1 Byssovorax sp.
AGGCACCGTGTGGGGACCTCACCCGGACGGGCAAATGCCCCTCTTCCCCGTGCCAGGCGCGCTCGTCCTCGCCAGCGCGACACCGCCCGACCCCATCCCCGCATGCAACGCATGCGTTGAGCTCGGCCCCGACGCGCACTACGCCATCTCCGGCCCCGACGGGAAATTCGAGCTCGATGTCCTGCCCGGCTCGACCTTTTACCTGGTGGTCGAGAAAGGCCAGTTCCGCCGGGTGAGCCAGGTGAGCGCCCCCGACGCGACGGGCATCCAGCCCCTCGGCGATGTCTTCACCACCCTGCCGAGCAAGACCGATGCGCCGAACGGCGACAGCGTGCCCCGCCTCGCCCTGATCTACGGCGACTACGACCATATCGAGGACGTGCTCGGCAAGGTGGGTATCGGCGGCCTCGCCCCCGCCTACGGCCACCAGTGGGGCACCGAGAGCGGCTATTACGATGTCTACGACAACGCCGGCCCCACCGAGACCCACCACGGCCAGAACCTGTCTGCCCTGCTCCACGACCCACAGAAGCTCGCCTCCTACGACGTGCTCCTCTTCTCCTGCTCCTACAACGCCAATTTCTCCTTCATGACCGACCCGGCCGTGCAAAAGAACCTGCGCGACTACGTGTGGAACGGCGGCAAGCTCTACATCAGCGATTACGCGATGCCCGTGCTGGAGATGGCCTGGAGCGAGTTCGTGTGGTTCACCGACCCTCTCCACGGCGGCTGCACGGAGAACCATTTCCCCCCGAACTGCAACCACGGCCCGCCCTTCGACACCCCCGCGACCTCCCCCGACGCCGATCTCTCCGCCTGGCTCTCCTCGATGGGCTCGCTCGACGGGCTCGTCGTGAAGGAGAACTGGAACACCATCGGCTCCCTCGCCGAGAGCAAGGTGGGCATCGACCCGAACACGATGCAGAACCTCACCGCCAAGCCCAAAGTCTGGGTCGAAGGCCCCTGGGCCTACACCGATCAAGACCTGATGGACGTCGATATCGACCCAGCGACGTTCGATAAATCCCCCCACCCCTTGACCATCTCGTTCCCCTACAACTGCGGTCGCGTGCTGTACACGACCTATCACACCGTGGGGACGACCGTGGGCGGGAAGCACCCCGATTTGCTCCCGCAGGAGAAGATCCTCTTTTACCTGCTGATGGAGCTGACCGTCTGCCAGAACGGGCCCATCGCGAAGTGAGGCCGTGCCTCTCGTTTCCCCGAGAACGGTCATTCTACAGAATTTTTAACGCAAAGGCGCAAAGACGCCAAGGCGCAAGAAGAAAGAAGAATACCTCTTTCATTCTTTTTTGCGTCTTTGCGCCTTGGCGTCTTTGCGTTAAATTTCAACCTCCACAGATCAGCCGGCGGTCTCCCGGGAACCGTCATCAGCGCCACCCCCTGGAGATGGATCTTTCGTCCCATCCATGGATCCTCCGTGAACCAGGGGGAGACCGCGCATTTTTCGGCCATTTTTCACACGATCTCCTGGCCCGGCGCGTGCTTTTCCCGCCTGCATGCCCTCGATCCGCTCCGCCCTTTCCCTCGCGCTGGCCCTCACCGCCGCGGCCTTCTCGCTCGGCGCCTGCGCCCAGGGCGGCCACATTACCGAAGGCGGAGGGGGCAACCTCGGCGGGGTGGGCGGCGGCGATGAGGGTGACCTGGGCGCATGTCTCATCGATGCTTGCCACAAGGATATCGACTGTGCCGGGTGTGCCGCTGGACGCTTGATCTGCCATGTCGCGAGCCGCCGGTGCGTCGCGTGTGACCCGGACGCTCAGACCGGGTGTGCCGAGGGGGAGATTTGCTCCCAGTTCGGGGCGTGTGTCCCCGCCGGGCAGACGTGCCACACAGGCGCGGATGGAGCGCCTGATTTCTCGTGCGCGGGTGATGAGGACTGCGCCGCGTGCGACCCGTTGCACCAGGTCTGCGATCCGGCCACCCCGGCGTGTGTCGCATGCACCGTGGCGAGCGCCGGCGCCTGCGCGGCCTCCGAGATATGCCGGCAAGATGCCTGTGTCCCTCGGTGTCCGAACGACTGTGTCTCCGACAGCGATTGCAGCGCGTGCGGCGCCCAGGGGCACGAGGCGCATGCGTGCAATGCGGGCCAGTGCGCCGCGTGCTCTGCCACCTCGCCCTGTCCAGAGGGCATGAGCTGCTCGGCCCTCGGCCAGTGCAAGCCCTCGGGTGGATCGAGCAGCAGCAGCTCCGGCAGCGGATCGAGCAGCAGCGGCGGATCGGGCAGCGGGTCGGGCACCAGCGGCGCGGGCGGGGCAGATCCGGGCGGATCGGGCGGCGCCGATCCGGGTGTGGGAGGCGGGGATCCGGGCGCGGGAGGCGGGGATCCGGGTGGGGCGTGCCATGACATCTGCGCGGCGGGCGATCCGCTCGACATGGGCTGTGACCCCTGTGTCTCCATCCTTTGCGCGCAGGATGATTATTGCTGCTCCACGGCGTGGGACTCGCTCTGTGTGAGCGAGGTGGACATGGTTTGCAACAACGCATGCAGTGGGGGCGGAGGTGGTTGTGCGCATCCGGAGTGCCAGCAGGGGGATGCCCTCGACGCGGCCTGCTCGGACTGCGCCGGCGCGGTGTGTGCCGCCGACGATTATTGCTGCTCCACGGCCTGGGACTCGCTCTGCGTGAACGAGGTAGGGCTCTACTGTGCCAGTGGATGCTGAGCCCGTCGTGGCCCGTGGCTTATGCGGTGCGTCGCAGCAAGGTTCCCCCTTTTCACGGGCGAGGGCCGCGCGGTAAAATCCGCATGCGACCTCCTCCTGGGTGGAAGGCCGCACCAGTGAGGCCGATCATGGAACTCGAACAGATCGCAAAACGCGTCGCGTTCATCTACCCCGAGGCCACGGTGCTGGAGGCCGCGGAGCGCATGAAGGCCGAGAAGATCGGCGCGATGGTGGTGCTCGACGACGGGAGGCTCGTGGGCATCATCTCCGAGCGGGACATCGTGAGCCGGGTCGTGGCGAAGCGGCTCGCCCCCGAGCACACGCGCGTCTCGTCGATCATGACCACCCACGTCATCACCATCCATGTGGGCGAGTCGAAGGACGAGGCGCTCGAGCGCATGCACCGCGCCAAGTGCCGCCACCTGCCGGTGGTCGACCGCGCCGAGCGCGTCGTAGGCATGATCACCATCCTCGATCTGCTCGACGATCGCGTGGAGGAGCTGTCGATGAAGAGCTCCGATCTGCTCGCGTACATCGCCGCCGATGGTCCGGGCGGCTGAGCGCGCGCTCGATGTCTGCGTGACGACGAGCCCGCGACATCGAGCGCGACATGCGACGCGACGGCGAGCCCGACGCGCTCGCGCGGTGAGCGACGTATCGCAACGGAACGCGTTTGTGTGCGCGCTGCGCCCGCGATTGTGCTTGACGGCCTCGCGGCGTGAGGCCTCCGATTCTCGTCGCCATGGCGCCTATCTCGGCGCCGGAAGGAGGCTCCCGTGAAGTGGACGCATGCTCCCGCTCCCCTGGCGATCGCCGCGGTGATCACCGCCGGCGTGCTCGCCGCGAGCTGCGGATCTGGAGGACAGGGCGGCACGACCTCGGGGACCACCACCACCGCCGGCGCGGGCGGCTCGGGAGGCGCCGGCGGCTCGGTCGGGCTCACGGGCGGCGGCGGGCAAGGCGCCTCGTCGGTCACCCCGAGCACCCTCTGCGGCCCGAACGTCGAGGGCTGCCTCCAGGACAACCAGGGCCCCACCTCGACGCCGCCCTCGAAGTTCCCGCTCCCCACCGACAACCCGCCGCCGGACAACGTCGACGCCTCGAACGTGAGCCGCGACGCCAACGGCTACCTCGAGCTCGACATCCACAAGGTGCAGAGCGACTACCTCTGGGTCGCCAACGACATGAACTACGGCGTCGGCTTCGTCTCCAAGGTCGGCACGAAGCCCAACGCCAGCGCGCCCATCTACCGCGAGGTCGCGCGCTACGTGACGTTCACCTGCCAGTCCGATCCGGTGAACGGCAGCAAAGACGGCCTCGTCCTCGGCGCGCCCCCGCCCGGAGGCATGTGCGCGGACGGCGTGCACGGGTGCTGCGCGCGCGCCGAGACCGTCGCCGGCCCGAACGGCGGCCATCAGCCGATCAACGCCGCGAGCAACCGCCCGTCGCGCACCGCCGTCGACTTCAACGGCGACATGTGGGTCGCGAACCGCGCCTTCGGCCTCCAGCAGTCGGTGACGAAGATCGCCGGCGATCCGAAGCGCTGCATCGATCGCAACAAGAACGGGATGATCGACACGTCGAGCGACGTGAACAGCGACGGGATCATCAACACCGACTGCAACGACGACAACCTCCCCGACGACGGCGCCACCGTGTGCACGGGCGGCAAGACGCACGAGTTCTACGGCCTCGACGACGAGTGCGTGCTCTTCACCGTCAACATCGGGCAGAACAACACCTACGCGCGCGCCCTGGCCCTCGCCCCCGCCGACGAGCAAGGCGGCGAGTTCGGCGGCTCGGGCGCGTCGGTCGCGTGGGTGGGCACCTGGCAAGACGGGATGTTCTACAAGGTCGACGGCGACAACGGGACGATCCTCGAGTCCGTGCACCTCGGCCCGATCGACGGCATCGCGTCGAACCCGTACGGCGCGGCGATCGATCAGTACGGCATCCTCTGGGCGCCCAACGAGGGGACGACGCAGCTCTTCTACTTCGACACGAAGAACACCGCGAACCAGGGCCGCGTCGCCGCCGACAGCGTGGGCGGCTCGGGCTTCTACGGCATCGCCGTCGACGGCTACATCGTGCCCGGCGAGTCCGACGCGCGGCAGCAGGTGTGGCTCGGCGAGGTGGGCGGCGCCGGCGCCTACCGCTACCGCCCGGTGCGCACCAACGGCTTCGACGGCCTGAAGCAGGGGACTTGGGCGCTCGCCTCGTTCGACGCCGGTCCGAGCCAGGGCCGAGGCATCGGCGTCGACAACCGCAAGCCGACCTCGTTCGCGTGGGTCGCGCTCGACGGCTACCCGTCGGGCACGCCCGGCGCCGTGGGCCGCATCCCCACCGACATCCCCGACCTCGCGACGAGCCTGATGTCCGCGAGCTCGGTGTTCACCACGGGCCAGACCGGGACGCTCGGCGCCGGCGTGGCGAGCAACCTCGACGTGTGGGCCGTGAACCAGGGCTCGTCGAGCGTGGTGCACTTCCCCGTCGATCCGTCCGGCAACGTGATGGGCGCTCCCGATCTCGTCCCGCTCGACGACAAGGCCGCCTTCCCCGACAGCTACTGCCCGACGCCGAACGGCTCGAATTGCCGGCCGAACCCGTACACCTACTCGGACTTCACGGGCTTCGGCCTCGTGAACTTCACGAGCCCCAAGGGCTACTACTCGTGGATCGAGCAGGGCTGCGGCGATGGCCTGTTGACCCACTGGTACGCGGTGCAGTGGGACAGCGACGTGCCCCCCGGGACGAGCGTGAGCGTGGGTGTGCGCACGGCCGGGTCGGTCGCTGATCTCAAGAGCGCCTCGTTCACGGGGCCGTGGCTCACGTCGCCGGCGTCGCTCGACATGCCGCCCGGGCCGGTGAAGCCGAACCCGGCCGACTACATCGAGGTGCGCTTCGTGCTGAGCACGACGGGCGTGGTGTCGCCGAAGCTCAAGGGCTTCCAGATCGCGTTCGCGTGCGAGACGAAGGTGCAGTAGGCGCGGATCGCCGAGCTTGTCCGGGGAGCGCGCTCCCTGGACGGCGGCGCGGTCTTCTCTGAACGATCTCCCTCTTCGAAGGCGCGCGCTGCGCTGCTTTTCTACGGCTCGCCCTCGTCTCCAGCGGGCCTCGGCGGCACGGACACCTCGACGGCGCGGAAGCGGACCGGCAGCGTGCGCACGAGCTCGCGCGCCCGTCCCTCGGCCTGCTCGGTGGCGGCCACGAAGGGCAGCTCGATCACCGGCGCCTGGCGGCCGTCTCCGCTGCGCTCCACGAAGCGCTCCAGATCGACCAGCGCGTTCTCGAAGCCGGCGCCGGCCTCCACCTCGATCAGGATGGGCGCCTTGAGCACCACCACGTGGCCGTCGAAGAGCGGCACGCGCACCTCGACCTCGACGGCGAAATCGGGGCTCTTGTTGTGCTCGGAGGAGCGCTGCGGGTCGTAGCGCAGGCGCACCGTGGCATCGAGCTCGGCGCGTTGCAGGCGCGCCTTGAGCCAGGCCGCCGTCCGGTCTTCGCCGCGGCCCTTCACGGCATATCCTCCACGGTGCGGATCAAGCCGAGCTCGACCAGCTCCGCGATCGCGGCGGGCAGGGCCGTGGGGTCGCCGGAGCGGACAGCGGTGTAGGCCGCGCGGGCCTCGGGCGAGCAGTCGCGGAGGCGCAAGGAGCGCAGCCGCTCGACCTCGCGTTCCAGGGCGTCGCAGAGACGCTCGGCTTCGCGCAGCGTGCCGCCGATCGGGCTCTGGGCGCGCGGTGATCCGCCGAGCCGGCGCGCGCGCTCCGCCGCCTCGTCGTGGCGGCGAACCAGCGCGCGCAGCTCGTCTTCGGCGCGGCGCGCACGTTCACCGATCGCCGCGCGCACGGCCTCCCAGTCGGCGGCCACGGGCTGATCGATCGCCGCGCCGAGGCGCGCGAGCGCGGCCGTGTCGGGGCCGAGCTCGATCCGCCTCGCGTTCGCCGCTTCGAGCTCGACCGAGGAGCGCATGACGTCGTCACGCTCGTCGGGCAGGAGCGCCGCGGGGAGGCCCTGCGCCGAGAGCCAGGCGCCGAGATCGGCGCGAAGGGCGCGGAGCCGCGTCTTGAGCCGCTGCGCCTCCCGCTCGGCCAGGCGGCGCGCCTGGCCGAGGTTGAGCTCGGCCGGGATGACGGCCGCCTTCTCGCCCCATCGCTCCAGCGCCGCGCCGATCTCGCGCGCCCGCGAGAGCCGCTCGTCGCGCTCCTTGTGCGCGTCGAGGATGCGCGCCCGGAACACGGCCAGCACCTCGGCCGCGGTGTCCGCCGGGGCCTCGGCCGGCACGCCGATCCCGGCGGCCTTGAGCTCGGCCATCAGCCCGCCGAGCTCGTCGGCGAAGCGCTGGATCTCGTCGGCCAGGACACCATGGATCCGCTCGGGATCAGCCGGCTCTACCGCGCTGATCAGCGACGCCGGCACCGCGGGGCGCAGCAGCGCGGGCAGGCCGGCGATGGCCGCGATCGCCCGCGATCGTCGCCGATCGACCTCGCGCACCTGCTCGCTGCTCACGTCGAGCCGGCGGCTCCAGGCCACGACCCTGGCATCGGCAGCGCGGAGCAGCGGCGCCTCGCGCTGCGGCCACTCGGCCACGAGGGCCGCCTTCTGGCCGGCCTGATCGATCCAGCGCTCCAGCTCGTCGGCGTCGTGCAGAGGTCGGGCCTGGATCTCGCTGCGCAGCGCCTCCCCGAGCGCGGGCGGGAGCGCGGCCCAGGCCCGCTCGATGGCGAGCATACCCTCGGCGTCGAGCCTCAGCTCGGGCGGCACGGTGACGTCGAGCAGGGCCTCCAGGCGCATGCGCAGCCGCTCTCTCCGGGTGGCCTCGGCGTGCCGGCGCAACAGCTCCGCGTACTCGACGACGCCGCGGCCGCCGGGCGGCGGGCACGGGCCCTCGATCTCGTCGAGCAGCTCGGGGACGCGCCGCAGCAGCGCCTGCTGCGAGGGCAGCGCGTCCTCGTCGGGCAGGTAGGCGGCCACTGCCTCGGTCAGCGACAGGCCCCGCTCGCCGAGCGCGGCGATCATGTCGGACAGGAGCTTGGCCAGCGGCTCGACGCCGGTCACGAGGCCGCGCAGCGCCGAGAGCTCGCGCCCGAGCGCGTCGCGCGCGTCGAGGTGGTTGCCGATCCCGCGCCTCGCCGCGCGCACCAGATCGGCGCATGCATCGGCGCCCGCCTCGCCGAGCGCGCGCTCGAGCTCGATGGCCCGCGCGCCCAGCTCGCGCGCCGCCGCCGCGGCGACCTCCCACTCGCCGAGCTCCGCCTGCTCCTTCTCGACCCCGGTGAGCAGCCGATCGGCGAACACGCCGCAGATCCAGAGCGAGAGCGCCCGCACCCAGGCGGCCTGCGCGCCGGCCTCGGAAGTGCGCAGCTCGGCGCCGAGCGCCCGGAGCTGCGCCACCGGCCCGCCGCTGCTCCGCACCTGATCGGTGACATGGCCGAGGCGCAGCGCCCGGAGCGAGTCGCGCTGCCGGCCCGTGCAGCTCTCCAGGGCGGAGAGGATGGCGTCGGCGCGGCGCGCGGTGCGCTCCAGGCCCTGGAGCGCGTCGAGCTGCGCCTGCTCCTCGGCGATGTCGGGCAGCGCGCCCGCGTGATAGGCGAAGAGCGCCGAGAGCCGCTCGGGATCTTCGGGGAAGAGCCAGCGCGCGAGCCTCGCCCGGAGCGCGGGCTCGCCCCCGAACGCGTCGAGCAGCTCGCCGAGCTCGTCGGCGCCCGGGAGCTTGCGCTCCGTCCAGCGAGGCGGATCGCCGCCGGCCGGCAAGAGCTCGTCGACCACCACCGCGGCGCCCGAGAGGCGGCCGCCGGGGTTGACCATGCGCGCGACCTTGCGCAGCGGCTCCCGGGTGTCGAGCAGGCGAGCCATGCGCGCGAGGAGCCGGCGCTCCGAGGCCGTGGGCGGGCGGAGCGGGATCAAGAGGCCGAGCAGCGCGGGGCTGTCGGTCTTGAGCCGGCCGAGCGCGCCGCGGAAGCGCTCGTCGCGCACGAAGCGCGAGGCCGCGGTCCAGGTCGCGCTCTGCCGCGCCCTGGCCTCGCGAAGCAGCACCGCGATGCGGCCCATGTGCCACTGGATCTTGCGGGCGAGCTGGCGATCGGCGCGGAGGTCGCCCGAGAGCGCCTCGACCGTGGGCTCGCTGCCCTCGGCGCGCGGGCGCAGCGCGAGGCACTTGAGGAAGGTGGCGTGGAAGGGGCCGACCTCGCGCAGGCAGAGGCGGCCGCTCGCCACGGCCAGATCGACGATGGGCGGGCGCGGGCCTCCCCCGGCGAGGAGCACGGCGCGCACCGGCTCCGAACCTTCGTCGAGCCCGCCCGCCTCGATCCACGCGGCGAGCGCGGCCTCGCCGGCGAAGACCGACAGCTCGCGATCGGCCGCGACGAGGAGCGGGGCCGGGGTGCGCGCGAGCTCGCGGAAGCGGCGGTCGAGCTCGCCTTCGCTCGGGGTGCGGCCCGATTCGAGCGGCAGGTACGGATCGGTGAAGGGCGAGGGGAAGCGCTCCTCGGCCAGTGTCGCGAGCGGGATCGGGAGGCGCCTCGGGAGCGGCCCCATCTCGCCGAGCGACGAGAAGACGAACATGGCCTGATCGACGAAGCGCTCGATGGGCTCGCGCTGCCGGCCCGACTCGATGGCGCGCGCCTCGGCGGTGCGCACCGCCGCGCGGAAATCGTCCATGCTCAGGTAGGCGCGATCGTCCCCGTCGCCCACGGCTTCGAGCACGGCGACGAGCTCGTTGGCCACCGGCTGGAGATCGATCTTGGTGGCGACCCGGCGGCCGAGCTCGGCCTTGATGCGGTCGGCCAGGCCGTTGCGATCGGCGAGCGCGCAGGCGACGCCGCGCTCGCCGCGCTCGTCGGGCGCGGGCACGAGGTCGAGCAGCGCGCGGGTCTCGGCGTGGGAGAGCCCGTCGCGGAGCATGGCGGGCACGCCGAACACGCCCGGCAAGGCGTCGAGCGCGTCGCCCAGATCGTCGAGGCCGCGATCGAAGGCGCCCCTGCGGAACGGCTCGATCACCCCGCGCACGGCCTGCATGACGCCACGGGTGCGGCCGCGGCTGGCCCACCAGGTGAAGTTGGCCTCGCCGCGCGAGAGACCGAAGCTCGCCTGGATGGAAGCCACGTCGAGCGCGGGGACCGGGAGGTAGGCGAGGCGCCCGCGATCAGCGTCGCCGACGCTGTGGTACGACTCGGGCGCATAGGCCAGAACGAGGCGAAAATCCGGGCCGCATGCGTCGATCAACGCGCGCAGGGGCTGACCGTCGTCGGCCGCGATGCGCCGGCGCAGCAGGTCGTGGGCCTGCTCCAGCTCGTCGAGCAGGAGGACGACGCGGCGGGCTCCCCGGGCGATCTGCCCGCGCACGGCCCCGGCGATGTCGGCGTGACCGCGGGCGGCGAGATCGTGGCTGTAGCGATCGAGCGCCGCGGGGCTCCGGACGAGCTCGGCGACCCAGCCGAGGACGCGGGCGGTGAAGGTCTGCGGGAGCAAGCGCTCGTCCCCCGCGACGATGCGCTCGATGAGGGGCGCGGCCTCTTCCCAGACGGCGACGGCGCCCTGAGCCGGGGCCTCGCGCAGCAGCGTGAAGAGCAGGGTGCTCTTGCCCGAGCCGTAGACGCCGACGACGGCGCCGGCGTACGGCCCGCCGGATCCGGCGGCGACATCGCGGGCGCGATCGAGGGTGTGCTCGTGGAGCGGGGTGAAGGGCCGCCACTCCGTGTCGAGGCGCGCGGAGAGGCTCGTCATGGAGCGCTCGTCCGCCCGGCCGGCGGGCGCCGCGAGCTCGCTGCGGAATCAGTGGAGCGCGGACCCATGGTGGGCCGCGATGGTACGCGGGGGGCCCCGGGAACGCCCGCCCTTTGATCGCGCGGCGTATCCGCCGGCGGCCGGACGCTCGACGCGGGCGAGCGGACCGCGCTGCGACCGGCGCTCTCATCGCCTCAATCGCAGCGCTTGCCGAGCGAGGCCGCGGTGCTCCGGAACGTCGTGTACTGCGTCGCGCAGTCCGCGTCCGACAGCGCGCGCATCGCCTCGCAGGCGCGCATGTTCGAGGGGACGGTCCCGGTCGCGGACATCACGGCCCGGCAGCAGACGACGGCCTTCTCGCAGGCCTGCGAGGGCGGGACCGCCGGCGGCGGGGACTCGGGCAGCGGGGCCGGGAAGGGGCGCGGGCTCGGGCTCGGGCGCGAGGTCGCCATCCACACGAGCGCGCCGGAGGCGATGGTGCCGACCATGATGAAGGCCGCCATCGCCAGGACGAAGACGCCGCCTCTGTTGACCGGGGGAGCGGGCTGGGCCTGGGGGACGAGGGGCAGGAGCGAGGCCACGAGCGAGCTCGCGCCGCAGTAGCGGCAGGTGACGACCTCGTCGTCGGCGGAGAATTGCAGGTGAGCCCCGCACTGGGGGCAGTTGACCTGGAGCAGCCGGGCCGAGGGCATGGGCGGGATCGTAGGCGGCGGGGCCCCCAAATCAACCGGCCCGATCCTCGCGCGGCCGGAGGCCCGGGCGCGCGTGGCGCCCGGCGAGCGCGTCGCCCGAGGCGACCTCGCGAAAAAGCGGCCTCGCGGGCCGTCCGCCTCGCCCTCCACGCCGCGAGAGCGCAAAGAATGCATCCGCGCGCAGATTGTCGTGCAGCCCGAGCGCGCCCTCGGGGCTGCGCTCCTCGGATCGTGCCGAGGGCGTTCCGCTGGACACGCGGAAGCCAGCCTGTTTCACGCACAGGATCGCACACGACGATACGTGACGTAAGGCGAATGAACGACGCTTCTTTCCACGATGCACCAAGATCTTACCGGCACGGACAATGCAGCTCTATTGTCATCAAATCGCCATGAAAATCATGCTCGTCGACGATCACCAGATGCTCCGCGATGGGCTGCGCGCGGTGCTGGCGCGCGAGCCTGGGTACGATGTCGTGGGCGAGGCGGCCGACGGCGTGGAGGCGCTCCTCAACGCTGACCAGCTTCACCCCGATGTCGTGGTGATGGACATCTCCATGCCGGGCATGAGCGGGGTAGAGGCGACTCGCAAGCTCCTCGCCGCGCAGCCGGGGGCGAAGGTCGTCGCCCTCTCGGTGCACGCCGATCGGCGCTATGTCCAGGCGATGCTCAAGGCGGGCGCGGCGGGCTACCTCGTCAAGAACGACGCCGCCGGCGAGCTGCTGCAAGCGCTGCGGGCGGTGGCGGCCGGCAAGAACTACGTGAGCCCCGGCGTCTCCGGCGCGGTGGTCAAGGCCCTCGCCGGCTCGAGCCCCGATCCCGACACAGCGCAGCTCAGCCCGCGGGAGCTCGAGGTGCTGAAGCTCCTCGCCGAGGGCGCGTCGTCGAAGGACATCGCGGCCAAGCTCGGGCTCGGCGTGGCCACGGTGGAATCACACCGGAGGCAGATCGCCGCCAAGCTCAAGATCCACTCGATGGCCGAGCTCACTAAATATGCGATCCGCCACGGGTTGACCTCGGTCGACTGAAGGCCGCAGCGATCGGGACGCGCAGCCGCACGCGGCTTCCACCCTCGTCCGGCGCGCCGATCTCGACGGTACCGCCGAGCAGGCCCATCTGCTCGCGGATGCTGGCGAGGCCGTAGCCCGGGCTGCGCGGCAGGCCGTTGACGACCGCGCCGAAGCCCACGCCGTAGTCGCTGACCTCGACCACGATCTCGCGCGCGGCGCGGGTGAGCCACACCTCTGCCCGGGTGGTCTGGGCGTGCTTGATCACGTTGATCAAGAGCTCGCGCGCGGCGCGGAAGAGGAGCGTGGCCACGTCGCCGTCGAGGTCGCTCAGGTCGTCGCCCTCGACGCGCACCTCGATCCCGTGCGGCGAGGCGAGCTCCTCGGCGAGCCAGTCGATGGCGGCCTTCAGCCCGAGGTCGCGGAGGATCGGCGGATCGAGCTCGAACGTCAGGCCACGGACGTCGTCCGCGATGGTGCGCAGGGCGCTCATGCACTCGACGAGCTCGCTGCGATCCGCGCCGGAGAGCCGGTCGAGGAGCGTCCCGAGCCGGATCTCCGTGAGCGCGAGCGCCTGGCCGACCTGGTCATGCAGGGCCTCGGCGATGCGCCGCCGCTCGCGCCCCTCGGCGAGCGCGGTCGCCGCCCGGGCCTCGGCGAGCGCGGCCTCGGCCTGCTTCTGCTCGGTGACGTCGCGGCCGACCACCACCGCCCCCACGATCGTCCCTGTGGAGTCGCGAATCGGCCCGAAGCTGACGCTCCTCGTCCAGGCCTCGCCCGTGTCCTTGCGCCGGATGACGGATTCGACGTTGAGCGCGCGCTCCCCCCGCAACGCCCGCGGGATGGCCCACTGCTCGATCCCTTCGGGCGCGCCGTCCGGCCGGGAGACCTCGACGTTCGCTCGCCACCCGGAGAGGTCTCCGGGGCTCGTCTCGCGGCCCAGGGAGCGACGGAACCTGGCGAAGGCCTCGTTGGACTCGACCACCCTACCCTGGGCGTCCGTGATGATCACGAGGTCGTGCATGGCGTCGAGCGCGGCCGCGAGCTTGGCGCGGCTCTCGCGCAGCGCCTCCTCGGTCTGGCGCGCCTCGGTGATGTCGATGATGCAGGCGTCGAGGCGCTCGAGCTCGCCGTCCTCCCCGCGCACCATGTGGCCGTAGAAGCGGATCCAGCGCAGCTCGCCGTCCGGCCGGAGCAGGCGGTAGGTTCCCGTGCTCACGCCGGCGGCGAAGGTCTCCTCGCGCTGGGCGCTCCCCCGCGCCTGATCGTCCGGGTGCAGCCAGGGGATCATCGTGGGGCGATCGACCAGGAAGGCGTCGCGCGGGCGGCCCGTGATGCGGAGGAGGGCCTCGTTGACGTGGAGCGTGCGGAGCGTGCGGCTCGAGATCGACCAGATGCCGACGGCAGCCTCGTCGAGCAAGCTGGCGAGGAAGCGTCCTTCTTCGTGCAGCAGCGGTTCTGGCGCGTCACTCGTCATGGTGCATCAGGTTGCCTCCTCTGCCTGTGCCGCAGGGAACCAGAGCTTGAAGCGGGCGCCGTGCGGCTCCGCGTCCGCGAGCGTCACCCGGCCGCCGTGGTCCTGCACGAAGGAGTGCACGATCGACAGACCGAGCCCGGTGCCGTCGCGCTTGGTGGTGAAGAAGGGCTCGAAGATCCGCCGGCGCAGATCCGCCGGGATCCCGGGGCCGTCGTCGGCGACCTCGACCCAGGCCCCGCCCTCGGCCGCGCCGGTGCGGACGACGGCCACGCCCCCGCCGGACATGGCCTCGATGGCGTTGTCGAGGAGGTTGTAGATCGCCGAGATCAGCTCGCCCCCGCGCACCCGCACGTGGGGCGTCTGCGCGATGTCCTCGAGGATCTCGACGCTCACCGCGCTCTCGGCGCGCGTGCGCGCCAGCGCCGCCGCCGCCTGGGCCGCCGTCGCGAGGGCGATCGGCTCCACGGCCGCGCCCACGCTCGAGCGGCTGAACGAGCGGAAGCGGTCGATGATCTCGAAGCTCCGGGCCAGCGTGTGGTCGATCTCGTCCAGCACCTCGAGCGCCTGCGCCTGGGGCGCGTTGCGCTTGAGCGCGCGCCGGAGGAGCTGGCCGTGGAGCGAGATGGGGCAGATCGCGTTGCGCAGATCGTGGACGACGCCCGCGGCCATCTCCCCGAGGGCGCGCACCTTCTCCGTGTGCTCGATCACGCGGGCCTCCCGCTGCCGCGCTCCGCGCAGGCGAGCGAGCTCGACGAGCGACGCGAGCGGCTTCGCCATCGACGCGAGCGCGTCGCGCACGGATCCGTCGAGCGGCGTGTCGCTCGCCACGAGCAGCGCGCCCGCGAGCCCCTCGCCGGCGGCCCCGTCCTGGAGGGGCACGGCGTGGATACCCGGGGGGCTCTCGCCGCCCCCGACCGCGATGAGGAGCGCGCGCTCGCCGGCGACGAGGAGGCGAAGATCCACGCTCGCCCCGACCGGCGGCCGCCCGTCGAGGCCGATCTCGCCCGGGAGGAGCGCGGCTCCTGCGCTCCCCGCGCACGAGCCCGCGAGGCGGAGGCGCGCCGGCTCACCCTCCACGAGGTACATCCCCGCCTCGGCCGCGCCGAGGCGCCCCACGAGCCCCGCCGACACCACCCGGGCCAGGCCGGCCACCGTGAGCTCGCCGCTCGCGTCGGCGAGGATCCGGATCGGCGCGGCCGCGCTCACCGCGTCAGTATCGCCCATGATGCCCGCTCCCATGATGGCCTCCGTGCTCCGTGAGGATGTCGACGATATCGAGGGCGAGCGCCAGCGCCAGGCGTAGATCGCGGGTGTGGGCGAGGTGAGGGAGCGCCTCGATCCCCTCCACCAGCGCGCGCGCGGCGGACAGGGCTCCCCCCGAGCCGGGCAGATCGGCCTCGGCCAGCGTCACACAAAGTTCCTTCGCGCTCTGCACGGTGAATCTCCTTGGCGTGGCGAGATCGAGCGCGGCGTGCCGGGCCCACATATCGCGATGTGGGCCGCGACCGCTGGAGAGGACGGGCCCTCCCCAGGGGTCGCGGCCCAAGCGCGACTCTCGCACCCGGCACACCGCGCTCGACCTCGACGAGCTCGCGGTCTCCCCTTTGTAGCACCCGGAGCGCACCGCTCACGCGCGGCGATCAGGGGATCTGGGACCCCAGAAATGGGGATATCGAGCCTCGCTTCACCGCGCGGCGAGGCCGATCGACGAGGCGGATCGAGAGCGCGCCACGCGGCGGATAGGCACTTTGATCATCGATGTTCGAACGACGTAACGTGACGACACGAGGGGTGGTGAGGTGAAACACGTCACGTGTCCGCCGGGCTCGATGCTCCGTTGCTCCGCGGCCCTCGCGAAGATCACATCACGATCGCGAAGATCACCGTGAGCAGCACGCCGACGAAGAGAAAGAAGCCGCCGAAGATCAAGAGGAACACCGCGCCGCCCGACGTCGGCGTCTCCAGGTAGGCGACGGCCGGGTCCTGCGGGTCGACGTAGACCTCGACTTTGCCGTGGACCGGGTAGCGATCCACGCGCTTTTGCACCTCGTCCACCGAGGTCGTCCAGGAGACGGTGCGCGCGATCTGGGTGCCCTCGAAGGTCCGCCCCTCGACGGTGTAGACGAAGCGCACCTCGGGCAGGAACACTTCGTAGGTCTGCTGCCAGCCGGGGTTGTTCGGGTCGCGCGCGTGGCTGTGCCCCGATTTCACCGAGGCGTGGGTGATCTGCCCCGGCGCCCTGGGCCACTTGCGGATGCTCTGGTCCTTGCGGATGAACGTCATCCCCCAGGCCACGATGAGGCTGCCGATGGCGGAGAACACGAGCGGGATCACCCAGGCGCCGCCGATGCGGCCGCCGAAGAGCAGGAGCGAGAGGTGGGGCAGGGCGCTCATCGCCGTACATCATGCCAGAAGCGCCGCCCGCGGGACGGTCTCATGAGGCTGCGCGCGCGAGCGCTCGACGGGCGCGCGCTCGGCCGGCCGAGCGCCCTTCCCTTCCCTCGCGCGCTGGGCCAGGCTCGCGCCATGCTCTCGATCCGCGCCCACCTCGCCGCGCCCGCGCTCCTCGCCCTGCTCCCGCTCCTCGCATGTGGCACGCCGCCCGCGCCCGCTCCCGGCGGATCGGAGATCGTCGTCGCACCGCCGAGCGCCGCGCCCACCGCTGCGCCGATCGCGCCGAGCGCCGCGCCCACCGCTGCGGCGATCGCGCCGAGCGCCGCGCCCACCGCGACCGCCGTCGCGCCTGCGCCGATCGATCGCACCACCTGCCGGCCGAAGCCGCCCGCGGTCAGCTTCGAGGTCAAGGACGACGATGTCGTGACGCCCCTCGACGCGAGCGGCTGCCCGCTCGGCGAGTCCCACTTCAAGGCGAACGGGTACAGCTACCGGGCCGCCGTCGACTTCTTCACCGAGCTGCAGAAGCGGCTCCGCGCCGGCGACAAGAAGGGCCTCGGCGAGCTCGCGCGCTACCCGGTGCGGGTCAACATGCCGCGGGGCGCGGCGCTCGTGATCAAGGACGACAAGGGCTTCTCGTCGAGCTTCGACAAGGTCTACTCGCCGGGCGTGACCGCGGCGGTGCTCAAGCAAGACCCGCGCGACGTGAGCGCGAGCTCCAAGGGGCTGATGCTCGGCGACGGGATCGTGTGGGCCGACGGCGACAAGGGTGTCTACGGCGTCATCGCCGTCAACACGCCCTGAGCTTCCTCGATCGAGCGGGCGCGGCCCGCGGATGTCTCCCATGCGCTACGGCCTCCTGTTCCTGATCCTCGCGCTCTCGCTCGGCGGCCTCGGCGTCGTGTCGGGCGGCGGCGCGCTCGGTGCGCTGTGGCCCGCGCTGAGCGTGCTCGTGGTGGCCCTCGCCTACCTCGGCAAGCGGCCCGGGTGGATCGGCAAGCGCGCGGATGGAACGCTCGCGCTCTGGTCGTACCCCCTCCTCGGCCCGTACCTGTTCTTCGCCTGGTTGATCGTGCTCGCGGGGCGCCTGCTCGGCCGCGAGGACGCGTCGAACGAGATCGTCCCCGGGCTCTGGGTCGGGCGGTGGCCGCGCGCGACGGACCTGCCTCCAGGCGCGGCGCATGTCCTCGATCTCACCGCCGAGCTCTCGGCGGCGCCCGCGGTGCGCGCGCTCCCCGGCTACCTCTGCGTCCCGCTCCTCGATGGAACGCCGCCCGATCCGGCTGCGCTCCGGGCCCTCGTGGATCGGCTGCGCGAGGCCCCGGGGCTCCTCGTCCACTGCGCCTACGGGCACGGTCGATCGGCCACCGTGGCCGCGGCGCTCCTGCTCGATCGCGGGCACTGCGCGGACGTGGAGGCGGCGGTCGCGCTGCTCAAGAGCCGCCGGCCGGGGGTGCGCCTCAACGCGGAGCAGCGCGCGGCGCTCGCCGTGATCGGCCCCTCCCGGGGCCCGGGCGCGCCCGGCGGAGGCTGAAGGGCTGCGGATCCTGCCTGGCCCTCGCCGTCCGGGGACGCTATACGCCCTCGGTCGATGGATCCCAGCAAGCTCCTCCGGATGCTGCTCGCCGTGAGCTCGGCGATGGTCGCGATCGTGTCCATCTTCTGGATCCAGTCGAAGTTCGACGGCGCCGATCGGAAGGCCGCGCTCGCGATCGTGCAGGAGTACCGCTCGAAGGAGGGCAACACCATCCCGACCCTGCTCGATCGGCACCACCCCGGGCACCCGCCGGTCTGGAACGTGGAGACCGCGCGGTCGTGCATGCAGCACGAGCGGGTGCGCGCCTCGGTCGACGGGGTCGAGTACGACTTCATGGTCGACATCAACGGGCCGTCGATCCACCCGGGAAACCCGGCGAGCGAGGCGGTGATGGCCGAGCTGTCGGCGCCGCCGCCCGCGGCGTCTCCATCGTCCACAGCGTTGCCATCGTCCACGACGTTGCCATCGTCCACACCTCCGGCGCCGCCGCCCGCGACGCCCTCCGGAGGCCCGTGAGCGGGGCGCCGGAGCGGGTCCGCGTCGCGCTCCTCGGCTGCGGCGCGTGGGGCTCGAACATCCTGCGGGTGCTCGCGGAGAGCCGGCGGGCCGATGTCCGCGCGGTGGCCGACCCGCTCCCGCAGAGCCGCATGCGCGCGGCGGCGCTCGCGCCCGGGGCCCTGCTCGTCGACTCGCTCGACGAGGCGCTCGCGACGGGCGTGGACGCGGTGCTCGTCGCCACGCCTGCGCACACGCATGCGGCGCTCGTGCTCGCGGCGCTCGACGCCGGGGTCGACGTGTTCGTGGAGAAGCCCCTCGCCCTCGGCATGCTCGACGCGGAGCGATGCGCGGCGCGCGCCGCCGCGTCGGGACGGATCGGGATGGTCGGGCACCTGCTCCGCTACCACCCGGCCGTGGTGCGCCTGCTCGACCTCTGCGCGAGCGGCGCCCTCGGCGAGCTCTTGCGCTTCGAGGCCGCGCGCCTCTCCGTCGGCGGCGACCGCAGCGCGCACTGCCTCTGGACCCTCGGCCCGCACGACCTCTCCGTCCTCCACGCGCTCGATCCGAGCCCGATCGCCGGCCTCACGGCGTCGAGCCCGCCGGGCGGCGACCTCTGCCGCGTGAGCCTCGATCTCACCTCCGGCCTCGGCGCGAGCATCGAGCTGTCGCGCGCCCACCCGAGCAAGGAGCGGAAGATCACCGTGATCGGCACCCGGGGCGCGGCCGTGTTCGACGACGTGCGGGCGCCCGATCGCGTGCTGCTCGGCGCGGTCCGCGGGACCCACGGAGAGAGCGCCTTCGAGCCCGGCGCCGCGTCACCCGTGCCGTGGGCCGAGCCGCTCGCCCTGGAGATCGCGCACTTCTTCGACTGCATCACGACGCGCCGCGCGCCGCTCACCTCCTTCGACACGGCCGTGCCGATCGTCCGCGCGCTCTGCCGCGCCGAAGAAGCGGCGAGCGCGCCGCTCGGACACGCGCGGCTCGTCGAGGGCGAAGCGCGCCTCACCGGGAGCGGCTGAGCGCGCTCCCTTCGCGGATCACCTCGGCTCGGGCAGCGGCTCCGTCGAGAGACCAGGCATGCCGAGGAAGCCCCAGCGCGGCGCGATCTCGTCGATCCGCGGGAACTTCGCCTTCTCGTTGCGCGTGAGCCACCCGAGGCACGAGGTCACGTTGTCGTCGAAGTACTGGAACTTCACGGCGTAGTTGAAGCACGTGCGGTAGGCCCCGGCGGCGGCCTGCCGCTGGGGCGCGGACGCCGCGTCGATCTGCTCGAAGTACGCCTTGCGCACCTCGGCGTAGGTCATCTTCGAGCCGGGCACCGTCCCGCCCGACATCCACTCCTTCGGCACGGGCGCCGCGCGGAAATCGCTGACGAAGTGCGCCCACATCTCGCCGACGCGCGCCGCCGCGGCGATCACCCAGCGGGGCGGCGGCGCGGGCTGGATGTCGACGATCGTGAGGTACTCCTTCTCGGCCGCCTCGATCGCCGGGCGCTTCTTGCCGATCCAGTCGCGCACCTTGGTGTTGAGGTGCTTCTTCACGTCTTCCATGTCGCCCTTACCCGCGTAGTTGGGGAAGGCGATCGCCTCGGCGGCGAGGCGCTTCTGATCGGCGAAGAAGTAGCGGGCCTCGCCCACCGCGTTGAGCGCGAGGCCGATCCGGCGCATGTCGGCGCCCTGGCCCTCGAAGGTCTTCACGGCGGAGGCCGGGTCCTTGAAGAGCGCGCGCACCTGGTCGAGCTCGGCCTCGGCCTTCTTGCGATCGCCGAGCGAGAGCAGGCAGCGGCCGAGCAGCGCGTGGGCGACGAGGCGCTTGTCGAGCGGGGCGGCGCGGTCGATGTAGCTCATCGAGCTCTCGAGGATCTTTTTGGCGACGGCGAAATCGCTGCGATCGGCGTAGGCCGTGGCCAAGCCCAGCATCACCACGCTCGACTCGGAGGGGAGCTTCGCGCCGTAGGAGCGGAGGAAGAGCTCGGCGTCCTTCGTCGCCTGATCGAGCAGGCCCATCCCGATCCGGAGGATCAGGGCGTCCTTGAGCGCGACCGGCGCCTCTGCGTCGGCCGGGTAGTGCCGGGCGAAATCCTCGTAGCCGCTCGCCGCGTCCTCGAAGAGCAGGAGCGCCTGCTTGCCGCGGGCGCGCTGGAGCATCGTGCCCTTGTCCTCGATCGCGCCGCTCGCGAGCGGATCGGCCGCGAGCGCCGCCGCGGACACGAGGAGCAGGGAAAGCGCCCCCAGACCACCAAGAAGCCTTCGCATCGACATCCTCGCTCCTCGCGCGGGTCCTCAGCGCACGCGCCGCACCGCGTCCATGACCCGATCGACAAGCGCCTGCTCGGTCGGTTCCACCGGCGGATCGCGGTCGATCGCGCAGGGCAGGCGGCGCGCCCTGTCCGGCCCCTGCGCGCGCAGGTGCGCGGAGGCGATCGTCCCCGCCTGCTCGCGCTGGCCGAGGAAGAGGGCGAACAGATCGGGGCCGACCGCGCGGCGCGGCGCGGGGCGCACCACGAGGCCCGCGCCCGAGCCGAGCGTCGCGGTGAAGCCGGCGACCAGGTGATCGACCGGATCTTCCCACGGGTCGGGCGCGCCCCTGGCTCCGTCTGCGATCCATCGTGCAACGGTGGTTCCCGTCGTGGACGGCGCGCCCGGGCCGAGGCCGAGCGAGAGCCCCGCCGCGCCGAGCGCCTGCTCCACCTCGGCGAGCGTCGCCTGCCCGCTCGCGTGCACGAGCTGATCATCGGCCGAGAGCGAAGGTGTTGCGGGCGGCTCTGGGAGCGGCGCGCGCGCCGGGCGCTCGCGGGGCGCGAGGTTCCCTGGGTTCATGATCCCGGCCGGATCGAGCGCGCCGCGGAGCGCGTCGATCACCTCGATGCCGAGGCCGAGCTCGGCGCCGAGCCTGGGCGCCTTGCTCCGCCCGACGCCGTGGTGGTGGGAGAGCGTGCCGCCGGCCTCGATCGCCGCGGTGAGCGCGGCCCTCCAGGTCTCGTCGTACTTGGCCTCCGAGGCGGCCTCGCTCGGCGCGCTGCCGACGAAGGTGAAGTAGATGCTGCACCCGTCGGGGTAGGCGTGCGACAGGTGCGCCATCACGAAGACATGCCGCCCGAGGGCCGCGCGCACCCCGTGGTAGAGCGCGCCGAGGCGGCTCCACGGCGCGGCGACCTCCATGGTGTCGACGAACGCGCCCGCCATGAACACGGGCGACTGCCGGTAGCTCACGCTGTAGCGGTGCGCGAGCCAGTGATCGGCCGGCCCCGGCCCGAGCGAGCTCGCCCCGAGGCGCGCGGCGATGGCCGAGGCCCTGGCGAGATCTTCCTGCCCTTCGCCTTCGGGGCCCTCGAAGATCAGGATCAACGTGGAGCCCTTGAGGACATTGCCGCCGAGCGCGTCGATCACGCCGTTGAGCGCGCCGGGCACGCGCAGGATCGTCCTGAGCGCCGCGCCGCCCGCGCCGGGCATCTCGACCTGGTGCGCCTCCTCGGCGAGCCCCTTCTCTGCGCGCTTCTCGCGCTTGACCGACCCGCGGCGGGCGATGAACGAGTCGAACGGATCGTAGAGCCGCGAGACCGCGGGGCGCAGGCCCGACTGGAAGATCTCGCGCATCGCCGTCCACCCCGCCTCGATCGTGGGGAACGAGAAGGCCCCGCCCGTGCGCGCCGCGGGCTTTGGGTGGAGGCGCAGCGTGACGCTGGTGATGACGCCGAGCACGCCCTCGCTGCCGATGAAGAGCGGGATCAGGTCGGGCCCGTGGGCGCGGCGGTGGAGGCGCACGACCTCGCCCCGGCCGACCACGCACTCGAGCGAGCTCACCATGTCCTCGATCTTCCCGTAGCGGCCGGAGCACTGCCCCGCGCCGCGCGCCGCCACCCAGCCGCCCGCGGTGGAGCAGAGGATCGACGAGGGGAAATGCCCCGCGGTGTAGCCGCGCGCCTGGAGGTCGTCCTCGAGCCGGATCCCCGAGGCGCCGGCCTCGACCTCGAGCGTGCTCGCCTCCGCGTCGAGCCTCCGCCAGCGCTCCATGCGCTTGAGATCGAGCACGACCATCTTCTCGTCGGGGACGATGCCCCCACACACGCCGGAGCCCGCGCCGTAGGGGACGAGGGCGATCCCTTCGTTTGCGCAGAAGCGCACGATCTCCGCCACCTCTTCGGTGCGCTCGGGCCACACCACGAGCGCGGGGCGGTGCTCGTTCACGCGCCCCTCGCGCACGGCGAAGAAGCGGCGCTGCCAGAGATCGCGCGCATAGGCGATGCGATCGGCGGGGTCGTCGCTCTGCCGGATCGCCGGGAAGGCCTCGCGGAGCGCCTGGATCGGGGAGATCGAGCGTGTCGTGGGCACGGGCGCCGCCCTCAGCCTCGCTCGGCGAGGACGATGACCCGGGGCGACTCGGATCCGAAGAACACGCCCGGGTGCGCCGGGTGGCCGGTGACCTCGATCACCTTGAACCCGCACTCGTGGAGCATCTTGCCGAGCTCGTGGAGGGCGTAGAGGCGGATCGAATACTCGAGCTCGCGCGCGCGGCCGTCCTCGAACATCACCGTGCGCTTGACCCGGAGGCGGCTGGAGAAGAAGTCCACCACCATCTCGTCCATGCACACGCAGCCGTCGCCCTCGAACCACACGAGGCTCGGCTGGCGAGGCGCCACGTAGTCGCGGTTCACCACGTCGAGCAGGAGCAGCCCGCCCTTGCGCAGCGCCTTGTGGATGCGCGAGAGGACGTTGAAGTTCTTCTCGTCGTCGAAGTACCCGAAGCTCGTCGACCACGAATAGACGCCGTCGAAGGTCTCCTCGAAGGCCATCTCCCGCATGTCGCCGTGGAGGAAGTTGAGCCGCTGGCCGCGCTCCTGCGCCTCGTCCGCGGCGCGGGCGAGCATCGAGAGGGAGAGGTCGTAGCCGACGACGCCGTAGCCGCGGCTCGACAGCTCGACCGCGTGGGAGCCCGGCCCGCAGGCCAGATCGAGGATGACCGCGCCCTTCTCGAGGCCCAGGCGATCCTCGATGAAATCGCACTCCTTGCGGACGACCTTCGGATCGAGCCGATCCATCGTGCGGATGTAGTCGTCGCCGAAGAGCTCCTCCCACCAGGGCTTCTGCCGCTTGCGCTGCGGCTCGGCGGAGACGGGCCCCGCGGTCGCGGGCGCCTGGGCCACGGCGGGCGCGGCGGGCGCAGGAGGAGGCGTCTGCGCAGGCGCGGCCAGCTGGGCGGGCGCGGCGACCGGCGGCGGAGGCGGCCCGGGGCGGGCGGCGGGCGGCGGGGGCGACACCGCGCTCGGTGATGTTTCGAGCGGCGCGCGCTTCGGCGGCGGGGGCGGCGGCTTCTTGGCGGGCGCTTCGCCGTCGGCCCCGGCCGGCGTGACGACGTCCGAGATCCGCTCGACCTCGATCTCCTCGACGTCCTCGGCGCGCGGCCGCGCGACCGCGGCGGCGCCTGCCTCTCGCTGGGTCGTCGGCGCGCCGTCGTCGTCTTCTTCTTCGAGGGTATCGACCTCGATGGCCTCCACGCGGGGGACCGGAGGGGGCTTGCGCGGTGCGGCCTGGATCGCGGGCGCGGAGGGCTCCGGATCGACGGAGACGGGCTCGGAGAGCTCGGGCTCCACCGACTCGGGGCTCGACTCCGGCTCCACCGTCTCCACGGATTCATGGTCCACGGCCTGGATCGGAGCGACCGGCGGCGGCGGCTTCCTCGGGGGCGCGACCTCGACCGGCGCGACCTCGACCGGCGTGATCTGCACCGGCGTGGCCTCGACCGGCGCGACCTCGACCGGCGTCGTCTGCGCCGGCGTGACCTGCGCCGGCTTGACGTCGATCGGCGCGAGATCCAAGGGCGTGACGCGCGCGGGCGCGACCTCGACCGGCGTCACGTCCACCGGCGCGGGCAGCGGGGTCATGACCGCGGCCACGGTCTCGGGCGGCGTCTCCGGCGGGAGCGGTGAGAGATCGGTGCCGATGGCGATGATCCGCATCGGCATGATCGGCGCGTCGAACGACGGCTCCGGCGAGGCCTCGGCGGCGGGCGCAGGCGGCGTCGCCAGCTCGTCCGCGAGCGGCGGCGGCGGGACCGGCGAGGCCGCGACGTTCCGCACCGGGGTCGGCGGATCGAACGACGAGGGAGAAGAGAGCGGCGGCGCCGGCATCACGGCGGCCGGCGGAGGTGTCGCGATGTCGTCGAACGGGATGACGGGAGGCCCCGCGCTCGGAGGCATCGCGGGGACCGCGGCGCCGTACGACGCCGCAGGCGGCACCGCAGGCACGGCGCTCGGGACGAAGGGCGCCGGCACCACGGCGAAGGGCTCGGGCGTCGAGGACGGCGTCTGCGCGAACGCCACCGGAGGAGGCGCCGGTGTCTTGTTGGGCACCGCGTCGTCCGGGATCTTCACGGTTCGCCGCGATTTGCGGCGCGGAGCGGCGCCCCCGTCCGCGGCGCCCGACTTGCCGGGCGGGAGCACCGAGGCCTCCGGCACCGGCGTGAGAAACTGCGGGATCGGCGGGGGACCGGCGCCGTCGATCGGCAGCGGCGGGGACGACGATCGCGAGCTCTCGGCGATCATGGCGTCGAGATCCGGGATGCGCGGGAGCGGCGCCGCGACGGGCACGGCAGCCGCGGTCGCGCCCCCCGGGAGCGTGCCCTTGCGGCCCGCCGAGGCCGGCGCCATCGGCGGATACGAGGCCGGCGCCATCGGCGGATAGGACGCCGCACGCGCGCGTGGCACCGAGGGAGGCGGCGGCACGCGCGCCGAGATCGGGACGGGCTCGTCGTCGGGCGCGGTCGGGAGCATGCCCCGCGCCATGAAGGTGCCTCGTGCCGAGGCATCGAAGGGGCTCCCCGGCGTGCCGGGCGGGGCCCCACCCTCGGGCGGCTCGCCGCTCATCGCGCCTCGTCTCCGGTGAGCGCCTGACCGAGCCGCACCTTGGGGGAGGCCGGCCGCACGAAGGGCGGTGCCTTGCCCTTCTCCACGAAGATCACCGCGGTCGAGCCGAGGTGGAACACCCCGATCTCGTCTCCACGCGCGACGATCTGCGGCGGCTCGATCGGGTGATCGCCGAGCGGCACGTCGTGCGCGTCGATCGCGCTCACCGTGATCCGCCCCACGATCATCGCGCCCACCATCACCACGGTGACGCGCCCGTGCTGCTCGCTGTCGATCACGATCGCCACCCGCCGGTTGGTGGCGAAGAGCGAGGGCACATGCTGCTCGCCGATCGAGTTGACCGGGTAGAGATCGCCCGGGAGCGAGCGGATCCGCGTCACCTCCCCGGCCACGGGGGCGTGGACCCGGTGGTAGTCGCGCGGCGAGAGGTACACGATGGCGTATTGCCCGCCCACGTAGCGGGCGACCTCCGCCTCGTCGCCGACCAGATCGGCCACCGCGTACTCGCGCCCCTTGATGGTGAAGCGCCCGCCGGGGTGGATCGGACCGAGGTCGTCGAGGCGACCGTCGGCCGGGCTCACGATCGCGCCCGCGCCTCCCTCCATCGGCCGGGCGCCCTCGCGGAGCGGTCGGGTGAAGAACGCGTCGAACGTCGGGAAGGCCCCCTCGGGCACGACGCTCTCGTCGAGGTTCACGTTGTACGCGCGCACGTAGAGGTTGACGACCGCGTTGGCCACCCGGGGTGGCAAGGGCGCGTCGCACAGGCGCCCCACGGCTCGGGTGATGCTGGTGCGAGGCAGCACACGGAGGACTTGGGCGGCGGCGAAGGTGGCGACGGTCATGGCTCTACGTAACGGATCTCGGGGGCTCGGGGATGGATGCTAGGCCCCTGCCCCGAGCGCGGTCAACGACGCCGGGAGCGCCGCCCGGCCGGAGCCCTCCTGGGCACCCGACTTACCGATGCGCGACGCCGCTCCCTTTTGGCGCAACGCCCCAGCCCGGCGCGCGGTTCTGGTGCAAAGCGCCCGGCTGGCCCCGAAAATCCCTCGAAAATCAGGGGTTGTCGGCCCGGCACACCCTTCGCAATGACCCCTTTCGAAGCCGCTGGACAGGCCGGCGGGCTTCTGAGGAGGAGACGAGATCATGCGCATCAAGTTCTGGGGCGTCCGTGGCAGCATCGCTTCGCCGGGGCCGGAGACCGCCGGGGTCGGCGGCAACACGAGCTGCGTCGAGCTGGTCTGCGGCGGGACCCGCTTGATCCTCGACGCCGGCACGGGCGTGCGCCGCCTCGGCGACGCCCTGCTCGGCCAGGGCCCGGTGGACGCGACGATCCTCTTTTCGCACCTCCACTGGGACCACATCCAGGGCCTGCCCTTCTTCGTTCCGGCCTACCTGCCGTCGACGAAGCTGCAGCTCATCGGCTCGGCCAACGGCGTCATGTCCCTCGGCGACGCGCTGGCCCACCAGATGACGGCCCCGGTCTTCCCCGTCCGCCTCGACGAGCTCGGCGGCCAGATCCGCCTGCGCGAGACGAAGAACGGGGACCGCTTCGACATCGGCGAGGCCCAGATCCGCGTGGCCAAGCTCAACCACCCGGGCGGCGTGCTCGCCTACCGGATCGAGCACGAGGGGCGGAGCGTGGTCTACGCAACCGACACCGAGCACTACGCCTGCGTCGACCCGACCCTGAAGACGCTGGCCGAAGGCGCCGATCTCCTGATCTACGACTCGCAGTACACCCCCGAGGAGTACCGCGGCGATCAGGGTCGCTCCAAGGTCGGCTGGGGTCACTCGACGTACGTCGCGGGCGCCGAGATCTGCCGCGCCGCGGGCGTCGGCCGCTACGTGCTCTTCCACCACGACCCGCAGCGCACCGACGCGGGCGTGGCCGAGCTGGAGCGCAAGGCCCGCGAGCTGTTCCCCTCCGCCATCGCCGCCCGCGAAGGCATGGAGCTCACCCTCGCGGAGGTCCCCCTGCGCGCGGCTGCCTGACCCCGACCCCACGGAGAAAGGAGGTCACGATGGATGCCTCGCTGATGGACGCTTCATGGCAGGTGACGCCGGCGCTCGCGCTCTCTACGCTGGAGCCCGCTCCCCTCTCCATGTCCCGCCTGTCGCTCATCGTCGATCTCGCCGCGCTCCTCGGCCGGGAGGTCGATTTCGACGCCCTGCTCGGCACCGCCTGCGAGCGCCTCGCCCGCGCCCTCCGCGCCGAGCGCGCCACCATCTGGCTCTGCGACGCGGAGCACGGCGACCTCGTGACGCGCGTCGCCGTCCTCCCCGAGCTGCCCGCGCTCCGTCAGCCGATGGATCGCGGCATCGCGGGCTACGTCGCCCGCACCGGCGAGGTCGTGCGCGTCGACGACGCGAGCAGCGATCCGCGCTTCGATCCCTCCGCCGACAAGGCCACCGGCTACACCACCCGCTCCATGCTCGTCGCCCCCATCCGCGAAGACGAGCGCGCCCCGACCCGCGGCGTCGTGCAGATCTTGAACCGCGAGGGCGGCACCTTCGACGCCGACGACGAGCAGTACCTCATCGCCCTCGGCACCCAGCTCGCCCGCGCGCTCACCCTCACCACCCTGCGCGCCCCCGCCGGCGGCCCAGGCCTCGTCCTCCAGGGCCCCTTCAACCGCATCGTCGGCCGCGGCCCCGCGATCCGCGCCGTGTACGAGCGCGTGCAGCTCGCCGCGCAGACCGACGCCACCGTGCTCCTGCGCGGCGAGACCGGCACCGGAAAGGGCCTCTTCGCCCGGGCGATCCACGTCAACTCGAAGCGCCAGGCCAAGCCCTTCGTCACCGTCGACTGCACCACCTTGCCCGCCCAGCTCGTCGAGAGCGAGCTCTTCGGCCACGAGCGCGGGGCCTTCACCGGCGCCGATCGCCGCGTGCCCGGCAAGGTCGAGCTGGCCGAGGGCGGGACGCTCTTCCTCGACGAGCTCGGCGACCTGCCGCCCGACATCCAGGGCAAGTTCCTCCGCTTGATCCAGGATCGCACCTTCGAGCGCGTCGGCGGCCGGCAGACGCTCTACGCCGACATCCGGGTGGTGTGCGCGACGCACAGAGACCTCGAAAAAGCCGTCGCCGAGGGCCGCTTCCGGGAAGACCTCTACTACCGCGCCCGCGTGGTGGAGATCGAGCTGCCCCCGCTCCGCGATCGCGGCCCCGACGAGGTCGAGTCCCTCGCCCGCCACTTCGCCGACCTCTACGCCGGCCGCTACGGCCGCCCCACGCCGCAGCTGGATCCCGCAGCGCTCGGCATCATCCGCAGCCACCCCTTCCCGGGCAACGTGCGCGAGCTCGAGCACTGGATCGAGAGCGCGATCGCCCTCGCGCCCGACGGCCGCGTGACCGCCGCCCACCTGCCCGCCCGGCGCAGCGAGCCCGCCACCTTGTCGCTCGGCGCCCGCCGCCCGCTGCCTCCCGTGCCCACACCGCGCGAGGAGACGAGCGAGGGCGCGGTCTCGATCCCCCTCGGGTTGACGCTCGAAGAAGCCGAGAAGCGGTACGTCGACGCGACCGTGAAGGCCTGCGACGGCAACAAGACCGAGGCTGCCAAGCGCCTCGGCATCGGCCGCAACACCATCGGCCGCGCGCTCAGGAAGTAGGCTCGCCCGTCCCGTCCGATCCGCTCGGCGCGACGAAGGTGAGCCGGTAGCCCTCGGGGTCGACCACCATCACCTCGCGCGTGTGCCACGGCTGCTCGCGCGGCCCGTCGACCACGGCGCCGGCCTTTCCGGCCCGGGCGGCGATCTCGTCGAGCGACACCTCGCCCGCGGTGAAGCAGAGCAGCACGCCGAGGCCGCGCTTCTGCGGAAACGAAGCGCCTTGCGGGAGCGCGACCAGGAAGAGGTCGGCGTAGCGGGCCCAGCGGAGGTGGACGAACACTGGATCGTGGTGGATGCGGGTGAAGCCGAGGGCCTCGTAGAAGGCGGCCGTGCGGGTGGGCTCCTCGACGAGGAGCTTCACATACGAGGGCATGAGATAAGGGTCGTCGCGATCCATGGCGGGAGGGGCTTTATCGCAACGCCCCTTGGGCGCAAAGACGCAAAAAGGCCGGGAAGATCGCTCTCCCCGGCCTCGCTTTGCGCGCTGTGGCCGTCACTGACCGGAGGTGATCGCCGCCATCTCCGCGGCGAACCGGAGCAGGCCCTCGCCCCACCCGCCGAGGATGTACGTGCGATCGTACAGCTCGGGCAACAGCGTGTCCTTGTAGCCCGCGATCTGCACCAGGAACACGCGCACGTCCGGGTTCACCCGCTTGCGGTACGTCGTGACCAGCTTCGCCACGTCGATGTACCGGCCGTCCGCGCCCCACCCGTACTCACGGTAGCTCCCCGGGGTCGTCCCGTAGAGGCCGCCGTGGCCTGCCTGCATATCGCTCATCACGAAGATCGTGTCCCAGCGCTCCTTCTTCCGCAGGGCCGCGTCGAAGAAGAGCCAGATCCCGTTCTCCGTGCCCTGGCCAATGCCCTTCGCCAGGGCCTCGGCCTTGTTGAGCTGGTCGAAGATCGAGGCGCCCTTGCGGATCGCCATCGTCTCCAGCCGATCACCGAAGACCCCGAGGTGACCGTCCCCCGCGCGCATCCCCGTGAGGATGCCCGTGAGGTTGCCGATCGTCGAGACCTTCATCGTGCCCATCGCGCTCGTGGTCGTGCCCTGCGCCGAGCCGCTGTTGTCCGCGAGCGCCATCACGCGGCCCTCGAACATGGGCAGCTCGCCGAGCGAGCGGACGAGGCACGTCTCGATCGCGTCGAGCAGCGCGCCGGGCGCCTTGTCCTCCACCGCCTTGTAGGCGGAGAAGTACCGGAAGGGCAGTTGCTTACCGTCCTTCGCGCCGGCGACGAGCGGCGAGATCAGCTCGTCGGCCTTGATGCCGGCCTCGAGCATGTTGCGCAGGTTGCGCAGCATCGCCATGTGGCCCATCACGCCCATGGCCTTCTTCCACGCCGTGCGGTTCGAGCCGCGCGCCGAGACGATCGCCTCCCAGGTTCGGCCCGTCGTCTTCGCCTTGCCATTGACGAGCGCGTCCACCGCGTCGCTCTTCGGGTGGACGAGGTTCACCACATCCACCGTCTTGGCCGCGCGGCCCTCCTGGCGATACTTGGAGAGCGCATAACCGTCGAAGCGCACGAGCGCCTCGCGCCAGGCCTTCTTGAGCGCGTTGGGGATGGGCTTGCCATACCGGTACATCTGGTACGACAGCCCCACCGCCGGCTCGTCCGCGCGCTTGATGATCGCGGGCGCATGCTTGCGCACGAGGCCCGTTCCCTTCACCGCGCGGTGATGCGCCGCCCGCACCAGGATGACCTGGGGCGTGGTGCGGATATGCTCCTCGTTGCGCAGGCGAACCGCCTCGCGCAGCGTCGCCTCGGCGTCATGGTCGAGCGCCTCGTCGATCGCGCTCTCGATCAACCCGGCCGGCGTCATGCTCCGCCACGCCTGCGGATCGATCGCGTCGAGCGTCGCGCGCAGGTAGCGCACCTGCTCGTCCGTCAGGTGGCTCTTGTTCGCCGCGGCCTTCACCGCCCGCGGATCTTCCGCGTCACGGTGGTAGTACATCGGCTCGCCGAAGAAGCAGGTCGAGGCCGCGAGGCGCAGGCGAACGAGCGGCGAATTCACGTCGTAGGAGACGCCGCCCATGAAGTTCAGGTGGCCCTCGGCGGGCTTCGCCGCGGTGGTCTGAGAACGAGCCTTGGAGAGGAAGGTGAAGAAGGACATGACAGACCTCGTGGGGGAGCCGGAAGACCGGCCCGACGAGAACGCAAGAGCCCCGGGAGAACCATGGGAGCGGTGTTTTTCGTACCAGAGAAGTAACCGCGCCCTCACTGCCCGGAGGATCGTGCGCGCCCGAGAAGGAGCCGAAGCCCCTTTTCAAGCGGTACCAGGAGCGGGAATCGAACCCGCGACCTCGCCGTCCGTAGCGGAGTAACCCTGACCATTCACTGCCGTTGCCGGAGAATAGCGGCCAAGGTGTTTTATCGCGCTCTAACCACTGAGCTATCCTGGCGTTTCGTGCCTGGGGATAAAGCACTGGGCGTGCCAGCGGGGGCGCCCGGGGAGAAATGGCCTTCTTTGGCGTGGGTGCTGCGCGGTCCGCTCCCTTCCGGTCGCGGTACTGTGGGCTGGTGCTATCCTGGAGGATAAGTTGCTAGCGGTTGGGCGAGGTTTCGCTGTGGGCTCGCTCCCAGTCGAGGCCGAAGCGGGCGAGGTACTTCCGCAGCCGATCCGCGTCGTTCACCGTCGTCCGCCCCTGCCTCGACGCCGCGAAGAGCGCCCTCCCCGCCTCGCTGAGCGTCTTCGCCCCCTGGCACACCGCGAGCACCTCCTCGAGCTGGACCACGTCGAACCGATCGAGCGCCGCGGCCGCCTCCGGCCCCAGGACCTCGCTCACCCGCCCGCCCGCGCGCTCTTCCCGCGGGCTCGCCCCGCCTCCCGCCTTGGCGCTCCTCCACGCGGCCTCCAGGCGCTCGACCTCCTCCGCCACCAGCGCCGGCGTGATCCTCCCTCCCTGCGCGAGCGTGGCCATCCTCGTCACCGCCGCGTTCAGGTCGCGGAAGTTGCCGGCCCAGATCGCCCCCGGCGAGGTGGCAAAAGAGAGGAACGCCTCCCGCGCCGCGCGGTTCATCGTCACGTGCACGCCGAGGGCGCGTGACGCGGCGCCGAGCTCGTAGTCGAGGTTCGGCGCGATGTCCTCCGGCCGCTCCCGCAGCGCCGGGAGCCGGAAGGTCCAGAGATCGATCCGGGCGAGCAAGTCCTCCCGGAAGAGGCCCTGTTGCGCGCGCGCCCCGAGGTCGCGGTTGGTGCCGGCGATCAGGAGAAAATGGCTCTCCACCTCCTGATCGGCGCCCACGGGATAATAGCGCTTCTGCTCGATGGCCCGGAGGAGCATGGCCTGCTCGTCGAGGCCGAGCTCGCCGATCTCGTCGAGGAAGAGCAGCCCTCCATCGGCCTTGCGCAACAGCCCCGGCCGATCGCTCGCCGCCCCGGTGAAGGCCCCGCGCCTGTGCCCAAAGAGGGTTGACATGGCCGCATCCCCGCGCAACGTTGCGCAGTTGACCGCCACCATCTCTCCCTCGATCTGGCGCCGCGCCTTCTTGAGCTCGTAAATCCTCCCGGCGAGCTGGCTCTTGCCCGCGCCGGTCGGCCCCATGAGCAAGATGGGCGCGCGCGAGGCCTTGGCCACCTCCTCGATGCGGGCGATGAGCCGGTTGAAGCGGGCGTTCTTCGTGTCGATACCCGCCTTGAGAAAGCTCTGCCCCTCGCGTACTTCACCCGTGAAGCGGGAGGCGATGCGGTCATACCGGGAGAGGTCGAGATCGACGATGGTATACCGGCCCGAGATGCCCTTCTCGTCCTTGGGCGGAGGCGAGGTCTGGAGGACCTTGCCGGGGAGGTAGCGCGCCTCGGTGAGCAGGAAGAAGCATATCTGCACGACGTGCGTGCCCGTGGTGAGGTGGACGAGGTACTCCTCCTTGTCGGTGTCGAAGGGATACGCGCGGCAGACATCGTGGAGGCCCGCATAGACCTCCTCGAAATCCCAGGGGTCCTTCCACGTGACCGGGATGCGTTCGATCCGGGTGCGGGGCGAGACCTCGCGGAGGTCGGCTTCGAGCTGGTCGACCAGGGGCTCGGTGCGCGGCGCGACGAGGAGGACGAGGCGGGAGACGGGGAGGTCGGGGTGCTGGCCGAGGGCGATGGTGGGACGCCAGCGGTCCCAGCGCTTGGGGCCGGTGCCCGCGTCGAGGACGGTGCCTGGGATGCCGAAGACGACGAGGGGGCGCGCGGCCATGCCCTCTCCTAGCATGGCGGCTCGCCGGGCGTATCGTGGTTGAGAAAAAATTCTACACCACCAGCCGGGCGAGGCCCTCGGCTCGCCGCCGTCTCCGGCCGATCATGGCCCGCTGTAGATGGCGATCGGCAAGGTGTAGGTGCCCTGCGTGTTCCCGTCGAAGGTGGAGAAGAGCATGTCGCCGCTCTGGAGCGCGCCGAGGTCACGATCGGCCGGGACGCTGTACCAGTACTCGGTCTCGGGGACGAGGCGGGTGTCCGTGGCGAGCTTGTAGAGGCCGCTGGTCCATGCGCCGGAGATGGTCTGCCCGACGAGGTAGAGGCTCACGCCGGTCACGGTCGAGGGGTTCCTGCTCGCGTCGAGGATCACCAGGGCGTTCCAGTCCTCCGCGGCCTGGCCGACGACCATGCAGCACTTGCCACAAGAGGGCATGTCGGTCCCGCCGGAGGGATCGGCGTTGGCGATGGGGTTGTCGCGCCCATAGAGGTAGGCCCGGTCGTCGGCGTAGTGGAGGGGGTCGCGGCTCAAGAAGCGGCTGAGGTCGGCCCGGTAGTAGCGGCTCTTGTAGTAGAGGAGGCCGGTCTCGGCGTCGAAGCGCTGGCCGGTGTAGGTGTGCGGGTTGCCGGCGGCGCTGGCGCTCATCGCGTCGTCCGCGGTGAACCAGAGGCCGTCGGGGCCCGGCCCGGCGGAGACGGTCTGGTTCCCGTAGGCGTCGTAGCGATAGCGCTCGACCACCTGCCCGGCCTGGTTCGTGAGAGCGTACACGCTGCCGAGGTGGTCGCCGTGGGCGTAGTAGCGGGCGGCTCCGGCGATCATCGCGAGGAGCTCGTCCTGGCCGTCGCCGAAGACGTAGCGCTTCTCCGGCGCGTCCGGGAGCGCGCCGGCGGCATACTCGGCGATGGCATGCTGGTGATCATAGACGTAGATGACGTTTCCGGTCCTGACGCGCCGGCCGAAGGCGTCGTACTGATACTGTGTCTCCACGCCGGAGATCGTGGCGCTCTCGAGCTGATCGTCGAAGTCCCAGGCAAACGTGTTGCCCTGTCCGTCCCCGATCACGTTGCCCTTGGGATCGTAGGCGAGGAGAGCGCCGTTCCGCGCGGTGAGCTTGTGGCCGGGGTCGTAGGTCCGGTTTTCCACGTTGTTGTCGGTGATCACGACGGGAAAGTCCCCTTCGAACGTGAGCGCCCAGTCCTGGGATCGCCCGCTCGTTCGATCGAAGCTCGTCAGACGATCCTCGGGATCATAAGCATAGGCCTCGTCTTCCCCGGGGATCGCGTTGTTGGACCGGCTCAGCGGGTTCTTGTTCAGGTCATAGACATATCCGAAGCCCGTGACGTTCGGGGCGGCGATCGTATGAATCCGGTCGTCGTCGTAGTATGTCCGGCTCTCGTGCAGGCCGTTCCCGAGATCGGTCGTGGTCCGCCGTTTGACCGCGTCATACCCGAAGAAGGCGACGAGAGACCCCTGCTGGCTCACGGCCTCGACCTGGTGGCGTACCGTAAACGACCGACTGACCACGCTGCCATCCGGGTAGGTCACGGACGTCCGGTTGTTGTCCGCGTCATAGCCAATTTCGACCGTGTAGCTCCGCCCGGCGATCGTGAGCGTCTCCGCCGTCATCCGGCCGCGCGGATCCCACGTGCGGGTCACGGTGTTGCCGTACCGTGCCGACGCGCCGGAGGTGTGATGCCCGACGTCGTCGTACTGGAAGGTGTCATTGGCCCCATCCGGGTAGGTCCGCGCGGTCATGCGATCGGCCCCGTCCCACCGAAATTCGATGGTCTGGTTGTCCGCGCCAGTGCGCGCGACCAAGCGCTTGGCCGCGTCGTGGGCGAAGGCGCGGAAGGCACCGTCGGGGAGCACCTGCCCGATCTGGAGTTTCCGCGCGTCATACAGGTACTGAGTGACTTTGCCCTCCGCGTCCGTCCGGGAAACGAGGTTCTCCGCGTCGTAGGCAAATGTGGTGAGGCCACCCAGACGATCGGTCTCGCCGACGTTGCGGTTGCGCCCGTCGTAGGCCATGAGCTTGGCGTGGCCGAGCGCGTCTGTCACCGCGGTGATGTTGCCGTCGGCGTCGTACATCGTGTGGATGGTGGACCCTGCAGCGTCGGTGCGCGAAATTTCCCTGCCGCGGACATCGTACGCACGGGTCCAGCGGACCCCGATGGAATCCCAGAAGAGCACGGGGTTGCACTCGGCGTCGAGCACATGCCCTGAGAGGTGCTGTTCGGCGTCCCGGGTCGCGAGCACGCGATCGGCGCCGTCGCGGTACTCGTGGGTCTCGTGGCCGAGGGCGTCGACCTTCTTCGCGTCGACGAGATCGCCCGGCGCGAAGGGAATGCCGCTCGCCAGCGTGTCGTAGCTCGTGTGGGTCACGGCGTAATCGGCCGGCTCGTGGAGCTTCTCCGCGAGGCAGATCACCCGCCCGAGGCCATCGTACACGGTGAGCCGGACGGCCCCCGCCGGGCCGGTCTCCTGGACGGCGCTCCCGTCGCTGCGAATCCCGGCCGCGTTGTCGCCGAGCGGCAATGCCCCGCAGCGCGCGGCCACCTCGGCGTCGAGCCCCTGGCCATCGGCGAGATCGTCGTCGTACACCCAGCGGGTGGTGAGGCCCTCGCTCGGATCGACGGCGATCGGCGGACCGTCCGAGTCGAGCGGATCGACGAAGACCGGATGGACGAGCCACGCCGTCCGGGCGATGGCGCGATAGAGCTTGTCGTACCTGGTGGTGATCTCCTGGATCACGCCCGGGGGATGGTCGTACGAGCTGGCGTCCACGAAGAGGCTCTCATCGGGCGCCGTGTACTCGTAGATGATGTGTCCGAGCGGGTCGCGGATCTTGCCGTGGACGGCGCGGCTCGGCGGGGTCGACGGATCGCCGTCCACGTCGGCGGGCGGATCGATCTCGGCGATCGCGTACCCGTTGAGCGGGCCATACACCGTCGTCCAGGTGTTCCCGAGGCCGTCCGTGCGATTGACCACGCGCTTGCCCGCGTCGTGACCATAGACCTGCTGCGCCGCCTCGTTCGCGCCGTCCGCGTCCGTCTTGCTCTTCAGCAGGTTGCCGTCCGTGTAGGTCGAGCTGGTCAGATAGCCGCGAGGGCCGATCACGTGGACGACGTTCCCCTGCGGATCGTAGACGTTCGTCGTGCTGGCCTGGACGGCGCTCCCCGCGGCCACCATCTCGAGCGTCACCCGGCCGCGCTCGTCCCATTTCTGGTAGGTCGGCGTGCCGCGGCCGAGGGCGCGGCGGACCTCGTGGCCGCCGGCGTCGTACATGAGATCGTGGATGATGTAGTGCGGGCTCTGCTGCCCCTCCGGCTCGCGCACGAGGCCGAGGATGCCGGCGTCGGTCAGCGGCGGGTCGAAGAAGCCGGGGGCCATCTCCTGCACGGTGCGGATGAGCCGGCCGTTCATGTCGTAGAGGGAGTAGCGCTGCCGGCCATGGGGATCGATCACCCGGCGCGCGCGGTGGTTCTCGTCGTATTCGGTGGTGGTGTGGAGCGCGGTCAGGGTGTTCGGATACACCGTCTCCCGGAACACCGCGTTGTAGTCGTCGTGGTCGTAGCTCGTCGTCTCACCCTTCATCGTGGTGACGGACGGCTCCCATGTCCCCGGCAAATAACCCCAGGTGCGCATCACCTGCTCCGGCGACCCGAGCGCTTGCACGAGCACGGCCTCGCGCCCCGAAGGATCGTAGAGGTGCTCCGTGGCGACGCCCCTCCGATCGCTCTCCTGGCGGAGGAGCCCCGCCTCCGGCCCGAGCCCGTACTGCGTGAGCTCCTCGGTCCCATCATCGTACGCCGTGCGCGTGACCCGGTTCATGCAGTCGTGCGTGTACGCCTGGCTGAGCCCGTCGGGCGTCGCGCGCAAGGCGATCCGGCCCCCCTGGTCGTACTGGTAGCTCGTCACCGGGAAGACGCCGGGGGAGACGGCGGGCTCGGTGATCTTCTGGAGCCTCCCATTGGGGAAATACACGTGGTTCGTCACGTGCCCGTTGGCGTCGCTCGCGTCGACGACCTGGCCGCGCGCGTTGAACGTGCGCTGGAGCACGCCCTGCGCCGGCGTCCCTTGCGCGAGGACGGTGGTGGTCTCGTTGCCCTTGGGGTCGTAGGTGTGCGCGGTCGCGACCCCGAGGAAATCGCTCTCGAGCAGCGGCAGCCGGAAGCCGTTGTACGACGTCGTGCTCGATTTGCCGTCCGGATGGGTGACCTTGGTCGGCGCCCCCGTGATCACGTCGCGCTCGATCTTGGTGGTGAAGCCCTTGGCGTCGGTCACCGACGTCAACCGCTGGAAGCCGGTCGTGGTGAACGACATGACCGTCGCGAAATCGAAGGTCGCCGGATCCTGGTTGAGCGTTGCCCAGCCCACGATCTGCTCCAGGCGGAGCGGCACTCCCCAGGACAGGGTGCGATAGCGGGAGAGCGACCGCCCGCCGTCGTAGAGGAAATAATCGATGTTGCCATTCTGGGCGTTGAAGACGCTCTTGTTGAGGTACGTCACCTCGTTCTGCGCGTTGGCGATGATCCGGACCAGGTTCGCCGTCTGCGGGGTCACCTGCCCCGTCACCGGGTCGACCCAGCTCGGGTTGGTGAGGTAGACGTTCTCGGCGCGGCGCGGGTTCGCGGTCATCGGCTCGAAGGAGTGGAACACCGTCATGCTGATCGGGTTGTCCGGGGTGATGAATCGGCTGCTCTCCGTCCCGTCCTGGTGGATGACCCGGGTGAGACCGGCCAGGGGGATCCCGTTCGCCGGTACATCGTAGAGATAGACGAGGGCGCAGCTCGCGGCCGGCCCGGGCGGCGGGGCGAGGGAGGGCAGCGTGATCGTCTCGACCACCCACCGGCCGGATTTCTTGGTCGCTCGGTAGGAGACGAGCGCCGCGTCGCCGTAGGCGTCGGTGATGGCCGTCATCCTCCAGAGCCGCGTGCGATCGAAGCCGAGGGCCGCGTCGGAGGCGTTGGCGGCGTGCTCGTAGGTGATGGTCACGCCGTTGCCGTTGCGGTCGCGCTCGGCGACGAGGCGCCCGTAGCGATCGGACGTGTTCGGGTTCGGCCCTGTCCGGATGATCTCGAAGACGTAGGTGTAGCCGTTGCGCGCCGTGACCACGCCCGTCGCGGCCAGGGCCTGATCGATCACCTGGTTTCCCCCGGCGTCATAGAGCTTCAAGCTCTCGACGCTGCTGAAGTTCTTGTCCACGTACAGGCCCGGCACGGCCTCGTCGTAGAGGGGGCGAACGGCGATGTCGCGAGGGTCGTTGAGGACGATCGTGCCGCCGCCGGTCGCGGGGTTGGTCCGGGAGAGCCAGAGGCTCAGATCATAGCTCGAAAAATCGCCTGGGCCGAAGCTGCTCGGGTAGGTGAGGCGGCGCAGATCGGTGAAGCGCCGGAGCGAGAGCCGCGCGAGCGCCCCGGGCTCGGGCGGCCTGGGCGCCTTCGGCACGCCCGCGCTCTGCCTGGGCATCGGCGCGGCGTCGTCGGCCTCCCCGATCCAGGTCATGCTCACCGTGACTCGCTTGGATCCCCGGAACAGATCCATCGATCCGCGGGTGATCCCCCCGCCGCCCGCCGCGCTCACCGGGCACTCGGGCGCGAGGGATTCGTCGCAGCCGCCGAGCTCGAGCGGGATCTTGGTGCCGGGCGGCGGGGGCGGAGGTGCCTTGAGGTTCCCGCACCAGACGGTGGGGTTGTTGGAGAACTGCCGGGCGTCATCGAGCGTGGGAATTTGCTGGGCGCTCGCCGCCCCGGCGAGGACGAGCAGCGCGAGCAGCGAACTGAGCGTAGCGAGCCGTTTCATCGATCTCTCCTCCTGCCCTCAATCCCGCTTCACCGTCACCAGGAACGCCACCTGCCCCGCCGAGAAGGGCGAGGCCGAGAGGATGTTCACGTCGTCGATCGTCCCTCGCGTGGCCCGGAATCGCGCGGTCGCCACCCCCGCCGCGTCGGCCTGCACCGTGATCGACGCGAGGTCGTTGTCGAACGCCCCCATGTCGAAGCTCGTGAACGTCACCGGCGAGAGCGGCACCCCCTGCACGCGCAGCCGCACGCTGCCCTCGGACTCCGTCGTGAGGTGAGTCGCCCCCACCGCGTCGAGCACCGTCACGCCCGGTCCGGCCTCGGCCGGCATGAACACCCGCCCCGGCTCGATCGTCTCGTAGTACGCCCGCGGGTTCTCGGCAAAGGCACCTCGATCGAAGGGCGCCGGCGCCGCCAGCGGATTCAATCGTTCCATGTGCGTCCCGCTCCGGGACGCCTCCACCACCGAGCGGGCGTTGGCCTCGGCCACCTGCGCGGGACTGAGCCCCAGCGGCGCGAGCTCGATCGCGGGCGCGCTCACCGCGGGCGCGCTCACCGCGGGCGCGCTCACCGCGGGCGCGCTCACCGCGCGCGCATCCGGCGCCCGCGGCCGATCGGCGGCCTGCGCGCCCGGAGCCTGTCCCGGAGACGAGGCGGGCCCCGTGCGCCCCTGCCCCGGCGGCGCCGTCCCGTGCCTGCTCTCGATCAAGAATGCCCCCAGGGCGAGCACGACGAGCGCCGTGCCCGCGGATAGCTTTCCGCGCGATCCCATGGTTTTCCTCGCTAGGCTCGTTTCTCCGGCCTATCAAGGGTTAGGGAGCGGCCCCCTCGTTTCTCACAACCATTCAGAAAAAAGTTGTGCGGCGCCGCGCGCAGATTTTGCACACGGGCGTGCAATCCCTTCTTTGCCCGGCGTTCAGGGCACGAGCAGGCGGAACGTCGCCCAGTCGGCGCCGGGGGTCTCGCGGATCAAGCCGCGCTGCGCGTCGGAGAAGGCGGCCCCGAGATCCTGGGGAAAGGCGGCCGAGCGGGTCAATCGCTCCACCAGCGCGACGGCCAGCTCGTCTTTCACGGGGCGGGTCGAGGCCACCACCACCTCGGCCCCCGCCGTGAGGAACGCCTGGGCGAGCCCGAGCCCCTCGGCGGCCATCCCGGCCGACGCCTGCGCCGTCTCGCACCCGGTGAGGATCACCTTCGCCGGCGCATGCGAGAGCGAGAGGATGTCTCCCGCGCGCAACCACCGTTGATCGGCCAGGCCGAGCCCGCTCCCGAGCCCATCGCGGCCGCCCTGGAACTGCCCGTGGCTCCCGTAGTGGAGCAGCGTCACGCCCGGCGATTCGAGGAGCTTCCGCACGTTATCGTAGGTGGCGTCGTCTCCCTGGAGCTCTTCTATCTCGTAGGATTTCTCTTCGAGCGTCCTGCGCATCACCTCGGCCTCCCGATCGGCGCCGGTGAGGTCCGAGCCCGGGTTCGAGACGATCACCGCGCGCGCCTTTCCAGCGGGCGCGGGGTGGAGCGCCGCCGGCAGATCGAGGCCGTAGACGACCGGCACCTGCGCCGCGAGCGGAGCGCCCTTCCAGGGCAGGGCATGGATATCGACGGTCGAGAGCGCGCCGCCGGCCGCGACACGAACGCGCTTGGCCCCTTCGAGCCTGTCGGCAAAGGGGGCGAGGAGCGCGGCTGATACGGTATCTGCTGAGCCCTTCGGATCGAACGACGGGATCGACCGCGCGGTGAACGTCCCATCGCGGAGCGACAGCCCGGCCCAGCCGCCCTGTGCGGGCGTGAAGACCAGGAACAGCTCTCCCGCGGCCGGCGCGACGAGCGGCGCGGCTTCTGCCCCGGCGCTGCCCACCCTGGAGATCGCGTCATCGAGCGCCTGATCGGCCTCCTTCATCATCGCCTCGCGCTCCGGGGCCTTCTCGGCCGCGGCGTCGAGCAGCCCGCGCTTTTTGCGATAGGCATCCATCGCAGCCTGGAAGGCGAGGCGTTGCTCGCCGGAGAGCGCGTCGACCCGGTCGGCCCACTGGAGCGCAGAGAGCATCCGGGCCCGGCCTCTGCGGGCGGCCGTCATCGCCTCGGCCCAGAGACCTTGTGCCTTCTCGGGCTCGCGCTCGCCGCGGCGCACGAGGAAATTCACCCGCATGCGGGTCACCCGCTCGTGCCTGTTCAAAAAACCCTCTTTGCCATCGCCGATGGGGACGCTCCGGCTGCGCTGGTCGAGCAGGCCATCGGCCTCGGCGTAGGCGCGGCGGGCGTCGTCGAAGCGTGTATCCGCCTCGAAGGCCTGGGCCTGACCGAGGGCCGCCTCGACATCGTAGCCGCGCAGGCCGGTCTCGCGCGCGAGCGCGGCGAGGCGCTCGTACGCGCGGAGCGCCTCGGCGGCGTGGCCGCTTTGCAGCGCGATCCGCGCCTCGTCGAGCATGAAGCTCGCCTCGATCCGGGGGCTCGGCCTCGGCATGCGCTTCCTGGCCTCGTCCAGGAATTTGCGGGCAGGACCGACCTCGCCTTTGACGACGAGCGCATGCGCCAGGTTGCCGCGCACGTGCCCCCGCTCTTCCGCGGTCCCACAAGACCCGTCGAAGCGCGAGAGCGCGTCGTTGAACAGCGGAATCGGGTCCGGCGCGCTGGTGATACCATCGGTGTCCGACTCGTTGATCCCGGTGACGAGCCAGCCGAAGTCATTGAGGAATCGCGCGACGTCGCAGGGGTCCTTCCCTCCCCGCTCCGCAGGCTCGATAAGGCGGAACAGGCTGACTGCCTCCGCGGTATGCCCGAGGCTCTGCAGCACATCGGCCTCGACCCGCTGCGCTCGCCTCGCGTCGGCGTCGAGGCCGAGGCGCCCGGCGCGCAGGACGGCGTCGTCGAGGCGGCGGAGCGCGCCCCGGATATCCCCGCTCTCGCGGTCGATCAGGCCGAGATAATAAGGATAGAGCGCCCTGCCCTCGGGATAATCCGGGAGGCGCGGCTCCCCCTCTTCGAGCGCCCCGCGCGCGGCGGCGAAGTCCGGCGGCTGGCCGGGGCCGCTGATGGTATACGTATACGAGAGGGCCAGTCGGTCATCCAGCTCGGCGGAGATCATGCCGAGCTTCTGCTCCTCGTCGATCGCCCGGCGAAGATCGTCGATGGCCTGCTTCACCTCTCCCTCCGCGCGCTCGATGCGCGCGAGCTTTCCCCGGGCGAGGGCGCGGATCTCCGGGCGGGGGTCGTCGAGCAGCTGCGTGACGAGCTCCCGCGCCTCTCTCCGCGTCTTGTCGTCCTTGCGCAGCGCCTCGGCCCGGTCGAGGTCTTTGTCGTGGATCGCCGGCGACAGCCGCACCTCCCGGCGGCGCACGTCGTTCCCCTTGCCCTCGACGACCGCGACCTCCTTTCCGCCCTCCGGGATCGACAGGATCGACACCTGCTCTCCGCCCTGCGTGGCCTTGCGTTGCATCGCGGGCTCGCGGCCATCGATCGTCACGGCCGCGCCGGGCCGATTGACCCAGAGGACGAGCTTGCTCTCCGGCGAGACGTCGCACAATACCCGCCCCTCGACCCTCCGCACCGCGTCGCAGCCGACGAATTCGACATCGAGCTGTCGCCGGGAGCCTTCCTTGCCCGGCGAGAGCACGAGCGGGCGCCAGAAGATCGCATATCCCCGCTTCGAGGCTCGCCCCTCGGGGCCCGCGATCTGCCCGGCGAGCGCCTCCTCGTCCGGCAACGCGCTGCTCTGGCCGACGGCGATCACGAGCGTGGATGTACCGTCCGGCACGCCGGCAAACAGGGCTTGCCTGGTGTCGCGGATCGTCACCGTCCCATCCTGGGACGTGGACCACGCGAACGACGGAGGGGCCTTGTAGATCGTCCCCGCGCTCACCACGAAGAGGCGCACCCTGGGCGACTCGACCCCATGCTCGGGGTGGAGCTCGACCGAGAGCTTGCTGCTCGGGCTTCCGAGCGTGACCGGCCCGGCCGAGGACGGCGCGCTGCGCACCACCGCCGCGCCCGTGATGCTGGCCGAATAGCTGACGAGCGACGGCCGCATCCCGAGATACAGCGCCACCCCCGCCGCCATCGCCAGGGCCGCCGCGACGCCGGCCCTGGCCAGAAAAGGCCGCCGCGTCTTCTTGGCCTCCAGCCGCACCACGTTGGGCGCCTCGGGCTCTTTTTGCGCCACCTTGGCCTTGGTCGCCCCGACCGGCGGGCCCATCCTGGCCATCAGCTTCTCGAACGATCGATCCTGCTCCTCCCCCGAGAACGGACGGAACATGGCGTAAAGACGCCGGCCTTCTTCGGTCGCCTCCGCCTCCGCCCGGAACGCCTCGGCCTCCGCCTCGGACAGCTTGCCGGCCGAGAGCGCCTCCCAGCGGGGATCGCTCCCGAGCTCCCGGGCTTCGCCGAGCTGCCCGAGCTTCTTCAGCAGGTCGTCCTCATCCATCGTCGTGCTCATCTGGGCTTAGGCTTGGGCTTGGGCAAATCGTACCCGAGGTCGCCCAAAATCTGTCGAATGATGTCCCGGAGGCGGTTCAGCTGCTGATCCACCGCGCCCCGGGTCATCTGTTCGAGCCTGCAGACCTCCTCGATCGAGAGGCCTTGCTCGAAGACGAGCTGGAATATCCGGTACATTTTGCTGCTGACGCGGCGCTTCAGCTCGTTCCGGATCGCCTCGGCAAGCTCCTTGCCGGCATACTCGGCCTCCGACGAGGGCGCGCACGAGGGGAGCTCGACGAAGGCCGCGAGGTCCATCAGCAGGTTTTTCCAGGGATTTTTCCCGCCGCGCAAGACCTCGTTGGCCTTCCGCTCCGCGATCAGCCCCACGTAGTTCTCCAGCGAGGCTGCGCCGGGCAAGTCGGGGTTCCAGGTGCGGAGCACGCGGAAATCGTCGACGAAGAGGTGCTCGAACACGATCTGGATGAGATCTTCCAGCTCTTGCCGGCGCTCGGCGGCGGAGGGCGCCCAGCGCGCGGCGACCCGGCCGACCCGGTACTGGACGACCCCGTGGAGCCGCTTGTAAAGCTCCCTGAGCAGGGACGGGTCATGAGGACCCCCGGGCGGCCCGATGGCTTGAATCATGAAGGTGATCGTGACGAGGGGTGGTGGTGGCACGGCGCTGCTCCGGCGGAGGGCCCAAGCTACGGACAGTAACCGCCGGCGCCGAGGGCCGTCAACTCAGCCGGTAAATTCGAGAATTTTCAACCATTTGCCTTGGGCCCATGGCTCGACCCATGGCCTGCCCCATGGCCGGATCCGCGGCGCGCGGCCCGATACTCGTCGAGCGACCTCCGCCCGGCCACGCCCTCGGCTTCGAGCTTCTCTTCCCATTCCTCGAGGTGCGGGCGCATCGCCGCCGCAATGGCCTCGGCGATCACCAGGTTGCGGTACCACTTGGCGTCGCTCGGGACCACGTGCCAGGGAGCGCGCTTGGTCGAGCAGCGCCGGAGCACGTCCTCGTAGGCCTCGGTGTACTCGTCCCACTTCTCGCGCTCCTTCCAGTCGCCCGCGTTCAGCTTCCAGGCGGTCTTCGGGTCCGCCTCCCGCTCGAGCAGGCGCTTCTCCTGCTCGTTTTTGCTGATGTGCAGGAAGAACTTGAGCACGATGGTGTTGTGCTCGGTGAGCAGCTCCTCGAAATCGTTGATGTGGCCATAACGCTCCTTCCAGAGCGGTTTGGGCACGAGGTCGTGCACGCGGACGACGAGCACGTCCTCGTAGTGAGATCGGTTGAAGATGGCGACCTCGCCCTTGCGCGGAGCATGCTTGTGGACGCGCCACAGGAAATCATGCTCCCGCTCCTCGGGCGTGGGCACGCCGAACGAGGTCACGAGGACACCGCGCGGGTTGAGCGCGCCCACGACATGCTTGATCGCCCCGTCCTTGCCCGCCGCGTCCCGCCCCTGGAGCACGACGAGGACCGCGTGCGTCTTGGCGCCCCACATCCGGTCCTGGAGCATGAACAGCTCCTCGTTCAGGACCTCGAAGCGCGCCGCCGCATGCTCCTTGGTGATCTTCTTGGGAGGATCGGTGTCGATGTCGGAGAGGGAGACCTTCTGGTCTTTGTCGTCGAAGATGGTCGCGGGCATCTTGGCCTCCTTGTTCGATCCAGGTGAGGCGCAAGGTAGTGCAAGAGGCGCCCGGGGGGCACCCAAGAAGCGCGCGCCTCGGGGGTCAAGCCCAGGGCACCCGGAGGCCCCCATGCACACCCGCGGACTTCTGCTCGCTTCATCGCTGTTTGCCTTCCTCGCCCTCGCCGCCTGCGGCCCCATGCCCGAGGCAAACCTCGGCCCCGATTCGCCGCCCGAGGGTCACGTCCAGGGGGAGCGCTTCGTCGCCGGATCGGCCGCGCCCGTCCCCTTCCCCCGCCCCGCCGCGCCGCCCGTCGAGGCGCCGGCGAGCTGGATCAGCGCCGCGCCCGCCCGCACGTTGATCGTCCCGGGCGACGGCCAGCCGGTGTGGATCGGCGTGTGGATCGACGCGCCGAACGTCACGCGCAAGGCCGCGCGCCCGCCCCTCTCCCTCGCCCTCGTCGTCGACACCTCCGGCTCGATGGCCGGCCCCAAGATCGAGAACGCCCGCCTCGCCGCGCAGAGCCTCCTCGAAGGCCTCTCCGCCGGCGATCTCGTGTCGATCGACACCTTCTCCGACGAGGTCCGCACCCTCGCGCCACCCACCCTCGTCGACCCCTCGGCCATGGGCCCGCTCTTCACCGCCGTGCGCTCGTTGCAGTCCGGCGGAGGCACCAACCTCCACGATGGCCTGCTCGCGGGCGAGGCGCATGCGGCTTCGTCTGCGTCGCACGCGCTGCGCCGGGTGATCATGATCTCCGACGGCCAGGCCAACGTCGGCCCCTCCACGCCCGAGGCGCTCGGTGACGTGGCCTCGCGCGGCACCGAGACCGGCGTGCAGGTGAGCGCGATCGGCGTCGGGCTCGACTACGACGAGCGCACGCTCGGCGAGCTGGCGCGCCGCACCTCGGGCCGCCTCTACCACCTGGAGCACCCGTCGGAGCTCGCCGCGATCCTCGATCAGGAGGTGCGTCTCCTCGCGGACACGGTGGCGACCGGTGTATCCGTGGAGATCACACCGGGTGACGGTGTGGAGCTCGTCGGCGCCGAGATGGCCGACGCGCGGCGCGAGGGCCGCGCCCTCCGCGTGCCGATCGGCGCGCTCTACGCGGGGCAGCGCCGCGAGCTGCTCGTCCAGGCGCGCGTCACCGGGGCGAAGGGGAGCGCGATCGAGATCGGCAAGGCGCGCCTCGTCTACCAGAGCGGCGGTGAGCGCGACGCGTGGGCCGCGCAGAGCGCGCCGATCACCGCGTCGATCGGCGACGACCGCGCGCGATCGATCGCGAGCCGCGATCCGCGGGTCACCGCGCTCCTCGCCCGGCACGAGGCCGCGGAGGCGCAGCGGCGCGCGGCGGCCCTGCTCAACGAGGGCAAGCAGCAAGAGGCGGTCGACATGCTCGGCAGCGCCGAGGTGATGGTCGCCGCCGCCGCCCGTTCGAGCGGCGCAGGGACCACCGAGTTCAACAAGCTCGACGAGCAGGCGAGGCGCATCGCGCAGAGCAAGAAGGACGCGGCGGCGGCCTCGACCCAGGAGGCGGCGCGCAAGCGCGCGCTGGAGAGCTACAGCTACTCGTTCAGCGACGACGGTCTCGCCGCGCCGAGCGCGCCGTCCAAGAAGTGATCGCACGCGATCGCTTTCGATCGCCCCGCCGCGCCTCTATCCTCGGGGCATGCGCCTTCGCTTCCTCGCCCTGATCGCCCCCCTCTCCGCCTCCACCCTCTTCGCGGCCTGCGGCGGCGCCGAGACCCCATCCAGCACGAGCTCGACCGGCACCACCACGAGCACCACGTCGACCGGGACCGGCGGCAGCGGCGGGGGCATGCCTTCTCCCTTCGGCCTCGATCAGCGCCCCGCCAACACCACGTGCAAGGCGCCCGCGCGCCCCCCGAGCGCGCCCGTGCCCGTGCGCTTCGACCGGGTGTGGAAGAACCTCGACCTCGGCACGCCGATGGGCATCACCCAGATCCCGGGCGACCCGTCGCGCTTCTTCGTCTTCCAGCGCGGCGGCACCGTCATCTCGTTTGCGTCCCAAGATCCGATGAGCACGACGACGGTGCTCACCATCCCGAAGCCGGTGGGCACCGCGGGCGAAGGTGGTTTGCTCGGCCTGGCCTTCCACCCCAAGTTCTCCCAGAACGGCAAGGTCTTCTTCTCGTACACCACCACGGGCGGCCCCTCCGGCCTGCGCTCCGTCGTGGCCAGCATGACGAGCGGCGACGGCGGAAAGACCTTCGGCAATTACCAGGAGGTCCTCGGCCCCTTCGATCAGCCCTTCACCAACCACAACGGGGGAGACGCCCATTTCGGCGCGGACGGCTATCTCTACCTGAGCTTCGGCGACGGCGGGAGCGGGGGCGACCCGCTCGGCCATGGGCAGAACAAGAACCTGTTCTTCTCCAAGATCCTCCGGATCGACGTGGACTCCGCCTCTCCCTACGCGATCCCCGACGGCAACCCCTTCAAGAACGGAGGCGGCGAGCCCGCGACCTTCGCCTACGGCTTCCGCAACCCCTTCCGCTTCAGCATCGACCGCGCCACCGGCGAGGTGTGGGTGGGCGACGTGGGCCAGAACATGTGGGAAGAGATCGACCCCAAGGTGGTGGCCGGCGGCAACTACGGCTGGAACACCCGCGAAGGGATGCACTGCTACAAACCCATGGTCGGCTGCGACCCGGCAGGCCTCATCGACCCGATCTACGAGTACGACCACACCGTCGGTAAATCGATCACCGGCGGGGTCGTCTACCGCGGCAAGGCCATCCCCGGCTTCGTCGGGACCTACCTCTTCGCCGACTACGTGGCACAGTCGATCTCGGGGCTGACGATCGACCCCGAGACCGGCAAGCCCGTCGTGCAGAAGCTCAACGACAATGGCCCCAACGCAGGGTGGGTGGGCTTCGGCGAGGACAACGATGGAGAGGTGTACGTGGTGGACATCGGCGGGGCCATCTACAAGCTCGTCCCCGAGAACACGATGCCAGAGCCCTCGACCTTCCCCGACAAGCTCTCGAAGACGGGCTGCGTGGACCCGAACGACCCGAAGAAGCCCGCCCCGGGTCTCATCCCCTACGAGCCTCACAGTCCCCTCTGGAGCGACGGCGCCGGCAAAGACCGCTGGCTCGCCCTGCCCGACGGCACAACCATCGATATCCAGCCCGACGGCGATTTCGACCTGCCGATCGGCGCGGTGCTCGTGAAGTCCTTCCGCGTCGACGACAAGCTCGTGGAGACGCGCCTGCTCGTGCGCCACGACGACGGTGGCTACGCCGGCTACACCTACGCGTGGGACGACGCCGAGACCGACGCCACACTGCTCCCCGGGAGCAAGTCGAGGCCCCTCGGCGGCGGCAAGATCTGGTATTACCCGAGCCGCGCCGAGTGCCTGGCATGCCACAGCGGCGCCGCGGGCCGCACGCTCGGCCTGGAGATCGGCCAGCTCAACGCCGAGATGCTCTATCCGGAGACCAACCGTATCTCGAACCAGCTCGCGACGATGGACCACATCGGTCTCTTCTCGACCCCGCTGTCCTCCCCCGTCACCGATCTCACCGCCTTCCCCCGCCCGGGGACCGACGAGGGCACGGCCGAGACCCGGGCCCGCGCCTACCTGCACGCCAACTGCTCCTTCTGCCACCGCCCGAACAGCGTGGGCGGCGGCCCGATGGATCTGCGCTATTCAATCCCCCTCGCCGGCGTCAACGCATGCAACGTGCCCCCGTCGAACGGCGACCTCGGCGTCTCCGGCGCAAAGATCCTCGCCCCCGGCGACCCGGCCCACTCGCTGCTTTCCTTGCGTCCCAAGGCGCTCGGCGCGGGGAGGATGCCGCCCCTGGCCACACAGGTGGTCGACCCGGTGGGGACGGCGGCGATCGATGCGTGGATTCAAGCGCTCGATGGGTGTCCGCCGGCAGCGCCGTGACGCCGGCCGCCGCCACCTCCGCGCTTCGAGCTACCCTGCCGCCGGGGCGATCGGCCCGGCGGCAGGCAGCAGGGCCCTCCGGTCGGCGCGCTCAGGGGGCCGACGCGGGGCTCACGGCGCTCGCCACCCCGTCGGCGTCGAGCAAGGTGTGCTTGTCGATGTTGCTGCGCTCCCGCTCGTCCACATACTCTTTTGCGGAGCGGAGGATCGTGCTCGTGTCCGTCCCCTCGAAGAAGCGCGCCGCGATCTCCGCGTCCGGCGAGACCTGACGGCTCTCGCCGAGCCAGCCGGGGAGCTTGGCCCATTGGGGGCGCTTCGGGCCGACTGCATAGAGCAGCACAGCCATCCAGCTCGTCGCGCTGACATGTCCGCCGAAGCCCACCTCCACGTAGTAGATCTTGCCCGCCCGGAGGTCGCCGCGCAGGCCGGGCGTATCCCCGATGCCTGCCCACGGGGCGATCCCGGTCGCGAACAGGTGCTTTCCAGGCTTCACCCGAGCCGCGAAATACGTCTTCGGCCCACAGAAACCAAGCACGCTCCCCGTCTCGTCGATCACCCAGAAGTCGAGCCGCTCCGACGCGTCCGACGGTCGAATGAAGACGACGGTCGCCTGTCCGGGATCAGCGCGGATCGGATCCGCGCCTTCGAGCGGCGTGTAGCGCGGCGGGGGCGGCGGCCCGCAGGAGAGCGCGAGGGTGCAGAGCATGGCGGTGACGATGGGAATTTTCATGACTTCTCCCGCGCGAAAAAATCGACGAAACCCGGAGACCCGCCCGCCATTTTTCTTCGAAGACGCATGACATGCCCCGCGACGACACGGGGCATGTCAGCGCGCATGTAGCATTCGACATGCCATAGAAATTTTCAGACGCAAGACCAACGTCGCAAAGGTCCCAGCCGCAGACGACGCATCGCCGCGCAGCTTTTGCAGCATCCCACGCCCGGCGGGCTCGACGCGCGAGAGGAGGACCGGACCATGTGGAACGAAGAGCCGCGCCGGCGCCGCGCTGTCATTCATCGTCTTCAATCGCCGCCGCACCCCGATTTGTCGGCGCTGTGCCGAGACCATCTCTCGCGCGTGGTAGAGTGCGCGCGGAGCCTCGAATCCACATGCGCGTCACCAACCGGTACAACCGTGTCATCTACCGCCTCTGGGCGCCCGTGTACGATCGCGCCGCCGACCGACTCTTCGCGATCGGCCGGCGCCGCGCGCTCGAGCTCTTGAACCTCCAGCCAGGTGAGCGTGTCCTTTTGGCCGGCGTGGGGACGGGCGCGGATCTCCCCCTCTTGCCGGCCGGCGTGTCGGCGCTGGGCGTCGATCTGAGCCCTGCGATGCTCGCCCAGGCCCGCGCCCGGCTGCCGCTCGCCGGCCGCGAGGTGGCGCTCGTCGAGGGCGACGCCCAGGCGCTCCCCGTGGAGGACGCGAGCTTCGACGCCGCCGTGCTCAACCTCATCCTCAGCGTCGTGCCCGACGGCGCCGCCTGCCTCCGCGAGAGCCTCCGCGCCCTGCGTCCCGGCGGCAGGGCGGTGGTCTTCGACAAGTTCGTACCCGACGATCGCCGGCCTTCCCGCGGCCGCCGCTTGCTCAACCTGGGGTCGACCCTGTTCGGCACCGACATCACCCGCCGCTTCGCCGACCTTCGCGCCGGCGCGCCATGCGAGGTCGTGCGCGATGAGCCCAGCCTGCTCCGCGGCGCCTACCGGGTGATCTTGCTCCGGCGCACCTGATCGCGGCGGTCATGCTGGGCGACGGAAAAGCGATGCTCGTGCACCACCGCCCGAACCGCGCGCGGGAGCGAGCGGCAGACGTAGCTCTTGTCCAGAGCGACGATCAACGCAACCGGTCGTCGGCGCGCGTCACCCTTCGTAGACCTCGTCCTGCTCGATGCGGCTCAGCACCCAGTCGAACTCGCCGGTGGTCACCTTGGCTTTGCAGTACTTGCAGTGTCCCGCCATGTTGATGTCGAGCGGAGCGCCGCAGTTCGGGCACACCGGGTCCGTCCTCGGCGCGCCGGTCTTCCCGGTGCCGCGGATCAAGGTCCAGTATTCGCTGTAGTCGCGGGGCTTGCTGCGGCTGCCGCCGACCACCTTCCCTGCCCCGTCGAGCGTGTAATCGAGGCCGCTCGCGAAGACGCGCACCGTCACGGCGTCGAACCAGCGGTCGGACACCACCCGGGCGAGCTGCACGGTCAGCACGTGGGCGCCCTCGGTCACGTTGCGCAGGCCGGCCTTCTGGTAGGTGTCGATCCAGTAGAGCTGCGTTTGAAAGAGGTTGTCGCTCAGGAAGGGGCGCACGCGGCTCAGGTCCTGGCTCGACCAGCCGAGCTGGAACTGGTTGAAGACGAGCTGGATGCGCGCCACGAGGCCGGGCCAGGAGAGCTGAGGGTCCTTGGCGCAGAGGGCGGCGTAGCGCTCGTTGGCGTCGTGGGAGACGATGGTGGGGTCGTTCGTCCCCATCTCTTCCGTGGTGCCGGTGAGCATCGGGCCGCGGGTCTCGCGGCGGAGCAGGGCGATCTCCGTCACGAGCCAGTCGAGCTCGCCGGTGTCCACTTGCTGCTTGCAGTAGGAGCAAGTCCGCCCGCGCAGCGAATCGAGCGGGGCGCCGCAGCTCGGGCAGGCGAAGACGCGCTCCTTGCCGGGCGGGCGTGACCGGGCGTTGACGGCGCGCGACAGCTTCCAACGTTCGGCCACGTAGTAGCTTTGAGGGCGCCCACCGGCGGTCTCGGTGTAGTTGGCCTCGAAATCGACCGTCACCACCACCCAGGGTGGGCCGCCCGGGCGCGTCGGCGGGTGGTTTTGCACGCCGGTGATTTTCATGCTCCCGACGACGATCGAGCTCACCTCGCCGGGGCCGCTCTGCCCGAGGTGGGCGCGCACGGCGTCGTTGAGCCAGGGCGTGAGGCGATCGAGCCTGTGCGCGCCGCGGGCCGTGTGGGTCTCGGCGTAGAGCGCGTAGAGGAAGTCCTCGAAGAGGACGAGGGAGAAGTCGTGATCGGTCGCGCGGAGCTGCTCCAGGCGCTCGCGCGGGCTCTGCCGCCGGCCGTGCATGCGTTGCCCGGGCATCATCACCGGCGCTTGCCCGGCCGGGCCCTGCTGCTGGAACGCCTGCCGCTGCGTGCTGGAGATGCCGCCGCCGCTCGACCAGCCTTGCCCGGAGCCTTCGCGGGCCTTGTTCACGATCACCGCGATCACCACGATGATCAGCACGGGCACGCCGATCGCCGGGTAGCGGATGAGCAGGATGATGAGGTCGATGATCAGGCCGACGCTCCCGCCGCCGCCGGAGGAGCCGCCGCCGGAGCTGCCGGAGGAGCCGCCGCCGAAGGATTGCCCGCCGCCCGGCCGGGCGAGCGCGGCTTCGGCGACGACGAGCATGCTCGCGCCGAGCGTGATCGCGAGCGCGGTGCGCGGGGTGAAGAGGCGGCGGATCATGCGCTCACCACCTCGTCGGAGAGCTCGTTCACGTCGTCCTCGGCGCGCGGCATCTTCTCGTGCAGCGCGGGGCCGAGCGCGGCGAGGGCCTCGATGAAGCGCTCGATCGTCGGGTCGCCCGCGATCGAGCCGGCGAGGCGCGCCCTGGCTTCTTTCCAGGGGGCGCCGAGCGCTTCCTCGTCGACGCCGATGTCGGCGACGATCTCCACCCGGCGCTCGAGCATCGAGACGAAGACCAGGATGCCGCTGCGGCCGCGGGTGCGCGAGATGCCCTGGGCCACGAAGGCGGCGCGCGCGGCGGTGAGCACGCTCTCGGCCCGGTGCGCGCGCGAGGAGAAGAGCCGGCGGAGCGGCGGCAGGTAAGCCGAGAGGGCGCTGCCTCCGATGAAGAGGAGCAGGGCCTCGATCGGGAAGACCTCGGTGCGAAAATCGGCCGGATAGAAGAGGAAAAAGCACAGGCCCGCGAAGGTGAGCACAGCGCCCGCGAGGTAGTCCGCGTGCCGGTAGGAGCCCGAGGCGGCGCGGAGGGTGACGACCACCTCGGCCGACGTCACGCCCTCGATCGCTGCGATCGTGGCGCTCACGCTCTTCTTCGCTTCGTCGGTGTAGAAGGACTTGGCGCTCATCGGCCCGCTTCGGGGAGCGATGCTACTCCGAAGCGGCGCGGTGGGCACGAAGAGGCGGCGCGGAGGACGATCGTTCGGTCCCGGTGGCGCCGCCCGGGGCCGTCCCTTCGAGGCCCGCGCCTCGCCCCTCGGCCCCGCAGGTGTCGCAGAGGATGGTGAGCCCGGCGCCCGCGCCCGGCGAGCCGAAGGCCCGGCCGATCGCCTCGCCCCAGAGGTGCCCGCGCGCGCTCTCGGGATCGTTGCCGAGCGCGTCGTCGCGACCCCAGGGCGCGATGGGCGCGTCCGGATCGCCGCCGAGCCAGCGCTCCGGGCCGAAGAGGAACATCGACACGAAGCTCTGCGGCGGGGGGTGATCTTCGCGCGCGATATGCGGATCGGGGTTGTCCGCAGGGCCCTGGACGCCGTAGCGCTGCCCCACCGGCGCGGCATGCGGGCTGCCCATCGTACCGCCGCGATCGCCGCAGCGGCTCTCCGCGGGCTCGCGGCCGTCGGGATCGCTCGGCGCGAGGGTGGTCACGCGCGGCGGGTCGTCGTCGGGATCGGCGACGGCCTCGATCGGCACGCGAAAGGTGTCGGTCAGCGTCGCGTCGTGCATCGCCTCGTCGCCCGCGGCGCGCATCGCCGGCACGAGCACCGCCGAGGTCGCGAGCAAGAGCATGTGGGCGAAGAAGGACCAGAGCATCGGCGCGGCGACGCCTTGATCGGCCGGGCGGTCGGGGACGGCGGGCTCCACCCTGGGGCCGACAGCCCGCGGCCGAGGAGGTTCCTTGAGATCACGCCCGCGAGCCTCCATGATGCGCGCCCGCGCGATGAAGCGACCTCCCCGGTCTCGACAGTCCCCCGCTCCCGGCCGCCCCACCTTGATCTGGCCGGGCAGCGATCGGCCGCTCCCGCCGGCCGAGCCCGCGGCGCTCGCGCAGGTCGAGGCCCACCCCGCCGAGGGCCCCTCCGCGCCGGCCTGGCAGAACCTCTTGATCCAGGCTGACAACCGCCGCGCGATCGCCGCGCTGCTCCCGCGCTTCGCGGGTCAGGTCGACCTCATCTACCTCGATCCGCCCTTCGGCACCGGCACGTCGTTCTCGATGCTCGGCGGCGCCGATCAAGGCGAGATCGAGGCCTACTGCGATCGCTGGGAGGAGGGCCTCGGCGACTACCTCTCCACCTTGCACGAGCAGCTCTCGCTCATGCGTGCGCTGCTCTCCGACCGCGGGACGATCTTCGCGCACTGCGACTGGCGCACGAGCCACTACATGCGCTGCCTGCTCGATCAGGTGTTCGGCGCGGCATGCTTCAAGAACGAGATCGTCTGGCGCTACCGCCGCTGGCCGACGAAGACCCGCGCCTTCCAGCGCATGCACGACATGATCTTCTGGTACGGCAAGACGCCGGGCGACGCGCACCGGTGGAACCAACTCTATGAAGACCTGGCCGCGAGCACGCTCGAGACCTTCGGCACCAGGCGGCAGGTGGCCGATATCTCCTCGGGCCGGCGGAAGCCGAGCCAGACGGAGGAGGAGACGCCGGGCGCGCCGATGTCCGATGTGTGGGAGATCGGGATCATCGCCCCCATCGCGCGCGAGCGGCTCGGCTACCCGACGCAGAAGCCCGAGGTCTTGCTCCGCCGCGTGATCGAGGTCGCCTCCGAGCCCGGCGATCTGGTGGCCGATTTCTTCGCCGGCTCCGGCACCACCCTGGCCGTGGCCGAGAAGCTCGGCCGCCGCTTCATCGGCTGCGACGCGGGCGCGCTCGCCGTGCACACCACGAAGAAGCGCCTGCTCGCGATGCGCGGAAAGGCGCGCTCCTCGGCGGGCTTCGAGATCGTCGCCGAGGCGCGCGACGAGGCGGCGCGCGCGGCGCCCTTCGAGGTGACGATCGAGCCGCTCGGCGTGCCGCTCGGGCTGAAGATCGTGATGCCGGAGAGCGAAGACCTCGACTACTGGGCCGTCGATTTCGAGCACGACGGCGAGACCTTCCGCCCGAGCTTCTCGGCCCTGCGCCCGGGCCGCAAAGCGCCTTTGCCGCGCGAGGCAGTGCATGTCTATCGGCTGCCGGGGGAGCGGCGGATCGCGGTGCAGCGCGTGGACGACAAGGGGCGCGAGGCGCGGGTGATCCTCAGACACAAGGCCGGCTGACTTCACTTCGCTGCCAGATCAGCACAACCAACAGTACCGCGACCGGCAGGGAGCGGATCAGCAAGCACAACGTGAAAGAAAGCAACAACGCCACCCATCGTTGACGATAGGATATGGTGCCTGGTGACGCCGACGACCTCTGCACCGTCTCGCCGCAGATCCGCTCCCTTCCGGTCGCGGTGCTGTTCCTGGGAGCGTCGGAGATCACCAGGACGTCGGGCTGCTCGACTTGGATCAGCGTGTGGTGTCGCCGGCTTTGCGGCGCGCCGGATCGTCTCCCGCGAAGATGAGGGTGAAGGCGATGAAGACGGCCCAGAGGATGGCGAAGTGCCAGAGCATGGTGGGGCCGCCCCAGCGCTTGAAGAGGATGCTGGAGATGGCGGGGCCGAGGAGGATGCCGGCGGCGTAGAAGGCGTTGTAGATGGCGTTGGCGCGGCTCAGGTCCTCGTGGCGCACGATCACGCCTTGCAACGCGAGGCTCACCGGCGAGATCGAGGCGAGGGAGGCGCCGGCGATGAACACGGCGCCGCACATCACGGCGTAGCTCCCGAGGTAGACGAAGCCGAGGATCATCACGGCGCCGACGAGGGCGAGGAGGCGCATCACGAAGAGGTGCCCGTGGCGGTCGCCGAGCCTCCCGGCGAAGTTGGCGAAGCCGAGCATGCCCGCGGCGAAGAAGGCCGGCACGAGGATGGTTTGCCCCTCGGTCACCCCCTTTTGCTCGATCAGGTACGGCGGGAGGAAGAGCACCACCGCGGCCTGGAAATAGCCGTAGGAGAAGGTGGCGAAGCACGAGGTCTTCACCTGCGCGAAGATCGCGAGGGCGCTCGTCTTCGTGGCTCCTGCGTCCGCGGCGGGCGCTTCGCCCTCGCCGCCTTCGCCGCCGGCCTTGTCGGGATCGAGGCGGAGGAGCACGAGCAGGAGCGCCAGCACCGCCAGACCGCCGGCGGCGAAGAAGACGGCGCGCATCGGGAGCAGCGCGACGATGAGCTTGGCGCCGAAGGGGCCGAGGATGTAGCCGAGCGCGAGGGAGAGGGCGTAGAGGCTCGTGACGAAGGCCTTGTTCTGCCGCTCGGCGCGCGACAAGAGGATGGTCTCGCAGCAGACCCAGACGCCGACCGACGAGGCGCCGTCGAGGAAACGGACGAGGGCCATGGCGCGGAGGCTGTCGAGGAAGGGGAAGACGACGACCGCGCCGATGTAGACGACGAGGGAGGCGATCAGCGTCGCGCGGGCCGAGAAGCGCCGGATGAGCGCGCCCATGGGCAGCGAGAAGCAGATGAGGCCGAGGCCGAAGGCGGTGCCGAGCAGGCCGATCTCGGTCTTGCCGAAGCCCCGGTTGCCGAGGAAGACGGCGAGCACCGACAGGGCGCTGCCGTAGCCGAGGCCGAGCAGGAGGATGGCGCCGTAGACGACCCAGATGTTCCGGTCGGAGATGCGAGAGAACAAGGGCTGTGGCCTCGGGTGTTGCGCGCCGATCAGGCGTGCAGGAGGGCGCCGCGGACGACGATCACGAGGGCGAGGAGGATCGCCCCGAAGAGGCAGAAGAGGAGGCCGGCCGAGATCACCGGGAAGCGATCGACGAAGCGGCTCGTCTCCCGGGAGACGCGCTTCGTGAAGGTGAAGGGGCACTGCACCGGGATCCGGCCCTCGCGGATGATCTGGAGGCGATCGATGATCGCCGCGGCCGAGCCGTAGCGGCGCGAGGCGTCGTGGAACATGCCCTCGTGCGCCACGTGCATCAGCTCGGCCGGCGGCGCGCCGAACTCGGGGTTGCGAGCGCTCCAGAGCTCCCAGAAGGTCTGCTCCTTGTCGCGCACCGAGGCGAGCATGGCGTCGACGGTGGGCGAATCGGCCAGGTAATGGCGCAGGCCGACGAGCTCGTGGAAGAGCACGCATGCGCTGTAGAGATCGCTGCGTGCGTCGACCTTGTGGCTCTCGCCGCGGGCCTGCTCGGGCGCCATGTAGGCCGGCGTGCCGATGATCGAGCCGATCCTCGTGGCGAAGGCGCGGCTCTTGTTCTGCCCGTCGTCGACGGCGGCGCCTTCGAGCGTGGCGGCGATGTCCCGCGGCGCGTCGAGCGGCTTGGCGATGCCCCAGTCCATCAGCAAGACCTCGCCGAAGCGGCCGATCATCACGTTGGCGGGCTTGATGTCGCGGTGCACGATGCCCCGGTCGTGCGCGTACTCGAGCGCGCGGAGCAGGGCGACGAAGATCTCCACGCGCCGCTCGAACGTGTAGCGGGCGTGGTAGTCGGGGTCGCCGGCGGCGAGCTTCTCGATCACCGTCTCGAGCGTCTCGCCCTCGACGTACTTCATCACGAAGAAGTAGCGGCCGAGCTCGTCGACGCCGACGTCGTGGATGGGGACGATGTTGGGGTGCTCCAGCCGGCCGACGGTGCGGATCTCGTCGACGAAGCGCGCGAGGAGCGCCGGGTGCTCGAGCTCGGGCAGGAGGCGCTTGACCGCGACCTTGCGCGCGATGTCCTGATCCTCGACCAGCACCACCTCGCCCATGCCGCCCTTGCCGAGGAGCTTGATCGGCTCGTAGCGGTTCTTCGCCTCGAGGTGGAAGGCCACGGATCCGGGGCCTTCGCCCTCGATCCGCGGGAGCACCGTGGTGCGCGAGGCCGCCGCCGGGCGAGGGATCGCGCCCGGCGCGGCCGCGCCGGCGACCTGGGTCACGGCGAGCGCGGTGGCGTCGACGGCCCCCGCCGCCGGACGCGTCGTCGCGCCGAGGAGGGTGTCGCTGTAGGCCAAGGTCTGGCCCTGGGGGGTTGGTGCTGCCATGCCTCCCGTCACCACGGCGGGGCGCGGGCGTCAACGCGGGCAGGGCGGACGAACGAGGGGGAGGTCAGCCGGCGCAGTCGACCGGCGAAGGGTCACGTGCAAGGCCCGCAGTCTTCGGGGCACGCCTTGCAGCCCTCGGACGGCGCGCAGACCTTGTCACCGCACAGGCCACCTCCGACGCAGACGCCGTTCTCACACGGCTGGCTCTTGTCGCAGAGCACCCCGCAGGCGCCGCAGTTGGTCCAGTCGTTCTGCAGATCCGCGCAGTAAGGGCCGCACTGCGTGTAGCCGGGCTCGCAAGGCGGGCAGACGCCGCAGTCGTCGGGGCAGACCGCGCAATCCTCGTCGAAGAACGCGCAAATGCCGTCCCCGCAGACCGGCGCGCACAGGCCGCAGAGCTGGAACGACAGCGCCACGCACTCGTTCCACCAATCCTTGACGCAGCACCAGGGCGCGACGGCGCAGACCTGGCTCACGCAGGACGAGCAGCTCGGCATTTGCGGAGCGCCGGGGACGCACTCGTCATGGCAAGCGCAGCCGCAGTCGCCCGGGCAGGTCGTGCAGTCCTCCGTCGCCAGCGCGCACACGCCGTCGCCGCACACCGGGGAGGTGCACACGCCGTCGGCGCAGGTCTGGCCCCCGGTGCAGATGTTGCCGCAGGCGCCGCAGTTCTGCCAGTCGAACGAGACATCGACGCAGACGATGCCGGGCCCCTCCACGCAGGAGACGAGCTCCGGCGGACAGGTCGGACAGGGGCCGCAGTCCTCCGGGCAGCTCGCGCAACCTTCCACGCCACAGGCGCCATCACCACAGAAAGGCGGAGGCGGCTGATCCTGGAAGCACGCCATGAGCTCGGGCCAGCAGCCCGCCGACACGCAACCGACGCAGGTCGGCTCAGGAGGACCGCCGGCGCAGAACGAAGCGCACGCGATCGGGCAGGTGTCGATGCAGAGGCAGGTCATGGCTGCGGCGTAGAGCGCATCGCTGCCTGGACAGGCCGGACCGACCTCATTTTCAAAGAGATCACCGCACGCGAGGCAGGAAGGCGGAGGTGGCGGGCAGACATCGCAGTCATGCGGGCAGCTCGCACAACCTTCGTTGGCCGCGCAAACATAGTCTCCGCAGAACCCAGGGCAGGTGTCCGGGCACTCCGCCTTCGCGATCATCGTGCACTTGATGTCCCAGGCGTCGGTGCAGCAGTAAGGGCTGAACATGCAGACCTGGTCCACGCAGGGCGAGCATCCGAGTGGCAGGGGCGGGCCCTCCTGGCATTCGAGGTGGGCGCCGCTCGCGCAGACGCCGGCCGCGCAGGTGCCACCGCCGGTGCATGCGAGCCCATCGTCACAAGGGGTCCCGTCCGGCGCGAGCGGGCTCGAGCAGAGGCCCGTCTTCGGGTCGCAGGCGCCCGCGAGGTGACACGCATCCTGCGCGGCGCAGGTGACCGCGTTGCAGAGGTCCTGATAACAGACCGCGAGCGCCGGCCGGTCCTCCACGTTCGCGCGCTCGCTCGTGTCGAACGTGGCCACGCTGCCGCCGAGGTTTCCCTTCTTGAGCAGCATTCCATCGTTCTCGATCCCGTCGACCCAGGCCTGCACGAGATCCTTCACGTCGAACGCCGTGTGATTGGCCGCGTACGCGCTCGCGTCGAAGCTGCCCGCCGGCGCCGGGGCGAAGGCGAATCCCAGGCTGTCCCACGTCACCGTCGCCTCGTCCCACGGCGCGGTGATCGGGTGAAGGCCGATGGTGCCGACTCCACCGTTGCCGCCCCGCAAGGTGACGATGGCAGAGGTGACCGGCGCGCCCTCGGGGATCATCCCGAGATCGAAGCGCAGGAGCATCCTCCGCTCCGTGCCCCCGGGGGTCGCGCCGACCTGCGCGTCCGCGAGCGCGCCGTAGCTCTTGGTCGGTTTGTCGATGCGGATCTCGGCGTCGGCCACCGCCCCGAGGAGGCCGCGCTGGATCGTCACGCATGTCGTGTCGAGGGGCTCGAGCGCGCTCGCGGCGCTCCCTGTCGGCTCCTCTGCGCTGCTGCACGCCGCGCCGGCCGAGGCCAGCGCGCCGAGACAGACCATGATCAACATCCCACGCGCGCGCACCCCTCCTGGGCGCACCCGCAGCTCGTCGAGAGGACCGGCGAGGCCTCGCGGCGCGCGCTCCCGAAGCTCCTGTTTCATGGGTCTTCTCCCTTGCTTGCCGCTCTCGCGGCGCTCGTTCGAACCCACCGCTCGCCCGCCGCCCGGCTGGACCCTCTCCACCCGAGACGACAGACAGGCGCTCTCCCCAGCGAAGCATTCCATGTGCCCGACATGATTCCTCGACGAGGATCGACTCGGCACCTCCGCCGCGCGCCGCGGTTGCGCGCTCGCGCGCTCGCTGCGTCGATCTCAGGGGTACAAGCGGGCGAGGAGCTTCAGGGCCAGAAATTTCAAGGAGCCGTGCTCCTGCCGGTATTTCTCGTGAATCCTCCGGTACGCGGCGTTCATCTCCCCTTCGAGGCCACCCCGGTGAATGCGCGACTCGCCGCTGACCCGATAATGGACCACCGTGCGATCCACGAAGACCGCGCCCGAGCGGCGCGCGGCCCGCAGGTAGAGGTCCGCGTCCTCGCAGTGGAGGACGTGGGCGTCGTAGCCGCCGAGCGAGCGCGCGAGGTCGCGGCGGATCATGCACGCCGAGTTGATGATCGGCGCCTCCTTGAAGAGCAGGCACGCGAGGAGCGCGCGGCGCGACCGACACGCGCGGAGGCGCGCGGCCGCCCGGGCAAAGTAGGCCTCCTCGACGCCGATCGCGCCGGCGCCGAAGGGCCGCACCACGCCGATCGCCGCGCCCGCGCCCGGTGGGTGCTCGATCGCCGCCGCGAGCGCCGCGAGCGCGCCGTCGTCGAGACGATCGTCGTCGTCGAGGAAGACGAGGAAGCGCCCGCGGGCGAGCGCCATCCCCTCGTTGCGCGCCAGGGCCGGCGCGCCTCCCGAGGGCACGGCCCGCTTGACGTAGCGCACCCGGGCGTCGCCGATGGCCTCGATCGCCCCGCGCGCGGAGCCCTCGGCGCTGTCGTCGAGGACGATGACCTCGACCTCGACCTCGCGTTGATCGAGCGCGCTCCGCGTGGCCTCGATCACCTCGTGCTCGCGGTGGAAGGTGGGGATGATGACGCTCACGTCGGGCAGACGATCGGCGGCGTCCGCCCTCGATAGACCCTCTGGCTGCTCCGCCTTGATCATCGCCGATGATCGAAAGCGTAGCCCTTCGCGCGAGCGCCGGATACCGCTTCGTGCGAAGCGAACCGCGGCGCCCGCGCCGTGGCCGTCAATCCGGGAGGATACCGATCGCGCCCCAGCGAGGGCCGCCCGCGGCCGCGCAGCGCGCCGCGTGCACGTAGTGAAAGATCTGCGCCTTCGACGAGGCGATCGTGCGCGTGAAGGTGTGGCGATGCCGGTCGGGGAAGGTTTCGGCCGTGCCCCAGGCCGTGGTGGTGTCCGTCCCCTTCAGGCGGTTGTGCAGCTTGAGGGCCCAGGCGCCGAGCGAGTGTCCGGAGGGGCCGACGAAGGTGTAATTGGCCTGGCTCACCGTGAGCACCTCGTCGTAGATCTCGAGAAACACCCCGTCGGAGCTCTGCCACTGGTTGTTGATCGTCGCGTCGAGGTCCGTGAGGTTGCGGACGCCCCCGTCGTCGTTGACCGTCTGGAAGCCGGTGAGCTGCCCCTCCGCGCCTTCGCGCACGACCCACTTGTTCGGGCAGCCGCCCGGATCCCAGTAACAGCCCGTGGTGACCGAGGGGCTCGGCAGCGGGCATGCCGCGAGGTTGCACACGTTATCGGCCCCGTCGAAGAAGCACGCCTCTCCGGGCGCGGGGGTGCAGGCGTCGGCGGGATCGTCGAAGTTGCATGACGCCCTGGGCTGCGGGTGGAGCCCCTCGAACCCGCAGGTGCCCGTCGGCACGCGGATCCCGTTGTGCTGGACCACGAAGCTCTTGCCGAAGAGCGACTGGCCTTCATCGAGGATGTGCTGCGTCTGATCGAAGGCGCCCGGCAGGCTCGTGCAGCCCGGCGCGGTGCAGTCCGAGCAGGTGCCGTTGGCGAGCTCGTAATCCCCGCACTCGTTGACGGCCGGGAACCCGTCCTGGATGAGGGCATAGCTCATCAGCTTGCCGGGATAGTGCGCGAGCAAGCTCGTCTCCTGGTCACGGTAAAACGTGTAGAGCTTGCTCGGCCGGTAGTCCGCGTCCGACCAGATGCGCGTGTTGCAGTCCGGATCGCCGCAGTCGCAGCGCTCGGGCAGGCGGTTCTCGTGGCTGACCAGGTTGGCGCCGGAGATCTTGATGTAAGCGAGCGCGCGGTACCAGGCGCTCCTCGTGCGGATATGGGCCGCCACGGCCTCGAGCAACGCGAGGTAGTGGCACTCGTAGCCCGGGTCGCCGGGGTTTCCGTACGACTGGGGCGCCCCGGCGGCGCAGGAGACGTTGGCGGTGGCCCCGGTGTCCTGGAAGAGCACCTCCGGCACCGCCCCGTTGCACCCGCATGCGGCGCTGAAGATCCAGTCGGGCGTCCCGTCGTCACCGGCCTTGAAGCCCACGCTGTAGAGCTTGCCATGGGAGACCGCCTGGCCGATCTCGTGATCGAGCGCCGAGAAATCGAAGACGCCCGGGCCCTTGTGCACGTCCTTCCACTGGAAGCGCAGGAACACCCCGCTGATCCGCCCGTCACTCCAGGTCTCCTCGCGCGCAGGATACGGCACCGTGTTGGGCCCGAGGGAGAAGATCCCCGAGGCCGCGGCCACCTTGGGGCCGGTGAAATCGTTGGGATCGCCGGTCACGAGCCCGCTCGGATCCGCCGCGCCCGCCGGCGCGTAGGCCGAGCAGAGCCCGGGCACGTCTCCGACCCACGCCACCTCGGCGATGGCGTCATTGGGCACGATCGGATCGGTGTACGCAGCCGCCGCCGGCACGGCGGGAAAGACCCACTCCACCGTGTCACCATTCTTGATCCACGTCCACTTGGGCGAGAACGTCCCATCGGCGTTGACCGTGACCATGTGGGTCGTGGGCGCGCGGGCGCCCGCGCAGCCCGTGACGCGGAGCGGATCCGAGTCGTCGCAGTCGGCCGTCCCGCGCAACAGGCCGCAGCTATCGTATCCATCGCCGTCGGCGTCCTGGGTGTTCTTCGCCGGATCGGTCTCGTCGCAGTCGCCGGCAGGGTTGCCGTCCCCGTCCGGATCGGCCGGCTTGATGGCCACGTTCGCGTCGTTCGGGTCGAGCGGCTTCACCTCGCCCACGCAGGAGCTGTAAAACCCGTCCCCGTCCGCGTCGACCTCCTCGTCGATCGCCCCGTCGCAGTCGTCGTCCACGCCGTTGTCGCAGCGCTCGATCGCGAGCGGGGAGACCAGCGGATCCTGGTCGTTGCAGTCGACCGCCCCGCCGAGCGGCGGACAGGTCGACACGCCGTCTCCATCCATGTCGAACCCTTCGTCGATCTGCCCATCCCCATCGTCGTCGACGCCGTTGCACCGCTCGATCCCGACCGGGAACACGGCAGCGTTGCCGTCGTCGACATCCCCCCGGCAGCCCGAGACTCCATCCCCGTCGGCGTCGGCCGTGCTCCGGGTCGCGTCGGTGTCGCAGCAGTCCCCGCCGCAGGTGGTGACTCCATCGCCGTCCGCGTCGACCGGCTTCCTCGCCGGATCGGCGTCGTCGCAGTCCCCGCCGCAGGTCGCATATCCATCCCCGTCGAAATCGAAATCCTCATCGACGCTGCCGTCGCAGTCCTGATCGTGCCCATCGCAGCTCTCCCCGAGCGGCGAGGTCTCGAAGAAGGTGCCGATCGCGGTCGTGATCTGCTGGCTGAGCGTGGCCGTGAAGACCGCGTTCGCGGGCATCCCGGCCGGCGCGGCCACCGTCAGGCTCCACCGCGAGCGCCCGTCCACCGCCGTCACCGTGCCGAGGTAATTCGCGGCGATCGCGCCGGCGGAAGAGCCCCAGAAGACCTCGACCACCCCGCCCCCGGCGAGGGGCGCCTGCAAGGCCTCTCTCGGGTTGACCGCGAGCGTCAGCGTGCCCTCGACCGTGACCGTGTTCGCCGCGAGATCCCGGGAGACGCGGGTCACCGCCGGCGGGTGCTGGGCGAGGTTGCCCGTGGTGTTGAGGTTGATTCCGCACCCCCCGTTCTGGCCGATCCGGTTCTGCGTGAGCCGGTTGCCGAAGCTCTGCGCGCCGACCCAGATCCCGTCGTTGCCATTCGACACCAGGGTGTTGTCCACGGCCAGGTTGTCCCGGACCGTCGGATCGCTGTCGAACACCAGGCCAGCCCCGGTGTTCAGGCTGATGGTGTTGCCCCTGAGCGTGATCTGCTGGGCCCCCGGGCCTCCTCCGGTGGGGCGGCCGAGGCCGAGCCCGAAGTGCTGGTTGCGCGCGATGACGTTGTTCTCGACGACATGCCCGTGCCCGCCGGCGACGGAGACGCCCCCCGCGCCGTTGCTGTACCCGCCCCCCGTGACCACCACGCCGATCACGTTGTCATGGACGCGGCTGTCCTGCCCCTCGGAGAGCAAGACTCCATACTTGTCATTGGCCGCGATCTGGTTATTGCCGATCTCGACGCCAATAGCCTTGGCGACGACCACCCCGGAGCCGCGGTTGCCCATGGCCGCCATGAGGGCGCCGTCGAGCCCGATGAAGTTGCCCGTGACCACGTGGAGGCTTCCATCGAGCAAGGCGATCCCGTCCGCGGCGAGCCCGCCGGTGCCGTTGCTGATCACCGTGTTCGCGGAGACCTGCGTGCGCTGGACACCGGCGCTCACCGCGCCGCCCGCGATGTGGATCCCGGCGCAGGAGGTGAGCGGCGTGCTCAGGCAATTCTGCTTGACCTGGTTCTGCCGGATGACGTTGTCGAGCACGGCCCCCGGTCCGACCACGACCACCCCCGGCCCGAGGTTGTGCAGGAGGAGGTTATCGTCGATCTGGTTGCGCGATCCGCCCACGATCGCGAGCGCCACCGGGGCGTCGCGGACATGGAGCCCGCAGACGCGGTTGTCGCTCGAGGTGATGGAGAGCGCGGCCGTGGACGGGCCGGCGAGCATTGCGCCGGAGAGGACGACCTCGCTCCCCGGCGCGCAGCCGATGAGCTTGATCCCGCCCTGGGCGAGGTTCGGCAGCGCCGATCCGAGGTTGATGGTCTGCCCGCAGACGCCGGCCGCAAAGCGGATGGTGTTGCCCGCAACTGCGGCCGCGATCGCGGCCCGGAGCGAGCCGGCGCCAGCGTTGTTGTTGTTGTTGACGGTGATGACGCCCGGCCCGGGCGCCGGCGGCGCCGGGCACTGGGCCCGGGCCAAGGTGGGGAGGAGCAGGGCGACGGCCCCGGTGATGGATGAGCAGACGAGGGATACGCGCATATCGACTCCTGCACGGTGGATGCAGCCTCGCGGCGATCCGGACGCCGGGCCGCGGGCGCGCCGCCCAAAGCAAGAGGCATTCCCGGAGAGAGCGAGCGCTTCGCAGGGCTTTATTCTCCGCGTGGCGCGGGCGCACCGTGGCGCGGCCGCCACGGCGTGGCGGGGGCGCTACGAGAGGAGAGGAAGTGGGAAATGAGAAACGAGAAACGAGGTCAGGGCTGGACGCCGATCGCGCCGACGATGGTCTCGAGGCCGGGGCCGAGGATGAAAGCGCCGAGGTCGGTGACGTTGCCGTCGGGCTCGAAGCGGACCTGGCGGACGCCCACATCCTCGGCGACATAGACATGGCCCCTGAGGGCGCCTCGCTCGACGAGGACGGCGGAGCCGGGGAGGGCCGGTTTCTTGCCGTTGTAGGGGATAGGGCCCTTGTTGGTGAACGGGGCGGCGGAGCTCGTCGGGTCGTAGGCGAGCCGGAGGATGGCATTTCCATAGCCCGAGACGACGATGGCGGCGTTGCCGTACGGGCTCGTGACGACGGCGAAGGGGTCATTGAGGGGAGAGAGGGTCTGGACGGGGGCGAGGCCGTTCGGGCCGACGCCGACGACGGCGATGCGGTTGGGGACGGAGGCAAACTCGCTGTAATCGGCGATCAGGACGAAGAGGTCGTCCGGGGTGCGGGCGACGCTGGAGACGATGGCCTCCTTGTCCGGGAAAGCGGGGGCGCCGCCGAGGAGCACCGGTGAAGGTCCGGAGAGGTCGAGGAGGTGGGCATTGTTGGCCGGCGTGGAGTCGAGCACCTCGGGCGCCGCGAGGACGGCGTGGTCGGGGTTCGACGCGAGGCGGACCATGCCATAGGCGTTCTTGCTGGGGGCGATCTGGCCTTCATCGGTGAGGGTGCCGTCACAGCCGATGGTGATGCGATAGAGGCCTCCACCGTTGTTTTGCCAGTTGCCGTCGAGGACGATGGCGTGGTTGCCATCCGGGTCGATGACTATGCTGTCGGCGTAGAAGGAGCCCTCGAAGGCCTGGTGAACGACGGTGATATCGCCGCTGTCCTCGACGCGGAAGACGCCGAGGGATCCGTCGTCCTGAACGGCGATACCGACCTTGCCATCCGGCGTGAAGGTGATGGTGTCGTGAAAGGCCTTGCCCATGGTGAAGGTCTTGCCCGTCTTGGCGAGCTGGCCATTCGAGGGGAGGTCGAAGACCTCCCAGAGCGGAGCGGGGTTACCATCCGGGTCGTAGGGGTGGGAGACGATGAGCTTGCGCAGGGCGTCCGCGGGCGCGGGCGGGCGCGAGCAGGCGGGCGCGCCTCCGCCGGTGCCGGTGGAAGAGGAGGAGGTCGTCGTCGTCGTGGTGGATGAAGCGCCACCGGCTCCGCCGGTGCCGGTGGCGCCGGTGGTCGTCGTGGCGCTGGAAGAGCCGCCGCTGCCGGTGGTGGCCGGGGAGCTGCTGGAGCAGGCCGGGATGAGGAGGAGGGCGACGAGAGGGAGAAGGAGAGATCGGTTCACGGCGGGGACCGTACCCCGGCGCCCGCCCGGCCGGGAGGTGGTGCTTCAGCTCGGATCGCCGAGGACCCCCGCGACCGCGGAGGCGACGGCTCGCCGCAGGCGTCACCGACGGGATATCCAAGCTCGTCGAGCGCCGACAGCCTGGAGCGTCGCGCGGCGGGCTCGGCTCAAGGTGTCACCACGAGCTCGATGCAGTCCTCCTGCGCAATTTCGATCAGCGTGCGGACGCTGTGGAAGCCGACGCCGTACCGCCCTCGCTGCGGCGCCCACACGCGGTAGGCGTCGAGCGCGAATGCCTTTTGCGCGCAGTACGGTGCGATCGATACGACGATGTTCGGGTGGCCGGCGTGGTGACCATGATCGTAGACGAGAAAGCCGCGCACGTCGGGGTGACCGGAGGCGATGAGCGCGTCCCACACGGCGATGTGGTCGGGGTGGGGCTCGCCCCCTGCGGTCGTCGGGTCCTGCGGACCGGCGGTGCCCGCCAGGCTGAGACACGGCAGCCCGCGGGCGAGCCAGGTCTCGATCCGCCCGAGCACCTCGGCCCGGGTCAACGCGCCATTGGGGAAGTCGTTGATCACGACGCCGGTGACCCCGAGCCGCACCGCCGCGTCGCGCATCTCCCGAACCCGTGCCTCGCCGAAGGCGGCCTCGCTCATGGGGTGGTGGTGGATACCGGGGTGCCAGGTGTCGGTGAGACCGTCATCGAGCCTGGCACGCGCGGCCGATTTTTCGCCGTGGGTCATGAGCTCGATGAACACGAGGCGGCCCGCGGCCCGCGCCTCGAGGATGGCGCCGGCCATGCCGATCGATTCGTCGTCCGGGTGAGCCGAGAAGAAGACCGCCGGGCTCGACCCGACATCGCAGATCGGCTCGCCGCTCCTCGGATCGATGGGCAACCCGCGATCTCCGCCGGCGCAGTCCCCGGGCTCGACGAAGCCCCCGGGCTCGGCGCTGCGCGCCCCGTCGCCGGGGCTGCAGCCGCACCCGGACACCAAGAGCGCGCAAAGGCCGCAGACCAGACCGAAGGATCGAAGCGGCGTATCTCCCCTGGCAGCAACAGGCGCGCCTCGCATGGCACCCTCCGTGGCTTCGTGATGGCGCGCACCGCGCGGCTCGATCGCGCGGCCCGGCCGATCTAGTACGATACGACCGTGCTGTCGACCGAGCCGTCGTCGTACAAATCGATCATGGCGTAGGATCGCGGGTTGTCCAGATAAGCACCGTCCCACCACTTCCCGCAGATGGATCCGCCGGTCACGTAGCGGACGCCCATGTAATCCAGCGCTTCTTGCTGGTGGGTGTGGCCGCTCAGGCACAATCGCACGTTGGGGTGCTCGAGGAAGAGCTGCCGTAACCGGCGCGCGTCGATGTGCATCCACGACGCCGGCACCACCCAGTTGCCGCTGTCCTCGTTGGGTCCATCGAAGTACACGCACGCGGCCAGCAAGGGGATATGCGACAGGACGCAGATGGGGGTGGTGCTCCAGACGGCCTCCACGTCACGAACGAACCAGTCGAGCTGCTCGTCGTCGAGCTTGGCGATGTACGGGTAGTGCACGGCCGAGCTCGGGGCGTGACTGCTGTCCAGGACCACGAAATGCCACCCGGCGCGGTCGAAGCTGTAATAACGGCCGGCCAGGCCGAGCTTCTCCATCGCCATCTCCTTGCCGTGCACGGGATCTCCCGAGACGAGGGTCGAGCTCGCCAGCCCCCACCCCCACACGTCGTGATTCCCGATGACGTGAACGACCGGGATCCGGCACTCGTCCCGAACGATACCCACGAAGAGATCCCACTGCTCTTCGGCCCTCTTCAGGCTCGTCTCCAGCCCATCCATGATCGAGTCACCGGTGTTGAAGACGACGCTCGGTGGGTCACTCTGGTCCTGAGCATGGCGCAGCGCGCGCGCCGATTCGTCGGCCGAGTCCCCCTCGGGCTGGACGTGAAAGTCCGTCATGTGCGCGATCCGAAGAACACGGTTCTTGGGGGTCAGCGCAGGCAGGGCACAGCCGCTCGCGGCGCCGAAGAGCGCCGCCGACCCCAGGGACTCGAGGAATCCACGACGGCGAACGGATGGTTCGTTCATCATTTTCTACCCCTCTCGACGCGGATCGAAACACCCTCTCATCCACTCCCCGGCGCGTGGCTCGGCCGGTGTCAGCGACAGCTGGAGGGCGCGGGAATCTGACGAAGTCCGATGCGATCGCACCTTCCGCTGCGCCGATGCGCTCT